>NZ_JBLWZV010000003.1:0-149515 GCF_048266285.1 Amphritea sp.
CGTCAACGCCGAAGATGGCATCATCACCTTCTTGTACAGCAATACCATTTTGTGTCATGTCGGCAGGATCACCGAAGGTCACTACTGGCTCATCATTATCAACGATAGTCGCTTCAGAACTGGCGCTATAATCCGTTCCTAAACTGGTCAACGTACCGTTCAGGCTGAAGGTCTCATCCGCTTCGTCGAGCAGATCATCAATGGTATCGGTCCGTACCTGCAGGCTGCTATCGCCTTCGCTCAGGCTGATGGCGCCGCTTACATCGGTCCAGGTGGTGCCGCCGTCGGTGCTGTACTGGAAGTTACCCGCCGCTGGGCTGCTGAAGTAATCCGCATCCAAGGCCGTGCCGTCCGCCAGACTCAGGGTCAGGGTCGAACCGGCTCCGGCGTGAGTCACCTCTACACCAAACACCGCGTCATCACCTTCTGAGACATTGATCCCGCCCTGCGTCATGTCGGCAGGATCGCCTAAAGTGACAGTAGGAACATCACCATCGACAATGGTAGCGACGGCTGTATCACTGTAATCAACCCCAACACTCGTTAGCGTGCCGTTCAGGGTAAAGGTTTCATCTAGCTCATCAATGAAATCGATAATGGTATCAGTACGCACTAGCAGGTCAGTATCACCTTCTGGCACATTAATAGCACCGCTAATATCAGTCCAAGTTGCACCATCATCGGTACTGTACTGAAAGTAACCTGTCGCTGGTGCACCAACAGCAAAACTACTAACTGAATTAGACGTCAGCGAATGACTATTAAAGTAATCGGCATCTAACGCTGTACCATCAGCAAGACTCAGAACTAAAGTCGAACCGGCAGCAGCATCGGTCACTTTCACCCCGAATACTGCATCCTGACCTTCTGGTACGATAATACCACTCTGAGACTCATCAGCAGGGTTAACAAAGCTAAAAGTCGGCGCGTCGTTATCTTCAATAGTACCGACAGCTGTAGCGTCACCAATAGCGCTACCGGGTGAATTATCACTTAACGTTACAGTGAAGGTTTCATCCGCTTCGTCTATTAAGTCACCCGTGGTTTGCACCGTGAAAGTTTTGCTCATTTCACCTGGGGCAAAGATCAACGTACCACTATTAGCGGTAAAATCATTCGTGTCAGTATTATCGTTAGACTCAATACTGGTAGTAAATTTAACCGTCTGATCTTCAGCCGCATCACCCGTACGAGTAACAGTGAAAGTCATCAAACCACCTTCACTAACGCTCGCGTCGGCCACACTAAAACTCGTTGTATCATCGTCTGGGTTTGGCCCTGGACCGGTGCCATCATCGACAATAGTACCGACTGCTGTACCATCAACAATCTCGCCATCATTACTGGCATTACTCAGGTTAACGCTGAAGCTTTCTGGCCCTTCAAAAACATCATCCTGAGTAGTCTGTACGGTAAAGGTTTTACTCACTTCGCCGGCAGCAAAAGTCAAAGTACCACTCGTGGCCGTAAAATCTTCAGTTTCAGTATTATCAGTAGTTTCAATGCTGGTAGCATAATCAATTGTCGCAGCCCCCGTACCACCAGTACGGGTAACGGTGAAGGTCATCATGCCACCTTCACTAACTTCGACATCAGCAACGCTGTAAAGCGAAGGAGGGATAAAGATGTCAGCTTCGTGATCGACATAAGGGTCACGCTGCCAATTCTCTGGATCCGTATCATATCCTGCGCGCGCTAAAACCTCTTCAGCGGTACGGTCGACTGCCTGAAATTCAGAGAAGCCGGACGATGTTGGGGGGGTATTACCGGCAGCTGTTTCTTCCAGTATTTGAGTTGGATCCTGGCCCGCAAGAATTGCAGCCTGAATATCAGCAACGTCAAGCGCTTCTGCGCTGACAGAATGGAAAACGAGTGTAATTTCGCCGGTATTCGGGTCTACCTCAAGAATAGCGGTCGTATCTTCAGGTACCGTTTCGGGTTGCGCTTTACCCAGATCAAGTGTTGCTTCACTGTTCGCTCGAACAATCAGCATATCGCCTGGGCTAACCTGTTCACCAGGTTGTAAAGCATGCTCAGCGCCTTTGGTATCAACTACAACCACTTCGCCTGATACATTAACCACTGTTCCTTTGGTCGTTTCTACATTTTCCATAACTTCCCCCCAGAAGATATTTTGCTGATTCAGAGTATTCAATAAGACTCTTGCATCAAAATATGATGTTTTCGTTGCATTCAAGTGACATCAAAAGCATGGCTTTCGAGGATATACAGGCGCAAGCATCAATTTGTTTAAATTTAGTCGATAGTAACATAGGAAAATCAGCTGAAATAGCGGTAAGTAAAGGTTTAGTACTCATTCCGGTTAAACCATGAAAGTGTCAAACTTGTTTAAATTCGCCACTTTGAAATAACCACAAAGGCCCCAATCAACCGCCAGCTGTGCTTGTTAAGCATTTTTACATATTGATTATCAACGTTTTTATCGTGCTAGAATAACCACATACAGTCGTTATAGTCTAGCTTTAATATGCTCACCCAGCGAATAACCATTATCTTATTATGGGTATTTCTCTCATTTGCTCAGTTGCCGCGTATCAAATCCGTCAATTTCTATTGCGAAAATTGTTAAAAGGAAGCCCAACCAATTTCATTGGCTGTTTTAGGCCCAACAACAACACTCTCTAAGCTCTGCGGCATCAATAGCCAACCCGGAGAAACCTTTATACGACCCGCCATCACTTCCGCCCGCGTTTGTGGCAAAAGTGGTTCCTGCTGCGGATCGGCATAGCCATCAGGGTAAAGCGGCTCGTTTGTGTCAAGATTATATTTATCCGATGCACCAAAGGTATGCATCAACTCATGCGTTATCACAAAATTATTGGTACCCATATAATCGACACCGGCAAAACCATTCACCAACCCAATCATACCTTTCTGCAACCCTAAGGAATGAGATAACTGTTGGTTTTTCTGTGGTGAGAAATAGCGCAGATAGATTCTGACATCAGGCTCAGGCCCAACCCAATTATCATTTCGCCATGACCACCAGCGCATATGAAGACTCCAGATTATGCGATCCAACATATCAGCCCCAATCTCGATTTGAGGAGGCTGCGTCGTCAGTACGGGGGCTAGGTAAAACTCAGCAAGCGATTGCTGGGCAAGATGATAACGCAACGCCTCTCGCTGTAAGAAAGTACTGATCTCGGCAAAATGATCCGCGCGCAGCGCATCGATATAGGCTTGAGTATCAGCCCGGCCATCAGCATTAATCGGATACAAGACAACCCAGACTGGCCGCTCCCAAGCCTGTATCCGCATGTCTGTTAACCAGCTATTCATTGCAACAACAAACAGCACAATCAGTAGCAGGATAATCCGCAATAAACGAAAGCGAGACGATTTCAGCATAGTGCCTCCACTCTTAATGCTGACATTTACCCCTATACACACGCTTAGCACACTCGGGGCACTGGCCAATCATATTAGTGAATAGCTAAAACGATTAATAGGTAGCGTAGCGTTTTACCCATGATAATCAGCAGCACCGATAGCCACAGACGACAACGAAGCCAACCGGCTACGAGACAGAGAGGATCACCAATGAGAGGTAACCATGAAAATAATAAGGTGATGACACCAAACCGCTTGATGACAACCAATGCTCGCTGCTGGTTTCTTTTGTGCGGCTCAGGCACCGACCAGCGCCGGCTGATCCACCACCCCATCAAGTAAGTTAGGATGCCACCTAAGCTATTTCCTAAGCTGGCCACCAGCAGCAACAGAATAGGCTGTGCATCTGGCTGAGTCAAAAGATAACCCAGCAACACTTCTGAGCCGCCGGGCATTAAGGTTGAAGCAATAAAACTACTAAAGAACAAACCCCATAACGCGGGATCGATAAGGCCTATTAACGATTCGATTCAAGACGCTCCATATCGGCCCGAATACAGCGCAGCACACCAAACTCATAAAGTCCGTCTAACGCCTCATGGACAGGCTTCAGAGATACACCATAAGAGGCCATACATTCACACATCACATTTTGCACTTGCTGTAACTGTTCTGCCGTTAGCACTACCACATCCGTCAGCCCCAACTCCCCAGAACCAATCCCCTCTGCCAAGTGGTTATAGATCACATTTTCAGACAGGTGCTGCTGCCTCGAAACTTGCGCAACCGTCATGCCGGAGCGATACAGGGCAACAGATTGCTGCACCTGCAGATCTTTATTTTGCGGCTGCTGCTGTTCGGTCTGGTATTCACGAATGAGTTCTAAAAACTGTTCGCCGTACAGCTCAAGCTTTCGCTCACCAATACCGTTCAACCGCCCCATCTGCTGATGCGTCAATGGGCGATACATCACCATTTCCATGAGGGTTGCATCATGAAAGATTACATAAGGCGGCACATCCTGCTCTTTCGACAACGCCATACGCAGCGTTTTAAGCGCATTCCACAGACCATAATCTTCAACATCGAGCTTTTGTTGGGGATCATTACGTTTACTGAACGACTCCTGCTTGCGCTTATCTTGACGCATCTCAATCTGCAATTGTCCCTTCAGCAAGGGCCGACAACTATCGGTCAAATAGAGTACGCCATGACTATTCGCCGCCACACTGAGATAGCCCCGCGCCACTAACTGACGAAACACCGAACGCCACTGATTACGATCCAGTTCTTTACCAATACCAAAGGTGCTTAACTCATGATGTTTAAGCTCTTTCACTCGATCGCTGCTTTTACCCAGCAGCACCTCGATCACGTGGTTAACGCCAAAGCGCTGACCACAGCGATATACGGCCGATAACGCTTTACGGGCCGACTCAGTAGCATCCCAAACAGGCACTGGCTCCAAACAGGTATCACAATTACCACAGGGCTCCGGCAGCGGCTCACCAAAGTAAGTCAATAACGTCTGTCGCCGACAACTAGTAATTTCGCACAACCCTAGCATCGCTTCGAGTTTTTGCCGCTCAATGCTTTTATGTAGCTCATCGGCCTGCGAGCTTTCGAGCATCTGCCGCAAGAAAATTACATCTTGTAAACCATAGACCATCCACGCATCAGCTGGCAGGCCATCACGCCCCGCCCGCCCGGTCTCTTGATAATAGGCTTCAACACTTTTTGGTAGATCGAGATGGGCGACGAAGCGCACATTTGGTTTATCAATTCCCATCCCAAAGGCCACCGTCGCCACCATTAAAATATTTTCTTCAGTTAGAAAACGGTGCTGATTATGTCGGCGTAGCTCAGCATGCAAGCCTGCATGATAAGGCAAAGCATTAAACCCTTGTTCCTGCAGCCACTGGGCAGTGTCTTCGACTTTTTTACGCGATAGACAATACACAATGCCGGAGTCGGTGGCATGTTCCGCTTTCAGAAACTTCAGCAACTGCTCTTTAGCACGGTGCTTTTGGCCGATACGATAACGAATATTAGGCCGATCAAACCCTTGAATAAATTTTCGTGCATTCTGTAGCCCAAGCCGTTCACAAATCTCATCTCGAGTGCGCTCATCGGCGGTCGCGGTCAAAGCAATGCGAGGCACACCGGGAAAACACTCTTGCAAGTAACTGAGCTGTAAATATTCTGGTCGGAAATCATGCCCCCACTGAGAAACGCAGTGGGCTTCATCGATCGCAAACAGCGCTAACTTGCACTCTGATAGCATTTTCAAGGTGCGAGGTTGCAGCAAACGCTCTGGCGCAACATAGAGCAGATCCAGCGTGCCGCTGCGCAGCTGGTGCTCCACCTCCTGCGCCATACTGTAATCCATGGATGAGTTCAGATAACCCGCACTAATGCCCCATTGGGACAATGCCTGCACCTGATCTTGCATCAACGCAATCAGCGGTGATACGACGATGGCAACCCCAGGGCGAATCAGTGCCGGCAGTTGATAACAGAGCGATTTTCCGCCCCCAGTTGGCATTACCACTAGTGCATCACCATCGCCAAGCAAGGTCTCAATCACGTCTTGCTGCGGATGCCTAAACTGGTCATAACCAAAGATTTGTTTTAAGAGTTGTTGCGCCTTTTCTATCATGCCCGGCATTATCCGGTATGAATTGCAGACTGTCATCCAGATTTATAAGATTCGGGCAGATTAACACTACGATCAAAGCCCTTTCACTGATAGAATCGGCTCACACTTTATTAGCCGGACCCGAACCTATGCAAAATGCGATGCTGAATACACCACTCACCGATGAGGAACTGGATGAGCTTGAAGCGTTTTTGTTCTCAGAAACTGTGTCTGAGGATGCTTTGGATCTGATAGGGACTCATGGCTATTTCTGTGCGCTGAACATCAGCCCAGTTAAAATCACTGAGAAACAATGGCTACAGGAGCTGTTTGACGGCACCCCTGAATACCGTTCAGAGACAGAAAAATCCCGGATTGAAGGCCTGCTCCGTCGACTCTATTTTAGTATCGGCAGCGATCTGTATAACGACCAAGACATGCTGCTACCTTGCGATCTGACCCTGGAGACAGAAGATGACGAAGAACAAAGCGCCCTAACCACTTGGTCCCAAGCCTTTATGGAAGGCGTCTTCCTAAAAGAAGATGAGTGGTTTAACCATCAGGCAGAAGAGGAAGTCGCTGAACTGATGCTACCGATCATGATCGCCTCTGAACTGTTTGATGATGAAGAGTTCGTTAAAATGCGCGCCGACACACCCTTATGCGACGAGATGTGCCGTACTATCCCAGACCTGCTGGTAGATCTGTATTTGCTGTTCCACGCACCTGCTGACAAAAAATAAGTTCCGCCATTAATAATTTCGATCAAAAAAAGCCCGCTGTACATAGCGGGCTTTTTTACATCTCAACAATACCGCCAGCGAGTCATATCGACACAAGGAAAGCATTAGCAGGCAGCCAAGCCTTGGTTAACGAACAATTCGGGCGGTTGAACCTTGACGTAACACACGCACCCGTTCGCCGGGCTGAAAGAAGCCATCGCCATCGACTTCCTGAACAACTGAAATAGTCCGACCACTTTCAAGTGTTACAGTCACTTCCTGCCCCTGCTTGCGGGTAGAGCTTTCTTCGACCTTCTGGCCAACAATACCACCAGCAATGGCGCCTACAACCGTGGCAATACTGCTACCTTTACCACCACCGACCGTGCTACCGGCAATACCACCTACGATAGCGCCAGCACCAGCACCTAATGGACTATCTGAACGACCCTCGATAACAACCGGTTTAACCGCATCAACCCAAGCGTATTCAACATTCTGCACCTTACGTGCTTCACTCCGAGAATAGGTATCGCCGCTCAATGAGGAAGCACACCCTTGAAGCATCAGCATTACCGCGGTAAATACAATAATGGTTACTCTGTTCATATCATCAATCCTAAACTTACTTTGAAATATAAAAGCGGGTTGCTTATTAGCGTCTCTCACCACTCCCTGCACTATAGCCCGAAAGTAATATGAAAACCCCAAGGCTATATAAAAAGATAGCAGCTATCAGCTTAACGTATCTTTAACAACAACTGACATAACATCGACCAGCACACCTCTTTGAGTTTCTGATACCAAGGACGCTGTGACCACTGCTCATAACAAACCTCACGGCTTCGCTGCATATCACTGAGCAACAGCTGTTCGACCGTGGCGGTTAACGTCGGTTCCACAACTTCTAAATTCGCTTCAAGATTCCAACGCAGGTTCCAATGATCCAAGTTACAAGAACCGATGGACACCCACTGATCACACAACCCTAACTTGGCATGCAAAAACGTCGTTTGATATTCGAAGATTCTCACCCCGGCTTGCAATAAACGCCGATAATAGCGCTTTGACGCATGGTAAACCCAAGGATGATCGGTATCGGGGCCCGCAACAACCAAGCGGACATCTACCCCTCTCAGGGCGGCTTGCCGCAGACTTCGACGCACTGAAAAAGCCGGAATAAAATACGCGGTTTCCAACCAGACCCGTTCGCTTGCCTGATTCATATGATGCACAAAACTACGTTTAATCTGCTGTATTTTCAGCCCTTCGACTTCGGTCACCCGCGCCAAAGCATCGCCTTGCCGCAACATATCTGGAGGGCTAATCGCCGGCATAACACCGCCACTTTTAAGCCATTGACGAGAAAAGAGTTGTACCATATCCGCCACCACCGCGCCCTCAACCTGCAGCATCACTTCGTGCCAAGCAAGCGCCCCATGTACCGGTGTGGTACGAAGGTATTCATCACTGATACCAGTACCGCCGATAAAGCCGATACGCTGATCAACAATCATCAGTTTCCGATGATCTCGCGCTAGGTTGCTGTCTAGCTTGTTGAACAGACTAATGGGGTTATAACGCAGCACCTGCACCCCGTCCCGCTGAAGCTTTTCGCTATCCTGCTGCTTAAAGTGGCGACCACCAAAGTCATCAATCAACCAGCAGACACTCACCCCTCGCCGGGCGGCATTGATCAAAGCGGCAATAAATTGATCAGCCACTTCACCTGAGCTGACCATATAAAATTCCAGTAGCAGCGTCGTTTGGGCCTCGTTGATAACCTGTAACATACGCGGGAAAAACCGCTCACCTTCAACCAGCAGTTCAACCCGATTGCCTCCAGACCAACGATATCGACCTCGCATACGGATCTCCCTTCACACAGATAAGAGCACAAACATAAGTTCAAACATGAGGACCGACAATCGTTCAGCGGTCAGTGTTGATGCTGACCATATAACCGAGCATATAATCCATTCTGCTGCAACAACGCATCATGATCACCCTGCTCTGCCACCTGACCATCTTCAAAAACATACACATGGTCAGCCTGCTTCACTGCGCTTAATCGATGTGCAACAATAATGGTGGTTCGCCCCTGTAAAAAGTGCGCTAAATCACGGTGTAAGTTATATTCGGTTTCAGCATCTAAAGCTGAGGTCGCTTCATCCAAAATAACCACCTTAGGATCGGTCAACACCATCCTTGCTATCGCTAGACGCTGGCGCTGACCACCGGATAATCTCACGCCTTGGCGACCCACCATGGTATCTAGCCCCTCATCTAACTGACGGACATAAGGCTCCAGTTGCGCCACCTCGAGTGCTTGCCACAGTTGTCGATCACTGAAATCTCGCCCGAGTGTAAGATTACCCCGGATCGAATCATTAAACAGTGCGGGATGCTGCAAAACGGTCGCGACATTTTCCCGCACCCGGTCAAGGCCGATCTGCTCCACCGGCACATCATTAAATAGCACCTGCCCGCGCTCCGCCTGATAAAGCCCCAGCAACACCTGCACCAATGTCGACTTCCCCCCACCGCTCGCCCCCACTAAAGCAATCTTTTGCCCAGCCGGAATTTTAAGCGATAGACCTTTGAGTATTTCCTGCCCATCAATATAGCTAAAATAGATATCTTTCAACTCGATAGACACCGATGCCGAGCCAGAGAAAGGGTTTTTCTGGTGCGGATAATCGGGTTCTTCATCCAACTCCGTCAACCGATTGATACGCTGCAAAGCCGCTTTCGCGCCATAAAAAGCATACTGGATCCCTAGCACCTCCTGTACCGGCCCCATCATAAACCAAAGATAACCAAATACGGCCATCATCTGGCCGATACTGAGATCGGAAAACACCACCATTCCCATCGATAAGGCTCGAAAGAGATCAAACCCCACCAGAAACACCATAAAACTAAAGCGGTTGGCCGCCTCACTGCGCCATTCAAAGCGGGTTGAGTGATCACGCAATGAACGAGCATCACCGATTAACCGTTGCAGATAATGGTTTTCTCGGTTGGCGGCTCGAATTTGGTAGATCGCCTCCAACACTTCGGTTAAGCCACCCTGAAATTGCTCGTAGGCACGATTTTCATGCTTTTTAAGCTCTTTCACCTGCTTGCCGATCAGCATCGTTAGCCAAACGACCAACGGATTTAACAGCAAAATAAACAGTGCCAGTTGCCAATTCATCCAGATTAAGACGATGGCCGTGCCAATAATGGTTAACAGTGCGATTAACAACCGACTGACCGATGCCCCGACGAAGCGATCAACGGTATCCAGATCGGTAATAAAATGAGAACTAACCGAGCCACTCCCCAAGGACTCATATTCAGCCATAGAGATCCGCTTGAGCCGTTGCAATAAACCAGCCCTGATGCGAAAGATAACCTCCTTGGAAATAATCGAAAATTGCCGCCCCTGCCAGACATTAAAAATCAGCGCCGCACCGCGTAAAATAATCGTCAACAACAGCACTGCGCTGATATATAACACCGGTCCGGCCCAATCATCGGGAAACAGTTGGTGACATAAACGCACCAAGGCTCCGGGCTGATCCAGCAACACCTCATCAACTAACATCGGCATCAACAACGGCAACGGTACACTGGCGCAGGTCGCCAGCAAGGCGATAAGATTGGCCTTAATCAATAACGGGCGGTATTCCAGCGCTACACTGAAAATATACTTCCAATTATAGGTCGGCTGATTCATGCAGAGTCATATCTCTAGGCTGTGTATCGAGGGAGTCTATCGCTGGATGCGGACTTAAGCTTGCCATCAAGCATCGCTTTTTGAGCCACCCATACAGTTAGGTGAAGCCGGAATCGCACCATTTTTTTCCTGCCATTCAGCCACGGTATACAGATGCAGCGCCAATGCATGAATGGGGTTATTCATCAATTCCGACAGCAACCCATAAATCATCTGATGGCGAGCGACAGCCCGCTTTCCCTCAAAATCATCCGCCACGACCGCCAATTTAAAGTGACTTTCCGTGGCAGGACCACTGTGCATATGGCTTTCATTTTCAATCACAAGATGCTGTAACCCTAACCCTTGGGTCAAACGTTGCTCAATCGCGGTTGCAATACTCATATCGATCCTGATCTGGTTTATTTGGTTTTATCCGCCGAATCGGCAGCTAATTTACTAAATTTGGAATGAATTCGTCGGGTAAGCAGCGCCACCGTCACAATGACCAGAGGCATCGAGATCCCCAGCGAGAGGCTTTTGTTAATATGCAGCCCCTGATCATATAACACGCCGATAAAAATTTTCACCAGACCAATGGTGTAATAACTGATCGCCGCAACCGATAACCCTTCGACGGTGTGCTGCATCATTAATTGAATCCGCGAACGCCGGTCCATCGAACTAAGCAACTCTTGATTTTGCCCCTGAATCGACAGTTCGACTTGGGTGCGCAGCATATCACTCACCCGGTCGATACGGCGTGACAGATCTTCTAATCGCTCGGCGGTGGCTTTACAGGTCCGAACGGCTGGAATCATCCGCCGCGTAATAAACTCATGCAGTGTCAGGTGACCCGATACCTCGTCTTCGCGTAGATCAGCCAAACGCTGCATCACCAAGTCTTGGTATGCATTGGTGGCATTAAAGCGAAAGGTAGAGCGCGCGCGATAGGCTTCGACGCGTGAGGCTAAATGAATCAAGCGGCCTAACAGTTCCCGTTCATCACGACACTTTTCATCATCATATTCCTCGACCGACAAGATCTGTGTTAACTCAGCCAACTGCTGATCCATCAACTGTAACTGCGGGCCGATGGAACGCGCCATTGGCAAGCCCATCAACGTCATTAAGCGATAGGATTCGATCTCTAGTAAACGCTGAATCAAGCGCCCTAACTGACTGTCACTCATCTCCCGATTGTAGATCAAAAACCGCCCATAACCATCACTGTGCATACGGTAGCTGGTCCACACCTGAGCCGCCCCTTGGGACGGCTGGCTACCGACCAGACGCATCGACTCGAAGTGCTTTTTAACTTCAGGAAGCGCCGGTTCACCCCGACTGCGGACATCTTCAATGGACATATGGAACGCGGCCACCACCTCGCCACAAATTCCCTCTAGCCACCCCTCGGGTAGATGGCTAATACCGGTTTCAGCAAAGGGGTCACTCGACTGTCCGCCCAACCAGATAAAGGTATAGGAGACAAACTCCATATGCTTTTCCCAGCGAACCTGAAGATCACCAAACTGCTGTTGAAAGCAGGGCAGATCCTCGTTGGGTACAGCACCGCCAAGCACCTTACACAACTGCTGCAAATGACTGAACTGCTCAGCCTTTTGCTGTTCACTAGAGACAACCGAAAGATGGGTAATGCGTGCCGGACTGGGGATAACCTGGAACGGCCGTGAATGCATCTCTTCATAGAGTGATTCGCGCAACGGATGCATATTAAGCTGAAGAGAACTTGCCGACATCGAACTACCTGTTAACCATTAACAAACTACTATTCTCAGCGATTACCGCTTATTAAAGCAACCATCCTGAAGACCTACACCGAAAAGGTGATGTTAATCCGCCAAAGGAGCCAACAATAGGGGTTCCTGTAACAAATCAACCGCCATAACTTGAGGGATAACCTCAAACCATTTGTGAAACAGCGCAAGCGTACGCTGCTCGGGCCAATGATCACCGAACTCATCCCATGCGGCCAACTCATTCTCAAAGATGCTGCCATAATGCTGGGCCAGTTGCTCAGTGATATCCTCCTCACTCTGAAACTCTTCCGCTAAATACACACTCCCCTCAGCGCGATGATCGGCAAGACTCATGGTCTGATTCAACTCATCCTGCTGCTGGTTGGCCCACTCAACAAACGGCTGACGTGGCAGCACCGCAAATCCCGAACGATTAATCAGTTTCATAGAGGCTTCTCCCAACTTCAGCTAAACTAGAGGCCAGCATTATAACCCCAGCCTTTGAGATGTGAATGAATATCCGCTGCCTGCCCCATCTGAATACCAAACAAGCCTGGCTTAACTTCTGCAAAAGAGAAGTCTCCTGCTGCTTTACCGAACAACCCGAGGCGATGGTCGACTTTCAAACCACCTATCTGATGATCACCGTACTGGAACGAAACACCCGGCACGGCAAACAGGCGATGAAATATAGCCTCGGCTCTCGCTCCTCGATGGCACCGGCATGGAAGTTTATTAAGGCCTGTGATTTTAATCTCGAAATAATGATCGACGGGCTGGCGCAGATTAACTTTGATGGTAATGTGCGCGACAACTCACTATTGAAAGCTCATACCGACCTGACGGTGCGCAAGTTTTTTTCTCGCGATCGATCAATCATCTCACCGGGCAACCTTGGACGGTTGATCCCTCTCACCGCCCCGCCAGCGCACTGGGAGCTGCGCCATCTAGCCTGCCTACTGGCGAACCAACAATACCAAGATATGCGTACCGAACAGCTAGCACTGCCCGGCAACGATCAATTTATGGTTGAGTTTAGAGGCATACCGACACCCGAGATACAGAGCATGTTGGCAGAGATAATCAACCAACCACAGCTGTGGCAGGTGCGACCACACCCAAATGACTCGAGCCGCCTGACTATTCTGCGCCAAAACACACCACTGTGTAGCTTCGAGCCGAATTTTCACACCCCAAAACCAAAAATTGCCCAACGAGGAACCCGCTGGACAAGTGCAGTGAATGGCTAAGACGAGCTAAACCATGAGTAAGCGCTAAGCGCCTGAACCATTACCGCTGATCCAGGCACTTGTTAAGCGAACACTTAGGCGGGCACTAATCCTTCAACATCATCAATATCGGTCGATTTCTCAATCAGTCGATAAGGGTTATCGGAGTTAAGTAGCTCCTTGCCATTGATGGTTGGGAACTCCACATCAATATCCACAATCCGGCCATCCCGACACACATTGATAATGGTATCCATGGTGGTCGCCATCAGCGAATACTTATCATCCGGTGCCGCAATCAGCGTCTGCAAGCCTAAGTCACTCATAAAGCCCAATGAGGTCACGGTGTTTTCCGCATCCAGTTTATTGAAGGCTTCATCGAAGACCGACAAGCTAATACCACCCAACGTGACACCATCAGCGCTATCCCGAAGACGATAGGTTGCCCCCATTGCAGCAGCAATTGCCACATAAAATGGCACCTGATGCTCACCACCGGAACCGGTTTTAATCCGCTGAGACAGGGTGGTTTTGCGGTTACCATCAAGATCTTTAACCACCAATTCAAAGTTATAGAAGTTACGGTAGTCCTGCAGCAGGCTGCTTTCACCCTCATCTTTCAACACTTCATGAATCTTAGCCAGTGCGTCTTGGTGCGGACGTTTTTCATCATATTTGAAGTCAAACAGTGAACCGACATTCGCCTGATCCATGCGGGTATAGGCTTCGACCAACTCAAGAATATCTTTCAATTCGGGGTTTGGCATCATCTCAAAACTATACATTTCACGATGGAATGGACGATTTTTAAGGTGTGCATTCAGTTCACGAATCAGCTCTTTAATCTTATCGATCTGATCTTTAAGGTGCGCCACAAAGTCTGAACGGAATGAGGTTTCAGCCTCGAGTCTCGCGCGCTCAGCCTTTTCGGTGTATTCCGCCAGCTCGCTATCACGCAACGACTGAATCGTGTCATCAACAAACTGTGCTAACTGCTCATGGGATGAATCTTCACTCACTTTATCCAAGTCCTGATGACTCAGGCCTGAGCCATGGTAACGAGCCTTATACTGAGCCACACCATCACGGACAATATTCTTTTTACGCTCGACTAAGGCCAGCTCGGATTGCGCTTTCTTGGCCGACTCAAAGATAATCCGATCCAAGTCACCAGAACAAGACTCATCCATATAATCGCGCTTCTCTTGGGCCGACTGGGCGTCAAAATTCGCATCTGCTTCGCATCGTGTCCGGGCACTCGCATGATCACCCAGCTCATTATCCAACACTTCTAGGGAGGCATTGTCTTTAATCAAGCTAGTCCGGGTAGACTGCAACTGATCCATCAGTTTTTTCTGGGCGAGCTGGGTGGCTTTTTGCGCCTCGACCAGCTCACTTATCCGTTTTTGGATACCGCTGTCATCTTGGTTACGCAGATCGGTAATACCTTGACGATAACCTTCAATCTCGGTTTGCAGCATCTCCCGCTGATTCACTAGATCAAAGGTGCGCTCAGTCACTCCAGTCAGCGCCGCCGTCATGCGGATTAGATTTTCCCGCAGACTATCCAAGGCTTCATGATCCTTGTTCAGCGCACTGAACTCAGCCATCATCTGATCAACTTGACGATCCTGCTGCTGCAGTTGATGCTGACGTCGACCACCACCGCTGCCCATCATCGGCGCCTCTTCACGGATCGAAGTGGTGGTGCCTTCGGTTTGCAGCATGCAATCGTAGGTCAAGGCTCGCTCTTGTTTAAGCAGTTGGCTTTCGGTTTCAACCGCCATCACGCCGCCTAACGCACGGTTCATATAGGCCAGGGCATCGTCGCTCTGACAATCAACAAACTGCGCTAGCGAACCAGGTTTAGAACGGTTAAGCCACTCATGGGACTTAGTGGTATTAACGACTCGACAGCCTTTCAGATGACGACCCTTACGACGGTAAAGAGTGATTGCTTCTTTCACCCGATCGGGATCGACAATTAACGCTTCACGTCGCGCACCGAGAAAACTTTCGATCGCAATGCGCCATTTTTCATCATTGATGTCGACTAACTCACAGATAGGCGTGGAATCGATGCCATAATCTTTTAACAGCTGCATCAATTCACGGGTATTACGGCGTAAGGGCGCGCGCCCCTCTTTTAACTGTTCAACGGCACTTTTCTGATTCTGAATCTCACTGC
Organism: Amphritea sp.; assembly: GCF_048266285.1. Taxonomy (GTDB): domain Bacteria; phylum Pseudomonadota; class Gammaproteobacteria; order Pseudomonadales; family Balneatricaceae; genus Amphritea. The sequence continues at coordinate 15,595 of NZ_JBLWZV010000003.1, forward strand.
GCAGCTCATTCATACGAATCACCGAGGATTCAAAACGGCGTGCAATTTCACGACGAACCGAATCAACCGACGCTTTCAGCTGATTCAGATTGTTATCCACATCCACCGGCGCCTGAGGCCAGGTTTCGGCCATCATATCTTCACCGGAACGCCACAGCTCAACCGAATCTTTAACCACCGGAATAAAACTATCCGGCAGGTATTGCTGATAGTTAGCAAAACTCACGGCCGAACGCAGCAGTGAATACACATGCTGGACTTTCTCTTTCACTACATTCAGCTCATGCTGACGCGCATCGATGGAGTTTTCCAGCGCTTTGACTTTATGTGCACTGTCCGTGTTATTCAGCTCGGCACGGGTATTCGCCAGCGACTGCATAATCTCATTGAGCTCTTCACTCTTCGTTTCAAGATTGGTTTGCAGCGTGGTCTCTTTGACCTGATTAACCTCAAGCCGCTCTTGCGCTTCCTCTTTTTTCAGATCGGCGTGTTCAAAGCGGGTTTCATGCACCACCCATTCATACTCGACCGAGTTCTTAACGTTACGATCGATCCCTTTACACTGCTCCTGAACCTTTTCCAGTTCATCAATGCGGTTTGAAACTTCGCGGGTTTTCTGCTCCATCGCTCGGTATTCATCCAGCGATTTGCGAAAGCCCCCCACATGGACAATGTTCTCATCGAGGACAAATTCGCGAATAAACCGTGTAGGACTGTTGATCGGTATAAACTTCAACGCATTACGAAAGTTTTTCACAAACTTTTCATCATCGTTGGGCATCTGCTGATCGTAACTGAGTTCTGTCACCAGCTCGCGAATAAAACGGTTAGCCCGTTTCTCTAACTTCATCTCGGGACACTGCTTCAGCAGGCTTTCTTTAACCACCGGCCACTCTTTAGGTAAGCGACCGCCCTCCTGCTTCACCGTAAAATCTTCGAGGCTGACGGAAAAATCAGGCAGAATAAAGCGCCCTAAAATATCTTCCTCAGGGGAGGAGAGCGAAGCACTGATCGCCAAGCCTACGCAAGTCTCTTTACCGGTTTCGGTATCGAAGAAACTGAGCGCCAGATAACTGACGGAATCCTGTCGAGCATTCTCTTTTTTGCCTAGATCATCCATAAAGCCAAGGCAGTAGGTGCGCAGGCTACGCTCACTCTTCTCACCAGCACTGGCGTTAAAGCTGAGAAACTTTTTGTTGCCGCCCATCAACACCGTCTGAATCGCATCCAGCAAAGAGGATTTACCCGAACCGTTCGGGCCAATCACTGCCACATTACCCTTAATCGGAATTTCGACGGCACCCAGCACATACCAGTTCACCAGCACCATTCTATTGAGCTGTTTCATGAGCGGTTCTCCTCGGCGGCCGTGTCGGTATTATTGTCTTCAGTTTCTTCAGAGGCACGATCTGCACTTTCATTAGTTTCAGCGGCATCAGTTTCAACGGTAGACACGGCCTCAGGCGTTGACGCGTCTGCCTCACCAGTCGCGTTATCAGCCGCAGTATCGGCTTGCACCTCTGGCTGTGCTTGACCATCCTCTGCCGCCACTTTTGGGGGTAACTCATCATCCCGCTCTTCGCACAGTGCTTCGAGCTGCCCGATAAAGTCCTCTACCACTACCTGACGAATAGATGGATTAATGGTTAATGGAATATTCTTCGGATCGGTTTCATGCGGCTTGCCCCGCTCAATAACCCCATGCCGACTGAATAACGACAACAGCTCTTTTAACCGCGTCTCATTAGGGATTTCACGCCCGGTGAGGTTTTCATACAGGGTTAGCAGATCGTTGGTGGTGATATAAGCGCGACCGGCCTCTACATCAAAGGCTTCCAGCTTTTGCTCATACTGCTGACGCAAGCACAACAGAAACAGAGACTCATCCAACTTCAGCCGCATAAAGCGCTCTTCACCTTTAGGCAGAATCCCTAAATAGGCTTCATCCGGTTGATAAATCAATGACCAGCCAATAGCCGCAAACAGATTGGTGAAGTAATCGATATGGGACGCCACAAGGAAATAGCTATCACGATGCCCAGAGCGTTCAGAATAAAGAAACTGATTTACCAGCAGCATATTGGCCGCATGAACAAAGTCGTCTTCCTGGTACTGATCGCTACGACCGATGATTTTCTGCAGATCACCCAGCATTATACTTTCCTCTGAATACTGAAATCGCGACACTCAACCATATCCGCGACATTGACATAATTATCTTCAAACTTAATTTCATACTTATTGGCCGTGCCCCGCCCTTTTTTACCCAGTGAGCGCATATGCCGCAGATAACTGAAGCAGATGTAATCCTCGATACACTCAATGGTGAAATCGGTGGCGGAGATCACTTTTCTATCCAAAAGATGGCGTTCGACATAGAGTTCGATATTTTCCGGCTTCACTTCGCGACGCGCTTTATACTCTTTAAACAGCTGGCGCATCTCCAGCACCCGCGGATCGATCTCTACGGGGCGAATTACTCGAGGTTTAGTTTCAACCCGACGTTTAATCGGCGAACGCACACTACCCGGCGCCAAGAACGCCACACCGTCAAGGGTATCAATATGCGGTATGACACGATCATCGAGCTTAGATACATCGGAGATTAGGCGCGATAGCCGTGAACTCATGCCCGGCGTCGTCTTATCCATATAGCGAACCGTATCCGCCACCCGTTTCTCGAGACGGTAACGGAAATCATCGATCGTGGCTAAACGTTGGTCGACCGACTCAAAAATACGGATGATCCGATTGATATGGCTATGCACCATCGCTTCGGCATCAACAAAGTTCAGTTCAAACTGTTCCTGATAATGCTTAGTGAGCTTCTCGACCTTGAGCGGGTCAAATTGAAGATCCCGCAGCATAGAGAGGATCTGCCGCCGAAAACGGAACGGGTTGTTCTTAGTCTTCAGGGTTTTGTAATCAGATACCAATATGTGGGCCACAAAGCGATCGAAGAAACTACGCACAATTTCTTGAGGATTCGACGTCGCCGCGAGACTGATTTTAAGCTCCCGCAACCCCAACATCATATCGGTCAGGTGAGCGCTAAAATCTGCCGCAGTTTGCGCCGCTTCCTGCAAGGTAATACCACGCCCCGCTGGATCACTAATCGCGGATTCCAGAGAGCTCAAGACGTTGAGAACCGCACCACCATAACTGCGCTTTTCCAACTCATTAATGCCCACGAGCGTCCGCAGCAGATAACTAATGGCCGGCGACAACAGCACAAAAGTACGGTAGATCCGCTGCTCTTCTTCAAGCCAGCCGGTATCCACCAAACGACGATAAATACGATTGGTATATTCCGCCGTTGAACGAGGAAGCTCTTGCCGTTCAGCCTCAGACTCACCCTCTTCTGGCTCCCAACGACGCACGCCAAGGCGCACCACGGTATCCTCGATACAGGAACGAATCAGATCTTTAGGCACGAACGGATCAACCAGGTCTTCATCGAAGAACTGATCAGCAAGATCCAGTAGAACTGCCTCGTAGATATGTTTATTTTGCCCCGATAAAGGGACAAATATTGTTTCGGGAAGCTTTTTAAAAAGCATCTCAGCTAAAATCTCCGGGCACGCTGTCGGGGAAGGTAGAAATAGGTCCAAATAAGTTCTTGGCGGACCACTTCCTTAATAAGGTTACCGATGATAGCGGAAATAGCCACACTGACCAAGTGGCAAACAAGACGGCTCAATCAAAGCCCTTCAATTTTTCGAAAAGCCGGCCAAAAAACATTGAAAATCAAACAGATAAAATATTGATTAATGTTTGATCAAGAACTTTTTTTAACATCGAGTAAGTGAGTATAAACCGACACCATTGCCAAGTGCGTCTGAAAAGACTCCAGCGCTAACGTTGATGAGACTAAACCAACAAAAACACCGTGGCCATCGACCATCTCCAATACCTGATTGACCCGCTCAATACCATAAATCTGATTCAGCAGATCATGGTATTGCTCTAATGACCGCTCAGCATCAAGACGGAACATCAAACACTGATGCAAACAGCGATATAAACGCTCAAGACCTTGATCTTGTGGCCTACATTGCTGTATCCACTCGCTCCAAATCAGTGCTTCATCGAGTTCACCTAAGCGTAGGTTTAACAAGCATTTAAGCTCACCTACCCGCAGACTCCCCCAAGCACTACCGTCGTCAGGCAAAATACCGATGACCTCAACGACCCGCTGACCATCATCAAAACCGCCTTCTTCCAGCGCGACTAACAACGCCTCGATGGCCGCATCGCTTAGCATCGACAAATTCAGCAATGGCTGACGCAATACCACACCGGCATTGCAGTTATCTCGCACCAACACATCAACAGGACACACCTCCGACATGCCAGGCACGATAATGTGACAACAGGGCACACCTAAGTGATCGTAATCGGCGATATAGATATCCATATCAACTTTATGAATCAAATAACACAAACGCTCAAATTCAGCCTGCGCATCACCTTCGATATTCCACTCGGTATAGTCATAATCGGTTTCGGTAGCGAACAGATCCCACGCTACTGAGCCACTCGAATTTATCAAATGTGCATTTAAATTATGCTGATCCGCCACCTCAGCAAGATCGAATGATGGCAGTAAGAACCCAGATAGATCATCCAGACTGCGCCCTTGCAGCAACTCAGCCACCGCTCGTTCAAACGCCACGGCAAATTTAGGGTGCGCACCAAACGCGGCACAACAGCCGCCATCCAAAGGACTAATTAAGGTTACATTCACCAATGGAAATTGGCCGCCCAATGAGGCATCTTTCACCAACACTAGGTAACCATCACGCCGCAAACTTTCAATTGACGCCATGATGGTGGGATAACGGCCCAGCACCTCAGCAGGAATAGTCGGCAAACTAATCCCGGATGAAATAATCGTATTTTTGATATGCCGTTGGAAAATTTCCGCCAGCGCCTGCACCCTAGCCTCAGTAGCAGTATTCCCCGCCGCCATGCCATTACTTGCGTAAAGGTTGTTAATAATATTTACCGGGATCCACACCTGATCACCACTACGCTGATGTTCAAATGGAATGGCACAGATAGCTGAAGCGCGATGGTTCGCATGAATGTCCATCAACATCGACGCTTTCAGTTCACCATTCATGTTGTAATGCAACCGTGTGGGTTGATCTAACAAACCATCGGGTAAATCGTTACCACTCACCGGAAACCAGCGCTCATTAGGTGCGTAAACCACATCACCCGCAGCTACCGCCTGTCCGAAATAATAGCCGCTAAAGAAATAGCCACTGCTCAAACGCTCAAAAAAAGACCATAACGCACTCGCCAATGCCGCCTCTTTGGAAGTGCCCTTGCCGCGGGTACAACAGATAGAGCAACGACGATCCTGTAATTGCACGGACCAGACATTCACTACCGGGTTCTGACATTGCTCCACTTCAACATCAAAGCCTAATGCCTGTAAACGGGCACTCATAAGCGCTACCATATCTTTCAGCGATACATCTTTACCGGGAATCATATTCATAAAGATAAGGGACCTTTGCTGCCCGTTGTGAGTGAAAACCTATTTTAGAACGGCAAAAAAGCATCGTTTAAGCCCATCTAGCTTGGTTATAAGGTTTGTTTGAGCGACAAACAAACAACAACTAAAAAATCACTACGGCATTATCCCCCTATGAACCCAAAAAAGAAAAGCGCTACTAGTTAGATCGTTATTTAACCACTTAATAAAACAGTAAAATATTTACCTAACCCACTTGACGCATACCCACCTCATCATTAATATACGCCGCCACGGTTGAGACGTTCCTTGATAGCTCAGTTGGTAGAGCAGTAGACTGTTAATCTATTGGTCGCTGGTTCGAGTCCAGCTCGAGGAGCCAACCTCTTAACCGTAATGAATGACATTCCTCGATAGCTCAGTTGGTAGAGCAGTAGACTGTTAATCTATTGGTCGCTGGTTCGAGTCCAGCTCGAGGAGCCATTCACTCAGAACGGGGCATAGCGCAGCCTGGTAGCGCATCTGGTTTGGGACCAGAGGGTCGTAGGTTCGAATCCTGCTGCCCCGACCACTTTAAAGTTTCCCTAAAACTTTGAGTGGTTAGTTTCTGAAACACGTTTGATCGTTCGTGTATAAACATCGTTCTTCGTCGGGGCATAGCGCAGCCTGGTAGCGCATCTGGTTTGGGACCAGAGGGTCGTAGGTTCGAATCCTGCTGCCCCGACCATTTAAAGTTTAACGTAAGTATCGTATCTACCCGGATACAACCCTTAGTCGGGGCATAGCGCAGCCTGGTAGCGCATCTGGTTTGGGACCAGAGGGTCGTAGGTTCGAATCCTGCTGCCCCGACCACGGGGCATAGCGCAGCCTGGTAGCGCATCTGGTTTGGGACCAGAGGGTCGTAGGTTCGAATCCTGCTGCCCCGACCATAATTTGTAATACTTATTTTATTACTGGTATTGAGCAACACTGTATCTACCCAGATACAACCCTTAGTCGGGGCATAGCGCAGCCTGGTAGCGCATCTGGTTTGGGACCAGAGGGTCGTAGGTTCGAATCCTGCTGCCCCGACCACTTATATATTACTGCTCTAACGACTAGATGATTTACACTCCCTTTTTTCGTTTATATGATTTTTCATACAAACAATACTGTTTTTCAGCACCTCCCCTTCGCTGAACCTTAACGAAGTTATTTCGTTATTCACCGGGGTATACATCACCGTCTGTTTTATCTTGTATACAGCTACTCCGGATTTTTTTCTCATACACTCTCTGTTATTCAACATGACTTCTCGGCGCTCTCTGTTATCAAATTCGTTAGACTTAGCCACGCCTGATCATTGCAGATGCTCAAGCCAAACAGCCATGACTGATGCCTTACTTATCATTAATAGATAATTAGTAGCCTTGATAACGATTTAGACTGACAATAGCGTTTCATTTATGTCTAATATAATCATTGCGAAACACTCAGGTCGACCGCCTAACCTAGGCCGTCAAAGACTGCATATCAAGGATAAGATATGACAACAGAGCAAGCTTATTTCTTTACCGTAGCGCTCATCAATCTAGTGTTAGCTTTTTCAGGCACGCGAATCAAAAACCCGGAAGGCAAACAACGCTCTACATTCTTCTTCACGGTGGCGATTACTGCAAATTGCCTAAGCTGGTTTCTATATGTATTCGATATCGGCGTACCGCTGAAAATTGTCTCCGCCATCCTATCAACCACCTTTATTTGGGGTATGGTGGTATTTAGTTATCGACGATGCGAATCCCCTATACCTAGCGTACTGATAGCTTTCCTCTTCATACTCAACTGCTTCGCATTAGGGTACTTCACCTATACAACGCAGCCCTACAATGCACTCCACGTTAGCGCTATTTTTGTCCCCTTAGCACTATTTATCATGGCCTACCTGTTTCTTAACATAAAAAAGCCTCGAAACTCCTCCGACGTCATTATGGCTTACGCCTGCGGCCTAATGGGGATCATTGTTGCTGCCCGCTCACTGCTGCTGATCATCGCACCGAACATTTTTACCACCACCATCATTGCCTCACAAATCATATGGCCCGCATTTAGCGTTATCAGTGGTGTTTTTACTCTGTTAAGCTTTACCGAAGACATTCAACTCAAACTCCAAAAAGAATCTAGTACCGATCAACTCACGGGGCTGGCTAATCGACGCAGTATGGATCAAGCCCTCAAACAGGAATGGTCAAGAGCAGATCGCCATCAACGATGCTTGTCCGTAGTGATGCTAGATATCGACTTTTTTAAACACTATAACGACCATTACGGCCATCAAGCCGGCGATGACTGCTTAAAACAGGTTGCTCAAGTTCTGCTCAAATCAGGACAGCGTGCGACAGATATCGCCGCACGCTATGGCGGTGAAGAGTTTTTACTCATCCTTCCCGATACCGATAGTGTTACCGCCCAACATATCGCCATAAAGATATGCACATCCATTGAAGCGCTCAACATAAGCCATCAGCATTCCCCCTTCGAGCGGGTTACCGTGAGTGCGGGCATTGCTACGCTATCTAAGCAAAATTATAAAAATATTCGCGAACTACTATTGGCCGTCGATGCCGCACTCTATCAAGCCAAAAACAATGGCCGCAACCAAGCGCTGTTAGCGTCCCCATGCTGAATCAATACAACTTACTAACAGTGCTACCTATACCTACACTCTGACCACAGACCAAACTTCAATTTAATAAACCAAGATAGCGGTATCTGCTCATCCATGATGCAATCAATACATTTTCTATTTAAGAAAAAACCATAAAATATTTGTTATCATTGTCATTCTTACCTAGCAGCATCCCTCTCGGGGCACAATATCTATATCTATAAAAAAACAGTCACCACGAGTAATGAAAAAATATGATTTTCTCAGCAAAAAAAAATATCAATAGCGACAATCAACGCAGGCAATTTATTGTCGTCGGCGTCCAGAGAGGCGGAACGTCTGCAATAGCATTGGCCCTTCAGGCACTAGGTATATCTCTGGGAAATAATTTTCATGAACCTATTTATGAAGACCTAGATATGGCGGCCGCATTTCGCGCCAAAAACTGGAAAAAGCTAAAAAAACTAATAGTTGCACATGAGCTAAAACACACAAAATTTGCTTGGAAACTTCCTGACAGCAACACTCAACTTCGAAGGATTTCGAAGCTCTTCTCAAATCCCAGTTTTATCTATATCTATCGAGACATCTTTGCCATTGCTAGTCGCAAACAAACCGCTGCGGATGTTGAACTCATCGAAGCCATGCAAACAGGCCTTTCTGCCTATAGTCGTATCATAAAATTTAGTGACAAATATGACTATCCTGCACTGCATATATCCTATGAAAAGTTATTATTAGAGAAAAAGGCTCACTTGATAAAATTAGCTGATTTTTGCGATATTCAGGCATCAGAGGACTTAATTAATCAAGTTAGCGAAGCCATTGAACCTTCACCACAGCGCTATAACCAATGGGTAGACATATCACGACAAATTACAACTTTAAGCGAGGCGGGCTATGATGGCTTTATCGACAACATATCGACCAACCGAATTTCAGGCTGGATTATTAACAAAAACTCAGATAGTCCTATTTCTGTAGACCTCTTCGTTAACAATCAATTTATCACTGATCTCGTTTGCGATGAGTTTCGAGGAGATCTGGTTGTAGCAGGTAAAAGCAACACCGGAAATGCAGGTTTTAATATTGAGCTGCCAAATGTGACGTTAAACAGTGGCGACCATGTCAAACTTCAGCCTAAAGGGGCAGATATCAGCCTATGGGGGCATTTCTAATAATGCGCGATATCAAACCGGCCGCTATCATCTTTCATGGTCAACAAACCAAAGTGCCCATTGACAAAGTCTCATAACTCTATATAGTGATGAATAGCTTAGAAAAAGTCTATTTTTTAACCATTTGTTGTCGTTGTATTACTCTCGTTATTTTACTTAAGTATTCTCGTCCCACTGTTTTTAAATTCCAGTCTTATTTTTTCGCTAGCTATCAGGCCAAACCTGCCCTGCATTTGAGCATCAATCCTGCGTCTATCAAAACGCTGAATCAATATCGAATACAGCCGCTTAAATTCTCAGGATCTCAGGAATTGTCCCGATCAATGCCCACGTTGTGACAGAGCGACTAAAACCGTGAGTATTGACTGTTTCTAATGTTACAACATTGGATCAAAATAAAGGTCGCTTGCTGAATAACAGTGCCGCGGGTACTGCGCAGCAATACATAGTTTTGTCATCTGTCGGAGATACGATATAACCCATCTCTGCATGATATTTTTGGTTTTCAGGCGGAGGCCGCAACCGTGAGTTGCAGCTTCGCGCTAAATATTCGGCTAAACAGAGCCGTTCTGAACACCAGCCCAATTTAATTCACTCTGCGAAATGAGTGATACCAGCGCCACTTTCCCGGTTATAGATAAGCTGCATCAGCAGTGAGTTCGAGCCATTCGGATAGCCAAGCGCTGGTTTATTTGAGAAAAGAATGAGTAATCATATTAAAACTGCCATCAATGCCGAAGATTTTGAAAAATATAGCAACCCAATTCCTGGCCGGGAATACATCATGGGATTGTTCGATGAACCAGGAAAGTTCCTCAACCGAGAGCAGCTCGGTAAAACCCTTAAATTATTTGAAGATGAAGAAAAAGAAGCCCTACGCCGCCGTTTGCGTGCGATGGAGCGTGATGGCCAACTCAATTTTGATCCACGTAAAGGCTACAGCCTACTCACCCAAGACGATCTGATTGAAGGTACGGTTATTGGTCACCCCGATGGCTTTGGCTTCTTATCGATAGACGGCCCTGGCGATGATCTATATCTGCACGAAAGTCAGATGCTGAAAGCCTTCCCTGGTGATCGCGTACAAGCTCGTATTAGCGGCATCGACCGTCGTGGACGCCAAGAAGCCCAGATCATAAAAGTGCTTGAACAAAATATGACTCAGGTCGTTGGTCGCTTACGGGTTGATGATGGCGAATACTTTTTACAGCCTGAAAATAGCCGTATGCGCAATGAGATCGATATTCCCGATGATCAACTCAATGGCGCTGAAGCGGGACAGTATGTCACCGTAGAGATTACCGAATACCCTTGTAATCGTTTTAATGCCGAAGGCAAGGTTGTTGAACTATTGGGCGACTCTATGGCGCCGGGTATGGAAATTGATGTTGCCATTCGTAACCATGACATCCCACACAAGTGGCCTCAGGATGCACTGGATGCAGCCGACGCCTTAGGCGATGAAGTCAGCACTTCTGATAAACAGCACCGCGCCGATCTACGGGCACTGCCTTTCGTCACCATTGATGGTGAAGATGCACGAGATTTCGATGATGCCGTCTATTGTGAAAAGCGTAAATCTGGCGGCTGGCGTCTATTTGTGGCGATTGCCGATGTGTCACACTATGTTGTGCCCGGTAGTCCGTTAGATGTCGAAGCCGCTGAACGAGGCACCTCAGTTTACTTCCCTGGCCATGTAGTACCCATGCTACCTGAAGCACTGTCCAATGGCCTATGCTCACTGAACCCCAATGTCGACCGTCTAGTCATGGTCTGCGAAATGTCGATCAATAATGCCGGCAAGATGACCAGCTATACGTTTTCAGAAGGGATCATTCACTCCCATGCCCGCCTAACCTATACCCAGGTTGGTGCACTCGTATCTGCGCCAGAAACCGGGCTTGGCAAAGACGTCGCACACAAACATGCTGACGTGGTGCCGCATCTACACGCCCTTCATCACCTCTATGCGGTATTAAGAAAAGCCCGCACTAAACGTGGCTCTATCGATTTTGAAAAGCAGGAAGTGCAGTTCAAATTTACCGAAGACCGTAAGATCGATCAGATCGTACCGGTGGTGCGTAACGATGCGCATAAAATGATTGAAGAGTTTATGCTCTGCGCCAACGTAGCCACGGCACAATTCCTCGAAAAAGTGAACCTGCCTGCGCTGTACCGGGTTCATGAAGGTCCGGTCGAGAAAAAACTGACTAACCTCCGAGCTTTTCTAAGTGAAAGAGGCCTCAACCTCGCCGGTGGTGAAAAACCAACACCGGCCCATTACGACCGGTTGCTGAAAAGCCTTGGCGACCGTCCGGATGCTCAGATTATCCGTACAATGATGCTGCGCTCGTTGAGTCAAGCCGAGTATAGTTCTGACAACCAAGGCCACTTCGGCTTGGCTTACCCAGCCTATGCTCACTTTACCTCACCGATCCGCCGCTACCCCGATCTACTGGTTCACCGTGCTATTCGTTCGGTTATTCGTCGCAGTGAAACAGGTAGTATTTTAAGTCGCACGCTGAAAAAACTGACCGGCACCGCTGACTCGGTTCACCGCGTAAAAAGCGCCGCGCCTCTTGAGCAAACTAAAAGCTACCCTTATGACCTCACAGCCATGAAGAGTATGGCTGAACATTGTTCACTGGTATCTCGCCGCGCCGATAAAGCCGGCTGGGATGTTGAAGCTTGGTTGAAGTGCGAATACATGCAAGACCATGTCGGTGATGTCTTTAGTGGTGTCATTAGTACGGTCACCAACTTCGGTCTGTTTATCGAACTGGATGACACTCAGGTGGAAGGCTTAGTGCATGTCACCGCGCTGAACAACGATTACTACCAGTTCGATGCCGCCCAGCAACGCTTAGTTGGTGAACGCACGCGAGTTAACTTCGGTATTGGCGACAAGATCGAAATTCGCGTGGTACGGGTCGATATGGATCAGCGTAAGATCGAATTTGAACTAGCTTACAAAGACGATGCCGCTGCATCCACTAAACCGAAGGCTCGTAAAGGCCGCGGCAAAGGTAATCGTAAATACAGCAAGAAGTAATCGGCTAATCGCTAGGGAGCCTGCCATAGGCTCCCGGTGTTAATCTAGTAATGCGATAACAGGTCTCGCTTGCTCCGGTTCATATCCTAACGTTCTTAAAAACCTACCCGTTGGCCAACCAAACACTCTGATAGGGGGCTAACTCAAGATCACCCAGAAGGTCGGTATAATGCTGTCCACTGAGTAAATCTAACCAGTCCTGGGTACTAATCAAATTCAGATCCGATAGTGATAAAGTGGCCGGTTCGGCACTGATATTATTCAAACAAAAGATATTCTGCGTTCGATCAACACTCTGGCGCCAAAAACCAAACACCTGCTCACCTAAGTGCAGCGTAAACTGCGTCCCATTAGGGTGAAATGCTTTCTGTCGCGCACGAATAGCAATTAACGACTTTAGGGCATTAAACACCCGGTAATGATGGGTTGTATTATCAGCCAACAACACCTCTAACGCACTATAGTCCCACTGATGGCGATTAATCGAGCGGGAGTGGCCAGTCATGGCAACCCGGTCATGATCGTTCAGCGTGCCGAGCAGACTGTGAAGGTAGATACCCGGAATACCTTCCAGCGCCAACATAATACGATGGGCGCAGATAAAACGTGCTTCGCCCCAGCTATCTTTTCCCTCCGTCGTTCCTTGTAATGCCTCAAATAGGGCGATATTAATTTCGTAAGGTTTTTTACCGCCATCATCCAACGCCCGCCAAGAGACATGCCCACCAAAGTTTTGCATCGTTTCGATTATCAGCTCAACCTCGCTATCAGGCAGAATACCCTCCACCGGGCGAAGCCCAATACCATCATGGGAGGCAATAAAGTTAAAGAAACAGGTACCATCCTGCGCCGGTGGCATACTCATCATCCACTGCTTTAGATAGAAATTCTGGCCCGTGATTAAAGCATGCAACAATAACGGCGGCAGTGAGAAGTTGTAGACACAGTGAGCCTCGTTGGCATTACCGAAATAGGATAAATTCTCCCGACTGGGAATATTGGTCTCGGTGATAATCATTGCCGTCGGGCAAGCATACTCAATCAATGTTCTAAACAACCGCACTACTTCATGGGTTTGTTCCAAATTAAGACAACGACTACCCGCCTCTTTCCACAGAAACGCTATCGCATCCAAGCGAAAGATATTCACCCCCTGATCGAGATAGAAGCGAATAATGCGCACAAACTCTTTTAACACCGCCGTATTACGAAAATCAAAATCCACTTGATCGTGGCTAAAGGTACACCACACATGCTTCACTCCTTCCTCGGTTTCAACTGCGCGCAACAGTGGACTGGTACGCGGCCTTACAACCTGTGAAAGGTCATCCGTAGGGCTAGCGGTGAAAAAGTAATCATGACCAACACCCTCCCCCTTAATAAAGTTGGCAAACCACTCACTTTCACCTGAACCATGATTGATAACCAGATCTGACATCAATCGGTATTCTCCTGAGAGCCGCTGAATATCCTGCCACTCTCCCACCGATGCCCGTACCTGATAATAATCACTCACGGCAAAGCCATCATCCGAGCTATATGGGAAAAACGGTAGCACATGTACACCACTAATAACCCCGTCGCACTGCTCATTGAGAAAATGATGCAGAGTACTCATCGCCCGCTCATCAGGTCGATGGAGGCTATCACCGTAGGTGATCATAATAATATCTTGCTGACTCCAATGGTTTTTAAACGGCATAGGAAGTTGCTCGACACTGCCGAGACGCATGATAGAGATTAGGTCCGATACCAGGTGAGTGATCTCCTGCGCTTCAAATGAGCAATAGATATTATGCAGATGATTTTCAATCTGACTGACTAGCTGATCACTGGCATTATTGAATACGCTATCCATATTACTCCGCCATAAACTCTTGATGATCCAACTCAACCGCTTCGATTAAACGATCAAACACATCGGGCATGGCACTGGAAACCCGACTCCAACTAGGAATAAAAGGGGTTTCCATCGGGTTACTCAAGAACTTCTCACCGGCGGAAATGATATTGCGAGAGAACATCTCTACCGCCATTTCTTCAGCATGAATATCCAGTTGCAGGCCATTCATCACCGCATCATTGTGATAGGTTTCAACGAAATCTAAGGCGATACGGTAATAGGTCGCTTTGACTGAACGGAAGGTTTCGCTATTAAAAGTATGCCCTTGAGTGGCTAGCTTACGGAACAATGATTTGGTGATATCGATCGACATCTTCGACAGGCCCGCCTGCATATCATCAAGGGAGAGATCTTGATGCTTATGATCGTATTGGTCGGCAATATCCACCTGACAGAGTCGGTTGTTAGCATAGTTACGGTGCATCTCTGACAGCACACCGATCTCCAAACCCCAGTCGCTTGGTATACGGATATCACTCAGTACATCACGCCGAAAAGAGAACTCCCCCGCTAACGGATAACGAAAGCTATCGAGAAACTGCAGATATTCGATTTCACCGAAGACCCTCTTCAACGCTCGCAGCAGTGGCGTCACCAATAGACGACTCACTCGCCCATTGATCTTGCCATCAGATACTCGGGCGTAAAACCCTTTGCAGAACTCATAGTTAAATTGCGGATTGGCTACCGGATAGATCAACCGGGCCAACATCTCACGACTGTAAGTGGTGACATCGCAATCGTGCAATGCCACTGACTCGGCCCGCCCTGAGGCCAAAATATACCCCATGCAATACCACACATTACGCCCTTTGCCCGCCTCCTTTGGGGCTAGCTTTAGGGCTTGCAACTCGGCATCCAATGCCCGTAAACGCGGTCCATCATTCCAAAGAATACGATGATGCTGAGGGAGCTTGCTAAAAAACTGCCGGGCATAACGAAACTGCGCTTCATTGGCCCGGTCCAGTCCAATCACAATTTCAGACAGGTATGGCACCTGGCTTATTTCATCAATAATATGCGCCAGCGCAGGCCCTTCCAACTCAGAGAATAACGACGGTAGAATCAGGGCCAATGGTCTTTTACGACCGAAACGTGTTAACTCCTCTTCAACCTCCTCAATCGGTCTGTTTGCTAGATGATGTAACGTTGTAATAATGCCATTCTGATAGAAATCACCCATACACATTACTCCTTAGCTTCTTTTGCAGGTATTCAATTGAATTCATCTCTTGCGGTCGCTCTGAGGCACCTAAAAACCAACTCACCCCTTCAACCCAACCATCCGGCCCGGTTTGTTTTGTTCGATAAACATTGAGATGCTCAAACACAGGAGGCTCTTGCACCGGTGAACGGATCAACACGGGACAGTCAGCCACCTGTAACATATCGACATCGTTATCACTGTCACCAGCCGCTATGGTTAAAAATTCGCTTTTACCCACTTCATGTGAAATTGAGTCGCGGTATTGTTGATAAAGCCATTGCAACGCCTTCCCTTTATTGCAACCCCCTGTTACATGTAGAAAACGCCCACCTTGTAGCACCGTCGCCCCTGCTCGCCTTAATGTTGTTACGAATAACGATTTACGGCTCTCAGAGCCAAGCCATTTGACCGGCTCACTAAATTCGCGATTATTGGCCCGCGAGGCAGCCTCTGTCGAAAGTCCAGTACATACTTTTATTCCTTCAACCCCTAAGGAGGTGAAAGTCTCAAACTCGCCCGCAAACTCAGTCGCTTGTGCTGCTAACAGCGTTAACCAATGTTCACGAGGTTTAGAAAATGAGTAACAATAAAAACCATCTACGATAGAGCAGCCACTCGGCGGCAGCGAAAAGTAATCAACGGGGATGAAAATAGCGGCTCCATTCTCGACGACAAAAGGGTCTTCGCTAGCTAACTGCTGACGTAAAACAGACAGTTCAGCACGGGTCTTACTGGTCACAGGAATAACCGGAATTTTAACCGTTTTTAATAACGCCAATAGCGGCTTTGCTGTATCAAAACGATAGCTAAAGTGGTCCAGCAATGAACCATCGAGATCGGTAAAAATTAAAACCTTAGTCGTCATCTCTCACTCCCCTTAGCAACGGCAGTGCACAGCGGTCTAAGCAACAACAAAAACGCACCAATATTGACCATATAGCAGCCTTTTAAGCAGAAAACTTTATCCATACATCGGACACTGCAGGAAACATACCGATTTATAAAAACCAATAGAGACAGTGCAATTACCCAGACTCTAGCTATGCTTTATCCATGTCGAAGGACAGTTTGATCGCCGATACAGCGCCGTTTAAGCAATAAACAAGGCTGAAATACCAACTTAATGACCTCAGGAACAGCGAAAATACAGTCAAAAAATAACGAGTTACGTCGAGATTGATGAAACAACCCGATTACTGTGTGCGTAGAACCAGCAATATATCCAAGTAGGCGGGCGAAACAAGGCAGATAGAGGCGGGACAAAGAATGGCCTTAGATTAAACCAGAATGGGGCACCCATTTTACTTAGACAAACAACACAGATAAGAAATGAGCGATAGACGTAATGGCCCGCACTAAATTAAAGCAGGTTGAATTTGGCTACTTTAAGATAGTTGGCGTAAAACAAAATTAGTGAAATGTCGTAAACAGTCAATATTCGTGGACAAATTGACGATTTTTAAACATCAAAACAGAGTAAAAATACTTAATCCTCAGTTTTGAAAGGTAATGTTTGCACTCTCACTTCAAATTATCGTAGGGTATAAACAGACGCGAAACAGTAATCAACAAGAACCAACGACAGATTTTAAGCTTGCGGATCACAACCCATAAATTGTAGAGAGGCATAATAACAAATGGAAAATTCAGCTTCCAATGAGGCTTTTGTACGGTTTGACGGAGTTCAGAAAAGCTACGATGGCAAGATTCTCGTAGTAAAAGATTTGAATATTGATGTCCCACGCGGTGAATTTTTAACCATGCTTGGGCCATCCGGCTCAGGGAAAACCACATCGCTGATGATGTTGGCCGGTTTTGAAACAGCGACCCATGGTGATATCTATCTGGATGGCCGTTCAATCAACAATGTAGCGCCCCATAAACGCGGCATCGGCATGGTTTTCCAAAACTATGCGTTATTTCCCCATATGACCGTGGCAGAAAACCTCGCCTTTCCTCTTAAAGTTCGTAACATGGGTAAATCGGAGATCGAAGAGCGCGTTAATAAAGCCTTGGATATGGTTGAACTCGGTAGCTTTGGCGATCGTCGTCCCGCACAGTTATCCGGAGGTCAACAACAGCGAGTCGCGGTTGCACGTGCCCTTGTATTTGAACCCGATTTGATTCTAATGGACGAACCACTCGGTGCGCTGGATAAGAATCTGCGGGAACAGATGCAATACGAAATCAAACATATTCATGAACGATTGGGCGTAACCGTCGTCTATGTAACCCATGACCAATCTGAAGCACTCACGATGTCGAATCGAATCGCCGTTTTCAACGACGGTATCATTCAACAACTCGCCCCACCCACCGAACTCTACGAAAAACCGACTAACTCCTTTGTTGCCCAGTTTATTGGTGAAAACAATAAGTTATCCGGTATTTTACAATCTACACAAGACGGCATTTGCACCGTTCGTCTACCTAGTGGCGAGTTAGTTACCGCCCTGGATATCAACACCGACGATATTGGTAAAGAAAGCACTCTATCACTCCGACCTGAGCGCGTTTTTCTTGATCCGGTTGAAGGTCAGTGTGACAACGTATTCACGGGTAAAGTCGAGGAAGTTATCTACCTAGGAGATCATAAGCGGGTTCGTATGAATGTCTGCGGCCACGATGAATTTATCGTCAAAGTACCGAATTCTACAGACCATAAAGGATTGCAAGTTGGCGGCACCGCCCCTATCGGTTGGTCGTCTAAAGACTGTAGGGCGTTGGATACGATCTGACCAGGATCAAATGTCATTGCTACTGAAAAACAATAAAGGCTACATCATAGTTATGATGAGCGAATAAACAGCGTCTTCATGAAGAAGATGTCATGTCATTAAAGCCCGAGAGGAAATGCCAAATGAAGAAATTTTCCAAACTATCATCTGTCCTAGCACTAGGTGCTGCTGTATGCGTGGGCTCTGCAACTGCAGCCGAACCACTAACGGTCGTATCATGGGGTGGAGCGTACACAAAATCCCAACGGATGGCCTACAGTGATCCGTTCACTGCAAAAACAGGCATTAAGATTGTCGATGAAGATAAATCAGGTAATGGTCTAGCGGGTCTTCGTGCACAAACAGAAGCCGGCAATGTAACCTGGGATGTACTGGATATTCTGGAAGGTGACGCAATTCTGGCGTGTGATGAAGGTATTGCACAAGAATTGGATTATGAAAAAGATCTAAACCCTGGTGCTGACGGCACGCCAGTAATGGAAGACTTTGTTGAAGGTTCTCTTTCTGGTTGCTACGTTCCAACTATCGTTTACGCCACACTGTTCTCTTTCAACGATAAAGCATTCCCAGGTGAAAAGCCGAAAACGATTGCTGATGTATTCAACGTCAAAAAATTCCCAGGTAAGCGCGCCTTTGAGAAAAAACCTGATGCTAACCTAGAGTGGGCTCTCGCCGCTGATGGCGTACCTTATGATCAAGTTTACGATGTACTCGGCACGCCTGAAGGCGTAGAACGTGCTTTCGCTAAACTGGATACCATCAAAGATTCTATCATCTGGTGGGATGCTGGTGCTCAACCACCACAACTGCTAGCCGATGGTGAAGTTGCAATCGCGTCTGCTTATAACGGTCGTATCTTTAACGCTCAAGTTGTAGAAAACCAGCCGTTCACTATTATTTGGGACGGTCAGGTTTATGAGCTAGATGGCTATATTATTCCAAAAGGTGCGCCACATAAGAAAGCGGCAATGGACTACTTACGTTTCGCTACTGACACGCAACGTCTAGCCGACCAGACTAAATACATCTCTTACGGTCCAGCGCGTAAATCCTCTGCACCACTGGTTTCTACTCATGCGGAAACCGGTGTAGAAATGGCTCCCCACATGCCAACTACGCCAGTTAACTTCAAGACTCCTATTAAGAAAAATGCTGAATTCTGGGCTGATAACGGTGACGAACTACGTCAACGCTTTAACGCTTGGTTAGTACAATAAGAACGTAAATGTTGGGGGGCTGCCAAGCCCCCCTTTATGAGTTAAAGGCTGATTTTCGAGTCATGATTTGATCGATCATCTAACCACACGATCAGATGATGATTCATTATTATCAACGATAAGACGCACAATCAACCGCCATTTTAATTCATCTTCAAAAAAGGGTTTGTATTCCTCATGATGGCAAATACTGTCGAGGCCGAAGGCCAATTAACCCCGGACGAACAGAAACGCTTAACCTCGGATATGCATCGCTCACTGCGCCGCAAAAAAATCCGCGCCCTGTTTCTGGTAGCACCGCTGCTTATCTTTATCATGGTCACCTTTGTTTCACCTATCGCAACCATGCTATTCCGGTCGATAGATAACCCTCAGGTCTCCGAGTATATGCCGAACACCACCGCAGCATTAGCTGACTGGGATGGTGATAGCAACGAACTACCAGATGAAGCAACCTATGCCGCACTGGTTGAAGACTTGGTAGTGGGTCGTAAAAACCATACCATTGGTAAAGCGGCTACCCGACTTAATTATGAAAAAAGCCAGATGCGTAGCCTGTTAACAGGCACCGCGCGTAAAGCTGCTAGACTCAAACCGCCATACAAAGCCCAACTGATCAAAATCAACAAAGGTTGGGGCGATATTGACAACTGGCGAGTCATTAAACGCGAATCTAAACCCTATACCGCGTCGTATTACATTGCAGCATTCGATATGGAAACCACCCCCGAGGGTGAAATCAGAATGCTACCGGAGAATCAGCGTGTCTATCTGCAGATGCTCTGGCGAACCGTCTGGATGTCCGTGGTCATCACCTTATTGACCTTGCTGCTCGGCTATCCGGTTTCCTATCTGCTGGCATCACTTCCCATGCGCGTAGCCAACACCCTGATGATCTTGGTACTACTCCCCTTCTGGACCTCTCTGTTGGTACGAACCTCATCCTGGATCGCGTTACTTCAGGGCCAAGGGGTAATTAATGACATTCTCGTCTGGTTCGGCCTAGTCAATGATGAGAGCCGGCTGAGTATGATCTACAACGCCACCGGTACCGTCATCGCTATGACTCATATACTGCTGCCGTTTATGATTCTGCCTCTTTATTCAGTGATGAAGACGATTCCACCAAGCTATATGCGGGCCGCCCGTTCCCTTGGTGCAACCCCCTTTACCGCATTCGTTAAGGTTTACCTACCTCAATCAGTGCCCGGTATTTCTGCGGGTGCCATCTTGGTGTTTATTCTCGCGATTGGTTACTACATCACCCCTGCATTGGTGGGTGGTCAAACCGGACAGTTTATCGGCAATATGATTGCATACCATATGCAAAGTTCGCTTAACTGGGGTCTTGCTGCCGCACTCGGTGTGGTACTGCTAGCACTCGTCTTAGGTATCTATGCCCTTTACAGCCGTCTCTTTGGCGGAAACAATCAGATGACGTTGAGGTAAGATTATGGCTCTTCCATCATATGCCGGCCCCTTAGAAACATTCTGGTACTATGCGTTTCGTGTTTTTTGCGGCATGGTGTTTATTTTTCTGATCACGCCATTGCTGATCATCATCCCATTGTCATTCAATATCGAGCCCTACTTCAGTTTTACTGAAGGGATGTTGGCGTTCGACCCTGATGCCTATTCGTTTCGTTGGTATGAGGAGTTTTTTGGCAGTGAGCGTTGGATGGCAGCGATCAAGAACACCTTTATTGTGGCGATCTGCTCGACCTTCCTCTCAATGGTGCTGGGTACCCTGGCTGCATTAGGCTTGAGTCGTTCAGAACTACCCTTTAAAGGTCTGATCATGGGATTACTGATCTCCCCGATGATCGTACCGTTGATTATTTCAGCTGCAGGTATGTTCTTTTTCTACTCATCAATGGGTGTATCACAGAGCTATCTGGGCTTAATCCTTGCTCATACAGCACTAGGTACTCCTTTTGTGGTGATTACGGTGACAGCGACACTCAGCGGCTTTGACTATAACTTAGTCAGAGCAGCTAACAGCCTTGGTGCTTCTCCAACCTATGCATTCTTTAAAATCACTGTACCGCTAATTATGACCGGTGTTATTTCAGGCGGCTTGTTCGCCCTAATGACTTCAGTGGATGAAGTGGTTGTCGCGATCTTTATTGCGGGCGCTGAACAGCGAACTGTACCGATGCAGATGTGGGCAGGTATTCGTGAGCAAATTAGCCCAACGATCTTGGCTGTTGCAACCTTGCTGGTTTGTATGTCTATCTTGCTGCTAAGCACTGTGGAATACCTACGTCGTCGCTCCGAAGCGATTCGCGGTATCAGCGCGCATTAATCACTGATTTCAGCTTAAAGCAAAAAAGTCACTGGCAGCTCTCGCTCCCAGTGACTTTTTTATATCACCACGTTATTAAATAGCTATTTTCTCAAGCGGGCTAACACTGCCTTCGCTACCAGCGTTGAAGAGGCTGGGTTCTGGCCGGTAATCAATAAACCATCTTCAATCAGATAGGGCCCCCAGTCTGGTCCCTGAGAATAAACACCGCCGCGCTGTTTCAGCTCGTCTTCTAACAGGAATGGCACTACCTCTGTTAAGCCTACCGCTGCTTCTTCAGTATTCGTAAAGCCTGTAACCTTCTTGTTCTTAACCAGCGGTTCGCCCGCTTCATCTTTGGTGTTTAACAAAACACTCGGTGCATGACAGACTGCTGACACAGGCTTGCCTTGACGAGCAAAGGTTTCAATCAAGGCAATAGAAGCTTTATTCTGAGTCAGATCCCACATTGGCCCATGGCCACCGGGATAAAAGATTGCATCGTAATCATCGGCAGAAACGCTGCTTAATGGTAACGTGTTGGCCAGCTTTTGTTGCAGCTCAGCATCCTGATCAAAACGACGAGTATCCTCGGTCTGGAAATCTTCCAGTGCACTTTTAGGATCGATCGGTGGTTGACCACCGGCAGGCGACGCCAAGGTAATATTAACGCCAGCGTCCGCTAGAACGTAATAAGGTGCAGCAAATTCCTCAACCCAGAAACCCGTTTTCTCACCGGTATTACCCAATTCATCATGTGACGTCAGTACAAATAAAATATTCATCGTAATCTTTCCTTTCTGTCGGGCGATCAAATTTCAGACCAGCCCACACTTTAATTAATCATCGAATGCTCAACTGAACCACAGACTGCCTAAGCCAGTTTTACCAACATCTTGCCGGTGTTCTCACCCTTAAATAGGCCAATAAACGCATCGGGCGCTTGTTCAATACCGTTATAAACCGTTTCTTTCCAAGTGATTTTTCCCGCTTCGATCCACTGAGTCATCTGCTCAACAAACGCGGGATACCCATCCCAATGCTCAAACACGATAAAGCCCTGAACTTTGAGTTTCTTAATAATCAATTGGGATAAGTTCACTGGCCCAGCCTGTGGCGTGGTGGCGTTGTACTGATCGATCATGCCGCAAACAGCGATACGCCCATGATCATTCATCAGGTTTAATACTGCTTCTAGGTGAGCACCGCCGACATTCTCAAAATAGACATCAATGCCTTCAGGGCAAGCCTTGGCAATGCTGTCCTGCAGATCGTCAGTGGTTTTATAGTTAACCACCGCATCGACATTCAGTTCATCTAGCAGATAACGGGCTTTAGCCTCAGAACCTACACTGCCAGCCACGTAGCAACCCTTCAGTTTAGCGATCTGACACACCATCGCACCAACAGCACCAGACGCCGCTGAAACAAAGACTCGGTCTCCTGCCTTGAGTTCGGCAATCTTAGTCAATCCAGTAAATGCCGTCATACCCGTCATCCCCAGCACACTTAGAAAAGCTTGATCGGCAATCTCAGTTTGCGGTAACAACTGAATATCATCACCAGCGGAGGTAAAATATTCCCGCCAGCCATTCATACTGGACACCTTACGGCCCACGGTAAAATCAGCGTTACGAGATTCAACAATTTCACCTACCGCACCACCACCAAGTGCGGCATTCAGAGCGAAAGGTTCGATATAACTTGCACGCTCCATCATCCGACCCCGCATATAAGGATCCACCGACAGCCATAGATTCTTAACCAACACTTCACCCTCTTTTAACTCAGGTACCGGGTGGCTAACGAGCTGAAAATCATCCTTAGTCGGCATACCGACAGGACGACGAACAAGTTGGATTTCACGATTAGATTCAATATACATGCGGCACCTTACGTAGAACATTGTCTGATAATGTCGATTAGTCTATGCTTCCTCTCTACATGCATCCAATGCATTGGGTAAATATCTAACATAAATAGAAATCATGAATGAACATAAACAACCTAACGACTACCGACCTCAACCTTCTGCCTGTTTTTCAAGTGCTCCTTGAAGAACGCAGTGTCACTCGAGCGGCAGGCCGACTAAACCTGACCCAACCCGCTATCAGCCGCAACCTAGCGCGGCTGCGAACACTCTTTAACGACCCGTTATTTACCCGCACTCCAAAAGGCTTAATCCCAACACCTCGCGCAGAGATGCTCGCATTGCAGTTACGCCAATCGTTACAAGACTTAAGTCACCTAATCAGCCCTGCCGTTTTCACACCTGAAAGCGCAACCAAAAACTTCAGATTAGCCACCACCGATTACGGCGCACAGGTACTTTTACCACCGGTCATAAAACGGTTGCGCACTGAAGCACCGGGGGTCAATTTAGAAATTGTGCCCTGGCAAGAGAGCCTCTTACAGGAACTGTATCAACATGATATTGATCTGGCCACCTGCACGGTGGAAGATGCCCCGGCCGCGATTCATGGCCGTGGTGTGGGAAGTGATCGGTTTGTCTGTGTGGTGCGAGACAACCATCCCGCCGCTGAACAACCACTGGATTTAGAACACTACGCTAACTATCCCCATGCTTTAATCACCATGGGCGGAGCACGCAAAGGCGCTATCGATTATCTATTGGAGGAACGTGGGCTAAAACGACGTATCGCCCTGCGCGTGCCGCACTTTGTTGCGGCGCTGGCCATCATTTCACAAAGTGACATGATTCTCACCGTGCCCTACGGCTTAGCGAGCAGCTTCGCCAAACAATATCAGTTAAAAATTCTGCCCTTTCCGATGCCACAAAAAGGCTTTACCTATTCGATTATCTGGCATGAGCGCTACATCAAAGATCCAGCGCATATGTGGTTAAGAAATCTAGTTTTTGAAGAGTTAACCCACACTTTAGAAGCGCTCAATGTCGGCTTTAGAGTCTCGTAAAACGATAACGCAGTAAAACAGGCACAGTCAGCCAAAATAAAAAATAGTTTAGAATTTAATTCCAAACGTAGCAAAACCCTTAGTCGTTAGCCTTGGCATCAATATAAATAGGGCTTAAATTCAAATCTTCTCCGGTCTCAGCAAAAACAACACGCACAAGTTGACCTTCAACTTTGCTTAAGTCTAATGGGATTTTAAAACCTAGCTGCGCACTTTTAACACCCAAATGTCGAGCAACATCTGGACGGGCAACCTCTGCCGTCGCCGTTGTGATCACGTCACTCCCCAATAAAACCTTAACTTTTATAGGTTTAGAGCTTTTTTGGTTACATGCCCAACCACTCAAACACTGACCATCCCATTGATCAACATGCCCAACAAACGCATCCCTAGCTATTTTTTTGAAAAAGTCCGGAACAGAATAAATATGTTGAACGATACTCAGGTGGCTATATGTCTTAAAATATGTAGATAATTTTAGTAAAAATACTTTAACTTTCCCACTAAGCCCCGTTTGCATCGCGAGCCAAAGCATAAGCATTTCTTTAGAACTAACACTATCGTTGTTTCTTAGAGATCGTAATAATACCTTCGCCTCTTTAACAAAGCCTCCATAATACAAAGACTTCACTTTTAACAATAAATTATTTCCTCTCACCGCATCTGAATCCTCTGTAAACTGAGCCATTACATTACCCATAATGTAATCAACAAAGCTAGAGTCTACATGGCGAAAATCATCACTACGCCAAACGGATGAAGGGTTACTCAGAGTAACAAATTCATAACTTGGAAAATAATTAATATTATTATGTTCACTAACGAGCTCTTCAACAGCAACACGTAATACCGCTTTTGAATAACTATTCGATATAAAAACATCCTGCTCTCGAAAAGTATAAGTCAATGGTATAGGTGAAACAGTCACTAACAACCTAAAACCTGAGTTCAAATTAGCTTTAAGCAGGTCATAAATTGCCGTCAAAAAAAACGATGTCGTTTCGTAATCAAACACATGGAGCTCGAAACGTCCTGGATAACTTTTTATTAGACTGTGGGGGACAGCAACATTCAAATACAGTCCGGTTTCATTATCGTACCAGACTTCACTGACACCCAACGTTAATATAACAACATCAGCATCCTTAACTTTTGCAAAAGCTGAATTAAAAGAATTACGAAAAGTTTTGGCAAACTCTTCACTATAGCTACGCTGCTTTCCTGTTAACTGATAATCCTGAATATTATCCTTACCTGCATGAATTAATGCCTGATCATGGCTGTAAGGCTTCGATGAATCTAACGCCCAGGCTAGCTCATTGTAGATAGAAGCAACATTATATTTATGGAATACTGAATCAGTATTAAGCTGACGGTCAGATGGTGTTGGCAGATCATGAAATATCGACAATACATCATAATTAAGTCGATGCAATGCTTGGCTTATTTCGTTAGCAAAACATGAGCCGATACAAAACACTTTTTCATCCAGATTAATATTAAAGCTAGTCTTTGCGACGGGTGTCGCTATAGGATAAATACGGTCTGGATCTCGCCTAGTAGGCCAACGTTGAGTTTTGTTACGCTGGTTATTCCTTAACCATGCCGTTTCACCAGAGATGATTTCAATCGCCATTTTTTACCTAGATCTATAAACGTAATAAATTTCAAAAACCTGATGGATATTAACAGGCATTAGACTCAATGTCCTAAAAACTGAATCGACTCACCAACGTTCAAAACGGCATGACCAACCCTGCTTATCATTAAAGATGCATGCATCTTACAGTAAAAAGCTCCCCGCTAGGCGCGGGGAGTTTATCCACTAATCACAGTGCCGCTAACACACCAAAGGTCGCCATGCCGATACCCGCTAGCCGGGTCAACATTCCCATACGGTAGTGATCAGCCAGTTGCCCTAAACAAGTGCCCACAAATAACAATGCGGAGGTGCTGATAAGGAAGCCGGCAATATAAGCGAATGGGCTGGCAGCCAACGGCAATTCCGCACCATGTGCCAATCCATGAAACAGCGCAAAGCCTGCCGCGACGGAAATGCCGGTGGTTAATGAAAGACGCACAGCAAGGCTTAACAGAATACCACCTGCTATCACAGAGACTAAAATTCCCTGCTCGACTAACGGCACCGCAACGCCGGCCAGTCCCAGCAAGGTTCCACCCACCATTGTTAACAGAAATGCGCCGGCCATCGCCATACCGGCACGGTTGTGGCTCAGACGAGTGCGACCCGCCGCCAATAATCCAACCGCTAACATCACCAACAGATGATCAGCGCCAGACAAGGGGTGCAGCATCCCCTGTACAAAACCAGACACTTCATGGCCGGTATGCGCCATTGCTGACAGCGGTACTAGACCCGCAGCTAAGGTTAACAGACGTAACTGATTGCGTTTATTCATGATGTGATCCTTAAACTTTTTAGTAACAATTAAACATGCTAATAACAATCAAACTGGTTTATAACAACCAAGTTTTCTAACAATAATTAAACATTTCTAATGCAATCAAACAACGGCCTTAACCGGAGGTAAAGGCTTCAAATCCAGCATCCCTTCAGAGACGATAAACTCTATGATTTGTTGCAACCCTTCAGCTTTTTTAAGATTGGAGAACACAAAGGGACGCTCACCGCGCATCCGTTTCGCATCCACATCCATTACCTCTAGTGACGCACCTACCAGCGGTGCTAGATCCGTTTTGTTGATAATCAGCAGATCTGAACGAGTAATACCCGGGCCACCTTTACGGGGAATCTTATCACCGGCAGACACATCAATAACGTAGATCGTTAAATCCGACAGTTCTGGGCTAAAGGTTGCGCTGAGATTATCCCCACCGCTCTCAACAAACACCACATCGAGTTCACCATGGCGTGCGATCAGCTGGTCAATCGCCGCAAGGTTCATTGAGGCATCTTCTCTAATCGCCGTATGTGGACAACCACCGGTTTCAACACCGATAATCCGGTCCGCATCGAGCGCTTCATGTTCGGTCAAAAACTTAGCATCTTCCTGAGTATAAATATCGTTGGTCACCACGGCGATATCATAATGCTCACGCATCGCCGAACAGAGTGAACGTAACAATGCGGTTTTGCCCGAACCGACTGGGCCGCCAACCCCCACCCGCAAAGTTTGTTTTGGTGTCGCTATCTGTGTGCTCACTGTCACTCTCCTGAATATCACCACTCGCCCTGTGTTTCGATCAGGAACGAAATAATCTTGAATACTGTGTCTCATGGCCTGCACTGGCAATCGCCAATGCCTGTAGCCCATTACCTATACCATCATCGGCGATCAACGCCGCCTGACTCACCGCTTGAGGTAACAGCGGTTGTAACTCAACTAATAACTGCTGCGCCTGTGTCTGACCGAGTGGCACTAGCTTAGTGGCCGCCGCCACCTGATTTTCCAACCATGACCAAAGAAATCCTAAGGCGGTGGTTGGATAATCAATCTGCCAATTTTGCGCCGCCACACCAAACAGCACGACAAAGCTGACATCTTCTGCGGTGGGGAGTGGCTGGGGCTGACCGAGACTAACGAGTAAGCGGTTCATCGCCTCACCCATCGCGCTATCGGTCAACCGCAGTTCACGGGTTTCACGACATGCCAAAGCTAGATCATTACACCATTGCAAGCGTTGATAATCTTGCTGTTCAGTCGCCAGCATCGCCCGTTGTAACAGCGGCAGATCGGTTTGTGCCACCGAATAAAGCAACTGCTGTTCTAACCATTCAGACACCTGAACAGCATTGCGAATCCAACCACGTTCAATGGCGAATTCCAGCCCTTGTGAAAAAGCATAGCCACCCACCGGCAGGCTGACACTGCTTAGCTGCATCAGCCGTAACAACGAGGTATCAGTGGTGGTGATGGCCGCCATGACTATAGGCTCCCGATTCGGGTACAAATACCGCTTGTTGATGGGTCAATTTAAGTCCCAACAACACCAGCATCTCTTCCAATACATGATCGGGCTGCATCTTTAACCAGCGATCGCCCACCTGCAGTTTCACATGGCGGTTACCTAAGTGATAACAGGCCCGAGCGAAGGTATGCCAATCGTCACACTCCGCATAGGTGACCGCTTCGACTGCGCCTTCCACCTGAATATATTTACCGCAGCGGGTTTTTAAATATTCGCCCACCTGTAACGGCTTGCCCCGTTCCAAAAACAACCGAATCTCTTCGCCATTCTCACCGGTCAACTTCAGCCGACCACGATCACGTTGTTCTTGATTCAATATCACAGTGGTATACACCACACCATGACAGTGATCGCCTAAACGCTCATATACTTCAAGCATCCGATCTCCTTACTGCTAATTCGCTTAAAAACGGTCTTCATGATTAAAACAGGTTATATAGCTGGGCCAACGGCAGCACGTCGGCGGGTTCACAGGTGAGTAACTCACCATCCGCCCGCACCTCATAGGTCTGCGGATCAACGGTAATGGTCGGCATCCAGCTGTTGTGAATCATATCTTTCTTACCGATATTGCGGGTGTTACAACAGGCCACCAGCCGACGATTCAAGCCCAACTGCGTACCAATATCCCGCTCCAATGCAGCACCCGATACAAAAGTGACTGAGATTTTAGCCGGTGCCTGCCCATAGGATCCAAACATCGGCCGGTAATGTACCGGCTGAGGGGTTGGAATCGATGCATTAGGGTCGCCCATCGGCGCCGCGGCAATCATCCCCCCTTTAATAATCAACGAGGGTTTCACGCCAAAGAAAGCGGGCTTCCATAGCACCAGATCTGCGAGTTTACCCGGTTCAATAGAGCCGACTTCATGGGAAATACCGTGGGCAATCGCCGGATTAATGGTGTATTTAGCAATATAGCGGCGTGCCCGAAAGTTATCACAGCCCCGCTCCTCATCTTCAGGCAACAGACCAAACTGGGTTTTCATCTTATGAGCTGTTTGCCAAGTACGGGTCACGACCTCACCCACGCGTCCCATCGCCTGCGAGTCCGAGGAGATCATGCTAAACGCACCGCGATCATGGAAGAGATCTTCAGCGGCGATGGTTTCTTTCCGAATACGGGAATCGGCAAAGGCCACATCTTCGGGGATATTACTGTCCAAATGGTGACACACCATCAGCATATCGAGATGTTCATCGACGGTATTCCGGGTAAAGGGCCGAGTTGGGTTGGTCGATGACGGTAGCACATTGGGATACGCGCAGGCACGGATAATATCCGGTGCATGACCACCGCCCGCCCCTTCAGTGTGATAGGTGTGGATAACTCGGTCTTTAAAGGCCGCCAAGGTATCATCAACAAAGCCTGACTCGTTCAGGGTATCGGTATGAATCGCTACCTGAACATCATATTTATCGGCCACCGATAGGCAGTTATCGATCGAGGCCGGCGTAGTACCCCAATCTTCATGGAGCTTCAAACCACAGGCACCCGCTTCCAACTGATCTTCCAGTGGTTTTGGCAAACTACCATTACCCTTGCCAAGAAAACCAAAATTCATCGGCATCGAATCGGTTGCCTGTAACATTTTGCCGATATTCCACGGCCCCGGCGTACAGGTAGTCGCATTCGTGCCGGTCGCTGGGCCAGTACCGCCACCGAGCATAGTGGTAACACCGGACATCAATGCCTCATCGATCTGTTGAGGACAGATAAAATGGATATGGGCATCGATACCACCGGCGGTGAGAATACTACCTTCTCCGGCGATCACTTCGGTGCCTGGGCCAATCACAATATCGACGTTGTCCTGAGTGTCTGGATTACCCGCTTTACCGACTTTAAAAATACGGCCTTCACGGATACCGACATCGCCTTTCACAATGCCCCAGTGATCCAGTACCAGTGCGTTGGTGATCACGAGATCGACGCAGATATCATTACAAAACTGGCTCTGCCCCTGACCGTCGCGGATCACTTTACCGCCGCCAAACTTGACCTCATCACCATAGGTCGTGAAATCTTTCTCGACCTCTATCCACAGTTCGGTATCCCCGAGTCGTACCCGGTCACCGGTGGTAGGGCCAAACATCTGCGCATAAGCCGCCCGATCAATCTTAGTCATACGTCTGTCTCCTCGGCATCCAGCTTACCCATCACTTCACCACGAAAGCCATAGATCGTGCGGCTACCCGCATATTCGACGAGCTCGACATTGCGTCCCTGCCCCGGTTCAAAGCGTACCGCGGTGCCGGAGGCAATATTAAGACGAAAGCCTCGAGCCTTAGAGCGATCAAACTCCAACGCGGGGTTAACCTCAAAAAAATGATAGTGAGAGCCGATCTGCACCGGACGGTCACCGCGGTTTTCGACCCGCAGAGACACCGTTTTACGCCCCTCATTAAGCTGGATATCGCCTTTAACAGACTGAATTTCACCGGGAATCATCATATTCTCCTATCAGCAGATCGGGTTGTGTACGGTCACCAGTTTGGTGCCATCGGGAAAGGTCGCTTCCACTTGAACTTCATGAATCAGCTCCACCACGCCAGGCATCACCTGGTCAGCGGTCAGTAGCGTTTTGCCATACCCCATCAACTCGGCAACGGTTTTACCATCCCGTGCGCCTTCTATGATTTCCATGGTTAGATAAGCCATCGCTTCGGGGTAGTTTAATTTCAAGCCCCGGTTCAGACGCCGTTCGGCCAGCAATGCTGCGGTAAAGACCAGCAGCTTGTCTTTCTCTCTTGGAAGCAGTTCCATAATCTATCCTTTTTAACCTATCTCATTGATGGCGCAACTAACACCTCTTGCATTCAGGTTGCCCAGATACGGGGTTCACACGCCTCACGCCCGAGTAATAACGGCCTGATCACCTGCCAGCAATGAATAAACAGTTGCATCGCCTGATCGGTTTGCTGTCCCAAATAACGAACCGTTATAAACTCACCAGTCAAACTCACAGACGCTAACGCACCACAACCACTCACAACCTGACGTAACTTATCCACCAATGCACTTATTTGGGTATTTTCCGCCTGCATACCTGCCATTTCAAAAGGCCCAGCAACCATCAAACCATTCACAGGGTGCCCGCGCAGCCCTGCTGGGCCCTCTAATAGGGCACGATTATGATCGTCGATCTGTAGTCGCTCACGCAACAGAATTCGATCACCTCGATTAATCTGCAACGTTTGCGCCAAGTTACCGGTGCTAAACGGCTGATCACGGTTGGGCATACCTAAACTGGTGACCTCCCAGCCAATATAGTGGGCGTTGTCAGCCAGATTGACATGGGTATCTAGTCGCGTGCAGGCATCAGGGTAGAGGATCGTTTCCATCGGCAACCACTCGATCGAGCCGCCGGCACTCACATTGAGGGTATTGGTTTGATGTTGCAGGCTGCGATCAGGCCTAGCCCGATAAACCCGCCCCGCCCCCGGCGTGGTTAACAGTGCGTGACTGTCCGCGGTACACTCAACCCTGACCTGTAAACGATCACCGGAGACCATACCGCCCGGTGGATGGAGTAGATAAACCTGAGCCAGATCTGGCCCTTCGGGATAAAACGCTTTCTGCACATAGAGCGGCCCCTGATGTTCAGCCCGCTGTAGCACCGTGCCTCGGGCTGTGCGTGCAAACTGCAGAAATAGTTCGGCGTTCCAAGCAGAGGCGGAGCCTGGTGCTTCAATCTCGGTTATTGGTTGTGCCAAGGTCATCATCTACACCGCCAAATATTGACGGATTAACGCCTCGCTGAGGTTGTCCATCCGATCACTGGCGACCACCCGTCCCCGCTCCATGAGTCGAAACTCTTCACCTACGCGGCGGGCAAAGCCCAATTTTTGCTCAATAAGTATCACGGTCAAGCCCTCTTCTTGATTGAGCTTTAGAATAACATCGCCGATCTGTTTAACAATATTTGGTTGTATCCCTTCATTGGGTTCATCCAAAATAAGTACCTTGGGATCAATCACGAGTGCCCGACCAATAGCCAACTGTTGCTGCTGACCACCGGAAAGATCACCGCCGCGACGCTGCAACATCTCTTGCAACACCGGAAACAACTCAAAGATCTTATCCGGAATCTCTTTTGCACCATCTTTGCGCACTGGCAAACCGACCTTTAGGTTTTCCTCCACGGTCAGCAGTGGAAAGATATCCCGTCCTTGCGGTACATAACCGATCCCCGCCGGTGCTCGGTATTCCGCTTTTTTGCTTTGCAACGGCTCACCTTGCAATAAAATTTCACCGCTACTGACCGGTAACAACCCCATCAGACATTTCAACAGGGTCGTTTTACCCACGCCGTTACGACCCATAATGCAGGTGCACGAGCCCGCTTTAATCTCTAGGTTAAGATCCCAGAGTATCTGCGTGCCACCGTAAAACTGATTAACGTTCTTAATACTGATCATGGCGCTTCTCCCAGATACACTTCAATAACATCGGGATTATTCTGAATCTCATCCATACTACCCTCCGCCAGTACCGAGCCTTGATGTAACACCGTCACGGTGCGGGCGATACTGCGAACAAACTCCATATCATGTTCTACTACCACCACGGTGCGCTCACCAGCCAAGGAGGTTAACAGCTCGGCGGTGCGCTCACCTTCCTGCACTGTCATACCCGCCACCGGTTCATCCACCAGCAATAAGCGCGGATTAGCCATCAGCAGCATACCGATCTCCAACCACTGTTTCTGACCGTGAGATAGTGAGCCGGCCAACATCATCCGTTCACCTTTCAAGCCAATCGTTTCGAGTACCTGATCCATCTGGTCATACTCTTCACCGGTCAGGGTGGCCAGCAGAGTTGGGATCACCGATTTATTACTTTTCAGGGATAACTCAAGATTGTCCATCACCGTATGGGCTTCAAACACCGTCGGTTTCTGAAACTTACGGCCAATACCCAGTTGTGCGATCTCCGCCTCATCTTTTTCCAGCAAGTTAAGTGATTGACCAAAATACACCGTGCCGCTATCGCACTTGGTTTTGCCGGTAATCACATCCATTAGGGTGGTTTTACCGGCACCGTTAGCGCCGATCAAACAGCGCAGTTCACCATCATTGATATACAGGTTCAGGTCATTCAGGGCTTTAAAGCCATCAAAGCTCAGATTTAAGCCTTCGACATAGAGCAACACCTGATGGGAGATATCCACCGTGGTGGTATCGTCCTGTAAAAATGGCCAAACCTGATCTCGGCGCATCACTTCACGGGTGGTATCGAGTAAGCTCATGCGCGGCCCTCCTCTGGATTATGACTTGTCGGTGTTTCATTCGGCGGATTAACGGGTGTCGGCGCTGCAGGTTGCTCACCTTTAAACTGCGACCACAGCCCCATCAACCCTTTGGGTAGATAGAGCGTAACCAATACAAACATCGCCCCCAATGCAAACAACCAACCGTCTGGCATGATGGCGGTAAATTTCGTCTTGGCGTAGTTCACCAAAATCGCGCCGATGACCGCGCCAACCAAGGTGCCACGCCCACCAACCGCGACCCAAATAACGATCTCGATCGAGTTAATTGGGGAGAACTCACCGGGGTTGATAATACCCACCTGAGGAACATAGAGCGCCCCGGCGATACCAGCAATCATGGCGGAATAGACAAACAACCAGACTTTATAGTTTTCCGTACGATAGCCAATAAACCGAGCCCGGCTTTCACCATCACGGATCGCCACAACCACTTTACCGAAACGGGTCTGCATGATTTTTTTGCTCAGCACCAGCAAGCCCGATAACATCAGCGCGGTGATAATAAACAGCGTCACTCGGGTGTTATCCGATTGCAGATCAAAGCCGAGAATATCTTTAAAGTCGGTTAAGCCATTGTTGCCACCAAAACCCATCTCATTACGGAAGAAAGACAGCAACAGCGCATAGGTTAGCGCTTGGGTCATGATCGACAGATACACCCCGGTGACCCGAGAGCGAAACGCCAACCAACCAAACACATAGGCTAATAATCCAGGCACCAGCAATACCATCAGCATCGCCAACCAGAATTGATCCATCCCCTGCCAAAACCACGGCAGCTCATTCCAGCTAAGAAACACCATGAAGTCGGGCAGTTCCGGGTTGCCATAGACACCCCGATCTCCGATCTGACGCATCAAATACATCCCCATGGCATAGCCGCCTAAGGCGAAGAAAGCGCCGTGCCCCAAACTGAGGATGCCGCAGAAGCCCCAAATCACATCCACCGCCAGTGCCAACATGGCATAGCAGAGATATTTACCTAACAGTGTGATGGTGTAGGTGGAAACATAAAAGATAGAATCCTGCGGCAGCAACAGGTTACAGGCCGATGCCAGCACCGTGACTACCAGCAACAACACCACAAAGGGCGCCACCTTACTTTCGCCGTTAAGCCGGGCAAAGCCCTTGGCGTTGCCGAATACATGTTGCAACAAGGTACTCATTCTGCAGCCCTCCCTTTTTGTGGAAACAACCCTTTAGGCCGTTTCTGGATAAACAGAATGATAAACACCAACACCAGAATGCTGGCCAGTACGGCACCGGTAACCGGTTCCAAAAACTTGTTTGCGATCCCAAGGGTAAAGGCTGCCACCAGCGTGCCCCATAAATTACCTACTCCACCAAAGACCACCACCATAAAGGAGTCGATGATGTATGCCTGTCCAAGGTTTGGCCCCACATTAGTGAGCTGACTTAACGCCACACCAGCAATACCCGCAATACCCGAGCCGAGCCCGAAGGTCATCGCATCGACCCGGTCGGTGCGAATCCCCATTGCTTTTGCCATATTTCGGTTTTGCGACACCGCCCGAACATTCAGCCCTAGCGAGGTTTTCTTTAACACCAGCAGCAGCAACATAAACACCAGTAGCGCAAAAGCAATGATATATAAACGGTTGAGCGTAAGGCTGAGCAATGGATTAATCTCGATAGAACCACTCATCCACTCGGGCGTTGCCACCTGACGATTCAGCGGCGAGAACACGGTGCGCACTAACTGCTGTAAAATTAGGCTAATACCAAAGGTAGCTAGCAGGGTTTCTAAAGGACGACCGTGCAGATGACGAATCACTAAGCGTTCAAGCAGCACACCGGCAAGCCCGGACACTAAAAAGGCCAGCGGCACTGAGATCCACAGAGAATATTCAATCATCTCCGGCAGCAACAGCTGCACCACATAGGTGGTATAGGCGCCCAGCATAATCATCTCGCCGTGGGCCATATTGATCACGCCCATGACGCCAAAAGTGATCGCCAAACCGATCGCCGCCAGCAACAACACCGAACCGAGGCTCAGGCCAAAAAATAGCTGATTAATAAAGCCATACATTTCAGCTTGTTGAGCAATTTTATCCAAGCCTTTTTGCGCCGCTTTACGGACACTACGGGCCGGATCATTCGCCACCAACAGTGTTAACTGATTGCGCACTTCAGGCTCTAAACTACCTTGCAACGCATTCACACCTTTTAAACGTTCGGTGGCGTCTTCGGCATGTTTAACGCGATACAGTGCCAGCGCCACATCCATCACCGCCTGCACCGAACGGCTCTGCTCATCTAGCCTAGCAGTACGAATTAACTCAATGGTCGGCTTATCAAGATCAGAAAACAGTGAACGCACCGCCTCGACACGCACTTCTGGGTCGGTGTGATGCAGTTGCATCCGCGCAATAGATTCACGCAGATACCCCCGCAGTTTGTTATTCACCTTGATCTTCTTGACCTGTTTTTTACTCAGGTCATGTCGCGGTTCCGCCGAGAACAGGTCGCTATAGCGCGTCTCGCCCGCCTCTTTAGAGACCACGATCAGGCTGCGGTCCTCTTTCACATAGTA
The DNA here is from genome assembly GCF_048266285.1 of Amphritea sp. Classification (GTDB taxonomy): domain Bacteria; phylum Pseudomonadota; class Gammaproteobacteria; order Pseudomonadales; family Balneatricaceae; genus Amphritea. The sequence continues at coordinate 52,021 of NZ_JBLWZV010000003.1, forward strand.
CAGTTTACCGGCCAACATCGTCTTGAACAGAACCATCATATCGGCGCCGGTTGATGTTTCCAGTTGCTGCAAAACCGGTAACGCTTTGCTCAGTTTCACCTCGGTCAGTTGCATCAGTAGAGGCTGCTGAGCCGTGGATGGCGGCTCGGCCAGCGCACTGGTACTCACCAGCAAGCTAAACAAGAAGCCACCGATAGCCATTAAATATCTCACAGGCGTTCTCCGTTCACATTAAGGCGGATAAGCACTCACAGCGCTTGAGTCCGTTCTGACTTTTGCTCTTTAAAAGCGCTTATAAAAAAGGCTGTTAGCCCATATCAAAGGCAGCGCCATTCATCTAGGTCAGCTTTTTTTATAAGCTCTGTTGATTCACGCTTGAAAAAAAGCAGGCTTCTATCACGAAGCCTGCGGATGAAGATGTTAAGCGCTAAAGATTAATAGGTCTGACCTGAACAGGTCTTAGTGACAACATTGTAGTTACCGCAAGAGATCGGTGCGGTCCAATCAGCCATCAGATCTTTAGAACCCGGCAGAAAGTCAGACCAAGCATCACCGGCCACTAAGCCTTCGGTTTCCCAAACCACTTCAAGCTGACCATCTTCCTGAATCTCACCAATCAATACCGGCTTGCTCAGGTGATGGTTCTTATTCATATAAGCCATGCCACCGGTGAGGTTTTCCGTTTCCTGACCAATCATCGCTTGCTCAACTGAATCAACATCAGTTGTGCCGGCTTTCTCGACCGCTTGAGTCCACATTTTGAAACCGATATAAGTGGCTTCCATAGGATCGTTAGTCACACGTTTAGGATTACCCGTGAACGCTTTCCACTTAGCGATAAAGTCAGTATTGGCATCGCTTTCAACACTCTGGAAGTAATTCCATGCCGCTAGATGACCGACCAAAGGCTTGGTGTCTAGGCCGGATAGTTCTTCTTCACCCACCGAGAATGCAACCACGGGAATGTCTTCTGCCGAGATACCCTGGTTACCCAGCTCTTTGTAAAAGGGAATGTTTGCATCACCGTTGATAGTTGAAACCACCGCTGTTTTCTTACCTTCGCTACCGAATTTTTTAATATCGGAAACGATCGACTGCCAATCAGAATGACCAAAGGGTGTGTAGTTGATCATGATATCTTCTTCAGCCACACCATTGGCTTTCAGATAGGCTTCTAAGATTTTGTTGGTGGTACGTGGATAAACATAATCGGTACCTGCTAACACCCAACGCTCAACCCCAAGATCATCTTTTAGATAGTTAACCGCAGGAATGGCCTGTTGGTTTGGCGCCGCACCGGTATAAAATACATTTTTAGAGGATTCTTCACCTTCATACTGCACCGGGTAGAACATTAAACCGTTTAGTTCTTCTAATACCGGTAGAACCGATTTACGGGAAACCGATGTCCAGCTACCAAAAATGACGTCGACTTTCTCTTGGGTTAAAAGCTCACGGCCTTTCTCAGCAAACAGAGGCCAGTTAGAGGCAGGGTCAACCACCACCGCTTCCAATTTCTTACCCAGCAGACCGCCTTTCTTGTTCTGCTCTTCAACCATCATCAGAACCGTGTCTTTCAATGTCGTTTCACTGATCGCCATGGTGCCGGACAGCGAGTGCAACACACCCACTTTGATTGTATCCCCTGCCATCGCGCTGACACTCAATACCGTAGCACCCATCGATAAAGCAATACCCGTAACCAGATGTTTGATCTTCATATCCACTTCCCTTATTGAGGTTAAACTTCAATTCTTTTCCGGGTGGAACTAAAAGCCCCGGTCATTGATGAACGTCACACAATCATTATTAGGAAATACGCTGCACGGCGGTATGGGGTGATTAACGCACCCCTATACGTCAAATGACGTATAGGGGGTGAATTCATCGTTTGTGGATAGTTGCTCTTAGCTTCGCTTGTTAGAAAAAACAAAGCCAAGAGCTATAGGTAGGAAGTTGAAAATTAATGCGCTGAGGGCTTACACCACTAATCGAAATATCTTATTACGCGCATCCAAGTCTAAAGGTTTAATATTGTCTAAATTGACGTTTTGTTTCGCTTACCAAAGTTCAAAGTTGCCTTGCATACTGAGCCAACTTTCTGGAGTTCTCCCTGTTCCTTAGATAACCGTAGCGCCATTTCCGACGTAACAGCACTCTTACCTTTAACGACAGGGTTTAACGTCGATGCAGCAACACCAAGGTGAGTGGCAAGCGTCCTTCTCGCTCGTTGTTACGTTCGAGCAACGGTGTTTTACTCGTGACTGGCAATCAATCGCAACGCTACACCTGCCGCCGCGGTGCGGTTTTCAACCCCGAGTTTAGGGAAGATCTGTTCCAAATGTTTGTTAATCGTGCGCGGGCTGATCTCCAAAATTTCAGCGATCTCTCTGTTGGTTTTACCGTTAGCCAGCCAATACAGTACCTCGGCTTCCCGCTCGGTGAGTTCCAGCTCTAATTTTAGTAGTTCGGCTCCGGTGGGTTTATTGCCATCGATCAATTGCATCAACACCTCACCGTTGCTCTGATAGCCGATTAATTTAAGCATCAGAGGATAATCGATATCCTTCACTGGTAGGCGTTCTTGCTCTAACGGATTATGAGACAGCCAGCGACGAATTTGCGGTAGTAAACAGCTTTCTTGCAGCTGCTCGGTCACCCCTGCTCGACCAAGTAGAGCATAAGCTCTAGGGGTCGCCCAACGTAGCAAGCTATCCTGGGTTACGGTTAACAGGTGTTGCCCGGTACTGTCTAAGGCACTGTGAACACTGCTGGTCTGGCGCGCATTACCGAGATGCACCCGAATACGAGCCAACAACTCATTGGGGCTGATCGGTTTGGTGAGATAATCGACCCCGCCGCTATCGAGGCCACGGACAATATCATCGGTGTCGGTCAAGCCGGTCATAAACACCACCGGGATGGTGGCCAGATTGGGATCGGCTTTCAGCGCCCGACAAGTTTCAAAACCATCCATCACCGGCATCACGGCATCCATAAGAATAATATCGGGGCGGATACGCTGACAGATGGTCAATGCCTGACGGCCTTCCAAGGCCACTAGAATATCCAGTCCAGCCCCTTCCAGTGCATCGTTGATTAGGCTCAAAGCATTGGGGGAATCATCCACCACCAGCACCACATCATTTCGGGTTGATACAGATTCACTCATATTCATTGACGCTGCGTCTCCAGATACATCACCAGCTTACCAAACAGAAAGTTTTCACTCAGTTGTCGCAAATGAGTTAATGCCCCCGGCGACAAAATGTCGAGGGGTTCGATCTCTTTCAAACACTGCATAACCCCTTTGTGATAACCCAATTCGGCACAGTTTTTTAGTTCTTGCAGCAACGGGTGATCCGGCTGCAACAAGCTCTTCGGGGGATTGTCACCGGCGTCAGTCACAGGGCTCTGCCCTGTGTGACTCATACCGGATGTAGGAGCATCGCAGCTGTTTACGTCCTCGTTCGCAACGCATTCTGTCGCGCTTGGTTCGGATTCACCCCGGTAGATCCATTTCAGTTCAAGGTGACGGCCCAAGCTTTCTAGCAAGCGATGATTCGCCACCGGCTTAACCAGATAATCATCATAACTATCGTGCCCCTCAGCACCGACCGAGAGTTCCCGCGCATCCGCCGATAGCATCACAATACGCCCCGCAACATTGCGTTGGCGCAGTAGCGCGGCCAGCTCTAAGCCCGACATTCCCGGCATCGAGATATCCAGCAGAAAGAGGTCCGGCTCACTGTGCTGCAACAGATCTAAACAGGCTTCAGCATCCTGCGCTTCGAGAATGGCAAACCCTAAGGGCACCAGAATATCCGCCAACAAGCCACGCAATACAGGGTCATCATCCACCAAGCACAGCGTGCGCTGATAACCTTCAAAACCGATAATCCGCTGTTCCTGTAATATCGGTGTTAGTGCCTCACTGCTAACCCAAGGCAACATTATTGAGATACGAAAACAACTGCCCTGCCCGGGGTGACTGTCCACCTGCAGATCGCCGCCCATAATCTCGGTAAGCAGTTTAACGATGGTGAGGCCCAACCCAGTACCCGGCAGATGTGCGGTATCACGGTTACGAATGCGTTCAAAGGGCGAGAAGATTCGCTGCATCTGATATTCATCGATCCCCGGCCCGGTATCCCGAATCGAAAACTCGGCCACCTGATTACGGTAACGAATATCAAAATCCACCTGCCCGTTCGGTGTATATTTCACCGCATTGGAGAGCAGGTTAATCAGAATTTGCCGTAAGCGTTTTTCATCCGTGACGATCCGTTGCGGTAGCGGGTTGGCAATATGACAGTTAAACGCGATGCCTTTTTGTAACGCTTGCAAACGGAACATCTCGGCCAACTGTTCAATCAGCTCAGGCAGATTAACCTGATTACGATAAAGATCTAACCGCCCCGCCTCGATCTTCGATATATCCAGCAACCCCTCGATCAGATCGGTTAGATAGCGGCCGCTGCGGTGGATAATATCCAACCCCCGTTGCTGATCTTCCTGCAAATCTGAACGTTCCCGCAGCAGCTGGGCATAGCCCAAAATCGACTGTAACGGTGTGCGCAGTTCATGGCTGATGCCGGATAAATAGCGGCTCTTAGCCGCATTGGCCCGTTCGGCCAGCTCTTTCGCCTCCTGCAATTCCAGATCGGTTTGCTCATGCGCTTCGATCTCACGGGTGAGTTTCATCGTTTGCCGGTTGGATTCTTGCTGCGCCACCAAACGGCTCTCATGGGTGAGCAAAAACAACCAAGTAACCACCCCAGAGGCGATAAAGAGAGTGAAGAACAGCGTCCAAATAGTCTGCAATACCAGCGCCGTTTCTTCTGGATTTTCCGGTGCTAACTGACGATAGATAACCGCTAACAAAGCCCCCAATACCAAATTCACCACCAGCAATAGGCCGATAAACTTGCCCAACCGGGAACTCACCAGCTTAACGCCACGGCGCGGCAAAAATAGATGTAACATCTCCATCACCTGACGGGACATCCGCGCCTTCGGCTTACAGCTATCGAGGCAGCGTACATCTAACGAGCAACAGAGGGAGCAGATCGGCAGATCATAAGCCGGACAGTAACTCATATCCTCCCGTTCAAAATCGTTCTCACAGATACCGCAGTTCACCACCGAAACATTACGCGCCTGACCCGACACCGGCACCAAGCGGATATACTGGTTTAACTCTTCATTGGTACGGGCAATATAGTAGCGCCCACCCGTTAACCAAGCGATCAATGGCACACAGATAAAGCAACTGGCCAAACTAACAAAATGGCAGAGATTACGCGCCACCTCACCAAACAGACCGAGATAACTGAGCATCCCCAAAGCGGTGGAGATCACCATCGACCCCATCCCCACCGGATTGATATCGTATAGATGACCCCGTTTAAATTCGATTTCCGGTGGGCTTAACCCCAACGGTTTATTGATTAACAGATCCGCCGATAGGGATGCCAGCCAGCTTATGGCGATAATGGCAAAGATTCCTAAAATCGCTTCCAATGCCTGATAGATACCCAGCTCCATCAGAATCAGGGCGATGGTGACATTAAACACCAACCACACAACCCGACCGGGGTGACTGTGAGTTAAGCGGGAGAAGAAGTTCGACCATGCGATCGAGCCGGCATAGGCATTGGTAACATTGATCTTCATCTGGCACACCACCACCATCAATGCCGCCAATAACAAAGCAATCTCTGGCGAACCGGTGAGCCGCTGAAACACCCGCTGATACATATAGGTAGGGTCAGACGCTTCCTGTAGGCTCATTCCTTGAGTAATCGCCAGATAGGCCAAAAACGAACCTAATAGCATCTTAATCAGGCCAGTAAACACCCAGCCGGGGCCGGCCAGAATCAACCAAAACCACCATTGGCGCTTATTCTCTTCGGTTTTTTCCGGCATAAAGCGCAGATAATCCACCTGCTCGCCAATCTGCGCAAACAGAGCAAAAAACACTGACACCGCCGCGCCAAACATAATGATGTCGAACTCGCCGCTGGCGGTTGCTCCCATGCCCGGACTAAACTCGGTCCAGCCTTCGAGGCTATCAAACTCATACCACAGCACGGCAATCACCGCTGACAGCTGTAACCCGACCCAAAGATTATGGGTGCGCACCTGAAACCGACTGATCGCCGTGATGCCGTGGGTCACGATAGGAATCACCGCGACGGCACAAAAGAGATAACCTAAGGCCAATGGAATACCGAATAACGCTTTCAGAGCCGAGGCCAAAATAGCCGCTTCGATGGCAAAGAAGATAAAGGTAAAGGATGCGTAGATCAGCGAGGTTAAGGTGGAGCCGAGATAGCCAAAACCGGCTCCTCGGGTGAGCAGATCTATATCCAAGCCATGTTTGGCCGAGTAATAGACAATCGGAAAGCCGGTGATAAATAACACCACACAGACGGCCACCATCGCCATTACGGTATTGGTGAAGCCATAACTTAAGGTGACCGCCGCCGCCAGACTTTCCAAGGCTAAAAAAGAAGCCGCCCCGAGTGCGGTTTTACCCACCCGGGAGATACTCATATGCCGCCCTTTACGCGCGGTAAAACGCAACGCATAATCTTCCAGCGTCTGATCGGCCACCCATTTATTGTAGTGACGCCTTACTTTTAGGATTTTCTGAAACCCTGACATAGCCCACCAATGCGCACAAACTTAGTGCAATAAAAGACATCGAGTGCACGCATTGCACTACTTAAAGGCGAGATAACGCTAATTTGTACGATAACCCCTAACAATTATTAGCTGCACACTTTGTGCCAGCGGCTAAAACGAACCGCCTGTTTAGTGTTCACCCCGATCACTGCGTTCATTCACACAGGACGAAACTCGCCCTCTATTACACCCGGGTTCTGAGCCAATCATAAACACAGCCTTTTTTCACTCAAAGCAAGAGAAGCTCTATTGTTCACAGACACTCGGCTCTGTATTAATTCGCCTAATAAACCGCACCGGCACCCCACCGCAACGGTAGCGCTTAAATCCTTTTGCGCTGTTCCGCAGCCCAATATTCATAGCCTCCACGGCACGCCATTTAAGCAACATTAAAGGCGGCTGGCATACTAATTGCTATTCCTGAGAAGAAATATTATTTCCTAGTAGTTTTTTTATACACCGATAAAAGGGAACGTAACATGGCAAATTCGTGGCGACATTCTGCACTTGCTGAGAAGCATCGAGCTCTTGGTTCAAAACTGGAAGATTGGAACGGTATGGGAACTCCTTGGAGCTACGATAGCGATTTATCGCTTGCTCATGAAGCGATCCGTACGAAAGCAGGCTTGATGGATGTATCAGGCTTAAAAAAAGTACACTTTGTTGGCCCCCATGCCGAAAGCTTACTTGAGTATACGTGCACCCGAGATATCACCAAGCTGTACCCCGGCAAATCCGTCTATGCCACGATTCTGAACGAATCCGGTAAGTTTGTTGATGACTGCGTTATCTACCGCACCGGCCCTAATGCCTTTATGGTGGTGTTTGGCGCAGGTAATGGCTATGAAATGCTGGTGCGCGCTTCCCAAGGCCGTCAGGTAAGCGTGTTATTTGATGATGATCTGCATGATCTATCATTACAGGGCCCTCTCGCGGTCGATTTTCTGGCTGAGCATGTACCGGGGATTCGCGAACTACCTTACTTCCACCATCTGCAGACCCGTCTATTTGGCTTGCCCGTGATGATCTCCCGCACCGGTTATACTGGCGAAAGAGGCTATGAAATCTTCTGTAAAGCCGCCGACGCCCCCGCTATCTGGGACACCATTCTGGAACTCGGTGCACCACAAGGTATCATTCCTTGCGCCTTTACCGCCTTGGATATGCTGCGTGTAGAAAGCTATCTGCTGTTTTATCCCTATGACAACTCTGAGATGTACCCTTTTGCCGATGAAGCGGCGGGCGATACTCTGTGGGAGCTGGGCTTAGACTTTACCGTCTCGAAAGATAAAACCGACTTCCGCGGCGCCAACGAACACTTTAGGTTAAAAGGTCAAGAACGCTTCAAGATTTTTGGCGCGCTATTGGAAGGTGATCAAGCCGCTCAAGAAGGTGATACGCTATGGGCCGATGGTAAGCAAGTGGGTGTTATTACCTGTGCTATGTATTCACGCTTGACTGAAAAATCGATGGCGCTAGTACGTTTTGATACCGACTATGCCGTGCAAGGTACCCCTTTGGAAGTTAAAGGCAGCTTGAGTGTTTCGGCGATTGCTCACTCATTACCCTTTGACGATCCCGATAAGAAAAAACGTACCGCTAAAGGCTGAGTCAATAAGCCTCATACTCATCTGTTCAATAGAGAAAGGGGCCATACTGATTCTCGCTACCAGGTCAAAGCCTTCAGCTGTTAATATGATTAGCTTTACAACGCTTAAAAAGGCTTTGACCTCTCTGTTATGATTAATGATCTACAACATCTACTCCCTACGAACAAATAGAAAATACCTAGGAGCCGTGCCCTCACGGCATTATGGCAAGCAACCATCATACGACCCACAACCTCAGCGGTGTATTTTGTTCTAGCAAGCCGTTATGCTCAGTGTAAAAATACCGACCAGCTTTTCAGCCAGCCTTGCGCTGATTTATAGCGGGTAAACCCCATTCATTAACAGCCAATAAAAAACCATCCTAGACCACAACAGAGAATTAGAGTGACGACAGCAATCGAATCCATTGACCCAAGCTTATGCCCTCTGTGCAAACAGGCTAACCACTGCGGCAACCGGTCAAGCTGTGGCTCGCAACCCGACTGCTGGTGCTACACTCGCGACATAGCGTTCACTCAACCGCTATTGGATCAGGCGCCACTAGAGGCCAAAGGGAAAGCCTGTATCTGCCAAGCATGCGCGTTAGCGCATACAGCCAATCACGACTAAATCACCATAGACGCGCAACCATACAAAGCTCTGCAAACCGCTATTGGCTAACGTGCTCTGCCTAAGATACCGGTGATACAAAACCTTTAGGTTTGATAGCCAACACCGAACAGCGTAACTGCGGCAAAACATTCTCCGCCGTATTTCCGATAATCACCCCCGCGATACCGGTACGCGCAATTGTTCCCATCACCACGAGATCAACATTAAGCTCATTCGCTAAGCGTGGTAGTTCTCGACCCGGAGGCCCCTGAACGATATGGGTTTGTGGCGATAAGTAATTATAAGATTCAACGCCAACCTTCGATTTCAAGCCATTCATCAGCACTCTCATTTTCTGCTGTTTATCACGGGATTCAGCATCAAATAATTGACTGTTCACTCTATCGGGCTGCTCTGCCCACAGGCTAATAAACCCGGCTTGAGGCACATCGTAGGCGCTCACAACATGCAGCATGGTAAATTCAGCTAATGACAGCGAACAGGCAAACTCGAGTATTTCTGAATTCAATTCATCGTTACAGCGATCGCTTTCATCGGTTAAATCAACCGCCGCCATAATATGTTTATATTGGGTATTATCATCTTTTTTCATCAACCATACCGGACAGGGGCATTTACGCAGCAAATGCATATCATCGCTCCCTAGCAAGCGATCGAGCCAATCGATATCCTCAATCTCTTTAATCACCAGATCGAAATCTTGCACCTTAACCAGACGAATAATCTCAATGTATGGAGTGCCAATTTTCTGTTCCATTTTTAAACTGAAATCCACATCTAACGAGGCAATAAGCTGTTGCAGCGTCGCTTGTTCCTGCTGCAAAATTTTAGCGGCTAACTCATCAGCACCGCTATCAAGAGCTTGGGCGATAGGTGAAACATCAGGCAACATCTGTAACAGCGTAAGGTCTGCTTGATTCGACTTCGCCAGTGCTACAGCCCGTAAGAGTGATGCCGAAGACCGATGCGTATCATGATTGAGCACATAGAGAATATTTTTAAACTGTTTCATCGCGAGCCTCCGATGGATGTGGGAGATTGAAAAGAGGGGTTATCAATGCCTTCAAGCAATAACTCCGTCGCTCGGTCGGCGGCATCCTGAAAAGGCTCCAGCACTAGATCAATACCGAGCAGTTGTAACTCTTCGGTGTCTGCTTTACTGTGCGACACCGTGGCTAACTTGCCCGAAAAGCCTGCGGCTAACGTTAATTGAATAATTGTTTTGCGGGTGTCCTCTGACGACAGCCCAGTATGATGTTGTGGAATAGTGGAGACAATCCATTGGGTATGTTTGAGCGGCAGTTCGGCGATAAATTCAGGATCAGTCACATCACCGTACTCAGTCTCTAAGCCTAAATACTGCCAATGCTTAATGGCGGCAGGGTTGAAGTCTAATCCTAAAACACTCACGCCCTGCTCCTGTAAACGTGCAGCAATCTCAGTGCCCAGCCGACCTAAACCGAAGATAACCACTTGATAAGCGCTACCCGTATGGTGCTCCGTTGATTGCTCCCGCGGCGCACCCGTCCGTTCAAAGATGCCAATAACCGGTTCAAAAAAAGCATAGAGCTGATGGGAATAGGTAATCATGTAAGTCGATGCGGTAATCGTAACGATCCCAACGAGGGTGACTAAGCCGAGAATATCATGCTGCACATGGCCTAAACTGACTCCCATAGTGATGAAAATAAGTGAAAACTCACTGATTTGTGCAACGGTTAAGCCCGCGAGAAAACCGGTTCGTTTGCGATAACCCATCGCCCCCATAATCGCCAAAACAATCAGAGGATTACCGATAAGTACGAAGAGTGAGAAAATCGCAGCCCCTGACAGGTGCGACCCCAACAACGATAAGTCTAAGGTAGCGCCCAAGGCGATAAAGAAAAACAGTAATAAGAAATCCCGTAAGGGAGCCAACCGAGCAGCAATACTTTCACGATAAGGTGTTGAGGCTAATGCCACCCCTGCCAACAAACCGCCGACTTCCATACCCAAGCCGATAATATTACCGACTGCAGCAAACAGTGCCGCCTGAGCGATAGCGTAAATAACCAATAGTTCAGGTGTTTTGGCCAATTGCTGGGTCAGTGGATTAGCGATGAAACGCACAAAGAAGATCACAAATAACAGCAACCCCATGCCCGCCAAAGCCACCTGCCAGATGGAGCTATTCGCATCACCGCCATGTCCTGTGCCGATGCCAATGGTCGCCAACACAATCATCGCCACCACGACAACCAGATCTTGCACAATCAAAAAGCCGAGAGCGATTTTACCATGAAGAGAATCGATCTCTCGTTTATCCGAAAGCAGCTTGACGATAATAATGGTCGAAGAAAAAGTCAGCGCTACAGCAACATAGATGCTGGTAATGTGATCTAGGCCTATCCCAAGGCCGATGAAATAACCGACTATCGATGTAAAGGCTACCTGCCCAAGCCCGGTCATAATCGACACCGAACCGATGGAACGAATAAGCTTCACATCCAGCTTGATACCGACCAAAAACAGCAGCACTGCGATCCCTAATTCGGACAGTAGTTGGATCTGTTCTTTGGAGTGTACGATGTCTAAAACGGAGGGCCCCGAGATTAATCCCACGGCGATGAAACTCACGATAAGAGGCTGCCGCAAAAATAAACCCGCAAACCCCATAATGGCAGCCAGCACCAGTAGCGCAGCCACTTCAGTAAAAGATGACTGTGTGATTAGTTCTATCAATTGATGCTCCTTATCGGTTGCTTATAGTCCATTATTCATTGATCAACGCTTCTAACCCGCGGCCTCAAATGCCAGCCCGACACACACATAGGTTTAGCGAATAAACAGTTCTGCTTTATTGTCAGTCTACCCTAGCCTCATCGGATTAAGGTTGATCTCTAGCAAAAGCCAAGGCGATGCCACCTGATGACACGAAGACTCAGTTGAGCACCACTTTAAACGCCATAAATATATGATCTTCTAAACTCGAAAAGATTCACTCATCGCTCAACAAATAGGCAACTATTTAGATTGTTTAGTAATGACACCATCGAGCAGTATTTGAATCTCATCTATCGGATGAATGAGAATGGATCAACGTCAAACTGACGCTCACTGTCTGACAAACAATAACGTAAAGCGAAGGCTTAGGCTGCAGAGAGAATAGGAAGTGTCGCGACCGCTGCCCACTCAACTCATATAACCTAACTGATAGACAAGCCTGACGAGTCGCTTGCTCGCATTACCCACTAAAGATCGTATCTAGAGCGACCACCTCCCCACAATCCTCCGGTGAATACCCTGGCAGTTGCTGTACGGCAGTCTGAAATACCTCACGACGAATACTGGCTAACAAACGCAGCATCGCCTCCTGTTTAAGGGTTTTATGGTGACACACAAACAGATAATACTCAGAGGATAACGGTATAAAATCAAGACCGAACTGGCTCGCTGCTGCCTTCACTCCCATGCCGACATCTGCCATCCCTGCACCGACGAAAGCCGCCACCGCTGAATGGGTGAATTCCTCATCGGCAAAACCGTTAATCCGCTTGCTGTTTACCCCCTCGCGGATTAATAGTTCATCAAGCAGTGCCCGGGTACCGGAGTCCTTCTGACGATTGATAAACTTAACGTCTTTACGTACTAAGTCCTGCAACCCGTTAATCTGTTTAGGATTACCGGGTTTGACCATTAGCCCCTGCTGGCGAGTTATAAATTTAACGATCTTATGCACCCGTGGTTTCAGGTGACGGCTATAGGTTTCATAGAGGGCATCGCTCATGCCCCCTGCCCGGCCATTTACCGGCACATGAAAACCTGCCACATCACAGACGCCCCGGTTGAGTGAGGCCAGTGCTTCTTCAGCACTTTTGTACTGCAGATCCAGTTGAATATCGCTGCTGAAATCGGGTAATAAAGCCACCGCATAACCGTAGCTCGCATGGACGCGTAGCAAGGGGTTAACCCCCTCCAGCGCTCGGTGGATCTCTAAATTAAGTTCGGAGGCTAAACTCTCTAATTGTGGTTCTAACCTTGCCAATACACGCTGTTCGGCCCAGAGCAATTTTTCACCTAAGGCCGATAGTGTCGCCCCCTTACCTTTTTTCATATCGACCAGCGGCAAACCAAAAAAGGCCGCCCACGTATTCAACAGGTTCCATCCATGGCGGTATGAGATGCCAATTTTTTCAGTCGCCGCGGTCAGCTTGCCCGTCTCATGTATCGCCCCTAACAGCGAAAATAATTGGGGATTCAACTGGTTACCGCCAGCATCGCGAAAAGACCAACTTGGAACAACTTGAATACGTTTCATATGCACAATATTTCATATTTCGTAGAAGACCAACTAATGCTACTTTAAACACCACTATAAAGCACATATTTTGGGCTTCTAAGACACTCGAATAGCAACATATGAACTCCACTTCATATGTTAAATGAGAATAACAAAATGACCGCAGCCAAAGAGCAGTTATTATCGGTAGTAAACGACGCCATTACCGGTCTGAAACATAAACCAGGCGCTTTGCTGCCTATCCTTCATGAGATTCAAAATCGTTTGGGCTTTGTCCCTCCCGAATCAGTGCCGCTGATTGCGGAATCCTTAAACCAATCTCGCGCCGACATTCACGGAGTCATAAGCTTTTATCATCAGTTTCGCACCACAGCACCCGGTAAACATACCGTTGAAGTGTGCCGCGCTGAAGCCTGTCAGGCGATGGGGGCGCGTCAACTCGAAGCCCATGCCAAAGCGACTCTCGGGGTGGATTATCACGGCACCACGAGCGATCAGACGATCACCTTGGAAGAAGTTTACTGTCTAGGCAACTGCGCTTGCTCCCCTTCCGTGCGGATTGACGATGAGATCGTTGGCCGAGTGACCCCCGAAAAATTTGATCAGCTAGTTGATGGGCTGCGTTCACAAACGCTGGAGGTACACTGATGAGCGTAACCAAACTGTATATTCCGCGTGACACCACAGCCCTAGCAATGGGTGCCGATCAGTTGGCGCTAGAGATCGCTGCCGAAGCTAAGCAGCGCGGCGAAACCATTGAGATTATTCGTAACGGCTCCCGCGGTCTCTTCTGGCTGGAACCTTTAATCGAAGTTGAAACAAGTGCTGGCCGTATTGCCTATGGCCCAGTCAGCAGTGCTGATATCGATAGTCTGTTTGACCAAGCCTTTGTTAGCGGTGCGACTGACCACCCACTGTGTCAGGGGTTGACCGAAGAGATTCCTTATCTGAAACAACAGCAACGGCTGACCTTCGCCCGCGCAGGCATTACAGATCCCGTTTCATTGGATGATTATTGCCAGTTAGATGGTTTCAATGGTCTGAAAAAAGCCTTACAGCTGGATGGTCAGCAGATTGTTGATGAGGTCAAAGCCTCTGGATTGCGTGGCCGTGGTGGCGCAGCGTTCCCCACCGGCATCAAATGGCAAACCGTATTGGATGCAACATCCCCTCATAGCCCACAAAAATATATCGTCTGTAATGCCGATGAGGGCGACTCCGGCACCTTTGCCGACCGTATGGTGATGGAAGCCGATCCCTATATGCTAATCGAAGGCATGACCATCGCGGGTCTGGCGGTGGGTGCCGATCAGGGGTATATCTATCTGCGCTCAGAATACCCGGTTGCCTATCAGATTCTAAATGAAGCGATTGCCAATGCCGAAGCCGCCGGTTATCTCGGCGAGAATATTCTCGATAGTGGTAAAACCTTTAAGCTTGAAGTACGCCTAGGTGCTAAAGCCTATATCTGCGGCGAAGAAACCTCGCTACTGGAAAGTCTTGAAGGGAAACGTGGCATGGTGCGAGCGAAACCGCCGCTACCTGCCATTGTCGGATTATTTGGCCAGCCCACCATCGTCAATAATGTATTGTCACTGGCGGCGATACCTTACATCCTCTCGCAAGGAGGCCAAGCCTATGCTGATTTCGGCATGGGCCGCTCCCTCGGCACATTGCCATTTCAGCTAGCGGGTAATATTAAACGCGGCGGCCTGATTGAGCTGGCCTTCGGTGTCACCCTACGTGAACTGTTGGAAGAATACGGCGGTGGTACCTTCAGTGGACGGCCAATGCGGGCGGTTCAAGTGGGTGGGCCACTCTGTGCCTATCTGCCGGAAAGCCAGTGGGATACACCGATGGATTATGAATCTTTCCAGGCCATCGGCGCGGGTCTTGGCCACGGCGGTATTGTGGTGTTTGATGACACCGTGGATATGTCTGCCCAAGCGCGCTTTTCCATGGAGTTCTGCGTCGCTGAATCCTGCGGTAAGTGTACCCCTTGCCGTATCGGCTCTACTCGCGGTGTCGAGGTGATCGACCGGATTCGTAATGATGAAAACCGCGCTGCCAACATGGAACTGCTGAGCGATCTCTGTAACACCATGATCGATGGCTCACTCTGTGCTATGGGCGGCATGACCCCGTTCCCCGTACTAAGCGCCGTTAAACACTTCCCGGAAGACTTTAATCAACCTGCGCAAAACAACAAGGGAGCCCGGTCATGATTCAGATCTTTGATCCTAACAGCACCGATTATCATAAAGATTATGGCACCCCCGCGAGTGTTTCCGAAAACCTGATCACCCTTGAGATCGATGGTAAATCAATCACTGTGCCTGAAGGTACTTCGGTGCTGCGCGCTGCTGCCGAAGCCGATATTAATATCCCTAAGCTGTGCGCTACCGATAACCTTGAAGCCTTTGGTTCGTGCCGCATCTGCGCGGTTGAGATCGAAGGCCGCCGGGGGACGCCAGCATCATGCACCACACCGGCTGAAGCGGGCATGAAAGTCACCACTCAGAATAAACGGTTGGGTAAGCTACGCCGTAATATTATGGAGCTGTACATCTCCGACCACCCGCTGGACTGCCTGACCTGCCCGGCCAATGGTAATTGTGAACTGCAGGATGTGGCGGGTGAAGTCGGCCTGCGAGAAGTGCGTTACGGCTTCGAGGGAGAGAATCACCTCGACGCAGAAAAAGACCATTCCAACCCCTATTTCAGTTTTGATCCGAGCAAATGTATCGTCTGCTCCCGCTGTGTGCGAGCCTGTAGCGAAGTGCAAGGCACCTTCGCCCTGACCATCGATGGTCGCGGCTTCGATTCCAAAGTATCCCCCGGACAAAACGAAGCCTTTCTCGATTCAGAATGTGTCTCTTGCGGTGCTTGTGTGCAAGCCTGCCCCACCTCAACACTGATGGAAAAATCAGTCATTGAAGCGGGCCAACCAGAACACAGCGTGGTGACAACCTGTGCCTATTGCGGTGTCGGCTGTCAGTTTAAAGCCGAAATGAAAGGCGCTGAAATTATCCGCATGGTGCCTTATAAAGGTGGCCAAGCGAACCATGGTCACTCCTGTGTTAAAGGCCGCTTTGCTTTTGGTTATGCCACCCATGGCGACCGCATCACCAAACCGATGATTCGGGATTCAATCGATCAACCTTGGCAAGAAGTTAGCTGGGATGAAGCGCTCACCTTTGCGGCCAACAAACTGCGCGGTATCCAAGCGAAATATGGCCGTGAAAGCATCGGCGGTATCACCTCATCCCGCTGTACCAATGAAGAAACTTATTTGGTGCAAAAACTGATTCGCGCCGCCTTCGGTAATAACAATACCGACACCTGTGCGCGAGTCTGTCATTCACCGACCGGCTATGGTTTGAAAGCCACCTTAGGGGAATCCGCCGGGACACAAACGTTTGATTCCGTGATGCATGCCGACGCCATTATGGTGATCGGTGCCAACCCTACCGATGCCCATCCGGTATTTGGCTCATTGCTGAAAAAACGTCTACGTCAGGGTGCCAAGCTGATCGTTGCCGATCCACGGCGTATCGACCTAGTGAAGACGCCCCATGTCGAAACCCATCACCATCTATCACTGCGCCCCGGTAGTAATGTGGCGTTTGTGAATGCTATGGCCCATGTCATTATCAGCGAAGGCTTAGAAGACAAAGCCTTTATCGCCGAGCGCTGTGCAACCGACGCCTTTAGCGCTTGGCGCGACTTTATCAGTGAAGCGCGCCACTCACCGGAGAACACCGAATCCATTACCGGTATTCCCGCCGCCGAGCTGCGTAGTGCCGCCCGGATCTATGCCAACGCAAACAATGCAGCCATCTACTACGGTTTAGGTGTTACCGAACACAGCCAAGGATCAAGCATGGTCATGGGTATCGCCAACCTCGCACTGGCGACCGGTAACATTGGCCGTGATGGTGTAGGTGTGAATCCACTTCGGGGACAAAACAATGTCCAAGGGTCCTGCGATATGGGTTCCTTCCCCCATGAACTGCCGGGCTATCAACATGTCTCCGACGATGCCGTACGGGCGCGCTTTGAAGCCGTCTGGGGTGTTGAACTCGATAATGAACCGGGCCTACGTATTCCCAATATGTTTGATGCTGCGATGGATGGCACCTACAAAGGAATGTATTGTCAGGGCGAAGATATTGCCCAGTCAGACCCGAACACCAACCATGTTCACGCCGCAATGCGGGCGCTGGAATGTCTGGTGGTGCAGGATATCTTTCTTAACGAAACCGCTAAATTTGCCCACGTATTCCTGCCCGGCTCCTCTTTCCTTGAGAAAGATGGCACCTTCACCAATGCCGAGCGACGCATCAACCGTGTACGCAAGGTCATGCCACCGCTAGCAGGCAAGCAGGATTGGGAAGTCACCCAAGCGCTGTCCAACGCCTTGGGCTATCCGATGAACTACAACCATCCATCCGAAATTATGGATGAGATCGCCCTGCTAACGCCGACCTTTAGCAATGTTAGCTATGAACGCTTAGAAGAGATGGGCAGCTTACAATGGCCATGTAACGACAGTGCCCCCGAAGGCACCCCGATCATGCATTTGGATAGCTTCCCGATCGGTAAAGGCCAATTTGCGATCACCGAATATGTCGCCACCGAAGAACGCTCTACCCGTAAATACCCATTACTGCTGACCACCGGCCGTACACTGTCGCAATACAATGTTGGCGCCCAGACCCGGCGTACCGAAAATCAGGTTTGGCATGATGACGATGTGCTTGAGCTGCACCCTCAGGATGCCGAAGATCGCGGTATCAAAGATAACGATTGGGTGGGGATCACCAGCCGTTCCGGTGAAACCGTGATGCTGGCGAAGATCTCCGACCGGATGCAACCGGGCGTCGTGTATACCACCTTCCACCACCCTCACAGTGGCGCAAACGTGGTCACCACCGACAACTCTGACTGGGCGACTAACTGTCCGGAATATAAAGTCACCGCGATTCAAGCGATCAAAGTGTCCGAGCCGTCCGAGTGGCAGCAGCGATATCATGCCTTCCATAAAGAACAGATTGGTCACCTCGATAGTGCCCGACAGGAAAAAGGGCACGGTAAACCGGCCTCGGCTGGAGGTTAATATGGCCTTGAAGCAGCCCAAGACAACCACATCCGACAACCTAACGCTGAAACTGGATGACTGTTATACACAAGCGGCGGTTAGTCGTTGGCAAGAGGGTCAAACGCTGGATGCGTTAGATCAGATTGCCGATGAGATTCCTGTGGCCATGGTCTATAACGGCATCTCCCACGCGGTAATGATGGCCAGCCCCTGCGACCTCGAAGACTTCGCGTTGGGCTTTAGCCTCAGCGAAGGCATTATCAAAACAGCCGATGAGATCTATGGGCTGGAACGGGTAATGGCTGAAACTGATAATGTGGCTGCGGGTATCGAAATTCAGCTGTCGATCACGACACAGCGCTCGATGCAGTTAAAGCAGCGCCGTCGTAACCTGACCGGCCGTACCGGCTGTGGCTTATGCGGCACAGAGTCTCTGCAACAAGCCATTCGACCGGTCAAAGCGGTGCCCATTCAGCCAGCCCCATCTGCCGCAGCGGTTGAACGGGGGTTGCAGCAACTGAAGAAAAACCAACCCTTGCAAGCGCTCACGGGTGCCTGTCATGGGGCCGCATGGTGTGATCAGCAGGGCAATATTCAACTATTGAGGGAAGATGTTGGCCGACATAACGCGCTGGATAAGCTAATCGGCGCACTTAAACGGGCTAAAACCAACCTGAATGAAGGCTTTGTGCTAGTTTCCAGCCGTGCCAGTTATGAGATGGTACACAAGGCCGCTAGCTGTGGCGTTAGTACCTTGGTGGCCGTATCCGCCCCCACGGGACTGGCCCTGACACTGGCAAAACAAGCGGGGCTCAATCTAATCGGCTTCGCCCGTCCAGGCCGGCACGTTATTTACAATCAATCGGTCACGACGGGTTTAACTCAATCCTCCGATGATTCAAAGGAATTATAAACATGGGAAATCATCAACTCACCAGCCTCATCAGGATGGCTAACCAGATCGCCGCCAACAACACCCATATCGGCGATGATATAGCCGAAGCTGAAATGGTCGCCGATCATATGACCAAATTCTGGGCCCGCACCATGAAAGCACAGATAAGGGAATATCTAGAGCAGGATGGTAGCGAGCTGCTGCCGATAGCCAAGCAAGCGGTGTTGATGCTGAAGCATTGAGTGAAAGCCGTCGTTCAAAAAAGCCAAATGCCCAGCAGTGATGCTGGGCATTTTTTTACCCACAGCAACCAAACGAGCCGTTTACCACACCGAGTCCTCCTTGGTGTCGCTGCGCGACTTATTCGATAAAGCACCACGTTCAGGTTCGGATCTGTTTTAGTGACCTGTGTGAGTCAATCCTTCGATAGAATCACGACAGGTATGACCGTACCATGTAGGAGACGTGCCCCCACGCCGATGCTTTCATTTACGGCGTTTATCGGCACGGGACACAGCCTGTGGATAAAACCCTTAAATTGCCACCGAACCAAAACTGGGCTCTGCCTGGGCCGAATTAAGCACCGCCACCGAGCGCTTCATACTGGCAAAGAAACCATCACTGTGTTGTGGTTCGCTATCACCCTGCGCTGACACTGGTAATACTCCCTTACGTTCATCCCTAGGCGAGATACCGATATGTTTACGGTAGCAACGACTGAAATGGGGCGTTGAAACAAAGCCACAGGCGGTGGATATCTCAACAATGGGCATACCCGATTGCTTTAATAGCTGCCGAGCTCGATCGAGGCGCAGTTTGAGATAATAACGGGACGGTGAGCAGTTAAGATATTTCAGGAACATCCGTTCCAACTGTCGCCGGGAAACACTGACAAAAGCCGCTAGCTCATCCAAGCCTATCGGCTCTTCAAGATTATTTTCCATCAGTTCGATCACATCCACCAGCTTCGGCTTGCTATCACCACCGTTGTGTAGCTGACGCAGAGGCACCCGTTGTTGATCAAATTCGCTACGAATACGATCGCAGATAAACATATCGGATACCGCCATGGACAACTTTGGCCCATGCTGCAACGACACCATATGTAACAACATATCCATGGGCGAAATTCCCCCGGATGAGGTCATACGATTACGATCGATAGTGAATAGCCGATTATTGCAGTTCACCTTAGGGTAATGCTCTTGCAATGATGCCATGCATTCCCAGTGGGTGCTGCAGTCATAACCATCTAACAGCCCGGCATGGGCTAGCAGATAAGCGCCGGTACAGATACCGCCAAGCGTGACGCCACGGCGGCTCATTAACTGTAACCAGCTCACCTGTTTAGGTGTAAAGCTGCGGGTGATATCCACGCCACCACAGACAATTATGAGATCCAACTCCGGCATATCGGCAACCGAGAAATCCGGGGCGAAGCTGAGACCGTCGCTGGCACTCACCGGCGTACCCGTCTCTGAAATCATATGCCAGCTATACAACTCAAAGCCAGACAACTGGTTCGCCATACGCAGTGGTTCAATGGCCGATGCCACCGCAATCATGGTGAAGTTATCCAGCAGTAAGAATCCCACCCTAGTTACTTTTTGGTAGTCTTTAATTGGCGCGAACGCAGTCGAAGATGTCATGATAGTGCCCCTTTTAACGCATAATCAATACTGGATGCAAAGAGCTAAGCAGCGTCGCACCGATGCTAATTACTCACGTTATTTTTTATTTTTTTGGACATTTAAGGGAGGCCAGCGAACCCACAGAGAGTTAATTCACAGGCCATTTTTATCGTTTTTATTCAGTCGTTTTTATGACCTAAGTCTGATGTTGTTAACCGAACGATGGGATCAATATTATTTGATTTATATCAAAGGAAGAATACCTAAAAACGACTTAAGGAGTTTTTTATTTATCTGTAAACGACGCGCTTTTTTGTCTTGCCTCTTCACCTGCACGCGCGTCCTTAGGCCCTACCAAGTAGCACTCTTTGCTAGCGTCACTTAAACCCGAATATCAGCGTTAAATGAGCTGAATTATGTCGGTTATGATCAATTCCTGCGCGGTGCTAGGCAGTCACCACCCTAACCACAAGCCTACTATGTCCTGACACCCATTACCGGGTGAGACGAATACAAAAATAACAGGAGTGTGACCATGTGTAGCAATCATGCCAACCGTGGTGTTGTTTATAAAGGTGCGGGCGAAGTTGCGATTGAAGAGATCGCCTTTCCAGAACTCTCGTTGGGTAAGCGTAAGTGCAACCACGGCGTTATCTTGCGGGTACTCACCACCAATATCTGTGGTTCCGATCAACATATGGTGCGAGGCCGTACGACTGCTGAAGCCGGTTTGGTGCTCGGCCATGAGATCACCGGACAAATTATCGAATGCGGCAACGATGTCGAATTCCTCAAGCCCGGTGATATCGTTTCAGTTCCCTTTAATATCGCCTGTGGCCGTTGCCGCAACTGCAAAGAAGGCAACACCGGCATCTGTCTCAACGTTAACCCTGCCCGTCCAGGTGCTGCTTACGGCTATGTGGATATGGGCGGCTGGGTCGGTGGGCAAGCAGAATATGTGATGGTGCCCTATGCTGACTTCAATCTACTGAAGTTCCCCGATTCTGATCAGGCGATGGAGAAGATCCGCGATCTGACTCTACTATCCGATATCTTCCCTACCGGCTTCCATGGCTGTGTCACAGCGGGCGTTGGCCCAGGTTCCACTGTCTATATCGCCGGTGCCGGCCCAGTTGGTTTGGCTGCCGCCGTATCTGCGCAGTTATTAGGTGCCGCCTGTGTGATAGTCGGTGATATGGTTGATGAACGTTTGCAGCAAGCGCGCAGTTTTGGCTGTGAGACCATCGATCTGCGTCAAGATGGCGATATGGCCGATAAGCTGGAAGTGATTCTCGGCGAACGTGAAGTCGATGCCTTTGTCGACTGCGTAGGTTTTGAAGCCCATGCCTGTGGTTGTAACCATGGTGCAGAAGCACCAGCGACCGTGCTTAACTCGGCGATGCAGATGACCCGTGCTGGGGGCGCGATTGGTATTCCTGGTCTGTATGTAACAGAAGATCCTGGCGCCATCGATGATGCGGCTAAACAGGGTGCGCTGAGTATGCGCTTTGGCTTAGGCTGGGCGAAATCCCATTCGTTCCATACCGGTCAGTGCCCGGTGATGAAGTATCATCGACCACTGATGCAGGCGATCCTGTTTGATAAAGTGGATATCGCTAAAGCGGTTAATGTGCAGATGATTTCACTGGATCAAGCACCCGAAGGCTATGCCGATTTTGATGGTGGAGCCGCGAAGAAATTTGTTATCGATCCACACGGAAGTGTTGCCGCTTAATGAGACTAATGATTAGCTAGCAGCTTAATCATAAAAACCACCAGATCACCTGGTGGTTTTCTCTTATTTAACGATTGCTCACCCTATCGCCCACTAAACCTTCAATTATTCTTAAGTCGTCAATCAATCAGATCCACAGCTCACTCAACTGTGTCGCCTCACTGTAACGGTGCAGCACCTGTGCTTGCAGCAACTCTGCCGTGGCAATGGCATCGGTCAACGCATGATGTTGACCATAGTGTGGTAGGTGATAACGTAACCGGCTATCGCCTAAGCGAATCGATTCTAGCCGCCAACCGATCAAACGTTTCAATCGATTCAACGTGCCGCGACGATACAGCATCGCTTCTAGCTCCATCGTATCGATCATTGGAAAGATGATCCCCTCCCCTAAGCGTTTTTTAATCGCGCTATCGAGGAACTCTCGTTCGATATTGCGGTAGTGCACCACCACAATTTTGCCAGCAATTTCGTCTAATACCGCTTCTAATATCAGGTTTAAATCCGGTGCCGCAGACAACTGCGAGTGGGTAATACCATGAAAAGGCACAGAGGTTTCGGTCAGCCCTTCATTCGGTTTAAGCAACCAATAGCGGCTTTCTCGCAACCGTATCCGATGCAAATCAAAAGGCACTAAACCAATACTGATGATCTCGTTCTTTTTGGCGTCTAGCCCCGTGGTTTCAAAATCCAACGCCACAAAGGGGACATCCACCAATGGTGTATCCGCGCCAACGACACCCTGCTGATAGAAATGCTTTAACCGCTCATCAGTGGCTTTTTCCGCCCGCTGCCGAAACAGCACCGGCCAATTGACGCTATGACTACCGATCATAGACACCCCTAACGGCCCGCAAAGGGATAACGGAATTTAAGAAAGCGCTGGCTATTACTCAATACCTTGAAAGCCTCTTTCAGATTACGCCGATCAAAATCCGTCAGCGTTTCCGGTTTAATACTGTTAGAAGGCTCTCGACCCGCTTCCACATCTGCCGCCTGATGACGAATACGCACCATCGAAATAAATTCTAACGCATCGCGCAAATCAGCGGCCCGGCCCGGCGGTAGAATGCCCGCTTCAGAGACATCATCGAGGCGCTCAAAAGAGTTTTGTACTTTGGAGCCAACCGCTAACGCATGCACGCGGATGAGATCCGACAGTGGCGCCGTTCCTCGACGCTTGAGATTGATCGCATTACCGTGCTGCCCATCCTTCTCCATCACGAAGTCTTTAAAAAAGCCCAATGGCGGGGTGCGATTCAGCGCATTACGGGCCAAGCTGGCTAAAAACTTAGGCGAACGCTGCGCTTTATGCGCCACAAAACTATTCAGCTGGACGGCCCAGTCCACTTTGCCCCAGACACCGTCCAGATCAAAGAAGATTGAACAGTTCAACAATGCATCCGGGGATGGGTTCTCGATCCAGTCGGTAAAGGTTTGCTGCCACTCTTTGCGGGTTTTACGCCATGTTGAATTGGTTGCCATAATATTACCGGTACAGTACACATAGCCGCAGCGATCCAGCCCATCACTGACAAACTTGGCTAGCTGAGCAAAATATTCACCATGTTGCTCTGGCTGATAGCGGTTATCCAAAATCAAAGCATTGTCCTGATCGGTCACCACTAATTGTTCATCCCTCGCCATCGAACCCAAGGCAAGAAAACAGTAAGGCAGTGGTGCAGCCCCCAGCTCGGCCTCTCCTAACTCAAGCAGACGCTGTTTAAAGGTGCGCCCAATCACCGACATCGCGCTGCCGATCATATGAGAGTTAGCACCCTCGGCCACCATGCGGACAAAACAGGCGTTGATCTGCGGTTGTAGTTCCGCCAGCTCATCAATACTGGTCTGACGCATAATGGTGCTAACCATATACAGGCTACTCTGGGATTCGTAACGGATAATATCCGAGGTCGCTAACACCCCCACCGGATAATCATCCTCGAGAATGGGCAAATGATGCAGGTTATAACGCAACATGGTCAGCATCGCCTCAAAAGCATAGGCATCGACATCAAGGCTGACCGGTTCAGTGGTCATCACCTCCGTCACCGGAGAATCCAGATCCAGTCCCGGTGCAACCACTCGGGTACGTAGATCCCGATCGGTAATAATACCGGCAAGCAGTCGGTCAGAGGTATCACTCAACTCATCACCGTCAGGCGACACCGATCGGTTTAACAGGTTCTCGGGAGAGTGCATAATCAGCAGCGAAGAAACCCCCGCTTCGGTCATCTTCTGCGCCGCTTGGCGTATTGTCGCCGAGGTATCGGCCATTACCGGGGTGCGTGAAATCAGGGTAGTCACTTTAGACACCATCAGATCACTTTTTTCCTGCTTATCAGACACCGCCTGATGCAGCAGGTTATCATCCACCTCAACAAAATAAGCGAAGGAATCGTAACGTTCACACAGTGACATAAACAGCACTTCGGGGATAAAGTAGATCAGCGAATCTTCGATCGTACGCGCCGGTAAGCGAACCTTCTGACTCATCAGCAAGCTTAACTGACCAAACACCTCGCCCTCACTCAGCCGATTATAGAGGTCTCCATTGCGACGATAGATCTCTACCGCCCCGCTGCGTATAACACTCAGCTCATGGATTTCATCACCAAAGAGGTAGATATCGGTACCCGCACGAAAATAGCTGATCTCCACCTGACAGGCGATTTCATCCACCTCCGCTTCCGGTAACTCATCAAAGGGGGGATATTGTTTCAGAAATCCTGCAATCTCAACCTGTTCTGCCTGCATCGGTCATTCCGTTTATGTCTGATGGCACTATTATGAGCGTAAAAAACAAAAAAATCGCCCATAACGGCCCCTAAACAAGACCCGGTCAGTTACGTTGACAGAGCTTATTTAGACGGCGATTACAGGCGATTTTATCGGTGCACGCAGCGCTTAGTAATCAATCACAACATCGGTCACCGGCACGCTACAACAGGACAATACATAGCCTGCGGCAACATCCTCCTCGGTAATACCACCGTTGTGCTCCATATTGGTTTCACCGGCTTTGATCAGCACTTTACAGGTACCACAGATCCCCATACCACAGGCTTTCGGAATCAGCAGATCTAGCTTAGAGGCGGCGGCGTGTAGCGTTTCACCCGGTGCGATCTGAATACTCTTACCTTTCCCAGCAAACTCAACTCGCAACATATCCGCCTGAGTCAGCGCATCGGCTTCTTCCTGAGCGATTTCCGCATTTTCAATCGCATCTTCTTCCACCTCAACCGGCGTCGCACCAAACGACTCCTCATGATAATGGGACATATCAAAGTTATTATTCTGCAGCAGTGTTTTAACCGCATTCATATAGGGTGCCGGGCCACAACAGAACACTTCACGCTCCATAAAATCAGGGGCGATAATATCGAGTTTCGTCTGATCGAGATAACCCCGATAACCATGCCACGCCTGACCGCTTTCAATTTTCTCGCAAATCAGATGCAGACCAAAGTTACCCACCCGGGAAGACATATGATCCAACTCCCTAGGGTAGATGATATCTTGCGGGGTACGAGCGCTATGAACAAAGGTGATATCCACATCGGCATTAGTATCAAACCACCAGCGCGCCATCGACATCATCGGTGTGATACCCACGCCACCGGAGAGCAGTAATACTTTTTTAGCCGGAAAATCAATACAGTTAAATAAGCCGACCGGGCCATGCACCGCCAGCTCATCACCTTCTTTCATGTTGTCATGCAGCCAACTTGAAACCAAACCGTTCGGGTCTCTTTTCACCGTAATCGAAAAGCTATAGGGCACCGAGGGTGAGCTAGAAATGGTATAGGAACGCATCACCATCTCACCGTTAATCTCCAGCTCTAGGGTGACAAACTGGCCCGGTTTAAAGAAGTACATCACTGGCTGTTCAGACATAAAACAGAAGGTGCGCACATCCCAAGTTTCTTGAATCACTTTGACACAACGGACATTGTGTCGACCATTAACCCAGGTTTGGGTATTAACCGGAATAAAACTCTCGGAACCAACGGTAGCAGGAATGGTAGTCGTCATGGTGTATCTCTCATCAGTGCGCGGTAATGCATCGGTTCAGTTACTGACTCAACTGCTTGCCCCCTAATGCCATTACACGGCGGTGACAGAAACAGTGACTCATCATTTCATATTCATTCATTGCATTGTCTGCCGACACTGCCTCGCGCTATTAACCATAAACGACACTTAATTGCTTAATGCGACCATATCCATGACAAAGCTGACGCTAGCGGCACAACAGCGCCTGCAATAGGTCGAAAAAGGTACTGAATCCTGTCGCGAATAGTCAACCTCGGAAACACAGCTAGGTAGAAGATGACTCCATGCAATACCTCTACTCAGGTCAGGGTTAATCCTGATCAACTATTTAAGCAGCACAGAGTGCTTTGAAGGAAGATCCAACTGATGAACCAAAATGACCTACTCAATACAACCTGCGCGACGATCCATGAAGCGCGTGAGGAAATGGCGAATCTACTTGAAGCACGGCCGGCAAACTACTCACTAGCCCAACCATTGTATAACGATCCGCTGATGTTCCGGATTGATGTGGAAGAGGTGTTCCAGAAAGAGTGGCTGTTCGTTGGCATGACCAGCGAAATCCCGGCCCGTGGGGACTACTTGACGGTGGAGGTTGCACAAAATCCGGTGCTGGTTATCCGCGATGCTGACGGCAGCATCAACGCCTTTCATAACACCTGTCGCCATCGTGGATCACGCATCTGCACCGAACACCGAGGCAAAGTCGCTAACCTTGTGTGCCCTTACCACCAATGGACCTACGACCTAAAAGGTAACCTGCTGTTTGCCGGTACCGAAATGAATGAAAGCTTTGACAACAAAGAACACGGCCTGAAAAAAGCCTTCTGTAAAACCGCCGGTGGCTTTATCTTTGTTTGCTTAGGAAAAGACGAGCCCGAAGGCGACTTCGATGATTTTTTAGCCACCCTTGAAGAATATATGGCCCCTTATGATGTGGAAAACACCAAACTAGCGGTGGAATCTAACATGTATGAACAAGCCAACTGGAAGCTGGTGCTAGAAAATAACCGTGAATGCTATCACTGTGTCGGCAACCACCCTGAGCTACTGAACACCCTGCTCGAATGGGATGACACCAATGACCCCCGTGCCTCACAAGAGTTTATCGATCACTGCAAAGAGCAAGCTGCCCGATGGGATGCCGAAGGTATTCCCCACGAACACCGCAGTTTCGGCCCCGGTCTGCGCAACCGTATTGTGCGTATGCCTCTGAAAAAAGGCACCCAAGTGATGACCTTAGATGGCGAAGCCGCCTGTAACAAACTTCTAGGGCGCATTAAAAACCCCCAGCTTGGCTCCATGCGTATTCTGCATCTACCGAACTCTTGGAACCATATGCAGTCCGATCACTTTATTGTATTCCGCGTCTTGCCGATCTCGGCTCAGGAATCGATTGTGACCACTAAGTGGTTTGTCCATAAAGATGCCGTAGAAGGGGTTGATTACGATCCAGAACGTCTCCGGCAGGTGTGGGATGCGACCAACGATCAAGACCGTATTCTGGGGGAAGAAAACCAGCGCGGTATTAACTCTATCGGCTATCAGCCAGGCCCATACTCAGAAACCTACGAGTTTGGCATTGTTAACTTTATGGAGTGGTATAGCGACACCGTGCAGAGCAATTTAAAGCAGCGTTAAGTGGGCTTACACTAAGCCTTTACGTTAATGATAAAAAAGAATACCCGCATTTTTTGCGGGTATTCTGATCTTAATCGTGTCGTAAACCTGTTTACTTGGCTCATTTAGCATAGGCTGACTCTACCGACATCATCGGCGCCCACCAATAGGCAAACGTATGCGGCTCACCCACCACCATCCGCTCACCAATTTTAGGCACGGCTAACGCAACTGAAGCATTCCACACCAGTTCGCTTATGCGCTCCAAAGGTTCATACCAAGCATGCATAGCCAAATCAAAAGTGCCGTTATGCACCGGCATCATCACCTTGCCCTGCAAATCTTTATGGGCTTGCAGACTTTCCTCCGGCGTCATGTGTACCTCGGACCAAAGCTCATTGTAGGCCCCGTTTTCAATCATCGTCAGATCAAAGGGACCGAAGCGATCACCGATCGCCTTGAAGCCGGCAAAATAGCCACTATCGCCACTGAAAAAGAGATTGTGCTGCGGCGTTTTGATCACCCAAGATGCCCATAGCGTTTTATCGCGATCATTAAGCCCTCGGCCAGAAAAATGCTGTGCAGGCGTTGCGGTTAACTGTACCGCACCTAACTGCACCGATTGCCACCAATCCAGTTCGGTGACTTTTTCAGCGGTTACTCCCCAGCGAGTCAGGTAGTCTGCCAACCCTAAGGGAACAACAAAATAATCTGCCTTGCCAGCCAACTGGCGAATACTCTCTTTATCCAAATGATCATAATGATCGTGGGAGATCAACACCCCAGCCAAGGGTGGTAGCTCCGCAATCGTGATCGGCGTTTCATGGAATCGTTTTGGCCCGGCCCAATTCACCGGAGATGCCCGCCTTGAAAACACCGGATCAATGAGCCAATACTTCCCCTGCACTGCTAATAGTAGTGTTGAGTGACCTAAGCGGTAGATAACCGTGTCGGCGTATTCCTGCAATAACGACTGAGAATCGATGGGCACGATCGGCATCTCGGTTGATGGGGTCGCTTCGGCATGTTTCTCAGTCATAAAACGCCAAGCAATTTTAGCCACTTGCATCACACCGTCTTGGCGAATGGGGGTCAGATTATGAAAACGCCCTGTCTCAAACTGGGCTGAATCAGGGTAGCTCCGCTTCGACTGACTCAATGAACAACTAATACCCGCCATCATGATTCCTCCAATAAGAACTAACACAAGCCCGCGCATAACTCGGCACCAAAAGTAAACTATACGGTGTAGTTTATATTTATATCTTTAAAAGTAAACTACTTAGTGTAATATTTAAAATATCATCACTCATCTATCACTCTTTTAAGTAGCTATCGATGAATCAACGCGAACGTAAACAAGCGGCCATTCTTGCCGCCGCCATCAGTGAATTCCAGGAAAAAGGCTTTCAAGGCAGCAGCATGGATGCTATTTCATTGCGAGCAAAGGTATCCAAGCGAACGGTCTACAACCACTTTGAGAATAAAGAGGCGTTGTTTCAGGTGATGGTTCAGCAACTATTTGAACTCAGTGCCGAACAGCAGGACTATCGCTACTATGCCGACCAGTCACTCAAACAGCAGCTCAGCACCATTGCGGAACGTAAAATCAAACTGTTTAACGATCCGCATATGAACAACCTTGTTCGGGTTATTTTTTCTGAATGCATCCACTCGCCAACATTAGTACAAGATGCACTGCAGAAATTTCAACAACAGGAGTTGGGATTAGAAAGCTGGATTAGCGCGGCGATTGCAGATAATCGGTTAAAAAAGGTCGACCCCCACTATGCCTCAGAGCAGTTTATGGGGTTAATCAAGAGCGTCACCTTCTGGCCTCAACTACTGATGAACCAGCCATTACCCGAAGCGCAGCAGTGTCAAAAAATTATTGATGACTCGGTGAGTATGTTTCTCAATTTTTATCAGTGTTAATTCACTACGCTCAGCAAGCCCTAAGCGCTTTCAAGTAAGCACAAGGCCTCTTGCACCGCCGGCAACATAATCGGACGCTTCGCATTAAACTCAGTAAATGCTGCTCTAAACTCGGCACGTATCCCATCATTCTGAGCCTCAAGCCAGCGCAACGCCACCGCGCTACATTCGGCCGGTGAATCGACCTCTGCCGGTAAGGGAATGCCTACCTGCATCAACCAGTCACGATAATCATCTTGGTCGATCAATTCGGTAATCATCATAGGATATCTCCCGTTAAACTCGATTTAAAAAGGTTTATAGCACGCGATTAAAACAAAAAAAGCTGGCACATCGCCAGCTTTTTAAAACATTAAAACAGGCTAACAAAAACCGTCTTAGAGCTCGGTTTTTAAACCTTTGTAAATACTAAAACACATCAATAACAGAATCGCCGTAAACGGTAACCCTGTGGTCACAGCACCGGCTTGCAACGCTTTGAGCGCTTCAGCACCACCGCCATACAGCAGTACTGCGGCAATCAAACCCTGTAATACCGCCCAGAAAATCCGTTGCGGTACGGGGGCATCCACTTTACCACCGGCGGTGATCGAATCGATCACCAGTGAACCGGAGTCCGATGAAGTGATAAAGAATACCAACACCAGAATAATTGCCAAGGCTGAAGTAATCGCCGTAAACGGCAGGTTTTCCAACATCTGGAACATCGCCAGTGACACATCGGTCAAGCCGTTCGCCAAAGCACCCGTACCACTTTGCACTTGATCCAACGCCAGTGCGCCAAACGCAGCCATCCAGATAGCGGATACAATCGTTGGAATCAACAGCACAGCGATCATAAACTCACGTACTGTACGGCCTCTAGAAACCCGCGCGATAAACATACCGACAAAAGGAGACCAAGAAACCCACCAAGCCCAGTAGAAGACAGTCCAACCGTTATAGAACTTGTCATCTTCGCGGCCAACCCAGTTACTCAACGGTACAATATCCGTAGCATAGTTGGTGACCGTCATGACCAAGTTGCTAAAGAACCCGGTCAGTGACCCGGCGAGAATCACAAACAGCAACAGCACGCCGGCGATCCCCATATTGATATTACTCAATACTTTTACGCCGCCTTCCAAACCACGAATAACCGAGAGAATGGCAATCCCTGAAACCGCGGCAATGATAATAATCTGCGTGGTGATATCGTTATCGACCCCAAACAGAAAATGCAGACCGGCAGAGGCTTGAGACGCGCCCAACCCCAGTGAAGTAGCCAGACCAAAGATCGTTGCCAGCACCGCCACTATATCGATAACATGGCCGATAGGTCCCCATACGCGCTCTCCCAAGATGGGATAGAAAGCAGAGCGGATCGTCAGTGGTAAACCTTTATTGTAGGTAAAGAAGGCCAAGGCCAGTGCGACAACACCATAGATCGCCCAAGGGTGTAGACCCCAATGAAACAGGGTTGCGCCCATCGCAGCCGCAGCACCTTCAGGTGTATTCGGTACCGCATTTAACGGTGTGCCCCACCAATCGGTATAGTAAGCCACCGGCTCGGCAACACTCCAAAACATCAAACCAATGCCCATACCCGCAGCAAAGAGCATAGAGAACCATGACATCCGGCTAAAATCGGGTTTGGCATCATCGCCACCCAAACGAATACGGCCCACGGGCAGCACAATCATCAGTAAGCAAAACAACACAAACACATTACCACCGATCATAAATAACCAGTCGAAGGTTTCTGTTGACCAAGTACGTGCGCCTTCAAGCATCACTTTCGCATCAGCAGGGAAAACCAGGGTTAGCACAATAAACACAATAATAGCCAACGCACTAGTGGTAAACACGGGGTTGTGGATATCCATTCCCAACACCTGAACGTTATCCTGACCGGCCTTATAATCAGAGGTGTATTCCGCTGATTTCGGACCGTTTTGAACTTTATGGTTCATAGAATTACTCCAGATTCTTTTTTATAGAACTGTCAAACAGGGTGCAGAATTACCAGTAAACCATCAGAGCCAACAGGTTCCATACTCAGCAACCTCACGCAACAGTGCCTGGATCAATCTCAGATTAAGAAGACAGTTATTACCTTCAACGAAAAAGAGATCACAGGTTGCATCGATATTACGAGTATTGGCCGATTGACAACTGACTCGTTACGACAGAAAAAACGACAAAATGCCTGTTTTCGACAGCGCGTTATACTAACGGAAAAAGGGGGTGAATAATGATGAAAAGCAAAAAAAACCACTTCGAAGCCGTGAACCCTCGAAGTGGTGAACAATAACCTGATGATCAAATTTAATTACAGATTCGATTTTGGGTCAGGCGGCGGTAAAAAAATCACCAATAATGAAGCATCCTCATCATATAAAAGTCGTTCTCAAGACACTCCTCATTTAGCGGCATTTTTTAACGTATTAACGACATTTAACCGCTTATTGACTGCTGATAGCATCACGAGGATTAACGTAACACACCCTCTTCTATTAACAGATCAACAATAGCCTGCGCTTGTTCACCGGCGGATTCCTGCTTCATTATCCGGCCCCCTTCAGATTGAGACTTAGCCGTCGCCGCTTTAAATCGTTCAGCTGCCGTTTTAGCCTTAATCACCTTCAATCGTTTAGGCCGTTTTTTGGCCACCGCTTCATGCCACGATTGACGTAACGTATCGGTTTCAGCATCGACAACCGTGACCGTCATTGCCGCTCGTTGAGCCGGACCGAAAGCGCTTTGACGTGCCATCGGTGCGGCCGTATCAATGCTAGCAATAAAGGGGAGTCGCACCTTGACCGCACGGCGCTGGCCCCGAGGTAACGCCTGTAATACTTCGGCGACGCCCTCTTTAACAGAGACAATATCCGCGACGCGAGGGACAATAGGCCAACCGAGTTTTTCTGCCAATTGATATGGCAGCATACCCGAGCCTTCACCGCTTTCGGCACGCACGCCGGTCAGGACAATATCCACATCGGACTGCTGTAGCTGTTCCCCTAAAGGCGCGACCGCATCCGCAGCAGGATCGAGTTGCAATACATTGATCGCTGCCAAACCCATACCTGCGTAGCTTCGCAAGCCCGGCTCATGAGGATCGCCCGCATGCAGGACCATCAATCCATCGGCATGATCCGCCGATAGTCGCAGGCCTAATTCGACCGCTCGACTGTCTTGATCAGCACGCCGCACCCGACCCGACTGTGGATGTTTTCCCACCGACACTAAGGTGACAATTTTTAGCTTTTGTGATGAATTAGGCTGCATCCTGATCTCCCTCTATCGATGGCTGTGCACGAAACGCCTGCACCCGCTTTATCAGTTCACCTAGAATCTCTTCACTATCACCGATAGCACTGAGCGACGCGCGTTTAACCATATCGCAGCCGGCATCGGTATTGATCGCAATGACCTTATCGCACTGCCCGATACCCTGCATATGTTGAATCGCACCGGAGATACCCACCGCCAGATAAACCCGCGCGGTCACCCAAGTACCGGTCGCGCCGACTTGGCGGAAACGTGGCATAAAGCCATCATCCACCGCCACTCGGCTGGCACCTTCTGTCGCACCCAACACCGCCGCCGCCGCATGAAACTGATCCCAGTCATGGATGCCATTACCGGCCGACAGAATAAATTCAGCCTCAGCTAATGCAACCGCATTAGGATCAACAGCCACGGGCCCTTGATCGTGCAACTGCGACATTACTACCGGCCTTGACGTCAATGTCACCGGCAGAGCTTCATGTCGAGTTTCATCAATCTGATCCGCACACTCCTCAGCTAACATCAGTAACCGTGGCGTGGCACGGGTAATATCCATCGTGCCACCAGCACCACGACACACCGCTGTTTGATGATCCACCTGCCACGCCTGTACTGCTGGGCGTTCATAAAGTCGCGCCGCCAAACGAGACCCCAGATCAGTGCCACCATTGACACTATCGGGAAATAACCAGTGGCGCGGCTGATACTCGTTTTCGACCTGTAGCAGTGCCGCAAGACGCTGCTCTGGGCAATATCCCTCATAAATATCGTCATCGAGCAGTAACAGTCGATCCACACCGGCGGTATCGAAATGTTCCTCTTTCGCACTTCCAAAGCCGACGGTTAATACTGCGCCGGCACCTTCAATGCCTGCGGTCAATTTATGTGCTTGGCCAAGCACATCTTTATCATGGCCCGTGAGCCGGCCGCCCACCATATCCGCCACAACAACGATATAGAAATCAGGGTTTTCAACCCGGTGTAACGGCAGCTGAACCTCTTGGGAAGCACTGCGTCGTCCTTTACCAGAGGCCGCGGCATTACCTTTCAGGCGATCGATACGCTTAATACCGTTCGGCCCAATAAAGCCGACACGATGAGGGTTTTTACGCAATAAACCACTTGGTCCACGTACCTCAGCGGCATCATCACTCACCAGCGTGCCATGTAACGGATGTAACCGGTTACGGGCAATCCATTCTGCACGAGGGTCACGTCGCACGATATCTAACAAATTATGATTGGACATCAGTGCACCTCCTTAGCTAAGCCGTTGGCAGCAGGATCAACCAACTGATCCACTAGGATCTCAGCAATATCTTTCACCTGCGGACGCGGTTCAACCACCCCTTCGAGCATCGCTGTGCACTGTTGACAGCCTACCGCGACAAGCTCGGCACCTGTCTCATTCACATCTTCCATCCGCATATCGGCAATACGACGATCACCCGGGATATCCGTCACCGGTGCGCCACCGCCGCCGCCACAACAGCGGGAACGGAAACCGGAACGCTCCATCTCCGCGATTTCAATACCCATCGAACGCAGCAGTTCACGGGGCGCTTCATATTCACCGTTATAGCGTCCCAGATAACAGGGATCGTGATAGGTCACTTTGCCACCGATGAATGGATCTAACTGTAAACGCCCCTGTTGCACCAATGAATTCAGGAAGGTCGTATGGTGGAACACCTCAACCCCCTCTAATGCATCCGAGCCGAAATCGTTATATTCATTGCGTAAGCAGTGAAAGGCGTGCGGATCGGTGGTAACAATTTTGCTGAACTTATATTGAGAGAGTACCGCTAGGTTACGCTTCGCCAGATTTTGGAAAGTCGCATCATCACCCAAGCGACGAGCAACATCGCCGCTATCGAGTTCTTCATCTCCGAGTACCGCAAAATCAACCTTCGCTGCTTTCAGCAATTTCACGAAGGCCCGCAGAATACGCTGGCTGCGCATATCGAAAGCACCATCGGACACCCAAAACAACACCTCAGCTTCACGTACCTCTTTCATCAATGGCAAGTTTTGATCCGCCGCCCAGTGTGTCCGACTCGCGGGTGCATAACCGTTCGGGTTATCCGTGGCAATAATGTTATCCAGCACTTCAGCGCCCTTGTTGGGAGTGCTGCCCTTTTCCATCGTTAGGAAGCGGCGCATATCAACAATGGCATCGACGTGCTCGATCATCATCGGACACTCTTCCACACAGGCACGACAGGTAGTACAAGACCAAAGTGTTTCTGGGTCTAATAAGCCTTCCGTAATGATCTGATCCGGCCCACCTTGGGCATGACCTACCTCTTTCCCAGGATAGGGACTACCGGCATACTTCGCATCGCTGCCACCCGCTAGGCCAACCACCATATCTTGAATCAGTTTCTTCGGATTCAATGGCTGACCGGCGGCAAAAGCAGGACAGACCGCTTCGCACTTACCGCACTGCACGCAGGCATCAAAGCCGAGCAATTGATTCCATTTAAAATCGGTCGGTTTAGCGACACCCAACACACCACCAACCTCAGTGGCCAGCGATAGATCTACCGGTTTCAAACCCGTTGAACGACCACCACCAAACCTTTCTTGCCGCCGATGGAATGCCAAATGTAACGCCCCAGCAAAGGCGTGCTTCATCGGACCACCCCAGGTCATGCCAAAAAACAGCTCGCCCATGCCCCAAATAATCAGCGCCGTCAGCACCAGCGTTAATAGAATCCCACTGCTCTGTGCCATAAAACCATCAGACAGCACACCGGCCGCCGGTAGTGTCAACACAAAGAACCCACCGGCAAAGGCCAGTAAGCTTTTTGGTAGACGCATCCACGGACCTTTGGAGATCCGACTAGGCGGATTCAAGCGGCGCTTAAAGACAAACAGCGCGCCGACAAACATTAACGCCAGCGATGCTAACAGTGCCCATGCCAAGATCTGACTATCGATACCTAGCAGATGTACCAACATGATCAACAATGCCGACAAGACAAAACCGCCGCCCGTGGCCGCATGGGTTTTAGACATGTATTTGTCACGTTCGACAATATCATGCAGATCATGCAGGTAACGTCCAGGCATCGCCATCAAGCCCGCCATCAGATCAATCTGATCCGGCTGACCCGCACGCCATAAGTTAACCCGACGTACAGCACCGATCACTGCCAGCAGCAGCACCGTTGCAATCAATAAAGGATTTAACCATTCGACATTCATACTTCACCCTCGTAACTCAGGTGGAGAGCAGTGACGACTCTCATAATCTGACATACCCGTTTTTCAAACTGAAACAGCAACGTTGATGAGCCTGATGCGCGCAGTAAGCGCAAGGTAAAATCGGCGGATGAGCATAGCAGTGCTATATGAGCAGCAGCCGACTTTTAACCTAGTGATTACAAGCGCAATCGCTCAGACGAATTACAAATCCTTGCACAATCTCAAGGCATCATACATCGCCGCATGCACGTTGCGCTGCGACACACAGTCTCCCAAGCGCCACAGAATCATACCGTCGCCAGACTCACTCAACACAGGCTGCGGTTTGATATCAAACAGCGCCTCATTATTGATCTGACCTTTGTTACGCGATGCATCTTTCAGACCGTAATACAGCTCTTCGTTCGGGCGAGTACCGTTTTCAACCACTACCTGATCGATCACACGCTCTTCACGCTGACCCGTGTATTCGTTTTCCAACACGGCGACTAAGCTATCCCCTTCGCGATAGACTTTTTCCAGCAAGAAATCTGAGGTCATAATCACCTCTTTCTCATACAAAGAACGGTAGTACGTGGGGAAGGTGGTACCGCCAATACCGACACCGGGCTTAATATCATCGGTGACAATCTCTACTAACGAGCCTTTAGCCGACAGGTAATCCGCCGCCGACAGACCCGAAAATTCGCAGATAGTATCGTAGATCAACACGTTCTTACCCGATTCAACCTTGCCACTGAGAATATCCCAGCTAGACACAACCAAGCCCTCTGCAGCACCCCATTCAGGGTTCTGATCGATAAATGGCCGACCGCCTGTCGCGAGAACGCAAACATCCGGCTTTAGCTCATTAATCAGCGCTTCATTGGCGGCCGTGCCTAAACGGACATCCACACCGAGACGCTCAAGCTCCATTCCTAACCAACGGGTAATACCGGCAATTTGATCCCGCTGCGGTGCTTTAGCCGCTAGGGTAATTTGTCCGCCGAGTTCGTCAGCTTTTTCCAGCAGAATAACCTCATGGCCCCGTTCCGCCGCAACCCGAGCAGACTCCAATCCACCTGGCCCACCACCGACCACGACGACCTTACGAATCGGCCCAGTGGTTTTCTCGATAATATGTGGTAAGCCCATATATTCACGGGACGTCGCCGCATTCTGGATACAGAGCACATCGAGGCCCTGATATTGACGGTCGATACAGTAGTTGGCACCGACACACTGACGGATCTGATCCACCTGATCGTTTTTGATTTTGGCGATAATATGCGGATCGGCAATATGCGCCCGGGTCATACCGACAAAATCGACATAACCGGCTTCAATAATACGTTTCGCCTGATTTGGGTCTTTAATGTTCTGGGCATGGATCACCGGCACATCAACGACTTCTTTAATACCGGCCGCTAGATGCAAAAACGGCTCCGGTGGATAACTCATATTTGGGATAACATTGGCCAAGGTATTGTGCGTATCACAACCGGAGCCGACCACGCCGAAGAAATCCAGCTCGCCAGTCGCATTGTAATAGGCGGCTATCTCTTTCATATCCTCATGGTTCAAGCCGTCGGGATGGAATTCATCACCGGTGATACGCATGCCCACGACAAAATCACGCCCTACTTCGGCCCGCACCGCTTTGAGCACTTCCATACCGAAACGCATACGGTTTTCAAAGCTGCCGCCCCATCGGTCGGTACGTTTGTTAACCCGTGGTGACCAGAATTGATCGATGAGGTGTTGGTGTACGGCAGACAGTTCAACACCGTCTAGGCCACCCTCTTTAGCGCGACGTGCTGCCTGAGCGAAATCACCCACCACCCGCCAAATCTCTTCTTCTTCAATCACTTTGCAGGTGGCACGGTGAACCGGCTCACGAATACCAGAAGGCGACATCAGGTTGGGCCAGTTTTCACCATCCCAACGGGAACGGCGGCCCATATGGCTAATCTGAATCATGATCTTACCGCCGTGCTTATGCACCGCGTCAGCTAGATTCTGGAAATGTGGGATAATCCGATCTGTCGATAGGTTAACCGAACTCCACCAGCTTTGTGGACTGTCGATGGACACCACACTGGAACCACCGCAGATACAGAGGCCACAGCCACCCTGGGCTTTTTCCTCATAGTATTTAACGTAGCGATCCGTGGTCATACCGCCGTCGGTCGCATACACCTCGGCGTGAGCCGTACTGACAATACGGTTACGAATAGTCAGATTATTAATCTTTAAAGGCTCAAACAGAACATCAAACTGGGACATGATATCTCACCCCGATTACCATTAATTAGGAAGGCTCAACTAGCCCATTGGCGGACTAATCGATCCCTTATGCTAGGCATAATCATTGTTATAAAAAGCAGTGCAAAGGCCGCTCAACTCGGTGAGATCTGTTGCACCGAGCCGATCTTGTTATTAACCGTTAGCTACAGCGGTTTGACCTCAAAATAACCCACCTCGCAACCCTCTTCGGCAGCGCACTGTGTTTGTTCAGATTGCGTGCGAACCGGATAGCCTAAACTCTCGGCAACCTGGTCCAGCGCACCGGCAAACCAACCGGTAAACATATAGTCCACCTTACGATTCACCTGACCGTACTGATAAACGAAGCAAGAGTTTTCCAACCGAACGGTGGCCGTGCCCGCTTCAACATCCAGCGCTTCAGTGATAAAGAATCCCCACCCCCGCTGAGACAAACGCTTCAGATAGTGATGCCAAATATCCGCACCTTCGAGACCATGCTCTTCGGCCTCCTTTTCACACCAGTAATAAGCTGATTTGTAGCCGGCTTTATAAAGAATATCGGCATAACGTTCGGCGCCGATCTCCTCTTCTATACCCATATGGTTGTTAACAAAAAAGTGGCGTGGCACATACAGCATCGGCAGTGCGTCGGTGGTCCATACGCCGGTTTCATCATCAACAACAATTGGCATTTCGGGTGCGTGTCCACTCATGATTCTCTACCTCAAAACTCTCTATCAATTCTGTTTATCTCAGCCGATCAAATCGGCTGAAAAGTCTAATAATGGTGTCGATTGGGTAAGGTCAGCCGGTAACTAATCTTGGCTACAATTACTCGCCCCAAACATCTTTCAGCAGGGTTACCCAGTTCTCACCCATAATCTTGCGTACTTGGGTTTCAGAGAAATCGTGGCGTAACAGCGCTTCAGTCAGATTAGGAAACTCTCCGACCGTACGAATACCCTTCGGGTTGACGATTTCGCCAAAGCGAGTCAAACGACGGGCATAACCTTTATCGTGGGTTAGGTATTCAAAGAAATCGTGGCCGTGGCCTTGGGTGAAGTCAGTGCCGATACCGATCGCATCTTCACCAACGATGTTGTACACATATTGAATCGCTTCGACGTAATCATCGATAGTGGCGTTAACACCCGCCTTCAGGAAGGGGGTAAACATGGTGACGCCGACAAAACCGCCTTTATCCGCAATATACTTCAGCTCTTCATCGCTACGGTTGCGCGGGTGTTCTTTCAAACCCGATGGTAGGCAGTGGGAGTAACAAACACGTTGCTTGGATTCGTCGATCACCTCTTTTGCGGTATTCGGGCCAACGTGGGATAGATCACACAGTAAACCATGCTTATTCATCTCAGCGACGATCTCTCGACCGAAACCGGACAAACCACCATCGCGCTCATAGCAGCCGGTGCCGACGAGGTTTTGAGTGTTGTAGCACATCTGTACAATGCCCACGCCTAGATCTTTAAACGCCTTAACGTAGCCGATCTGATCTTGGAACGGATTGGCATTTTGAAAGCCCATCATCACACCGGTTTTACCTTCCCGCTTGGCGCGTTTGATATCTTCGGTGGTGCGCACCTTGATCAGCAGATCACTGCTCTCTTCGATCAGGTTATTCATCTCAACGATATTGCGCACCGTGCCTTCAAAATTTTCCCAGAAGGCTACGGTACAATTCGCCGCCGTCAGGCCGCCTTTGGCCATATCTTCAAACAGCGCGCGTTCCCATTTGGCGCAGATCAAACCGTCGATAACAATGGCGTCTTTGTGTAGATCAGCTGCATTCATTGTCGATATCCTTATGAATCAGAGTTAAGGCCCCGGCAAATCAAGCTCAGGCCCTCAGGTAAAAAGGCCTTTGGTGGCCTTTCATCATTAGGATCAGTGTAGTTTTTCATGAAGAATCAAAAGGGGCTGGAAACGACTTACACGCTACTAAAAGCGACGGGGAAGGGTAAGATTGTCCGCAGAAGCCCAAAGGTAAACTAAAAAGTTAAGCTCACTTAATCTAAAAGCCGACGATCGCTTGCACTACTTACACTAAACGGTATCGACATTTCAGGCTTTGCTGAACAAGTCTTCGATGCCAGATCAACGTAACGCCCGCTAAACTATACAGTGGGCATGTATTTTGCGACCAGAAGCAAGAAAGGACATTTTACACATGAGCATCTAAGATTTTTATTTAACTATTCCTTTTTTAAGAACTGTAGAATTTCAAAGGCGCTATCAATCAATTAAACTTCAGGCCAACTATTTTTATGAATACAGCATCCATTCCATCTCAGTGGACTTAAGCGCCTCTTCAACTTCAGTAAAGTTTGTAATTAGATCACCCAAGCTTTCGGGATTCATAATCGATGTATTGGCTCTCATTTTTTTTGTATCAACCGAAAGAAAATCGGTTATTTTTCGTTGTACTGATGATAAGGGATCAACAAGATCTTCGTAGAAGATTTCTAGCACCTCATGATCTGAAAACAACTCATTGTAGCGCGACCTTCGGTGCTCGTATAAATTTGATAGATTTACCACCTCATCGATACTTAAACCTATCTTCCTAGTAGAAATATCAGGCCTTTTTACCTCACTCTTTAGCTGAAAAACCCTTGTTTTTTGGGATATAATTTCGGAAACATGCGACCTCAAAACATTGCGGCGATGCAAGTGTATTATTTTAATATCAGAGTCAGCTTTAATAAGGTCCCAAGTGATATCGTGATTCGCACCACCAGGGTGATTGTAGTGCAACTTAAAACCAACAGCTTTAACATGCCGATACTGAGGTGAATAGATATTATTTATTTCATCTCTAGGCTCACTATCCGGATCTTTTAAAATCTCGCCTTTGCATTTTATCTGAGAATGTGAATCGAGCATTCTCGTCAACATAGAAGAACCCGTTCGTCCTTTGCAGATGATAACAAACTTTTGAAAAGACAGGTTTCGCTTTAGTATGTCCATTTTCTCACCAAGTAAATACCAAACAAAAACTTTTCACAATAGTGAGCAAAAAACATGCTGAAAAGTCATTATTTATGGGAATGATTAAAGCATATCTGAAATAATTAGATCAAGCGTTGCAACACGCTCTCCATTGTTATTAGTGACTTTTCTTCCTGATACAATATTTTGTACCTCCAACACTAATAACCAGCTCGTAATAACCTTCATAACAGTAACACTGATAAACGGTTTAGGAGCGTATAGGGATACAAAAGCCTTGCTAATAGTTACAGCGGCGAACCTTCAACAAAGCTCGTCCAGAATGATCACAACCAATCGCTTAGTTTAACCCCGACACCTAGGCTATTCGAGTAAGCGTTATAGTCTATCAAGCTTTCACCATAACCATTGAACCACTGTACATAGCCACTCAGGTTATCCGTTAACGGGAAGGTCCAGCCCAATTCAGCCGCACCATGGCTATCGCTAAAATTGAGATTATGACGGGTTTTCAAACTAAAGGAGTGTGTGCCCCATTTATAAATACCGGTCAGTTCAAAGTTGCCCATATAATCTTCGATATCAGGATTATCATCATCGTCGAAGTCTTCAGATAAACGGATCCAAGGTTTAAACGAAAAATAGGCATTCCCTTTTTCAATAATAAAATTAGCATAGACTCGGTTCCAGCTGCGAGATAGCGACCCCGCCTGACCGTTAGACTGGTGGACTAAACCCGCCATGATGAGTGAATTACGAAAGCCCCATAACTCAGCATCATTATTAAAGGCGATCCACAGCTCCGGTTCATGATCAGTTTCACGAAACGGTGACGAGCTACTTTTATTAAACTGCTGCCAGAAAAACCGCCCTGTATAAGCTGCATACAGATCCCCATTTCCATCCCATAGCCCTTTAGCCAAAGGGACTTTCACACTGATCTGAAACTTAGTTTCCAAGGGTTCAAGGTTGATATCGCGATTAGGGAAAGCGTTTTTAAACGGCTCGTCATTCGGCTCAGCAAAGTTATGACTGACGATAATATAGTTTGGGTTATGGGGAATAAGACTAAACATCGAGTCTTCATAGTGCGCTTCAATCTCTAACCGATTTTGCACCGCTGATTCTGGATTTTCCCCGGCAAGCGAAGTATCGCCGAATACTGAACCAGCAGACACCAAGCCATTATCCTGATCATCGAGCGACCGTCGACATACGGCTTTGAGTTGTCCTACTGTCTGATCATCCGCCGCATGCGCTAGCTGCTCTTGCAGACACTGCGTCAGTGCATCTGCAGCCGTTGCACTCTGCCAAGGCAACTGGACTAAGCTTGCCACCAATATGCTTAAAACCATTTTCATCGAAATATTGTCTCGCCTTAGACTAAACAGTGCGTTACCTAACGTAGTGAGAAGCTTA
The DNA here is from genome assembly GCF_048266285.1 of Amphritea sp. Taxonomy (GTDB): domain Bacteria; phylum Pseudomonadota; class Gammaproteobacteria; order Pseudomonadales; family Balneatricaceae; genus Amphritea. The sequence continues at coordinate 95,301 of NZ_JBLWZV010000003.1, forward strand.
TTGGAATCTTCGCCAAACTGAAACCCAAATTATAAACGCCACTGCCGACCGATGGGCCACGAGGTGCTCTACTAGCCCCGCCAGGTTACTTTTTACCCTAGTGCATCGGCATAGCAGTGAAAGGTATTACGCCCCGCTTCTTTTGCCTGATACATCGCTTTATCGGCACATTTTAGAATGTCATCCACCCCAGTCTCGTGACCGAGAAAAACAAACACCCCAATACTGGCTGAGCAATGATGCTCAACCCATATCTCAGCTTCATTCTCACGACTCACATGCAACTGGTACAGTTCGGCTAGCCTAACACGTATTTTTTCAGCAACCCTCTTAGCATATACGGTAGAGGTCTCGCGATCCGCCACGAGATCACCCAATAGCACGATAAACTCATCACCGCCAAAGCGAGCCACCGAATCCATCTCACGCACACTGGCCGTTAATCGATTAGCCGCCTCAATAAGCAACAGATCACCCACAAAATGCCCTTGTTGATCATTGAGCGGTTTAAAGTTATCCAGATCGACAAACATTAAGGCGCTATAGTGACCCGTGCGTTGGCTAGCAAGTTGCGCTTGAGTCAGGCGATCAATCAGTAAACGACGATTAGGAAGTTGGGTGAGTGTGTCATAAAATGCCAACTGTCGAATCTGGTCCTCCATCTGCTTACGTTGGGTAATTTCCCGCGTAATGCCATGAAAACCGATAATATGCCCCTGCTCGTCCAATACGGTGTTTGAAAACACCTCACCCCAAATAACGCTGCCATCCTTGCAGCGATGGGGTGCCTCAAATTGAGCAAAACCCTCAACATGCCCCTCACGCTCAGCTTGCTGTCGTTGACGAAAAACCTCAGTAACGATGGCCACGCCCTCTTGACTGAATAGCTCAAACACATGATGCCCAATCACCTCCTCGGCCTTAAAGCCTCGATGGAACTGATCGGAGGGGCTGATATAGGTGATGCGAAGCTCCCTATCCGTACGCCAGATAACATCCATCGCATCTTCCGTTAGCAGTCGATAGAAAGACTCCCGTTCATTTAACTCTCGAGTCCGTTGTTCAACCAAGGCTTCCAGTGCCCGATTACGCTTTGACAGATTAGTGAGTGGATAAACTTCGCTACCCTGCACTAAATGATAGGGAATGGAGATGCCACTATGGACAATTTTCCACGCCTTACCTTCAAGGCGAAAGATCAACACTAATCGTGCCACTTCATGGGATAAAATATGTTCGGGAATCGGCAGTTGAATATTGAAAAAAGCGGTCACCGCGACAACCGTCTCGCTCAAATCCTGTATGGCAATATCCAGCAGGTCGATATGTATTCGCCCAGAGACCTCAGCAAAGTCTTGCCGGGTGATTTTGACCCACTCATCACGATCAGTGATTAGCGTTGTACCGCCCCCCGCATAGCCACTGAAGTCGTCGCTAAAAAGGCTAGTTAAACGATCATCGCGAGCAGCGTAGAGCTCGATATACTCATCAAACAGCGCACGAATGAGTTGTCCGCGGTCCGAGTGAACAACGATCTTGGTCATAAAAAGTACCCAAGGCTTTATACCAATACATCATTACGACACCATTGGCTTGTGCCTACAAGTGTACTTGAATCACTAGCCGTTAAACTACGCACGGAGATCAAGTGATATAAGCTATTTTGACTCTTTTTTATCACCAAGGTTAACCGAGCCAAAGGTGGACTCAGTACGCGCGATAGACAAGTTATCCCGTGGTGTTTCTCGAGCAGGCAGCTCATCAACAGTACTTGGATTCTGCGCATTAAGCGGCTTTATACCGGCATCGTCGATGATTTTTCCATCCTGCTGGCGCAGCATGGCGCGTTCTTCTCGGGGAGGAATCCCCATCTGTTCACGATAGCATTTACTGAAATGCGGGCTGGAAACAAAACCGCAGGCGGCAGCAATATCAATAATCGACAGTGTGCTTTGTTTCAACAGTTGTCTGGCGCGGAGCAACCTTAGGCGCAGATAGTAGCGTGAGGGAGAGCATTCGAGGTATTTCTGAAACAACCGCTCCATCTGCCGGCGAGACAGATTGACATAACCAGCTAGCTCATCCATCTCGATCACTTCTTCGATATTCGCTTCCATCAATGCCACAATTTCCAGCAGCTTTGGCTGGGTCGTCCCGAGCACATGCTGTAACGGAACCTTTTGCTGATCACTCTCGTCGCGAATACGATCACAAATAAACATCTCGGAGATCGCGGTCGAGAGCTGATAGCCATGCTCTAGCTTGATCATGTTCAGCATCATATCCAGCGGCACTGTGCCACCGGTACAGGTCATCCGGTCACGATCAAAACTGAATAGGCGGTTAGAACACTTCACCCGAGGAAACGCTTCCTGCAACGCGGCAAGGTATTCCCAGTGAGCGCTACATTCATAACCATCCAATAAACCGGCATCACCTAATAGATAGCTACCGGTACAGATCGCCCCGAGTTTAGTGCCTTGACGGGCCACCAGTTGTAACCAACTGATGTGCTCTGGCCCATAAGCCCGTGTCACATCCAAACCACCGGCAACGATCACGGTATCAAATACGGGGCAAGATGAGACACTCATATCTGGCGTGATGGTGATCCCATCACTGGCGCTCACCGGCTGACCATCCAACGTCAGAGTATGCCAATAATATAACGCTTCGCCGCTCAACTGATTCGCCATCCGCAGCGCTTCAACCGCCGAGGCTAGCGAGATCAGGGTGAAATTATCTAATAGCAGAAAACCGATAGCACGGGGCTGGCTACCGTTCACTTCATCGATCATAAGGAGACACGCACCTACATCAGTTGTGTGACATTGTTAACTAGGTTATTCATGAAGTCATTTGAAACAGTCAAGCCAAAAAGACGCTATGCCTTGTCGTAAAAGACGGTCGTAAAATACAGCCCTAAAAGACATCAGATATCTTATATCGGCCTAAGCTTATTTTTACCATCAATCACGGGGAATGAGAACACTTTATCCACTGCAGTCCACTGCAATAGGTGTCGCTAATGATTGCGCTAATCAGGCAGTCTAACAAACGACTCTAATTCACCCATTATGCTGCCCCCTTGATCCTGTCACAACCGGCCTCTCTGGACTCATTTACACCGTTCTAAAAGTCTCAACATGTAAAACCTTGTAAACAATATGTAAACAGACTTGCCAACACCCCCTAAAAAGCACTACTTTCAGGGCACGAGTTCATCTTTACCCGAGAGATTATAAAAACAATCAGGCACAGAGGTATTACCCATATACCGGTGCTGAGGAAAATAAGCTTTTATGAGCACAGATGCCCGCATTCTTGTAGTCGACGATGAAGAGCTAACCCGGCACTGCCTGAGAAGTTATTTCGAAGAAGAAGGCTACAATGTGTTTACCGCAGACACGGCCGAACAAGCTGAAGCGATTCTTCGCAGCGAAGCGATCGACGTTTTGCTGTTAGATATCCGCCTACCCGGCAAAGATGGCCTCACCCTCACCCGTGAACTCAGAGTCAGTACCGAAGTCGGTATTATCCTAGTCACGGGCCGACAGGATGAGGTCGATCGTTTAATCGGTTTAGAGTGCGGCGCCGATGAGTATGTCACCAAACCCTTCAACCCCCGTGAAATCCTTGCCCGCACGAAAAACCTCGTACGTCGGGTGCGCCACTGCACTGATCAGAAACCCACCGATTCCCTCCCCCATAGTTTTAAAAGTTTCGATCGCTGGAAATTAAACCTAGACCGACGTCAACTGATTGATGAGCAACAACAGACGACACAGCTGACCGAAGGCGAATTTCAACTGCTCAACACACTGATGGTTAACGCCGGTAAAGTGATGAGCCGGGTACAGATATTGGAACAGATCCGCAATCGCGAATGGATTCCCAGTGATCGCACCGTTGATGTGCTCATTGGTCGGCTGCGACGCAAACTCAATGACGATCCCGCTAACCCCAGAACGATACTAACGGTGCACGGTACCGGCTACCTATTCACGCCCAAGCCTGTCGATATGTCATGATGTATCGTGGGTCGATATTACTAAGCGTGTTACTAAGCGCGGTACTAGTGCTATCACCCTCCAACAGTCATAGTCGTACCCTAAAAGCCTGCGGCCACCCCTTTTATCCACCGGTCTCTTGGATTAACGATAAACGTTTAATGGGACTTGCCCCCACGGTAACTCAGCAACTCTTTGCTGAATTGGGTTACCGGGTGGAGCTAAGAGCAGGCTATAACTGGAAACGCTGTCTACTGGAAGTGCAACAGGGTAATGCCGATATCGTGGTCGCCGCCTATCATATTCCTATCCGAGACTCCTATCTCTGGTTTAGCCGTGTACCTGTGATTGCCGACCCCATCACCCTGTTTGTTAACCGTCAAAACCCAATCGTGTATACCAGCCTCGATGACTTACGGGGGAAGGTGACCGGCTTACTTCTCGGTGATAGTTTTGGCGAGGAACTAGATCAATTCTTATTAAATAACACCCGTATTGAGTATGTGTCCCGTAATAGACAGAACTTTGGCAAACTCGTCCACCAAAGAATCGATTTTATGCCGATCGGTTTGCTCAGTGGCCGCCTACAAAGTCGAAAAATGGGTTTTCATGAGCTGATCATGCCGCTGGAAGAAAAAGTTAGCACCGAGCTCTACTTTCTGGCAGTCGGTAAGAATAGTGGTTTGCAAAAGCACCTACCCTTTATCAACGATCGATTAAAAGAGCTGCACCAAAATGGCACAATCAAACGATTAACCAATCAATATAGCCTGCAATATCTCGACCAAATAGCCACGGAGCCCAATCAATGATCCAGCCTAAAGGGCTGATACCGAAAATAACCCGCTATTCCAGTCAACACCCTCTGGGATACCGCATTATGTTATATGTCTGTAGCTGCAGCTTTTTATTCATCCTCTTTTCCACCGCCCTACAACTGACCCTCGATTATCGCCGTGAGTTTCGCGCCATTGATCAACAGGTACAGCTGATTCGCAGCAGTTACCTTGCCAGTCTGGCGAAAAGTCTTTGGGATGTGGATCATGCGCAAATCGCACTGCAACTCAAAGGAATACATAACCTCCCAGATGTTAGCTACTTAGTGCTTAAAAATACCGATACCGGCGAATCTATCAGCGAAGGGGACGCTGAGCTCTTGTCCGACAGCCCATTACAAACTCAAAGCTTTGATCTCATTCACCAGACGCCAGAACAACAGCGCAAACTTGGACAGTTAGAAGTTAGCTTCGACCTAAGAGCCGTTTACCAAGGGATCTGGAGCCGAGGCTTTAGCATTCTGCTTACCCAGACCCTCTTGGTCATCCTGATTGTACTGGTCATATTGATCATCTTTCATCGGCAGATCACGCGCCACTTGGAAGCGATGGCCAACTACAGCCGAGATATCGGTGCCGGACAACTAGAGCACAGCCTTACCCTCGACCGACAACCGCCCAGCAGTAGTGACGAATTAGATCAGCTAGTCACCGCCCTGAATGAGATGCGTCAGTCTATTCGTCAAGAGATTGATCACCGCGAACAGGAACAGCGAGAACTTCGCTACAACCGAGATCAACTGCAAACGATGGTTGAACGACGCACCGCTAGCCTATTGCAAGCGAAAGAGGCGGCCGAAGAAGCCAGCAATGCGAAATCCCGTTTCCTTTCAACAATGAGCCATGAAATCCGCACGCCTATGAACGGCATGTTAGGGATGATTCAACTGTTAGAAAGCTCCGCCCTAAATCCGAGTCAGCAGCAACATATACAGGTACTCTTTGATGCCACTAATGCACTGCTGGAAACCTTTAATAATATCCTCGAATATGGCCGGTTAGTTGAAGGGGCTTACAGCATCAGTCCGTCTCACTTTTCTCTCAAACACTTACTGCATAACCTAACCGCCCTGCTAACCCCCGAGGCGGACCGTAAACAACTCAACCTGCAGTTAAAATACAGCCATGACATTGCCGAACAGTTTTATACTGAAGAGAGCAGCCTACGACAGATCATCACCAACCTACTCAGCAATGCTATCAAATTTACTGACCAGGGCGATGTTATCCTGAGCGCAAAATTAGTTTCTCAGGACGCGAACCAACAACGCATCAAATTCAGTATCCGCGATTCAGGTATTGGGATTGAACCCGAACTACAACAACATATTTTTGATCGTTTCACCCAGGCCGATGAAACCATTACCCGTCGTTTTGGGGGAACCGGCTTAGGCTTGGCCATCTGTAAGGAGTTGGCAGAGCATCTCGGAGGAGAGATTGGAGTCTCCAGTAACGTGGGCACGGGCAGTACCTTTTGGTTTGAATTAGATCTGCCGATCGCAACGCAGAGAACTTCAGTCGCGACAACCGAACCTGTATGGCAAGACAATACAGGGTTACATATCCTAATGGTTGAAGATGTCGATATCAATCAACAGGTCGTACTGGGATTATTGGCTGACACTCCCCATCAGGTAACGATCGTCAGCGATGGTATCAAAGCCCTCGAGCTTGGCCGGAGTCAACATTTTGACCTTATTCTCATGGACATGCACCTACCGGGACTCAGCGGTCTGGAAGTCAGCGGCCGACTCAATAACGACCCCGACTGTATTAATTACCATACCCGCATCATCGCCTTAACCGCCAGCGTCAGGCCGGAAGATATCCATCGTTATCTTGAAGCAGGTATTAGTAGTGTCATCGCTAAACCTGTACGCAAAAAACAACTACTCGACGCGATTTCAGGCGGGCAACAGATTACCGTCGCGCCAACACCAACAGAGACACAACCGTTACTCGATCAGGCTGTTATTCAGGTTCACCAACAGATGCTCGGACCGGAAAAACTCGCCACTCTGATGCAGGGCTATTGCAAAGTCCACTGTGATCTCTGGCCGACACTGCAACAAAGCCTGCAAGCCGAGGACGACTATGAAATTTCGCAGCAGGCACATAAGCTCGCAGGGGCTTGCGACACCATCGGTTTTACCCATGCTAGTCATCTACTCCGACAGCTTGAGGAACTGGCTGAAAACGGTGACATAGCACTCCCTTCATTCCTCGAAACACTCCAGCAGGTGATGGCGGATACCCTCAAACTAGCGCAACAGTGGAAAGCTTAACTAAGCACTTACTCCTCCTGTATCCCGCTAGTCTATTGATGCCTAAACCCCATCAGTCTTAAAAACCTACAAAAAAGCCCCTAAGTTAAACACTTAGGGGCTTTTGTTTTGCTCTCATGGCCCATGGCCTAACGGGAACGATTAACCAAAGAGCATCTCCGGTAGAAAGAGTGATACCTGTGGAATATACGTAGTGATAATCAGTGTTGGAATCCAGGCAAACAGAATCATAATCAGTGTCGGTTTGAGCATCGCACTGACGCTAACACCTGTAACCCGAGAGCCGAGATAAAGAAGTGGCGCAGTCGGCGGTGTGATATTACCCATACCTAGATTCACCCCAACAATCGCCGCAAACTGAATCGGATCAATACCCAACTCAACTACGATCGGGAATAGCAACGGCGATGCGAGCAGTACACCGCTGACATCATCCATCAACATACCAATCAGAATCATCACCACGTTGATCATAATCAGCACAATTATAGGATTATCCGATACGGAGAAGATCAGCTCTTTAGCTAGATCAGGGATATCTTCAAAAATCAGCAGACGGCTGACAATCATCACCATAAAGAACATCACCATCACCACACCGGTGGTGGTCGCTGACTGTACTAATGCTTCTTTAAAGTTAGCTATATTCAAACCACGGTAGATAAAGAAACCTACTGGGATAGCATATACGACTGCGATACCTGCCGCTTCAGTCGGCGTCATGATACCACCGTAAATACCGCCCAAAATCATAAACGGCATCAACAGAGCAGGAAAGGCAAAACGGGTTTTCTTGGCCACCTCTTTAGTGAAGTTATCGGATTTTGGCAGCACTTTAATATCTTTGTGTTTACGTAACAGCACGTAGTTAACAACGCAGAGCAGGAACACCAAAATCAGACCCGGAATAATCGTCGCTAAAAAGCACTTGAGTACCGATTGCCGAGTGACCCACGCATAGATAATCTGAATAGCACTGGGAGGAATTAACAAACCCAATGGTGCAGCATTGGTGATCAACGCCGCTGATAGCCCTTCCGGATAGTTGGCTTTACGTAGTTGCGGCATCATAATGCTGCCGATACAGGTGAGCGTAGCCGTCGCACTACCAGCAATCGAGCCGAAAATGGCACTCGCACCCACCGCAGTATAAGCAATACCGCCTTTGAAACGACCGACAAACAACTCAGCCAACTCAACAAGGGGCTCAGCAATCTTACCCCGTTCCATAATAGTACCCGCCATAATAAACAGCGGAATAGCCAGTAGCACTAGAACATTCATACGCCAGTGACCGGACGTCAGAAAACCAGCCGGATCATGATCACCGGTCATAGACATGTAGATCAATGCCAAGCCAAAGGCGAAAGGGACGGGAATACCCACCGCCAAAGCAACACAGATCACTAAAAGTGTCAGTAAAATCAACATAAGGAATACCTAAATTAGATATGGGGTGGCGCTTCGTCCGAAGCCCATTCTTCGGTTGGTCCATCCCGTAAACCGCTCCAAAGATGCAACGCGCTGTAGAATGACATCAGGACAAAACCCAGAAAGATGCCTAGCTTAGGAATAAAAAAAGGCAGTTCCAGTCCGGTGGTACGTTGCCAATCTGGGTAAGCACTAATCTCTTCCCACAACATCAGCCAGCCCCAGTAACAGAGGACGATACCAATCATGATTTCCAAGAGCAGCGTACAGTTCACAACAATCCATTTAGTACGCACATTGTCGATCACCGATAGCAAAAAATCGGCTTTTACATGGGTGTTTTCATAACTACCCATTGCTCCCCCTAGGAAATAAACCCAGAAGGCGATCATTAACACCCATTCTTCGTAGGCAAACAGATCAGCCTGAAACCAATAACGAAGGATAACGACAAAGAAAAAGACAAAAGCCATGATCAAACTGGCCGCTGCTAATATATATCCTTGGCAACGGATCATCACATTGACCAACGAGCCCAATGGGCGAGGTATATTTAGATGCATAAAGTTACACTCTTATTTTTGAATATATCGACGACAGGTAAAATTATTTTAAAAACATTTTCTCATATGCATTAATAAGAATATTAAATAGTATCGACGTAACACTCCCCACTGTAAGGCGGAGAGTCAAGAGTAAAACTTACAGGTCGGCTTTTACTTTTTCTAAGATATCTTTACCTAATCGATCTTCCAGTTTAGGCCAAGTTTTAGCACGAATTTCAGTGGCAATCGCACTTCGTTCAGCATCGGTCAGCGGTAAGATCTTAACGCCAAACTCTTCAAGCTTTTTCAGGTTAGCGGCATCGTTTTCACGGCTCCAGTCAACAAAGCCTGCTGCTGCTTTGGCAAACACTTCGGTAATCACTCTACGCTGCTCTTCGTTTAGCTTTTTCTCCCAAGTTTTCTTACTGGCATAATAAGCGTAGTTTTCAACAAAGGCGTTGTAAGGAATATAGTTTTCTATCGCTTCTTTAAAGGTTGTGTAAGCGGCTTCAGGTGTTGCACCAATCATGCCGTCAACCACGCCCTGTTGAATCGCAGGAAACGCATCACCCCAATCGATGGTAGTGGTGTTATAACCCATATCTTTAGTGGCTAACTTAGCAGACTGAGCACTCCACACACGGATATTCTGGCCTTTAGGGCCGATGGTTGTATAGTTCTCCGGCATAGAAGAGGACATCACACCGATAAAGCCTTCGGCCGTCACGCCCAGCAATTTCAAGCCCATCTTATCCATACGCTGATCGAATATACCGTAGAAATTAGAACCGGGGCTAAATACCTTCTCCATTTCATCGTAGTTAGATACCAGATATGGCAGCGAGTTAATCTCCAACACGGGGTCTTTATGGCTATAAACAAATGAGTGAACAATATCGATACTGCCACGTACTGCTTCACCGATCAGTTGCTCACCAGAGCCAAGCTGACCTGCCGGATAGAGTTTGATTTTCAAATCAACGCCGGCACCTTCTAAGTCGGCTTTAATCTGACGTAATACTTGCGATGCATATTGATCGGGCGCGTGCTGACTAGCAATACGCAGGGTGGTAGCAGAGGCAACAGGTGTCGCCAATACAGCGCCTAATACTAGGCTGGAGGCGATAACTGATTTTAAGCTATAGCGACTATTGATTTTTTTCATTGTGGTCTCCGCGTTTTTATAAGCAGGTTATTTTTATGTATTAATTAACATAGACATCAAAAAAGCCATCAATTTATCGTCGGCCTTAATCAGTCTTTTAAAAAACGAACATCTATTTTATACAGGGTTAAAACTCAGTTAAAAAGCCCCTAAAAAACCACAAAAAAATGCATGAAATTTATTCATAAAAACAAATGTAAACCAAAAAAAACAAAACTATTCCTAGACGACCTAAACGGCTAAATCAACCCAACAACAGTTATATAAATATTACAAATAACAATGAGATTCACAGTATAAATCTATCAAATAAATAGCTATTAACATCTATTTACAATCTTTTACACTATTAGAAAAAACACACATCATCTAATTATCACCACGAGGATAAAGCTGATATAACACAGACATAATAAAAGAGTTAAGCCATGACCATCATAAAAGACAAACGACATTTTAGTGCACTGATGCGTGATACGAACAGTGCTTTTCTGCCACCAGACAGACAGGATGAAGCCACCGTAGAAGTTGGTTTTATTCTTCAACAGCACTTCTCTCTCGCCAGCTTTACCGCCGCGGTCGATACACTGGTCACCGCTAACCTCGTCTGTACGACACCGTTATTTCACTATCAAACCTATGCTGCTGAAACCTCTCCGGTGTTGAGTGACCTTGGCATCGAGATAACCTCTCAGGGGTCGCTCAGCACCCTGATTAACCAGCCACTACCCGACCTGTTGATTATCTGCGGTGGTTACCGTTGTTCAACCCAACCGGATGCTACCCTCACCCGCCTACTTAAGTTAGCCGATAGCCAAGACCGATTGATTGGCGGCCTTTGGAATGGCGCGATTGCGTTGGCTCATGCCGGATTATTAGATCAGTTAAGCTGTGCTTTACACCCAGATAATCATGCCTATATGCGCGAACAGTTTCCAAAGGTGAAGGTCAGTGAACAGGTGAGCATCATCGAAGGAAAACGCCTTAGCAGTGCTGGACCGATGAGTGCAATGGGGATGATGTTACAGTTGATCAGCCAACTGCGGGGCAAGGATATCACCCGCGCTATTCGCGAGATTATCAGTTGTGATCAGCTCTCAGAAAGTAGCCATGTGCGAATTAATCAGCCAGGGGACAACCCCTGTTTGCCGCAAAACTTACGCGATATTATGGCGTTAATGGCGGCTAATATTGAAGAGCCGATGAGCGTTGAAGAGTTAGCCGCTTGTACCGGCATCTCACGTCGACAAATCGAGCGTTTATTCCAGAATCACCTAGAGACATCGCCGGGACGTTACTATTTAGAGCTGCGCATTACCCATGCTCGTCGTTTACTCTTACAGAGCAATGAATCAATCACCAATATTGCGCTAGCCAGTGGTTTTGTCAGCACCAGCCATTTCAGTAATTGTTACAAAGACTATTTCGGTGCCTCCCCGAGTCATGCACGGGAACAAGCCAAACGCAGTCATGGCGTAACAACCATGATGCCAAAGGCAGCCGTTAACCTAGGTGATTGACATCGATTAGCAGCGTATCAACTAAAACGCCCCTAAAACTTCAATGCCTTAGGGGCGTTTTAATTGGTGGTATTAAACAACACTCACTACCAATCAACACTCAATCGCGTTAACCGCCAGTCCTCCCCGCGAGGTTTCTTTATATTTGTCCTGCATATCCATGCCGGTATCCCGCATGGTTCTAATCACCTTATCCAGAGAGATAAAGTGTTTACCATCCCCACGCAAAGCCATCTGAGCGGCATTGATCGACTTCATCGCACCAATCGCGTTACGTTCAATGCAAGGCACTTGCACTAAACCGCCCACGGGATCACAGGTCAGCCCTAGGTTATGCTCAAGACCAATCTCAGCGGCATTTTCAACCTGCTCTGGGGTACCGCCAAGTACTTCACATAAGCCCGCAGCAGCCATGGCACAGGCAGAACCCACCTCGCCCTGACAACCCACCTCGGCACCCGAGATCGAGGCATTTTTTTTGCACAACGCCCCAATCGCAGCGGCGGCTAGCATAAAATCAACGACATTTTCTTCGGTGGAGTGCGGGGTAAACTCGGTGTAGTACATCAACACAGCCGGTAGAATGCCCGCTGCGCCATTGGTGGGTGCAGTCACCATACGACCACCGGCGGCATTCTCTTCATTCACCGCTAACGCATACAGATTAATCCAATCCATCGCCCCCAATGTAGACGAGATAATATTGGGTTTAGTCGAGCGGATCAGTGATTTATGCAAACTCATTGCCCGACGCTTAACGTTTAAACCACCCGGTAGAATGCCCTCGCTATGCAGACCATTGGCGATACAGTCTTTCATCGCCGCCCAGATATCCATCAGGCCATCACGGATCTCCCGCTCTGTACGCCAAACCTTTTCGTTCTCCATCATCAACTGACTGACCGAGAAATGATTCTCTTCACAAAGCTTTAGCAGCTCTACGGCATTATTAAACTCATAGGGTAGATCGACTTGCGGCACCAGATGCGCATCGGCCGTTGCCTCGCTTTCGTCAATCACAAACCCACCGCCAACAGAGTAATAAACATTGTCATACAGCAGCGCTTCATCGACACCAAAGGCACTTAGACGCATGGCATTCGGATGATAGGGTAGGTTTTCTTCTAGCAGATTCATATCTCGCTGCCAGATAAACTCGATGGGGTATTGTCCCAGCAGTTGAAGTGTATTGCTCTCTTTCAACGCAACGATAGCGGGTAGAATCATCTCCGGATTAATGGTCGCAGGACGCTCCCCCATCAAACCGACAATCACAGAGTTATCCGTGCCATGCCCAATACCGGTAGCACTTAGTGAGCCATACAGATCAACCTGAATATGGACTACAGCAGATGCCAAGCCCTGCTGTGCTAAATGCTCCGCAAAGTTAGCCGCGGCGACCATCGGGCCAACGGTATGGGAACTGGACGGACCAACGCCTATTTTAAAAAGATCAAAAACAGAGATAGACATAGAGGCTCCACCGCGCATTCTGTGCGCTGTATTTATACTTAAAAGAAACCATTATGGGCTGATATCAGTGTAGCTGTATGTCAGTTTACGACCTGATATTTTCCAACAGCGTTTTATATCAGTTTATGTCAGTAACAACAGCAAAGAAAAAGAGGTTGGCCAGGATGAGCCACACACTCATACCTCTCTGGAAGAAGTAATCCCGACGAACCTCGAAAAGGATACATTACTCAACAGGGGAAATGCTGAGTAACGCGATAAACGTTAACCTCTAGCTAGAAAACACCACCGTACGGCCACCATTAAGAAACACGCGTTTTTCAATGTGATAACGGATAGCGTTAAACAGTGTCACCCGCTCAACATCCTGCCCTTTAGAGATCAGATCTTCCGCATAGAGTGCATGATCAACGGTCTGAATACCTTGGGTAATGATAGGCCCTTCATCGAGATCATTGTTGACATAGTGCGCGGTTGCCCCAACCATCTTCACGCCTTTTTCCCAAGCTTGATGGTAGGGTCTAGCGCCTTTAAAGCCCGGCAGCAGTGAGTGGTGGATATTGATCGCTTTACCGTTTAGCTTGTCGCACATCCAAGGCGAGAGCACCTGCATATAACGGGCTAATACGGTCAGTTCAATATCATACTCTTCCAGCAGCTTAACAATCTCAGCTTCCTGTTCCGGCTTGGTCTCCGGCGTAATCGGCAGGTGGTAATACGGAATATCATGCCACTGTGCCAGCGACTCAAGATCCGGGTGGTTAGAGATAATCACTGGCACTTCGATATTCAACTGGCCGGTACGATAACGGTACAGTAGATCGTTAAGACAGTGATCATATTTGGATACCATAATCGCCACCCGAGGGCGGTGGTCAGGTCGAGTTAGCGTCCACTCCATGCCAAACTCAGTGGCTCGCGGGGCGAACTCAGCATCGAATTTTGCCTCACTAAAGTCATCACTAATGGGCTGAAACTCAATACGGATAAAAAATTGCTTAGACACGCGGTCATCAAATGAATGAATCTCATCAACATAGTAGCCCGACTCCGCCATAAAGCGGGTGACTACGTCCACGGTGCCCAACATACTTGGACAGCTTGCAGTAAAGATCCAGGGTTTTGATTTTGTTATCGTTGTCATAAAAGACTCCTGATCTGTTGTATAACGCGAAAGAAACATTTTCATGTGTTTATCAAGTAAACACCCGAGTAAACAAACAAAGCCAGCCCCTTTCAGGACTGGCTTTTACTCAGTTAAACCAGTCGAGTGTTAGGCTTCAACGACTAGACCAAACTCAAGGCTAGCGTCTTGAATCCAGAGCCAGATATAGTCTGAAAACGAGCGACGAATCACCAGCTCAAAGCGTTGTTCACCGGTACGGCGAATGGTCGCGGTGCTTTTAGCAAACAGCGTAGACACCACCTTACCCACCGGAAACGATTTAGCATGCAGATCAACCGATGTGGCTTTTTTCAACAACTCCACCGCATTCTCACCGGACAGCTCTAATACCGTTGAACCACCGCTGCTGTTAACCAGCGAATAGTGACCAGGCATCTCATCACGGAACTTTGTTTCAATGTCGAAGGTTTCTAACCCCGGCACCAGAATCAACCACTCATCCGGTGACATCCAACGAATCGAGTAATTACCGTTTTCGGTAGAGGTCAATGGTTGTAGCGGTAACGCTACCCCCAATACACGCTCCACCGCGGCTAACTGATCAGCATTAGCGGGATTGCAACGCAGCGTCAAGTGACCCAACAGCTTAAGTTCACGCAGATGGACACCGCCAGTTTTAGGCCCCTGCTTCGCAAGGCTAGCAAAATCCGCATGATGCAATGGCGACTGCCCTTCAATTTCAGGACCCGGTACCTGATTCATCACCGCGGCTTTGGTAGCTGCACTCTCTGCAGCCGTCATGTTATTTAGATCAGACATTTTGACGCTCCCCTTTCGGATCAAAGAAGATCGGGCTGCAAATTTCAGCTTCAATCACACTGCCATCGGCCAGTGGGTAATAGACCGTTTCACCCATTTTATCGAGACCGCCTTTGATAAAACCCATGGCGATCGAATGACCCAATGTTTCACTCCAATAACTGGAACTAATATGCCCTTGGATTTCCAGCGGCTTAGGACCTTTAGGATCCAATACCGCGGCGGAGCCTTCCGGAATCACCTGCTTAGGATCTTTGGTTTTCAGACCTACTAACTGTTTCCGATTAGCACGGGTGCAATCCGAACGATTCATGCCCCGCTTACCAATATAGCTGAACGGTTTCTGGTTAGAGACGCACCAACCCATACCCAGATCATAAGGATGAACCGAACCATCGGTATCCTGACCGGCAATGATAAAGCCCTTCTCGGCACGCAGGATGTGCATGGTTTCTGTACCGTAAGGCGTCAGACCATATTTAACCCCTGCTTCGATCAGTTGCTCCCATACAGCCATGCCGTAATTCGCCTGCACGTTGATCTCAAACGACAGCTCGCCGGTAAAGGAGATACGGAATACCCGAGCAGGAACACCCGCCACGGTAATCTGTTTCCAATCCATATAACGGAAGTTGTCATTACTCACATCAAAATCAGTCAACTCTTCCAACAACTTACGGCTGTTAGGGCCGGTGATTGTCGCGGTAGACCAGTGATCGGTGACGGTGTTGAAGTAAACTTCCAGCTCTGGCCATTCAGTCTGATGGTAAATTTCCAACCATTCATACACATGTGCCGCACCACCGGTTGTGGTAGTCATGACAAAGTGGTTTTCACCGAGACAAGCGGTCACACCATCGTCAAACACCATGCCGTCTTCGCCACACATCAGGCCATAACGACATTTACCGACGGCCAGCTTAGCCCAAGCATTCGAGTAAACACGACCGAGGAATTCACGCGCATCTTTACCCTGAATATCGATCTTACCGAGAGTTGATGCATCCAAAATACCAACAGAATTCCGCACTGCCATACACTCACGATTAAGTGACTGCTGCATGCTTTCACCTTTCTGCGGGTAGTACCATGGACGTTTCCATTGGCCGACATCCTCAAACATGGCGCCTTGCTCGACGTGCCATTTGTGCATCGCTGTGTAACGTTCAGGTTCAAATAGCGCTCCGCAGTTACGGCCAATAATCGCACCGAACGCAATCGGCGTATAGTTTGGACGGAAGACGGTGGTGCCGGTTTCAGGAATCGACTTATTTAGCGCTTTGGCCGCAACCGCCATGCCGTTGATGTTACCCAGCTTACCCTGATCGGTACCAAAACCCATCGCGGTATAACGTTTCACGTGCTCGATCGCTTCAAAACCTTCGCGGCAAGCGATTTCAATACCCGCCGCCGTCACATCGGTTTGATAATCGACAAACTGCTTAGGTGCCTGAGAGGTCGGTTTTATATGAGGAATATGGAACAAGCTCATCGGTGCAGCGACTTTCAGGGTTTTCGCTTCGGGTAGAACCACATCAGCAGCCGCTAGGCCTACTTCAGCTAACGCTTTCTGACCGGCATCTAAGCCTTCTTGTAAAGCGATCGCCGTTTCATACTGGCCATTAATGCCACCCGCGGTCAGTTGTTTCTGCACAGTCGGTCCCGGCAGGAAACCGACGACGGAATCACTCCAAACAGGGCGACTACCGGTATGACAAGACAGGTGAATAACCGGACTCCAACCGCCAGACGTTGCTACTGTGTCGGCTTTAAGCTTCGTCACGGAACCGATCACTTTCGCGCCACTAGCACTCAACCCTGCGACCGATACACCAGTTACACGTTTAGTCCCCTGCACTTCAATAACTGCAGAGCCAGAAATAATATTGAGACCACGCTGACGCGCCGCTTCAGTACGATCACCGACCGCCGCTTCACGGGTATCAACAATAGCGACAACTTTACGCCCTGCATCAGCCCAATCTAACGCCGCTTGATAACCATAATCGTTGGTGGTCATCACCACCAACTCGTTACCCGGGACGACGCCATAACGGTTGATATAAGCTGATACCGCACCGGTAATCATGCAGCCAGGCACATCATTATTGGCATATACCAGAGGACGTTCATGGGCGCCGGTTGCCAGTACAACCCATTTAGCCCGTACCCGGTGAATCCGTTGACGAACCGTATTAACAGGGGCGATATCCGCCAAATGATCAGTACGACGCTCATGAACGGTGAGGAAGTTATGATCGTGATAACCGTTTACCGTTGAACGCGGCAACAGCAAAACATCATCGTAAGTGCTGAGTTCTTCAACCACGGCACGAACCCACTCAGCGGCAGGCTTGCCATCAAGCTGTTCTGTGCTATTTAGCAGGCTACCACCAAACTCATTCTGCTCATCGGCAATAATCACCCGAGCTCCACCACGTGCGGCGGTCAATGCAGCGGCCAAACCGGCAGGCCCGGCACCGACAATCATCACATCGCAGTGCTGATTGATGCTGTCATAAGTATCGGGATCTCTTTCCCGAGGTGCACGGCCAATACCGGCAGCCTTACGAATCATGGACTCGTAGGTATCCCACAGGGATTCAGGGAACATGAAGGTTTTGTAATAGAAACCCGGTGGCATCATATTGCCACCCATTTTACCGATCATACCCATCACGTCGGTATCAACACTCGGCCAACCATTGGTCGATGCTGACACTAAGCCATCAAACAGCTCCTGCTGTGTGGCACGTACGTTAGGTACTTGTGTCGCTTCAGTCGCACCCAGTTGCAGGACCGCATTCGGCTCTTCTGCACCACAGGCAACGATGCCGCGAGGACGGCTATATTTAAAACTACGGGCGACCACGTCGATGCCATTTGCCAGCATCGCTGATGCCAGCGTATCACCCTTAAAGCCTTTATACTGTTTACCGTTGTAGGTAAACGTTAGCGGTGTGGAACGGTCAATTCGACCTCCGCTAGTGAGGCGGTTCTGCTGTGTCATGATTCCGCTCCTGTTACTCAGCGACTACAGATGGCTGTTCGCCGATCTTGTAGACTTCTTTAATTTCGTAGCTCTGGGTATCGCGAGTCATATTGAAAAACTTCCGACAACCGGCCGCGTGCACCCATAATTCATGATGAAGACCCCGTGGGTTCTTACGGAAAAACAGATACTCACCCCACTCCTGGTCAGAACAAGCTTCTGGATCTAGCGGGCGGGCGATATGTGCCTGACCAGCGCAGTGAAACTCATCTTCTTCACGGTATTCCGCACAATGCGGGCAGTAAATATGTAACATGTTAAGCCCCTGTTAGTGTGCGACGCCGGCAGCGCCATGTTCATCGATCAGTGCTCCGGTATGGAAGCGCTGTATGGAGAAAGGTTCCGCAATCGGATGTGGCTTACCATCAGCCAAAGTATGTGCAAACAGATTGCCTGAACCCGGCGTCCCTTTAAATCCGCCGGTTCCCCAGCCACAGTTGAAGAACAAATTTTTAATCGGTGTTTCAGAAATAATCGGGCTCGCATCTGGGCACGCATCAACGATACCACCCCACTGACGGTTCATACGTACTCGGCTAGTACAGGGGAACATTTCCACAATCGCTTGAATGGTATGTTCAATAATGCCGTAAGAGCCGCGCTGACCATAACCGACCCAGCCATCAATACCGGCACCGATAACCAAGTCACCCTTATCAGACTGACTCATATAACCATGCACATGGTTGGACATCACTACGGTATCAAGGAAGGGTTTGATCGGTTCAGACACCAACGCCTGTAGCGGATGAGATTCAACCGGCAGTTCGAAACCAGCCATTTTCGCCAGTACGCCACTGTTACCCGCGACAACACAGCCAACACGATCGGCTTTCAGTACACCGTACTGCTTGGTTTTGACACCGGTGATTTTACCGTCACTGATCTCCATATCGACCACTTCACAGCTTTGAATCAGATCGACACCTAAAGCATCTGCGGCACGGGCATAGCCCCAAGCCACCGCATCATGACGTGCATTACCGGCACGACGCTGAACCGAAGCACCCATAATGGGATAGCGGGCATTCTTCGAGCAATCCATCGTAGGGATCTCTTTTTGCAGCTGTTCGGCATCTACCATTTCGTTGTCGATACCCTGCAAACGGTTAGCTGCCACCAGCCGCTCGTTACTGCGCATATCCTGTAAGGTGTGACAGGTATGATAAACGCCCCGCTGAGAGAACATCACGTTATAGTTCAGTTCTTGCGCCAAGCCTTCCCATAGCTGCATGGAGTGTTCATACAGTGCAGCAGACTCATCCCACAGATAGTTAGAACGTACAATCGTGGTATTACGACAGGCGTTACCGCCACCCAGATGACCTTTTTCGAGCACCGCCACATTGGTGATACCGTGCTCTTTCGCCAAATAATAGGCGGTCGCCAAACCATGGCCACCACCACCGATGATAATCACGTCATATTTTTTCTTTGGCGTAGGGTTGCGCCACACGCGCTGCCAGTTTTCATGATGCGTCAGACTGTGTTTAAACAGCCCGAAACCTGAATATTTCTGCATAACATCAGCTCCAATTTAATGGGCGGCCAGTCACTCAAACAGGGGCCGCCGGGTGTTTAAATCATTACTTATAAACCGGGTATTCAGCGCACAACGCCTTAACCTGCTGTTTCACTTCAGTGATTTTGGCTTCCAGCGCTTCAGGCTGACTCAGTACATCGAGCAGATCAGCGATCCAGCCGGCGAGTACGCGGCACTGCTCTTCTTTAAAGCCACGGGTGGTAATCACAGGAGAACCGATACGCAAACCCGAGGTCACAAACGGAGACTGTGGATCGCCCGGTACCGCATTTTTATTGACGGTGATATTGGCAAGACCTAGAGCGGCATCGGCATCTTTGCCGGTCAGCCCCTGTTTAATCAGGCTCAACAGGAATAGGTGGTTTTTAGTGCCGCCGGAGACAATTTCATAACCACGCTCGGTCAACACATCAGCCATCACACTGGCATTTTTGATCACCTGCGCCTGATAAACTTTAAATTCAGGCTCTAAGGCTTCTTTAAAGGCCACCGCCTTCGCTGCGATCACATGCATCAGAGGACCACCCTGACCGCCAGGGAACACCGCAGAATTGAGTTTTTTCTCTAATTCGTTATCGCGGGAGATGATCAAGCCGCCACGGGGGCCACGCAGCGTCTTGTGGGTTGTCGTTGTCACCACATCAGCAAAAGGTACAGGATTTGGATAAAGACCCGCCGCCACTAAACCAGCCACGTGGGCCATATCAACAAACAGGTAAGCGCCGACTTTATCCGCGATTTCACGGAACCGGGCCCAGTCAACAATCTGAGAATACGCCGAGAAACCGGCAACGATCATTTTAGGCTTATGCTCAAGCGCCAGACGTTCCACTTCATCGTAGTCGATCTCGCCGGTCGCTTCGTTTAAACCATATTGCACCGCGTGATAGATCTTGCCGGAAAAGTTAACATGAGAACCGTGGGTCAGGTGACCACCGTGGGCTAAGCTCATACCTAACACCGTATCGCCTGGTGCACACAATGCCATGTAGACAGCAGCATTCGCTTGAGAGCCTGAGTGTGGCTGAACATTGGCATATTCAGCGCCGAACAACTCTTTAGCGCGATCTAGCGCCAGTTGTTCAACCACATCAACGTATTCACAACCACCGTAATAACGTTTCTCGGGATAACCTTCAGCGTATTTATTGGTTAAAGCAGAGCCTTGCGCCTGCATCACCCGCGGGCTGGTATAGTTCTCAGATGCGATCAACTCGATATGATCTTCTTGACGCACTTCTTCATTACAGATCGCATTCCACAATACGTCATCATACCCTTGGATCAAGTCATCTTTCTTAAACATCTGAACCTCCACGCCAGACAAAAGCAGGCGAGCCTTAATATCAATTTATCGTTATGTCTGCGAATACCCTGCATGGCCATCATGCAAATTAAAGCCGAACTAGGTTTCTTAAAATTGATAGTAACGGGTCTGCTGGTAGGCGCTATGCTCGAACACGCCTCGGGAATGTCCAATTACGACAGAGAAAAGAAAAGTGACTCTAGCGACCGCAGCACAAGCCCCCTCAAGGGATTACTGCCAAGCTAAAAGAACGAGGTGAGTCGAGCGCACGTCTAGCGATATAGATGTACCGCCCTACCGAGCTCGATACGACGATATTAGTCTGTCGGAAGCGACGTGTGTTCAAACTGCCAAGTGTCGGGATTCATGCCATAGCCACTATGAAACACTCTAGGCTGCTGTGTCACTGGGTCGATAAAACGTAGCTGTTGTGCCAATAACTGCAAGGGCTGAGCAATATTATCGACAGATTCCGGCTGTAAACTGGGGTAATAACGATCATGCAAGATCGGCCATCCCAGCGTTTGCATATGCACCCGCAGTTGATGGGTTTTACCACTCACGGGGTGTAATTCGAATAGCGCTTTATCCTGACAGCGATCTAAACAACGAATACGAGAATGGCTGTTTGGCTCACCATCAACAACCGCCATCAGAAAACGCGGCTGCGACGATTGCAGCCGATTGATCACCTGCCATTGTTGGCCGATCTGCGGTTCATCAGCCTGCGGATCTATTTTAACGATCGCTTGATAGGTCTTATTGACTTGTCGGGTCTCGAATAGCCGGTGATAGAGGTGACAAGTTTGCGGATTAACCGAAAAGATCACCAACCCCGCCGTCACCCGATCGATCCGATGCACCGCTTGTAAATTATTCAGCCCGGTCGTCTGGCGCAGTCGATTTTGCAAACATTGACTCACATATTTACCACCAGGGGTGACCGGAAGAAAAGATGGTTTATAGGCCACCAGAATGTCCGCATCTTGAAACAAGACGGTTTCAGCGAACGGAATAACCGGTTCGCTCTCAACCTCTCGATAATAATACACCCGCTGCTGGGGCCGGTAGGGGGATGCTGAGTGGATGAGTGTGCCGTCATGCCAATGCAACTTGCCATCGATCGCCCGTTGTCGCCACACCTGAGCATCGACCTGGGGAAACTTGCCAATCAGATACTCTAATACCGTCTCAACCCCAGGATTAACCTGCGGCAGAGTTAATTTAGATGGCGATTTAGCAATAGCCATTCACGTCCCCTAAGACTGAATAATATACGTACAATTTAATCCCTTACTCAACCGTTAAAATCATTCCACTCACACCCACGCTAACGACTAGCGGCGCTAACTGCTCAGATATCGCAGCAACCACAGGCAGATCATGCCACCCGCAACGGGCCAAAAAACACTGCGGCTAAAGCGAGCAATTAAGATTGCAATAAGGGCAGCGATCCATTGAAAATAGTCCGGCTGATACGCCGTTAGGGGACGGGTAAAAACAATCGCCGGAATACAGAGCGCCGCTAAAATCGCCGGAGGTAACAACGTTAAAATATGCTTACTGCGGGCGATCAACGCCTCCGCACTACCATGAAATTGAATAAAAGAGAGCCGGATCAAAAAGGTACCCAAGCCAACGGCCACAAACAGTAACCAGAGTTGCAGGTTATCACTCATGGGAGGCTCCCCTCATTTTCAACCAACCCGGCAACAGCCAACCCGGCAACAGCCAACCCCCTAACACGCCTGCCGCCACGGCAACAATAAAGCCGCTATTAAAAGGCAACAGCTGAAAAGCGATAGCACAGCAGCCGGAAATCACGGCCACCATCAATAGCAGACGACTCGTTATCGTAGTCACTAACATCGCCAGAAAAGCCAAGGGAATAGTAAATTCTAGCGACCAATGGGCAGGAATCCCCGCGCCTAATACGATCCCCAGTATCACCGATATCATCCAAGTAACGTAGAGCGCTAATGCCACCCCGGCTAAATACCAAATCCGTTCCGAGCGATTCTTAGCCATCTGCACCGGCATTGAGCAAAGCCCATAGACCTGATCCGATAAGATATAGGCTAACGAAAAACGATAGCGTTTAGGCAATGGCCCCAGTATCGGGGCAAAGGAAGCGCTATAAATCGCAAACCGCAGATTAATCACCATCGTAGTGGCAACAATAATCACGAACGGAGCGTTATCCTGAATCAACGAATAGGCCGCCAACTGCGCAGATCCCGCAAAGAATAGCGCCGTCATTCCCACCACCATCCCTGGATCCATACCTAATGACATCCCAGTAGCACCGGTAATCAAACCAAACGGCAGCACCCCTGACATCAATGGCATCAGATCCCGCACGCCCAACCAAAACTGTTTACGATCGTTCTTCACACCTAATCCCTTAAAGCAAAAACCTTAAAACAAAAACAGGGCCGAAGCCCTGTATTGAAGTAGCGATTATTACACTAGATGACGAAATTAGTAATCAATTTCCATATTACTCTGTACTTGAGTACAGCAAGACAAGACATATCCCTGAGCAATTTCCTCGTCCGTAATGCCACCATTCTGTTGCATATCATATTCGCCGGAGATCACTCTCACTCGGCAAGCACCACAGATACCAACACCACAAGCCTTAGCGATATTAACACCCGCCTCGGCTGCCGCTTCATTCAGATTGACCCCAATAGCAA
Source organism: Amphritea sp. (assembly GCF_048266285.1). Taxonomy (GTDB): domain Bacteria; phylum Pseudomonadota; class Gammaproteobacteria; order Pseudomonadales; family Balneatricaceae; genus Amphritea. The sequence goes on from NZ_JBLWZV010000003.1 coordinate 119,111, forward strand.
CGGAGGTCGATTTGCCCGCATCGGTAAAACACACTTCAACGAGGTCTTTAGGCTCCAACGCCTCAACTTCAGCTTCATCAGCATGTTTTTCGGCCCGTTTGACATCCTTAACAGGGGTCGCACCAAAGGATTCTTCATGGTAATGATCCATGTCGAAACCGGCCTCCTGCAACATCGCTTTAACCGCCGCCATGTAAGCTTCAGGGCCACAGCAAAAAACCTCCCGTTGCTGAAAATCAGGCGCAATCAAGTTCAGCATCGGTAGATTAAGATGACCTCGATACCCTCCCCACGCTTGGCCTATTTCTGTATGGGCACTGATGAGATGTAAACGGAAGTTTTCCACCCGTGTGCTCATATATTCCAACTCACGGGCATAGATAATATCTTTTGGTGTTCGGGCGCTATGGGCGAACACCATATCGACTTCAGAATCCGTATCAAACCACCAGCGTGCCATCGACATCACCGGCGTAATCCCCACACCGCCGGAAAGTAGTAACACTTTATCGGCAGGGAAATCCATACTGTTAAATTGCCCAACTGGGCCGTGAATCGCGACCTGATCACCTGATTTCATGTTTTCATGTAACCAATTCGATACGGTACCGCCCGGTACTTTTTTAACCGTAATCGAAAAACTGTAAGGGATCGATGGCGAACTCGATATGGTATAAGAACGCATTAAACGCTCGCCATCGATCTCCAGCTCTAGGGTCACAAACTGACCGGGTTTAAAGAAAAACAATACCGGCTGATTCATACCAAAGGTAAAAGTTGTGACGTCATGGGTTTCAGCAATCACTTTAACGCAACGCACCAGATGACGACCGTTAGACCAGGTCTGAGTCATCATTGGGTTCATAAAATCACTGGTATTAAATTCACTCATCGGTTTCTCCCATCCAGTTATTGGCTGGTGTTTATCATTATTATTTAAACGCTGTTCGGGATATCCCTTCAGAGTTCAGTACCGGCCATCCACTCTTTCCAGCGCATGGTCACATTAGCCCCTAACGATAAAAAAGGTTCAGGGGGTAAACGTTTAGGCTGTTGATGATCAAGATAATCGGTTAACAGATCTGAACGGCCTAATACCGCCATCTCCGCTGCCATCATGCCTGACAATGTGCCTTTAACAGTACCGAGCCCGTTCTGACAGCAAGCCGACCAGACCCGCTCTTCAATCTCGCCAAACGCGGGCATGGAGTTCAATGACAAACAGAGTCGTCCACCCCAGCGATACTCCATCTCCACCCCTTCAAGCATGGGAAAACGATTAGCAAAGGAGCGATCCTGTAAGCCCGCTGCCCGCTTCATATTGTTAGGACTGACTTCAATCGACTGATTCAGGGTTGCATGGTTACGGATCACTATCCGGTTGCCACTGCCTCGGTAATCTGAGCTGCGCCGAACAGTGGTGCCCATCGGATCGGCAGGTAAAATCCCCCAGTCTTCCACGCCCCCCAAACGGGTGACTTCCTGCGGACTCAGCGCCCGAGTCATCGATGCATAGGTAAACACATGCAACAACCGGCCAGGGAAAAAGCCAAAGGATTGAATATGTCCATTGACCGCCAGAATCACCCGCTTGGCACGTACACTTCCGCCCGGTGTGATTAAACGGTGCTCCGCCCCAAACTGCATCGACGTTACCGGGCTATTCTCATAGATAGATACCCGCTCACTCATGCCTCTCGCCGCTTGTCGCACAAAGGCGGCTGGCTGAATCATCACCGCCCCAGGGGTGAATAATCCCTGTTGATAAAAATCGCTACCGGTCCAATCTTTCATATCGGCGGCACTTTTTAGTTCATAGGCTTCGCCCAGAGCATCCAAGTGGCCGCGATAACTTTCGATATGCGCCATACCTTTGGCGGTGCCTGCGGCGGTCATTTTTCCGCAAGGATCGAATACCTGACGCCCCATGCCGTAGGCTTCTGCCGTTTCACGGGCAAATTCAATCGCGGCACGATTAAGACGAATCTGTTGTTGATCCTGATGCTGAGTGCCAGCATAAGTATCCGAATTTAGCTCATGGGGCAGATCAATCATAAAACCACTGTTACGACCGGCAGGGCCATCGGCTATCCGGCTGGCTTCCAGTACCACTATGGATTCATCACCCACTAACTGACTGAGGCGACGTGCCGCCGCCAATCCGGCAAACCCGCCACCGATCACCACCCAATCCGCATGAATATCATCCTTCAGCGTCGGATAACCGGCGGATGATGGCAGAATACGATTCCACGCAGCGGGACCTGGGTCTTTCGGCAATCGTTTTACATTTATCGTGTTCTTCATAACTTTTTCCGCCCCTATCATCAGGCAAGCGCCTCCCATGAGCGAACCCCTTCACAGCGGTTCGCCCTGAATTTTTTACCTGAATATAAGGTGCTTTAGCTGTCAGTCAGCGCAACGGTCTACGCTTCATCACCTAGATCGACCCAGATTGTTTTCAACTGCGTAAACTGATCATGGGCATGAATGGAGTTATCACGGCCACCAAAACCGGATTGTTTGTAGCCACCGAATGGCGTGGTGATATCACCTTCACCAAAGCAGTTAACCGTGACCGTACCCGCCCTAAGTGCCTGAGCGGCACGCATAGACTTACGCGCATTCGCCGTGAAGACAGAAGCGGCCAGACCATATTCAGTATCATTGGCAACGGCGATCGCTTCTTCATAACTGCTCACCGTGATGACCGAAAGCACAGGGCCAAAAATCTCTTCTGTGGCTAAACGATCACTGTTTTTAACATCGTCGTAGATCGTCGGCAGAACATAGCAACCATCAACCGACTCGCCACCCATGATCAGCCGGTGCCCGTCTTGTTTTGCGATATCGAAATATTCGGTGACCTTATCGAAATGACCTTTATCGACCAGCGCACCTAATTGATTGCTAGGATCGAGGGGATCACCCGTTTTCCACTCTTTGGCATGTTCTACAATTTTCGCCAGCAGTGCCTCTTTAACCCCTTCCTGCACAATCAAGCGAGAGCCCGCAGAGCAGTTTTCACCCATGTTCCAGAAAGCCGCAGCAACCACTTGCTCGGCAACGGTATCTAGATCTTCCGCATCATCGAGCACTACACAGGGGTTTTTACCGCCCAATTCCAGAACGACTTCTTTGATATTAGAGTCAGCAGAATAGTTAAGGAAACGGCGTCCAGTGACGGTAGAACCCGTAAAGGTCACCATATCAACATCCATATGACGGCCAATCGCCTCGCCTACGACACGACCCGAGCCCGTCACCACATTGAACACCCCCGCAGGCACGCCCGCTTCGGCCGCCAATTCAGCCACCCGAATGGCTGTCAATGAGGTCTGCGCAGCAGGCTTCAACACCACTGAACAGCCCGCCGCCAGTGAAGGGGCCATTTTCCAAGCGAGCATCAAAATGGGGAAGTTCCACGGCAACACCGCACCGACCACACCGACCGGCTCACGCACCACCATCGCCATCGCACCAGAGCCAACAGGGGCCGTCTGATCATAGATTTTATCGATCAATTCCGCATGCCAGCTAATGGTATGCACCACTTCAGGAATATCGATGGTGACGCAATCAGAGATGGGCTTACCCGAATCGATCGATTCCAACACCGCCAGTTCATCACCGTGCTGTTCGATCAACTGAGTTAGCTTAATCAATATGCCTTTACGTTCAGACGGATGCATTTTGCTCCAGCAGCCACTTTCAAACGCAGCACGCGCACTTGCGACCGCATAATCAACATCCTCAGTGGTGCAGGCGGCAATCTCGGTAATCCGCTCGCCGGTCGCTGGATTGGTCACCGCAATGGTGCCGCCATCACTGGCTGGCCGTAAGCTACCATTAATAAAACTCATAGACGGCGGCGTCAGCTGAGCCGCAATCGCTTTATATTCATCATGTGTCAGTAAATCAGCCATCGCTTAACCCTCCGCTACAATGTTGGCAATATTCTCTTTTAGTTGAGCGACAACCTGAGCCATCGCCTCTTTCTCTGCATCATCTAGCCCCAGCAGCGGCTTACGCACTTCCCCGCCAACACGACCGTCCAGTGTGACACCATACTTAACGCTCTGGATAAACTTGCCACCCTGTTCCAACACATGCATCAACGGCATCATCTCAGCCATAATGCGACGGCCTTTGGCAAAGTCATTATCGACAACACAGGCTTGATAGAGAGCCTTATGTTCCTGCGGCAAGAAGTTAGATCCGGCACACACCCAGCTTTTAGCGCCCCAAGCGAAGAACTCCAGCGCCTGATCATCCATACCACAGGCAACCTGAATGTTTGGATAGTCATTGATCAGCATATGCAGACGGTTGATGTCGCCTGAGCTCTCTTTAATGCTGCAAATATTGCTGCAGTCGGCGATGCGATCGAAAAACTCAGCTTCCATATTCACACCCATGCGATCTGGGTAGTTATAAAGCATCGCAGGTAGGTTAGCGGCCCGGTCAATGGTCAATGCATGTTCAGCCAGCTCTTTCTGAGTTGGCAAAGAGTAAGGCGGCGTAGAGATAAGAATCACATCGGCCTGATACTTAGCGCCATCTTCGGCTAATTTGGTCGACTCAAGAGGATTAAGAGAGCCGGTACCAAAAATAATTTGTAGCTGATCTCCGCAGATCTGGCGCGCTATCTTCAGCAACTCGACCCTTTCCGCATGGCTCTCAACATAGTATTCACCCGTGGTACCACCAATCATCAGGCCCTGAACACCTGAATCAAGCAGATACTGTACATGTATAGCATAAGCATCATAATCAACCGTATAATCTGCTTTAAACGGCGTAACAACTGGCGTATAGATCCCTGCAAAATACATTTCATTTACCTTCGTTATCATTGTTATATGACCGGATTCTTCTTACTGAATGGGCTATCCGAACTTACTAAAATGGTAACGACAGGGCCGATATCTCCGCAATCAACCTTTTTTGCGCGCTATTCATAACTTTAGGTTATGAAAATAAATGATAAATCAGCTGACTAATGGCACCACGGAGAACGAAAAAAAGCGCTAGGTCGCCGATAACTTCTCTGGAAACACAGCCTCCCAATACCTATACTGTTGCTCAATAAATATTCTAAAAATAAAAAGAGACCTCACCATGTGCCATATATTTGCTGGTCAGAACCCTGAGAATTATAAATTCATATCCCGCTCACTCCGTCTAGCTGGCCACTCGACAAGCGTTAAGTTGGAAGCTAAATTCTGGAATATTCTCGATGGGGTCGCCGCTGAGCAGGTCATGAGTACACCGCAGTTTCTCTCCAAGATTTATGATGAAGCACTGGTTATTAATGGCGATGTCCCTAATTTCGCTTCATTGTTACGTTGTGCCTGCGCCCTCTACCTAGAACAACCCGACGAAGTCATGACAACCGCCCATGAGCAACTGTCGGTAGCGAGCTAAACCATCTTTTTTTCTTGCTAACCTTCCCTGTGGTACTCCAGTACCACCAAGCGAGCGCGGAAAGAATTAACCTCTACTGTATCAATCAGATGAGGTTTATTCCGCCATGGCAAAAGCTATCCACTCAATGATCCGAGTGTTCGACTTAGATCGCTCACTCTCTTTTTACCAACAGGCGCTAGACCTGAATATCGCAGAACGTCTCGATTTTGACGATTTCACACTGGTGTATCTGCGTAACGACGAAAACGATTTCGAATTAGAACTCACCCATAACCACAACCAAACCGAACCCTATTCCCATGGCTCCGGCTACGGCCACCTCGCCGTTTGTGTTGACAGTGCCGCCGCCTCGCAAGAGAAGCTCACAAAACTAGGCTATCAACCTGCTGAGGTAAAAGAGTTTCACCGTGACAATCAATTATTAGCGCGTTTCTTTTTTGTCACCGATCCAGACGGTTACAAAATCGAGTTTTTAGAAAAACATGGCCGCTATCAATAGAGACCCGTTACACCATTCCGAAAGACCACAACAATAAAAATCCGGAGTTGAGTATGAAAAAGCAAAGCTTGAGCCGTAGAAGCTTCTTAAAAAAAGGCACCATTACCGCGGCAAGTGCGGTTGCGCTCGCCCTATCAGGTATCAGCATTAGTCCTAGTGCGTGGGCAATGACGCTAACAACCATCGATAATACAACGGGCAAGAGCCTCTCGGCTTTCTGTCGAACGCTATACCCTCACAGCCAACTGACTGATGTCTACTATGACGCTTGCGTTGAAAGTCTGGATGCGAAAGCCAAAAACGACCCTGCATTGCTGAAATTGCTTAACGAAGGCGTTAAAACCCTCAATTCACACAGCCAACACAATTTCTTAGCCCTGTCTGCCGAGCAGCAACTGATTGTCGTAAAGCAGATCGAGGGTAGCCCTTTCTTTGATCAGGTACGTAGTCACATCGTGGTGGCACTGTATAACAATGACAAGATCTGGAGCCTATTCGGTTATGAAGGCCCATCCTTTCCCTACGGTGGTTATCTAGAACGTGGTTTCGATGATATCGACTGGCTGCCAAACCACTAAAAAGATTGAGGATAATAACAATGAAAAAATTTGATCTAAACGATAACAGTGTTGTGGTTGTCATCGGCTCCGGTGCAGGTGGCGGTACACTCAGTAATGAATTAGCACAGAAAGGCATTAACGTCGTCTGTCTCGAAGCAGGTAAGCACCTCGATTTTAAAACTGATTTCGTCAACAAAGAGTGGGAAATGTTTTCCAAAGAAGCATGGCTGGACAAACGCACCGCGTCCGGCGAATGGCGAGTGGCTAAAGACTTTCCTAACCTACCCGCTTGGATCTGTAAAACCGTCGGCGGTTCGACGTTGCACTGGGCAGGCGCCAGCTTGAGGTTTCAAGAACACGAATTTAAAGGTCTTAGCACCTATGGCCATGTTGAGGGCGCTAACCTATTAGATTGGCCTATTACGCTTCAAGATCTAGAGCCTTATTATGATATGGCCGAAGATAAAATGGGCGTCACGCAAACCAACGGCATTCCTGCACTACCCGGCAACAATAACTATAAGGTGATGGAAGCCGGCGCAAAACAGCTTGGCTACAAAGAAGTTCACACCGGACGTATGGCCATCAACTCACAGCCCCGGGATGGCCGAGCATCATGCCGCCAGCTAGGGTTTTGTTTTCAAGGTTGCAGAATGGGCGCGAAGTGGTCAACGCTTTATACCGAGATTCCTAAAGCACAGGCTACCGGCCATTTTGAACTGCGAGCCGAAGCGCATGTATTAAAAATAACCCATGACAAGGCGGGTAAAGTCGACGGCGTGATTTACGTCGATGCTAACGGTCAGCAACACAACCAGAAGGCTCGCGTTGTCTGCGTGGCCGGTAACTCAATTGAAAGCCCACGCCTATTACTCAATTCCGCCAGCGCATTATTTCCAGATGGACTGGCTAACAGCTCAGGTCAGGTAGGCAGAAACTATATGCGCCATGTGACCGGCTCCGTTTATGGCGTATTTGAGAAACCCGTCAATATGCATCGCGGCACCACCATGGCAGGTATTATTCAGGATGAATCCGAACATAACCCAAAACGGGGTTTTGTCGCAGGCTATGAAATGGAAACCATATCACTCGGCCTACCCTTTTTAGCCGCTTTCCTGAACCCAGGTAGTTGGGGCAAAGAGTTTACCGGCGAATTGGACAACTATGAAAATATGGCCGGTATGTGGCTCGTTGGTGAAGATATGCCGCAAGAAACCAACCGTATTACCCTAAACCATGAGGTCAAAGACCAATATGGCCTACCGGTTGCCAATGTTCATGTGACCGATCACCCGAATGATGTTGCCATGCGAGAACATGCTTACAAGCAAGGGGCCGCAGTATATGAATCGATTGGTGCGCTCAATACCATTCGAGTGCCTCCATACCCTAGCACCCACAACCTTGGCACCAACAGAATGAGCCTCAACGCCAAGGATGGGGTTGTTAATGGCTGGGGACAGAGCCACGATATCGATAATCTTTTTATATCCGATGGTAGTCAGTTCACCACCGGGGCGACTGAAAACCCAACCCTCACCATTGTCGCGTTAGCCATTAGGCAATCTGAATACATTGCCCGTGAAATGGCAGCCATGAATATCTAAAGCTCGCTTCACTCGATCCTGACTGATCGCCATTCGGCGCAGTGCTTACTGTGAGACGATTGGTCAGCGATCTAATCTAAGTGACTTCCCCCGATTAGGGGGCTTTTTATCAAAGATGATAGAAAAGTAATTTTGAGTGTTAACTCAGCAACTTTACTCACCCACCCAGGTTTCTTCTGCTTGGATAACCTCCAAAAACCAGTCTCTGAATGAACGAAAAGCGGGGTTATCCTTTCTACTTTCGGAGTAGGTTAAATAATGAAGCTTTTCTCGATAATCCGTATCAAACTCACCGACCCGTACCAGCCAGCCCTGCTCGATCATCGGTTTCACTAACTGATTCCAGCCGAGGCTAACACCTTGATGGTTGAGCACCATCTGAATCAGCATATTGTAATCATTGGCATTGAATACATGCCGACGGCCATCGGCATCATCGGCATCAATGGACACCCCTTGACTAGCCAACCAGACTTCCCAATCAACATGCTCGGCAATCTGCGAACGGCCATAGGGGCTAAGATTGAGTAAAGTGGTATTTAACAAACCATCCAGCGTGACGATATCCGGGTTCTGTTTCAGAAACAGAGGTGAACATACCGGATAGATCAGATCATAAAACAGGGGGATCGAATGATAGCCTTCGCGGGGGTCACTCACTTTATTGATAAAGATATCTGGATGAACACCCGGCTCCATCTGTAAAAAATTATTGGTGGTGACAATATTCACATCAATTTCAGGATGATCCGCAAAAAAACTGGGTAAGCGACTCGATAACCAAAACGCCGAAAAGGCAGGCGAACAACAGATAATAAGTTCCTGTTTACGTTTATCGCTATTTTTAATCCGCTGGGCTGCCTGAGCAATGTTAACGAACGATAGGTAGGCCGCATCATAAAAAATGGTGCCCGCTTCGGTTAGTTCAACGGCTCGACCTGCGCGTTTAAATAAACTAACCCCTAGAGAGGCTTCCAACTCTCTAATTTGACGACTGATTGCCGCCTGAGTAACACACAATGCTTCTGCCGCACGGGTGAAGTTTTGATACTTCGCGGCTGCAACAAAAGACCTAACCGCTCGCAACGACGGCATCTTCACCAAAATCTGATCAGGCTCTACATGTTTAACCATAACGTCAGGTATTCAATTCTCTTAATAAAAAGTCGCTTTATCGGTTTCCCACCCAGCCATAAACTGAGATTAAAAATATAAACAGGTTTCAGTTTACTAACAGCAGTTTAAACCGTGCTGCAGCTTTCGTCACTCAGCCTTACGACACCGGCATGAACGTCAACGACAGCAGCACCAGTGTAACTTCGGCGGCCGATAAAGCCATAACAATAAAAACCTACCGCAGTGTAGGGTCATAGGAACCATAGTAATGACTAGCAAAACCAAAACTCTGGCGCTCATCACTCAACGTAAACCTCGGCACGCACTGACCCGCGAGATCTATCGTGACGAAGAGGTCTATCAGCAAGATCTAGAACAGATCTGGCATAAAGAGTGGATTTTTGCCGGTCATACTTTTGAGATCGAAAAGCCTGGCGAGTATTTGACCATTCAGGTGGGTGATTACCCCGTCGTTATTGTGCGTGACGATCAAAATAATGTGCGCGCCTTTCATAATGCTTGTCGTCATCGGGGTTCGCGCGTTTGCTCTGAAGCCAAAGGTAAAACCGCTAAATTAGTCTGTCCTTACCACAAATGGACGTTCGGCCTCGATGGTAAACTTCTATTCGCGGGTAACATGGGTGAAAAATTCAACAATGATGATCACGGCCTGATGCCGGTACACTGCGAAATCGTCAACAGCTTCATCTATATCTGTGTTGCAGAGCAGGCTCCGGATTTCGAGCAGTTTCGTCAGGATGTTTCCCCCTTTATTGCGCCTCACAACTTAGAAAACTGTAAAGTCGCCCATGAAGCCAACTTGCTTGAAAAAGGCAACTGGAAACTGGTATTTGAAAACAACCGCGAATGTTATCACTGCGACAGCAACCATCCAGAGTTGCTAAATTCATTCGTCGAAAACCTCTCGGTTGCCGGTGTTGGCGGTAGCGATGATCCAGAACTGACCGCTCATTGGGATAAGTGCGAAGCAGCGGGTTTACCAAGTCGTCTAGTGATGGATGAAGCGGGCCAATACCGCATGACCCGCATTCCACTGGCCACCAAAGCGGTGAGTTACACTATGGACGGCAAGCCTGCGGTCAACGGTCGTTTAGATAATACCGATGTTGAAGATATCGGCGCACTGCTCTATTTCAACTACCCATCCACCTGGAATCACTTTTTGGGCGACCATGCGCTGAGCTTCAGGATATTGCCGCTATCCTCCGGCGAGACATTGGTCACCACCAAATGGATCGTACCGAAAGATGCCGTTGAAGGTGTCGATTATGATCTCGACACACTCACCAAAGTTTGGCTGGCCACTAACGATCAGGACCGTCAGCTCGTCGAAGAAACCTTTAGAGGTGTTAGCTCGCCCTCTTATATCCCTGGCCCCTTCTCTGAAGTTGCCGAAAATGGCGTATGCCAGTTTGTTGATTGGTACTGCGACACAATGAAAAGCAAGTTGAGTTAAGTCGCAACTGACCACCACCCAGCCTGTTTCTGCAGGCTGGGTATTTCTGTTTATACTCTTCAAGATAGCCCTCAATACAGTCCTTAAGACAGTCCTTAAGACAGTCCTTCAAAATAGTTCTAAATACAGCACTCGTCATACTCACGCCCTGCATATGACGATAGAGCTGATTCACCCTCTCGCCCCTGCTTTCCCCCATTTTTAGTTATTAATACAGTTTTAAGCTGCATTTTTATCATCACTGATAACCAAACGTTATGGTTTTTACGGAAAATTAGTCGTTGGACGATTTTTCTTAAACCCCTTAACTTAAATGGGGTGAACAACAGAACAATAAGAAAAATGCTGCACCGAAAATTGATCATCGAGACGATCATCTGGCGGTACAGCCATTAAAGGACTGACGGAGACGCTCACCGCAGTTCATAAAGATAACAATCATAAAAATTGATAGAGGGCAGCATGACAGACTCCACAAATATTCTGTCTATCAGAAACGTCTATAAAGTATTCGGCGACCAACCGGATACGGCAATGCAGATGCTCCGTAACGGCGAAAGTAAAGATCAAATTTTTGATAAAACGGGTCAGACGGTCGGTGTTTTCGATGCGTCATTTACCGTTAAGAAGGGTGAAATTTTTGTCATCATGGGCCTTTCAGGCTCAGGCAAATCAACCATGGTTCGGTTGCTCAATCGGCTGATCGAACCCACCGCTGGCACCATTGAGTTAAACGGTAAGGATATTACCGCCCTAGGTGATGCCGACCTGCTGGATGTTCGCCGTAAAGAGATGAGCATGGTGTTCCAGTCCTTCGCACTGATGCCACATATGTCCGTGATGGAAAATGCCGCTTTCGGTCTGGAGATCTCCGGTATCGAACGCCACGAACGCGAACGCAGAGCCCTTGAAGCACTCGAACAGGTGGGCTTAGGTGAACATGGCTCGAGCTTCCCACACCAGTTATCCGGCGGTATGCAGCAACGCGTAGGCTTAGCACGCGCGCTGGCAAATGACCCGACCATTCTTCTGATGGATGAAGCCTTTTCGGCACTCGATCCATTGATTCGCTATGAGATGCAAGGTGAACTGATCCGGCTGCAGAAAGAGCAAGAGCGCACCATTATTTTCATCTCCCACGATCTCGATGAAGCGATCCGTATCGGCGATCGTATCGCCATTATGGAAGGCGGCCGAATTATTCAGGTCGGTACCCCTAAAGAGATTATGAGCAACCCCGCTGATGAGTATGTTGAGACCTTCTTCAAAGGTGTCGATGTCAGTAAGTTTCTTAAAGCCGGCGACATTGCCTGTAAAGAAAGCAGTTGCACCATTCGCATCAATGGCGCTGTACAGCCGTTTAATCCAGCCAATAGCCAGTTTGGTTATCTACTGGATGGCCAGGACAAGTTACAGGGAGTTGTGCCGCTTAACGAGGTTGACGCCTCCGATAGTGTTGATGCCCTACTCTCCCGGCAGGTCAAGCAGCATCAATCCATTTATAGCGACGACATGATCAAAGATGTGATCAAAAAAGTCGCCAATGCTAGCTATCCGGTGCCGGTCATCGCTCGCAACGGTAGTTTCTGTGGTGTGATCTCCAAAGATTTACTGCTGCAAACACTGAGCCACAGCTAATCACTCTTTAATAACAATAATTCGGGGAAGAACTATGTCAGAATTTAACCTGCTAGACCCTTTTCAGTTTCTCACTATCCCGCTGGGTGACTGGGTCGAGAGCATTCTTAACTATTTAGTACAAAATTTTCGTGAATTTTTTCGCGCTATCCGCTGGCCAATTGATCAAGTCTTAGAGTTCTCCGAAGCGATATTACAATCGATTCCACCACTGATCGGTATCATCTTATCGTCACTCTTGGGCTGGCAACTCGCCGGCAAAAAAATGGGGCTATTTTGCGCCGTTACTCTTTTCAGCCTCGGTTTAATCGGTGTCTGGTCGGAATCAATGACCACCCTCTCACTGGTGCTCACCTCACTGTTTTTCTGTGTTGTATTCGGCGTGCCACTGGGCATTCTGTCAGCCCGTAGCGACCGCGTAGAAAGAATCGTCCGTCCGTTGCTCGACGCTATGCAAACACTGCCCGCATTTGTTTATCTAGTGCCGGTCGTCATGCTGTTTGGTATTGGTAATGTGCCCGGCGTATTGGTCACCATCATCTTTGCCCTGCCACCGCTGGTTCGTCTTACTAATCTCGGTATCCGTCAGGTGCCCGAAGATAAGATTGAAGCCGCCCGCGCATTCGGTTGCACACCCAAACAGATGCTCGTGAAGGTTCAGCTTCCCTTAGCCATGCCCACTATTATGGCTGGCGTAAACCAAACCCTAATGCTGTCACTCTCAATGGTTGTTATCGCTTCAATGATTTCGGTCGGCGGGCTTGGGCAGATGGTATTACGAGGTATCGGTCGTTTAGATATGGGGCTGGCAACCGTTGGCGGAGCAGGTCTGGTACTGCTGGCCATCTTCCTTGATCGCTTAACACAGGCAATGGGCGAACGTTCCGATACAAGCAATACCTTGCACTGGTACGAAACCGGTCCCGTTGGTTTTTTCGTGCGTGGCTATCGCAGCATGCAACCCCGCTAATCCGTTAGCTAAATGATACTCAACTTAAAAAAATAAATGAGGATTTAAACATGATCCAGTCACACCTGAAAAAGCTCAACCGCTCTATGGTCAAACTGACCGCAACCGCTGCCCTCGCAGCATTGACCTTCAGTGCGACCAGCCAAGCGGAATCCATGCCGGGTAAAGGCGTTGAAGTCACCCCCATCTTTCCCAGTATTGCCGAAGAACGTTTTCGTGGCGAAATAGCCATTGCCGGATTGGAAGCCCTCGGTTACGAAGTTGAAAAGCCTAAAGAAACCGAATATGCCACCATGATGCTGGCGCTGTCTTATGGTGATGCAGACTTCAGTGTACACATGTGGGATATCCTCCATGACAGCTTTTATCAAAAAGCCGGTGGCGATAAGTACATGGTTAAAGCAGGGGATATCATTCCCGGTGTTTTACAGGGTTACCTGATCGATAAAAAGACCGCCGATAAATACAACATCACCAAGCTGACCGATCTTCAAAAGCCGGAGATTGCCAAACTATTCGATGCCAACGATGATGGCAAAGCCGATCTAACCGGTTGTAACCCCGGTTGGGGCTGTGAACTGGTGATTAACCATCATATGAAAGCCTATGATTTAGAAGACACCGTTAGCCACAATCAGGGATCTTACTTTGCCTTAATGGCCGATACTATTACCCGTTATAAAGAAGGGCAGCCAGTATTCTACTTCACTTGGGTTCCACAATGGATCGCTGGTGTACTGGTAGAAGGTGAAGATGTTGTTTGGTTGGAAGTGCCTTACACCTCACTCCCCGATGGCAACAACGATGTTAACACCAGTTTCGAGGGTAAAAATCTTGGTTTTGCTGTCGATCAGGTGAAATCTGTCTTGAATCGCGAATTCGCTGAAGAAAACCCAGTCGCCACTAAGTTCCTATCATTGGTACAGATCTCGGCTGGCGATGAAAGCGCACAAAACTTGAAGATGCAAAATGGTGAAAAATCCGTTGCTGATATCAAGCGTCATGCGCACGACTGGATTGCCGCTCATCAAGCTAAGTTTGATAGCTGGTTAGCTGCTGCCCGCGCCGTGGCAAAATAATCTCACCCTACGCTAAACAAAGGCACTTTCGAGAGACGCTTTCGAGAAGCACTTTCGAGTGCCTTTTTTACACTCTACTGAGTCTTTATCAGCAGGATTACTTGTCATGAATTTGTATCACTTTGTGCAAACGCTGAGTTTTTCTAACCTACCTGAAGCAACCCGTCACCGTGTCAGCACCTCATTGCTGGATATCATTGGCGTGCTAGCGGGCGCCATCAATAACCAAACCAGCCAGAACATCCGCAACTATGCCCAACAACACTACCCTGGCGTCAATCATAGCGCTCGACTACTGTTTGACGGACGTTCAGTGCATCCTCTCGGTGCAGCCTGGGCCGGTGGTTTCAGTGCCGATAGTTTAGACGCCCACGAAGGCCATTTCACCTCTAAAGGTCATGCTGGAGCGACGGTCGTACCCGCCCTACTGGCACTGGCTGATGCCTATCGTCAGCAGGGTCATGAGATCAGCGGTGAAACTTTCTTATCCGCGTTGACCGTGGCCTATGAAACCGGACTGCGTGCCGGTGTTGCACTGATGCACAACGCCCCTGTCTACCATGCATCGGGAGCATTTTCCGGGATCGGCGTGGTGTGCGGCGCAGCCCGTCTATTGAACTTAGATGAAGACACCTTTATACACGCATTGGGAATCGCCGAATACTTTGGCCCACGCTGCCCAATGATGCGTTTAGTTGATTTTCCATCCAACCTGCGCGATGCCCATGGTGCGGGGGCCTATGCCGGTCTTAATGCCGTTTTTATAGCGCAATCGGGTATTACCGGCGCACCAGCAGAAACCGTTTCCGACGACACGATCGCCCACTGCTGGGATGACCTAGGTGAACGCTGGGAGATCGATGCCCAATACTTTAAGCCTTGGCCCGTATGCCGCTGGGCACAGCCATCACTAACCGCCGTTACAGAATTACTTAACGAGCATCCAGAGATTAACGGCGACAGTATCAATAAGATCAAAATTGAAACTTTTCACGAGTCGATGCGGCTCCAAGGGCATTTCCCGCGCAATGCCGATGAAGCGCAATATGGGCTGGCCTTTCCGGTCGCCGCCTTAATTGCCAGGGGTCAGGTAGGCCCGTCTGAAGTAACCGGGGACGCTATCTTTGCCGATGATATTCTAGCGATCAGTGGCAAGATCGAGATTAAAGAAGCGGCTGACCTGTCTGCACGGTTTCCGCAAGAGATCCTGTCTCGCGTTACCCTAACGCTGAAAGACGGTCGCTGTTTCACTAGTCCGATCACCCAGGCCAAAGGTGATCCAAACACACCGATGAGTGACCTCGAGTTTAAAGAGAAGTTTGCCCGACTCGCCGGTGTTAACCTTGACCTAGCCCGATGCCAGCAGATAGTGGCCGCGGTTGAACAATTGGACAATACCCCACACTGCAACACGCTCTTCAATCTTATTATGCAACCCTAAAAACGGTGGCTGGAACGTTTTTCCAACCACCCACAACCCGTTGATAAAGCGAGATAAAAAGCCGTTAAGGTCGCAATGACTACATCTATTGTTAAAAATAACAGTACAATTACCTCCTTAAACGGCCCATCTTTTCATCTATAGAGACGCGATCAATGACAGACTCACCGACCAAACGAGACTTCAGCAAAGCGATCAGTGATACCAACAAGGTATTTTTAAACGAAAATAACGCTGAGCAACAGCTGGTTAAAGTCGGTTTCATTCTGCAGAAAAACTTTTCGATGGTGGCCTTTACTGGGGCGGTCGATGTGCTGGTAACCGCCAACCTCGTACTGCCGGGGCAGCGCTTTGATTATATGACCCTCGGGATCGATTCCCGTATGGTCACCAGTGATCTGGGTATCGATATCGCCACCGGCGGCACCATTGAAACCCTGCCTATTCAACATCGTAATGAGCTGGACATACTGGTTGTCTGCGGCGGTTTTCGCTGCTCACTGGCCCCCAATGCAAAACTTACCACCTGCCTAAGAGCGGCTGATAAACTGGGCATCACCTTGGCTGGCCTATGGAACGGCGCCATTCCACTGGCCCATGCGGGCCTAATGACACAACAAGCGTGTGCCGCCCATCCAGACAACCATGCTTATATGCGCGAACAGTTCCCTAATACCAAGGTGTCCGACAAAACGCTGGTGATTGGTGAAAAACGCGCCACCTGTGCTGGACCCGTGAGCGCCCTAGAGATGATGCTGAAACTGATTGCCCAACGGCAAGGTAATGACATTGTTCGTGCCGTAAGAGAGATTCTGAGCTGCGATCAGGTTGCCGAAAATCAAGAATCAATTCCGTTACAGGTCGGTGATAACCCAACCTTTCCAGAAACGCTGCGAAACATCATGGTATTGATGCGTAATAATATCGAAGAGCCTCTCAGCCTTGAAGAACTGGCTGATTGTATCGATATCTCCCGCCGCCAGATGGAACGTCTGTTTCAATCATACTTAGAAACCAGTCCATCACGCTATTATTTGGAACTACGGATCACCCATGCCCGCCGCTTGTTGCTACAGAGCAATGAGAGTATTACCAATGTGTCACTAGCCTGCGGTTTTGTCAGTACGAGTCATTTTAGCAACTGCTTTAAAGACTATTTCGGTTTATCACCCAGCGCTGCTCGACAAAAGCAGAATAGCTGAGCATAAAGAGAGGTGCGGCCTTGAGTATCCATGTTAGCTTTATACTACTGCCAGGGTTCGCCCTAACCTCCTTTTCACTGGCGATTGAAGCCCTTAGCGTTGCCAATCAACTCCGTGGTGAAGCGCTTTATGAATTCACTATCTGTTCACCTGAAAGCAGCCCTCACCTCAACCATATTATCAGCTCTAATGGTGTACCCGTTGAGGTCACGGCAAGTTTAGATAGCTGCTACCAAAGCGATCTTGTCTTTATTGCCGGCTATCAACATTGCGCCCGCTATCACAACGAAGCGTTAACCCATCTGCTCAAACAATTAAACCGACAGGGTCGTCGAATTGTCTCGTTGAGTAGCGCCAGCTTTATTCTTGCAAAATGTGGTTTATTACAGGGTAAGAGCTGCACCTTAGTGCCTGAACATTTGAATATTTTTGCTGAGCTTTACCCGCAGATTGCTCTGCAGGAAAACCTATATACGGTCACCGATAACATTTTCACCAGTGCCGGTGGCACTGCCACTCTCGACCTGATGCTCTACCTTATCGGGCAAGATCAGGGACGCGATTTTATTTATCAAGTCTCGCAGCAATTTATGCAAGAAAGAGTCCGTAGTAGTGCTGAGATGCAGACCACTTGCCAGCAAGTCAGCTTGCGAATTAAATCACCCAGCTTAGGGGCGGCGGTCGAACTCATGAAGAAACACCTTGATAACCCCTATCCCATTGCCACACTGGCCAAGCGGATAGGCACGACGCAGCGCAATTTAGAAATGGTGTTCCAAAAATATGAACAAACAACCCCCGGCCGTTACTATATTCAACTGCGTTTACAGCAAGCCAAACAGTTACTGGAAGAAAGTCACCTGAATCTCAGTGCCATTGCTCAGGCCACCGGATTCAGTTCACAAAGCCACTTTGGCAAATGCTTTAAAGAACGCTACGGCTGTTCCCCCTCGGCCCTTAGAAAACATTAATTTCTCGCTTTTACACGCTATTATTTCGCTTTGGTGATAGTTCATACACCCCTTCATCACTGACACTTAAGATCACAGAAAAAAACAATTCAGACCATCATTTTAGGGGTGATATCGTGTCTACTGCAGCCGCCATTCAAATCGATCCAGCACTACAAAGTAAAACCACAACCTTCAACGAAATACCGGTCATCGATATAGCACCACTGATCGATGGCAGTAACCCTCAGCAAGTCGCCGAACAACTGGCCTTTGTCTGTGAACATGTCGGTTTCCTCTATATCAAAAATCACGGTATTGATAAGCAGCTTATCTCACAGATGTATGCACAAACAAAAGCCTTCTTCGATCGCCCCATGGAAGAGAAGCAGAAACTCAATATTATTCATTCAGGGCCAACATTACGCGGCTATATTCCCATGTATGGTGAAAATGTAGATCCAGACAATACCCGTGATTATAAAGAAGTCTTTGATTTTGGCTTGCACGAGAATAAGGTCTCGCCCTTCTTCGGCCCAAACCTTATGCCCGAAAATGACCCCGACGGTTTTCGCATCATCACCGAACAATACCATCAAGCCATGATGACGCTAGGGCGAACCTTAGTCAGTGGTATCGCATTAAGCTTAGGCCTACCGGCTGATTATTTTGAAAAGCTACAACAAAACCCCATCACCATTCAACGCTTACTCCACTACCCTCCGCAGGCAGGCGCGGTGAGTCAGCGCGAGATTGGTATCGGTGCACATACCGATTATGGCTTTCTCACCATACTGTCGCAGGATAATGTTGGCGGACTTCAAGTACAGAATGCCCATGGCGAATGGATCAGTGCGCCCCCAATTGACGATACCTTTATTGTTAATATTGGTGATCTAGTGCAAACGTTTACCAATGACCGTTATATCTCTACGCTTCACCGAGTGGTTAACACCAGTGGCCAAGAACGCTACTCAATCCCCTTCTTCATGGATCTGGATTTCAATGCTGAAGTGAAAGTGATTGATCAATGTCAGGGGGTAGATAACCCACCACGCTATCAGCCCTATACCTGTGGACAACATAAGTACCGCCGCTTTGTTGATAGCTATGAACACCTTAATGACTATCAAGCACACTGATCGATAGGCATAAATCAGGGCCGGTCCGCTTTTTAAGCGGACTCGCCCGACGTTGATGTGAGCCAAGCATGGTCGAGCGGCTCACATCTCAAACCGTTAGCATCGATCACTCCAGAGCTATCATACAACTTCCAGACTCTCTATCCCTTATCGATAAGCCATCCAGATAAGCCGTCCAGATAACCCTCTCATTGAGACTGACGATTAAGCCCGAATGTTAACGCCAGAGCATTCAGCAACGTCTTCGCCCAGATATTCAACGATAAGTCGCAGTTAAAAACCGTCAAACGACATGAATCAGAAACGACATATCCCCTAATAGTCAATATACCGGCGTTAAAATCACTGACCATTCACGTCATGAAAATATCTTTTTGCGACATTTCGCCTCTATCAGCTAAAAATCAACCCAAAAACCTAAATAAATTTATTTCTTTAAAATCATACATTTATTTTAAAAATAACGACTGCTGTTTAAAAAAAACACACTCACTTATTGTCGATTAAAAAATTTAAGTTCTAAAAACGACACTTTTCACTTTTGACATTTGCTCACTAAATAGCCAGTATTATTTTTAATTAAACGATCAATCAATAAAAAATGATCGTCCCTGACAACGCTAACAACAGCCTTTTTCACCGGGTTCGTTGTACATAACCAATGCCTGTCCCCATTAATGGCATCGTATAAGCGAGACTAAGCCCCATGCAAACAGCTCTATATATTAACGGTCGCTATCAAAACGCGACCTCCGGCGAAACCTTTAACAGCATCAACCCAGCCACGGGTGAGGTGCTTGCCGCGGTGCAACAGGCTTCTCTCGCCGATGTTGATCTAGCCGTTACCGCCGCCCAAGCGGGCTTCAAGGTGTGGTCGGCAATGAGTGGGGCCGAACGGGGCCGAATTCTTATGCGCGCAGTAGCTATATTACGTGAACGTAACGATGAGTTAGCTTTGCTGGAAGTGCTCGACACCGGGAAACCACTGCAAGAAGCTAACTGTGTTGATATCGCCACCGGCGCGGATGTGATCGAATATTACGCGGGATTGGCAGCAACCATTCATGGACAACAACAGGATCTAGGCGGCACAAACTTCTTTTATAGCCGTCGCGAACCGCTCGGCATCTGTGCCGGTATCGGTGCATGGAACTACCCTATTCAAATTGCGATGTGGAAATCAGGCCCAGCGCTCGCTGCCGGTAACTGCATGATTTTTAAACCCTCAGAAGAAACGCCGCTGAGCGTACTTAAACTGGCGGAGATCTTTAGCGAAGCGGGCTTGCCCGATGGCGTGTTTAATGTTGTGCAGGGTGATTATCGTGTCGGCCAAGCACTATCCCGCCACCCTGATATTGCCAAAGTATCCTTCACCGGTGAATGCGGTACGGGCAAAAAAGTGATGGCCGATGCTGCCGGATCACTCAAAGAGGTCACCATGGAGCTAGGCGGTAAATCACCTCTGATTGTGTTCGCCGATGCCGATATTGACAATGCCGTCGCCGGTGCCATGTTGGCGAACTTTTACACTCAGGGCGAGGTGTGCACCAATGGTACGCGGGTATTCGTCCACGAGAGTATCTATGATGAGTTTGTCAGTAAGATCGCTGCTCGTACCGAGCGAATGATTATTGGCGATCCTACTGACCTCAATACTCAGGTCGGCGCGCTGATCTCAACAGACCATATGGAAAAAGTGCTGGGGTTCATCTCTGCGGCTAAAGCAGCCGGTGCCCGCCTAGTATGCGGTGGTGAGCGGGCCACTGAAAACGGCCTTGAGAAAGGCTGCTTTGTAAAACCAACCGTGTTTGCCGACTGTACCGACGAGATGCCAAATGTCAAAGAGGAGATCTTCGGACCGGTGATGTCGATTCTGCGCTTTAGCGACGAAGATGAGGTTATCCAGCGGGCCAACGATACCGAATACGGACTAGCAGCCGGGGTTTTCTCAACAAATTTCTCCCGTGCCCATCGAGTCATTGCACGCTTGCAAGCAGGTATCTGCTGGATCAACACCTGGGGTGCCTCACCTGCCGAAATGCCGGTTGGAGGTTATAAACAATCCGGCGTCGGGCGCGAAAACGGCATTGAAACACTTAACCACTACACCCAAGTCAAAAGCGTCTATGTTGAGTTGGGTGATGTCGAGTGCCCTTACGCATAGCGCTTATCCATCGTTTTTAAAATCGTCCTTTTAAACAGGAAGGACGTCTCGAGACGATGAAATTGCATGGCACCGAGTGGCCAGTATGTTCAGCTTATTTTTCAGCGGTAGACCTATGACAGATAAAAAACAGTACGATTACATCATTGTTGGCGCAGGTTCAGCCGGTTGCGTTCTTGCTAACAGACTGACTGAAGATGGCACACACAAGGTACTGATCCTCGAAGCGGGCGGTAGTGATAAAAGCATCTTTATTCAGATGCCTACTGCCCTCTCTTACCCCATGAACACCCCCAAGTATGCTTGGCAATTTCACAGCGAGAACGAACCGCACCTCGGTTATCGTTCGATGCACTGCCCTCGGGGAAAAGTGCTCGGTGGCGGCTCATCGATTAATGGCATGGTTTATGTTCGTGGTCACGCCTGTGATTTCGATGAATGGGAAGCACAGGGCGCCCAAGGCTGGGGTTATCAGCAATGTCTGCCGTATTTCAAAAAAGCTGAAAGCTGGGATCACGGCGGCGATCAATATCGTGGTTCCACCGGCCCGCTAACCACCTGCGGTGGTAATGATATGCAACTCAACCCCCTCTATCAGGCATTTATTGATGCAGGGAAAGATGCCGGCTACCCCACCACTGACGATTACAATGGTTATTGTCAGGAAGGTTTTGGCGCGATGCATATGACCGTGAAGAACGGTGTCCGGGCATCGACGGCAAATGCTTACCTACGTAACGCCCTAAAACGCAGTAAC
The DNA here is from genome assembly GCF_048266285.1 of Amphritea sp. Lineage (GTDB taxonomy): Bacteria > Pseudomonadota > Gammaproteobacteria > Pseudomonadales > Balneatricaceae > Amphritea. Next base: position 141,146 of record NZ_JBLWZV010000003.1, read on the forward strand.
TTGACGCTGCTCAGCGGTGTATTGACCCGCAAGGTGGTTATGGATAGTAAACGTGCCGTCGCCGTCGTATATGAACAAGATGGCCAAATCACCGAAGTCAGCGCATCTAAAGAGATTATTCTTGCAGCGGGTTCCGTCGGTTCACCTCAACTGCTGCAACTGTCCGGTATCGGTCCAGAAAAAGTGCTTCAAGACGCTGGCGTTGAGGTGATACACGACCTACCCGGTGTTGGCGAAAACTTACAAGATCATTTGGAAGTCTATTTCCAATATCACTGCAAGCAGCCCATCACCCTAAACGGCAAACTGGATTTAATCAGCAAAGGGTTGATCGGCGCCCGATGGATGCTATTTAAAGATGGCCTAGGAGCAACCAATCACTTTGAGTCTTGTGGTTTTATCCGTTCGAGAGCCGGGCTGAAATGGCCCAATGTGCAGTATCATTTTCTTCCTGCCGCGATGCGTTACGATGGCGGCAAAGCAATTGATGGACATGGTTTCCAGGTGCATGTCGGGCCTAACAAACCCGAAAGCCGTGGCCGAATTCGAATAACATCTGCCGACCCTAAAGCAAAACCGAGCATCCTGTTTAACTACATCAGTACCCCACAGGATAAACAGGACTGGCGCGATACGATCCGTCTCACCCGTGAGCTTCTGAATCAACCGGCCATGGATGCTTATCGCGGCGAAGAGATTCAGCCCGGCACTGACATTGAATCCGATGAAGCGATTGATCAGTGGGTGCGGGAAAACGTAGAAAGCGCCTACCACCCATCCTGTAGCTGTAAGATGGGGGCGGATAACGACCCGATGGCTGTACTGGATAATCAGTGTAAAGTCCGAGGAATCGAAGCGCTGCGGGTGGTTGATTCATCAATCTTTCCCACCATACCCAATGGCAACCTCAACGCCCCAACCATTATGGTGGCCGAAAAAGCAGCAGACCTCATTCTCGGTAAGCAGCCATTACCCGCGGCCCATGTTGATGTCTGGATTGATGATGAATGGCAAAATCATCAACGTCTAGGTAACGCCAAAAGGCCGCTCATAAACGCTCATTAATCGACACCGGCAGAATATTGTTCTGCCTTGCTGCACAGGGACTGTTGCAGCGTTCAAAGAAACACAACAGAAGAGAACACTAGCGCATCTAATTTAATGACAACAAAGGTATTCACGCATGAATGTACAACGGAAAAACACCAGTTCAACACCGATGCTTAACCGCTTCACTCGCGTATTAGGGCTTACCGTCGCCAGCCTAACAGCCTCCACCGCCTTTGCTGGACAGTGCGATAACATTCGTTTCTCAGATGTCGGTTGGACCGATATCACCGCCACCACCGCCGTCGCAAGCGAGGTTGTTACTGGCCTAGGTTACACCCCATCGACCCAACTGTTGTCCGTACCCGTCACCTACACCTCATTAGCCAATGGTGATATCGATGTCTTTCTGGGTAACTGGATGCCAACCATGGAAGCGGACATCGCCAGCTACCGTGAAGCAGGCACCGTTGAAACCGTTCGCGCTAACCTAGAAGGGGCAAAATATACCCTAGCCGTGCCAAAATATGCTTATGACGCTGGTCTAAAAAGCTTTGCCGACATTGCCAAATTTAAAGACCAATTGAAAGACCGTATCTACGGGATTGAACCGGGCAACGACGGTAACCGTCTAATCCAGAGCATGATCGATGATGATGCCTTCGGTCTAAAAGGCTTCAAGCTGGTTGAATCCAGTGAAGCGGGTATGATCTCCCAAGTCAGCCGTTCGGCAAAACGTGAGCAATGGGTTGTTTTCCTCGGCTGGGCACCACACCCGATGAACGCCAATATTGATATGGAATACCTGTCCGGTGGCGACGACTTCTTTGGGCCAAACTATGGTGGCGCCAGTGTGTATACCAATGTACGACAAAACTATACCCAAGAATGCCCGAATGTCGGCCATCTACTGAAAAACCTGTCATTTAGCTTGGAAATGGAAAATCAGATCATGGGCTCCATTTTGGATGATGGTATGAAGCCTGCTGCCGCGGCCCGCGCTTGGTTAAAAACCCACCCTGAAGCACTGAACAACTGGCTTGACGGTGTCACCACACTGGATGGCAAAGCGTCATTGCCTGCTGTGCGCCAATATTTAGAACTTTAACACGCTGGGTCTGTAACACCTGCAACACTCTTCAAGCCCTATCGGATTAAGTATCAGCATACTTAATCCGATAGTCAGGTGATCTTTACCCGTCGGTATTCACAACGCTAACCTGAATATCGGCAACCCAACTATAAAAAGGCAGTCGTATGAACTGGATTACAGAACATAAAATCCCTCTGGGTAGCTGGATGGAAGCTTTTGTCGACTGGCTGACGTTTAATGCAGCTGGATTCTTCGATGCTATTTCGATATCCCTCGAGTGGTTGATCCTCTCGGTGGTGGATATTTTTCAGTGGTTCCCACCCTATGTGCCGATGATCATGGCAGCAGCGGTTGCTTGGGCGATACACCGCAGTATTCCACTGGTGATCTTTGTCGTGGTTGCACTGCTATTAATTCTCAATTTAGGTTATTGGCAAGAGATGCTAGAAACCTTTGTGCTGGTGTTAACCGCCACCACCATTTCGGTCGTAGTCGGTATTCCTATCGGTATCTTGGCTGCACACAACCCGAGACTCTACACCTATCTGCGGCCCATCTTGGACATGATGCAGACTATCCCCACCTTTGTTTACCTAATTCCAACCTTGGTACTGTTTGGCTTAGGTGTGGTACCGGGACTGATCTCTACCATTATTTTTGCCATCGCCGCACCGATCCGACTCACCTATTTGGGTATCAGCAAAGTACCGGACGACCTGATCGAAGCGGGTAAAGCCTTTGGTGCGACGCCGTCGAAACTACTGTTTAAAGTCGAACTACCGGCGGCGATGCCAAGCATTATGGCGGGCATCACCCAATGCATCATGCTGTCGCTATCCATGGTAGTCATTGCAGCATTGGTCGGCGCAGATGGTTTAGGCAAACCAGTCATTCGAGCACTCAACACTGTGAATATTTCACAGGGATTTGAGGCGGGCCTCGCAATTGTCTTGGTGGCGATCATCCTCGATCGTATCTTTAAAAATCCCGGTTCTAAAGAGGAAGGCTAAATATGTCGGCTATCAGTATTCGTAATTTAGATGTGGTATTCGGCGACAGTGTCGAAGCCAGCCTAACGCTACTGGATCAGGGTAAAACTCGTCAGGAGATCATCGACCTAACGGGCAGCGTTGTCGGTGTTCATAACGCCAATATCGAGGTCGCTGAAGGCGAAATCTGTGTTCTGATGGGCCTTTCCGGCTCAGGTAAATCGAGCCTGCTGCGGGCCGTCAACGGCTTAAACCCTGTAAGCCGTGGTGATTTGCTGGTGCAAGATGGCGATCAAATGGTCGATATCGGCTCTTGCGATGAAACAACCTTGCGCCATATGCGTACCCGTCGTGTCTCAATGGTATTTCAAAACTTCGCCTTGATGCCCTGGTTAACCGTGTTGGATAACGTCGCTTTTGGTCTAGAGATGCAAGGGATGGGCAAACAAGCACGTCGCGCCAAGGCGATGGAAAAACTAGAAATGGTTGGACTACATGAGTGGAGCGATAAATATGCTCATGAGTTGTCCGGCGGTATGCAGCAACGGGTTGGTCTTGCCAGAGCCTTTGCCATGGACAGCGACATCTTACTGATGGATGAACCCTTTTCGGCGCTAGACCCTCTGATTCGTAGCCAACTTCAGGATGAGCTGATTGAGTTACAGCAGCGGTTGAATAAAACCATCCTGTTCGTCAGCCATGATTTGGATGAAGCGCTAAAGATCGGCACAAACATCGCCATTATGGAATCTGCAGAGATTATCCAACATGGCAAACCAGAAGATATCGTGCTCAACCCCGTGAATACCTATGTGGAAAACTTTGTCGCCCACACCAACCCTCTCAATGTTCTCAAAGGCCGCTCGCTTATGACCGAGGCGGCAACACTAGAACGCCTTGACGATATGTTGATACTAAGTCGCAATGACAACACCCGCATCAGCGTCGATGGTTCAGGGCAAGTATCCTCAGCCCTGCGTCAAGATAAACCGCTAGTGTTACATCATTGGCAAACGGGGCAAGAGATTGAGCAGCTAACGGAGGGAATGCTGGTCATTGCCACCCCTGAGATATCGATGCGCGATGCGATAGAGATCCGCTACCACACAGGGCTCCCGGTATTGCTCAACGAGCAGGACCGCCTGGTTGGCGTTCTTTCCGACAAAGACTTCTATCATGCCCTGCTGGGCAAACACTTCACCACAACAGAAGCCGATGCAATGGACCGCTAACCCAAACAGATAAAACGGCACGCTGACCCGCACCACGTTCAATCGTTTAAAACGCTGTTTAGTCACTACCTGATCCGTCAGGTAGCGACCAAGCGCGCGCTAAATTCGGCAAAATACAGCTGAACAGTATAAAGATAACGACAAAACCCTTTTAATCTCGGAGATTTAACATGTTGAAAAAAGCACTCTATACCGCTCTGGTTGCCTCATCCGCCAGCTTTGCATTACCGGCTCAAGCAGATGTTTCAGCCACCGTCTCACTGGTATCTGACTACGTCTATAACGGTGTTAGTAGCACCGATGGTGATGCGACTCTGCAAGGCAGTGTCGATTGGTATAACGATGCCGGTTTCTATGTCGGAGCCTGGGCTTCAGGCTTAGATGATGTTGGCTACAGTACCGCTGAAGTCGAGATCGATTATTACGCAGGCTATGCCGGCAGTATCAATGACGACTTCGGCTTTGATGTAGGCTATGCCTTCTATACCTACCCCGGTGCCAACGATGCCGGCGGAGAGTTCGATTACGGTGAACTCTATGGCGCCATTACCTATAAAGAAAACACCTCCGCTAAAGTACTCTATTCTGATGATTATTTCGGTGAAGTTGGTAACTCAATCGTTATCACCCTGAGCCATACCATCAACCTGCCAGCAGGCTTTGCACTGACGCTGGACGCTTCGCACACCAAATTATTAGAAGACGGTGGAGACTACTATTTCGGTTCTAATGTCGATGACGATTCCTACAATCATTGGGGTATCTCTGTCTCTAAATCTCTTGCAGGATTTGATCTAGCGCTAGGTTATACCGACACGGATATCGAAGATAACTACTGGGGTGACACCGCTGATGCACGGGCAGTCTTTAGCATCAGCCGTACGTTTGAATAAACCTACCAAGAATACGGCAACGTAGATATAAAAGCCTATAAGCGCCGTGCGTGCTTTATATTGAAGCCAAAAAAAAAGCCCTAATTAACGCTGGGGCTTTTTATTCAACGCACCTAAAGCTACGCCATTTTATCAAATACTTACGAATTCAACTCGAAGTACGACACACAAAAACGTGCAAAGTTATCAGACTAACTGACGTGTTAAATAATCAGAAATCATTCGCTGCGCCAATTCAGCATTAATACCCTCAGGCGACAACGCGCCTCGCAACCAGATACCATCGATCAATGCCGCAATCCCCTGCGCGACAAAAATCGCTTTCTCCGCAGGCAATAACTTTTTTAACTCTAGTTGCAGATAGGAAAGCAGCCGCTTTTCGTTAACGCGCTGTAAGCGAAACAGCGCGTCATCGTGCATCGATTGAGACCAGAATGCCAACCAGGTTTTTACAACTTTACTCTCCATCTGATCCGACGAAAAATTACCGCCAACGATCGCCTGAATCCGCAATACCGCATCATCGGGGTCGGTGTTTTGTAAACGGGTTTTAACGCCTTCGGAAAGTTGTTTCAAAACTGAGCGCATCGTCGCTTCAAGCAAACCACTTTTGCCACCAAAATAATGGTTAATAATGGCGGGGGATACGCCGGCATAACTACTGATCATCACTACACTGGCTTTATGTAAACCCACCGCATTAATCGCATCCATCGTGGCATTGATTAACTGTGGCTTTCTTATTTCAGACATTCCCACTTTAGGCATTAATCGAAATCCGTATACTTAAATAGTCGTTTAATTAAAAATGCTCTTCTGACCCTAGACTGTCAACCCATAATCAGGCGCTATCACCGCTAACAGACAGAAATAAGTAATGATCTACCAAAGTGAGTTACGGTTTAAGCGGCAATAACTTTTTAACTTGCGCCTGTTCCGAGGCACTCAGCTCACCGTAAGGTTTCAAATAGGGCCAACCATAACCCCAGCGAAACTGAGTCGGCCAAAAAGGACTGCCACCCACTCTGACGCCCGCCAGCATTAATAGAGCGACTTCCGGCTTACCAACATCAGCCACACAGGCTTTTAACGCCTTATCCGCCTCTAGGCGCTGTTGATAAGTACCGCCTTGCCAGTAAGCTAAATCATGTTGCTCACAACAGGAAAGCCAAAGCGTATTCTCAGCCCGAGTGCCATTAGGGAACGAGCTGCAGCCATCACTGGTAAAGGGTTTCAATTCTTCGCTGCCGGAACACCCGGACAACACCGCCATCAAGACCAACACCATCAGATGCCTCATCCTTGAAATCTCCTTTCGCTAAATTAATTAACCGCACCAAGCCAATGTATGAATAAGAATAGCCCCACTTGAGTCTAACGCTCGTTTAATTGGCTGTTTTTTGAGCAAAGCAAGAAATATTGCCTATACTTCGGTATCCCTGAACTAACAACCAGCGAGCAATTAAGATGAAACCCCTGCGTCAACGAAATATTCCTAAGCCACCTGCCGCCCATGAAACCCACGAATCTATTCGCCAACAAACTCACCAGTTTTTACAACAAGGTGGCGTGGTGACAGAGGTGCCATCCGGGTTTAGCGGCATCCCACACATGCAGAGTGCGCGGCAAAAAGACAATAACCACTAAGCAGAAAACATTATTTAGTCCGCCAGTTTTGCCTGTAACTCAGCAACGGTTGCTTCAAGTGTGGCGAGACGCTCTTCCAGCGCTTGGATCGTATCGGGACTCACTCGGATATTTTGCGCTGGTGCGTTATATTCCGCTGGATCAGCGGCTTCCACTGTCCCACTGAACAAATGAGCATAACGAGATTCCCGCTTACCCGGCTCTCGCGGCATACGCACCACCAGCGGATACTCTTCCCGTTCACTCATTTTTTGCAACACAGTCTCTGTTTCATGCACATCACGAAAACTGCATAAACGATTGGTACGACTACGCAGTTCGCCGGGGGTTTGTGGTCCCCGCAGAAACAGCGTACAGATAATCGCCAGCTCTTGTTCACTTAGCTTCAATTCAGAAAATTCGGTATTACAAAAACGGTGTTTATATTTCGCGACCCGACTGCCAAAGCCGGTTTCTTCACGCACCAGACGCTTCTGACTCAACTCATCAATCACCGTCTGCACATCCGTATCCGACAGATCCATCACCGGATCACGATTACTTTTCTGATTACAGGCCGTAGTCAAAGCGTTCAGCGTGAGAGGATACTGATCCGGCGTGGTTTTCTCTTTCTCAATCAGACAACCAATCACTCGGGTTTGCAAAAGACTCAGATCCATATCCATGTTCTACCCTCATTCAGTAAATTATTAGCACTTTCATAAGGTTACCCTATTTCCAGCAAATGGCATCCAAATAGTTTGAAATACTCAGTTCTTGAAGAAGGAGGTTCTTAAAGAAAGTTCCTAAAGAAGGACATTTAAAAAAGGACAGGCGCTTCTTATCTTAAAAAAGGACAGGCGCTTCTTATCTAAATTATTATGAAGGACAGGCTCGCTTAAAAAAATCAATAAACCATTGAATTAGTATTCAGATATTTATATCTGATGGGTTTACGTTTCGGGTTAGTAACTTAAAAATCAACCCCATAATCGGGTGTTATCCGAAATTTTCTGATGTTGGAGCCTCAGTACAATAACTGATCATTAATTAGCAAAGATAGCTTTTGGTGAGCCTTAAGCAGTCAGCCTTGACCGTCGCTTAGGTCGTCTTTTGGCTGCAAATTTCTTCGGATAGAGTTGTTCAAATTCAGTAGCGTTGCTCAGCCAACGTTGTGGGTCAATTCTCAGACGTTCGAGGATAGGAGGGTGATGCAGTGGGATAGCACCTCGTTTGTTATTTCTAACCACACGGCCGGTGCTGTCGACCAGCTCGAGGTAGTCTTTTAAACAGCATGAAATGCCCATCTCTTCATCACTCTTGATGCACTCTTCAAATACTGCAAGGGGTTTAATTGGGTGGTTAAAATACTGTAGTGACTTCTGTTCTTGTTGTGATGTAATCGCGTCATGCTGATTAAATTTTGATTTGATTCGTTCTTTAATACTGGTATGTGCTGAATCTTCCGGCGTTTCTGCTATTCCGGATCG
>NZ_JBLWZV010000003.1:149525-341600 GCF_048266285.1 Amphritea sp.
CATAGGCCATGCAGGATAGCAGTGCTTCTTCACTTAATAAGGCCTGGGATTTGAAACGTGATTCCCAGAAATGGCCGGTGCATTGGTCTTCCTGATTGGCTTGTCGGGCAATGGGTTCATTTAAGCATTTCATAAACCAACTAAGGCTGCTCAACCGCTTACGATAAACCGAGATGATACGACTAACGGTTTCTGCTTCTGAAGCGCTTAAAGGCTCACCAGACATCCACTTACGTACCAGTAGTGGGCCTTTGAATAAACTAGTCCAACGGCTTGCAACATCAGTATCCGTCCAGGACTCGGCTTGATCAGGGCATATTTTCACGACCAGGTGATGGTGGTTAGACATCACCGCATAGGCACAAACATCAATCGCAAAAAGAGAGGATAGAATCCGGATACGATCTTCGATCCATTGACGCCGGTGTTGATAATCTTTACCGGAAATAGGATCAACACCGCATAGATATGAACGGCGCACGCAGCGGGAGACGACATGATAATAGGGTGTGTCTTGAAGAGATACGAGTTCCTGTCGAGGTCGAGTCATCGGTAAAGTCCTTTTAACGATGTGTGAATCAATGCTGATTTTGAGCTTAGAATTGGATGTCTGGGTTGTCAATTAAGGAGTGCCTGTCCTTTTGCTGTTTTGCTGGACCAAGGACAGGCACTCAATGTTATGAGAGGGTTGTAGGCTAGAGTAAGTGGTTTAAGTTGCTTTGGCTCGTTGAATTCGTTGGTTGAATTTATCATTCACAATTAGGGCGAGTAAGATAATCCCACCGCCGATTGCAAGACGGATAATATCTGCATCACGGTTCCAAAAGATCACGTTGACCAAGATGCCTGCTGGGATCAATAAGTTATTAGCGACCGCCAGTGTGCCGACGTTAACCTGTGTGGCGCCCTTATTCCAAGCAAAATATCCCAGCCCAGATGCAACGACACCAAGATATGTCAAAATAGACCATTGCAGTGTGGTCGTTGGCAGTTTCTCTGGATTACCGAGTAATAGGTAACAAGGGATAACCACGGCCAATGCTCCCATAAAGAACCAACCAAATACTGTGCGCTGTGGTAGGTCGGGACGCTCTTTGGCAATAATGCGTTTATAACCTACTTGGCCGGCGGCGAAACATAAATTTGCGCCTTGAACGATAAAGAGTCCCTTTAAAAAGCCTTCGTCGATACCTTGGTAGCGAATAGCAACTGCACCGATAACCGCGAGTAATGCACTGATGATGAAGCCAATATTGAGTCGGCGATCCAGTAGGTCATTTAGTAGGGTGATGTAGATGGGGGTCATGACGGTGAACAACAAAACTTCGGGTACGGAAAGGTACAGAAACGATTGGTAATAAAAACCGTACATGATGCCGAGCTGGAACGCGCCACAGACCATAAGTTGTAGAGCAACTTTTGGCTGGATTTGACGCAGTTTTAAAAAGGGCAAGAAAATGATGGTAGCGAGTGCGACGCGCATTAATACAGAAAACCACGCATCGACTTGCCCCGCTAGATACACCCCGATCAAGCTGAAGGAAAACGCCCACAAAAAGGTGACGGCAATAAGCATTGGCATGACAATCAGTTCCGCATAGATAAAGTGGCGCTCAGTTTAACGATTTCTCCCATTTTGGCAAATCTGTTTACTTAAATAATTTTCACAGATAACTATTGTGTATTTATCGATCTATTTTTTTGGATAGGAAGCTAATTCTGCGAATCTTCGGTATTAAGATGCCGTGCCTGTCCCTGTTTGTTCTGTTTGTTATGACTGTCCGTTCTCTTATTCGCGGCTTTGACAATATGCAGTAAAAACACGTATATTCGCTGCCGTCGAATTATTTCGATTTCGTTCTCGGGGCGGGGTGAAACTCCCCACCGGCGGTAAAGAATTATTTCTAAGCCCGCGAGCGCCTTTAAGATTGTTCTTTTAGGGTCAGCAGATCTGGTGTGACTCCAGAGCCGACGGTTATAGTCCGGATGATAGGGAACGTGTCAGATAAAATATCTAACTGAGCCGCTTATTATTAGTGGCTTAGTTGTCGTGCTATATGCCGTATTTTCCTGTCCGTTCGCCCTGATTCACCTTTTATTTATGGGTTTTTATAATGAATCAGAGCTCAACGAATTTCATTCCTGCAACACAACGAATTGCTTTTCTACATGCGACTTGGCATGAAGAGATCGTTCTTAATTGTTTGAATGGATTTAAACAAGAGTTAACCTCGCGCGGTTATGATACATCACTGATTGAGGTGATTGCGGTACCCGGTGCCTTTGAAATCCCACTACAAGCGAAACTGCTGGCAAAAAGTGGTCAGTATGCAGCGATTGCATGCAGTGGCTTGGTGGTCGATGGCGGTATTTATCGTCATGACTTTGTGGCGCAAGCTGTCTGTAGTGGCTTAATGCAAGTTCAATTAGAAACAGAGGTGCCGGTTTTAACGGCGGTACTTACGCCTCATCACTTTCATGAACATGATGAACATAAAGACTATTTCTCGCGTCATTTTATAAAAAAGGGCATTGAGCTAGCACATGCGTGCGATCGGGCTATTCAGTTAACTGCAAAAGCGAAGAGAGCATTAGTCAGTTAAGCGACTATTAATAAGATGGCGTTGATACCGTCAGGGTGTCACGTCGTCGATCATGTTAATCGTAGACGGTTTGTTATAGAAAGCTCATTAATATTGCAGTGCCTGTCCCAGACAATATAGATAAGAAACGAGTCCGTCATGTTTAAACGATTTTACAACTGGTTGGAAAACCGGCGCGTTATAAAAATGGGCTTTACTGAGCAAGAGTGGGAATCGGCTATTGCGGATTGGCCTGTGATGGCGCGCTATCGAGGTGCAGAGCGAGAGGTCTTGCGAAAGATGAGCTTTCGTTTTCTGGTTCGAAAGCAGTTTGAATCAGGTGCAGAATTCCAATTTAACCGTGAGATGTGTTTAAAAATTGCTACGATGGCCTGCGTTCCGATTCTGCATTTAGGTTTGGATTGGTACGATCACTGGCATACCCTTATTTTATATGAGGGAGACTTTGTCCCCAATCGTCCTTATCGCACTGATGATGGGGTCGTGCATGCTCAAAGCCCTGGGTTGAGCGGCGAAGCATGGCTTAGAGGGCCCGTTATTTTATCTTGGCAATCAGTGTGTGAAAGCGGTGTGCATACTCGACAGAGTAAAGCGAGTAATGTCGTCATACATGAATTAGCTCACAAGCTAGACATGCTACGTGATGGTGCTAATGGCGCACCACCGATGCATCCTGATATGAGTGCAGGTGAGTGGCATGATATTTTTACCGCGGCTTGGGATCGTTTACAGCATGATTATAAAAAGCACCGTCCACTTCCCTTAGATGATTATGCTTTAACAAGCCCGGCTGAATTTTTTGCCGTCTGTAGCGAAACCTTTTTTGAAGACCCTCATAGTGTGAAGACACATATGCCTGAAGTGTACCGGCTGCTTAGCCGATTCTATCGGCAAGAGCCGTAGGGGGCGCTATACCGAGTTATAAGGATTTCACAGTCAATCCGATTAACGCCCAGCCAGAGCGTTCCTCTGATTGAAGAAAATCTTGCTTACATTTACCCAGTTGAGAACTGCCTGTCCAAGCTAATAGTTAGCGGGCGGAGTGGACTCTTTTGGACTACATTGTTGGATAGTGGATCAGCTTGTGAGCAAGAGTGAAGCGTTATTATTCAGACTTTGATCCCATACTCCAGTGTCGTGAGATAACAGACTATCCTGCCTGGACAATAGTGAGCATGCTGACACGATGATCAACATGTTGCGTTTCAATTTCATAAGTTAGGGAGAAACGAATGAATCAAACATATCGTGCAAGGGTCTACGCAATATTGTTACTGCTGATGTTATATGGCTGTACACCGCTTATTGGCCCTCATAGTCCTGCGGCCTATGAGAACGCCACTTCTCTGAAAGCTGAAGTTTTAACCGTTCTAAGTAAAGCGAATACACCCTATGTGGACAATGAAGCGGCGATCGATGCGATTAAGCTTAAAGCAGAAATGGCGTATGAATTTGTCAAAGGGGTGCCCGGTAGTCGGTTATCGGCTAGACAGTGGGAGATACTTAAAGACCCCGAAGGTGATCTTTTAGGTAAATTCTTTAAACGCTGGCAGGAGCGTGGAACCCTTTCTAACATTCTTATTCAAGAATATAAGGCGTTAGCGGCGGATGCATTTGACGAGATCATTTGCTTAGAAGCCAATAAGAATGAAGCGACAGACTGCAGCGTAAGAGGAGCACCTAATCATGGCTGATTTCGATGATTTTTTAGCGGCGTTAAAAGACAATGCCGCAGTATTAGCAAAAGAGACCTTTGATGGTTATGAAGCTCAAGCGAAACAGGATGCCGAGACATTTATTGATAAAGCAAAAGATGATCTGAAACGCTGGACGAAGTTACTTGCCGACGGTGATATCAACGAGGAGGACTTTAGTGATCTCGTCAATGCTAAAAAGGCGCTGGCCGAAATGTTTGCGCTTCGTCAAGCCGGTCTCTCGCTGATTAAATTAGAAAAATTCCGTAAAGGCTTTATCAATCTGGTGGTCGATACGGCCTTTGAGGTGTTTGTTTAAACTTGCAGCATCTCTTGTTACCCCGCCTTCATGTCAGTCGGTAGGCAGTATCGCTGTGGCCTATCGGCAATCTTCTCTTCTAACGACGATGATCCAATAGCATTTATATCGGCCAGTTTTGCAGAGAAATTTATACGTAGCAGGCCAACGATCATTATTTTCGGTTAGAATATCGGCCGGTCAATCGGCTGATGAACAGGCAGCGTTCACGCTTAATGCCTTCTTCGCCCGCGGCCTTCATTATTTATAGCGCATACAAAAGGACATCGTATGACAGAGCTAGGGTTTTATCTCGGCCTCCTTATAGCCATTATTGGGTCAATAGGCTTAATCATTGCGGCTTTCAGAACCAGCATTCTGTGGGGATTAGCTGTTTTGTTTCTTTGGCCTTTTTCCATCTTTTATTTGTTTTTTCATTGGCAAGAGGCGAAAGGCGCATTCAAATTACAGCTGTTTGGATTTCTCATCCTTATCGTCTGTGCTTTTATCAGTGAGCGCGATGCATCTTCATCGGTTAATGTCGTCCACTTAGGTGGGCATTCTGCCAAACCCACGCATGGCACTGCAGCGGCGTCTAATATCACGCATCGATTTAGATGTGATGGCCGGCAGTATTGCAGCCAAATGCACTCCAAAGCTGAGGCGGTATTCTTCATCAACAACTGTCCTAACACGAAGATGGATGGAGATCATGATGGCCGGCCTTGCGAAAATGATTCTAGATTTTAGGGTATTACTGCTCGCCGTGTTATTACGTTTGTTATAAGGAAAGCATTAATGAAGCGTTGTTTTAAGGTGGTTAGCGGGGGGGTTATTTCATGGCTAATGGTTGGCTGCACGAATACGCCCTTGTTGCCTAATTCACAGCATTTCCATGAAGTTTCATATCAATGTGAGCGAGGTAGCGCGATGGTTCATTTCTATCCGCAACAATCTCGGGCGGTACTTATTCGTGATAATCAGGCGATTGAGTTACGACAGGAGCCCACTGCGTCGGGCTTCCTCTATAGCAATGTTAAGGTGAGTATCAGAGGCAAGGAGGATCGTATGTCTCTGGAAATAGGACGGATGATGCCCATTGCTTGTCATGCTGAATAACGGCCGCATTATTGGGCCATGGCATTACCCGTTTAATGTCTTATCAGGCGGGTGAAGAGCTGGATAAAGGTACATTGAAAATGTGTGTTAACCCAGTATGAAGAGGAGCCTTTATCCGTAAACATCATTCATATGGAAGGTCGTCGGGTTAATGCGAAAACCCGCCGTTTTATCGATTTGGCCGTGCAGACCTTAAAGCAGAACCCTTTTATTATTGCATAACCTTGCTGCTCAATATCGGGATGAATATCTGCGTTTTTATCAAGCCGTTATTTCAGGGCCTGTTCCAAGTGTTTTAAATGCCAGTTAAGTGCCAGTCACCGACCACGTTGACTCTTGTTGTGCATCAATGCGGGCAGAGTGTTTTCTTCTTATAGTACTTAAGGTGTTATCCGCCTTAGCAAAACTTTACATAACCTTACATGAAAGGGCTTATTTGTGTCGTGATGGGCTGTGTAGAATAGGGTTCCGGATTTGAGCAGGTGACCACGTCTGGTGTCGGTCGCCTCTTTGTTTGCCGGGTATGTAACGGTGCCCTCGGTCCGGTGTTTTAAATGGAATTTACTGAAGACGATCGATCATGAAACAGATTAAAATTTTCTTTGTTGCGTTGTTGTTGATATTGACTGCGGTATGGCTGTTGGCTGATAGCTTGCTTCCAGAACCGTTCACCTATTTCAGTTTTCGTCATGTGTTTGTGCAATACAGTGGTGTTATCGCCATCGGTGTGATGAGCATTGCCATGATGTTAGCGCTGCGGCCGAAATGGCTTGAACCCCATCTGGATGGGTTAGATAAGATGTACCGCTTGCATAAGTGGCTCGGGATTACCGCGCTGGTGGTCTCAGTGGTTCACTGGTGGATGGCTCAGGGCACTAAGTGGATGGTTGGCTGGGGCTGGTTAGAAAAGCCGGAGAGAGGTCCGCGTGGTACTGAAACACTGGGCTTTATTGAAGACCTGTTTCGCAGTCAGCGAGGTTTTGCCGAGTCGGTCGGCGAGTGGGCGTTTTACGCAGCGGTAGCGTTGATCTTGTTGGCATTAATTAAACGCTTTCCTTATCATCTGTTTATTAAAACTCACCAACTGATCTCTATTGCTTATCTGGTGTTGGCTTACCATGCGTTAATCTTAATCGAATTTGATTATTGGTTGCAGCCTGTGGGCTGGGTGATGGCATTGTTGTTAGCTGGCGGCAGTATTGCGGCGGTGCTCGCATTGACAGGGCAGATAGGTAAGGGCCGCAAAGCGCAAGGGGCTATTGATGGTTTAACCTACTACGATGATCTGCGAGTGCTTGAGGTGAGTGTGTTGATGAAGCAGGGATGGGCGGGTCATCGCGCTGGTCAGTTTGCTTTTGTCACATCCAACCGCAAAGAGGGGGCTCACCCCTATACCATTGCTTCGGCTTGGGATCAGGATGATGGTCATATAGTGTTTATCACTAAAGCACTGGGCGATCATACTAGTCGTTTGCGGGAGACGCTAAAAACTGAGATGCCGGTGACCGTTGAAGGCCCCTATGGTTGTTTCGATTTTGGTGATCCTCAGCCACGGCAGATTTGGGTCGGTGCCGGTATCGGTATTACGCCATTTGTGGCGCGTCTTAAAGAGCTGGCTAAAACCCCCGGCGATAAGCCGATTGACCTGTTTCATTGCACCGCCGATTATGATCAGTCGGTGATCGAAAAACTGACCGCGGATGCAGAAGCGGCGGGCGTTAAACTGCATGTGCTGGTGAGCGGTAGAGATGGCCGTTTGGATTGTAATCGAATCTGTCAAACAGTGCCCGAGTGGTCGTCTGCCAGCGTGTGGTTTTGCGGCCCGTCTGGTTTTGGTTTCTCGCTGCGAAAAGATTTTTTGGCGCAAGGATTATCCGCCAAACACTATCATCAAGAACTGTTCCAGATGCGCTAAGTTAGCATTGATCGTGTGAATGATTAGAGTGTAAAACAGGCTAAAAATACTGCCGCTTGCTGGCCTATAAAAGGGCTGGCAAGTGGCGTTTTGGGTTGCCATAACAAGACGGCAGATTTTTTGCGTGTTACATGGTCCAGATCAACAAATAATGGGCAACCTTGGACTATAGTTAGTTTCTCGAAGTGGTTTTTATATTTTATTTTTCGATAAAGGGATTGTTTTAATATGGCTATTCATGAATTTTTTGTTCCCAATGTATCCCTAATGGGCGAAGGCTGTTTTAGTAAACTGCCTGAGCGGGTAAAAATGCTAGGCGGTAAAAAACCGCTGGTTGTGGCGGACAAAGGTATGACGTCGTTGGGCTATACGGCGCGCTTGACCGAGTTGTTACAGAGTGAAGATATTGCCAGTGTGGTTTATGATGACACCGTACCTAACCCAACGGACACTAACGTGGCTGATGGCGTGGCGATTTATCAAGAGAATGATTGTGACATGCTGATCTCTTTAGGGGGCGGTAGCGCACACGATTGTTGTAAAGGTATCGGGCTGGTGGCTTCTAGCGGCGGCACTATCCATGATTACGAAGGTTTAGATCAGGCGACAGCGCCATTACCACCTTACATCGCGGTCAATACCACTGCAGGTACTGCCAGTGAAATGACGCGCTTCACCATTATTACCAACACTTCTAATCATGTGAAAATGGCGATTGTTGATTGGCGAGTAACGCCCGATGTTGCCATTAATGATCCTGCTCTGATGGTCGATATGCCACCGGCACTGACCGCAGCAACAGGCATGGATGCGCTGACTCATGCGGTCGAAGCCTATGTTTCTACGGCGGCAACACCCATTACCGATGCTTGTGCGATGCAAGCGATCCGCTTGATTGGTAAGTATCTGCGCAACGCGGTTGCTCGTGGTGATGATATGGTGGCTCGAGATAAGATGGCTTACGCGGAATACCTCGCGGGGATGGCATTCAATAATGCGAGCCTAGGCTATGTGCACGCGATGGCCCACCAACTGGGTGGTATGTATAACCTGCCACATGGCGTGTGTAATGCTTTGCTGTTACCACATGTATGCCGAGTAAATATGATCGCCGCGACCGAACGCTTTGCGGATATTGCCGATGCTCTGGGTGAAGTGACCGATGGCCTGTCTGAACGGGATGCGGCGCTGCTAGCGATTGATGCAATTGAAACGCTAGGTGAAGATGTTGGTATCCCTCGTACCTTGGGCGAGCTGGGTGTGAAGAGCGAAGATATAGACACCATGGTGGTGAATGCTCAGAAAGATGTTTGCTGTCTGACCAACCCGCGCAAACTGAGCCATGCGGAAGTGGCAGCGATCTTCCAAGCTGCGCTTTAAGTTGAGTGATGTACAACACCAGTACCATTAATCCGGGTGCTGGTGTTTTTTATTGTCTGATCAATCGCCTCGCCGATTGACTCGTCTTGTTGTTCGCCCCATATATTTCCTTTCTTTTTACGCTTTAGCCTCACGTTTAAACGCATTAATCGATAAGATACAGCTGAATTTATATGCCTGTGTAGGGAGGCGTTAAGCTATATGGATAATATTGCAGTACATTTCTTTACCGTGTTTATGGCGTTTTTCGCGATCATGAATCCGATTGCCAATTCAACTCTGTTTATTGGTTTGACCGAAGATGTTGATCAGCGCATGCGGCGGATGATTGCGCTGCGCTCGGTGGTGGTCGCTTTTATTATTGTCTCGGTGTTTGCCATTGGCGGGCGTGAAATCTTTTTGATGTTTGGTATTACGCTGCCAGCCTTTCGGATTGCCGGCGGCATGATGATCGGGTTGATTGGCTATCATATGTTGCAAGGGGAGCGCTCGAGTATCCATACGCCGACCCATCGAGATAATGAAAAGAGTGTCGATTCGGTGGTCGATATTGCCATTACCCCTTTGGGTATTCCGGTACTAGCAGGGCCGGGGACTATCGCCACCGCGATGAATTTTGCTGCGCAATCCACCGTGCTCGAAATCTCGACGGTGCTGGCGGCGTTTGCAATGATGTGTGTGCTGACCTACAGCGCCTTTGTTGGGGGTGAATGGCTGGCGCGTTATCTAGGCCAGAATGCGATTAAAGTGGTGTCTCGCTTGATGGGGTTGATGTTAGCGGTGATCGGTGTACAGATGCTTATTGAGGGGGTGCGTGGTGCTATCGCCGGCTGATAGGCCGTTGTCAATGAAGACCTTGCTGTTCATGGTTATCGTGCGAGATCAATAAATTGTTATTTAGATAATAATTGTGGCTATTTAGCCGATTTTTTCCGCTGTTAGCGGTCTTATTGCTGACTTAATCTGTTGTATTATTACGCTAAGCTGGTGGATAGCTTTATTGCGGCCAAACGGCGTGTATAATCGCCGCCTTGGGTTATCCCTTGCACTTGAATGAACGCTTAGAATTTAGTTAAAACCG
This sequence comes from Amphritea sp., assembly GCF_048266285.1. Taxonomy (GTDB): domain Bacteria; phylum Pseudomonadota; class Gammaproteobacteria; order Pseudomonadales; family Balneatricaceae; genus Amphritea. The sequence continues at coordinate 159,616 of NZ_JBLWZV010000003.1, forward strand.
TTTGAAAATCAATACATTCAGAGAGAAGTACCGATGTCTAATAAAGAAAAGAACGTTCATGCCCATGACGGAGATTTTCTGGCCCCAGGGGATCGTCGTGATCCTGACTACAAAGACCAAGACGAGGTGTCGGTTCTACCGGTAACGGGGCTGCGGCTTTTCGGCTTGATCGGTGGTCCCTTGGTGGCGGCGATCATCCTGATGTGTTCCGCCCCAGAGGGTATGCCGATTGAGGCCTGGCATTTAGTGGCTATGGCATCATGGATGGTGATCTGGTGGTTAACGGAGGCGGTGCCTATTCCTGCGACCGCACTCTTACCGTTAGTGCTGATGCCCTTGTTTAGCATTGATAAAATTAAACCGGTGGCGGCTAATTATGGTCACCCGTTGATTTTTTTGTTTCTCGGTGGCTTTTTACTGGCGGCCGCGATGCAGCATGTAGGGCTACACCGCCGTATTGCGTTGAAAATTGTCAGCATGATCGGGACCTCGCCGTCACGTATTATTCTCGGGTTTATGTTGGCGACGGCGTTCCTCTCTATGTGGATCTCTAATACGGCGACCACCATTATGATGTTTGCGGTGGGCCTGTCGGTGATCGACTTTGTTGCGCAGCAAACCGATGATAAAAAAGTGGTACGTAATTTCGGTGTGGCACTGATGCTCGCAATCGCCTATAGCGCCTCAATCGGTGGTGTGGGGACATTGATTGGTACACCGCCGAATGCGTTGTTGGCGAGCTTCCTACAAAATACTTATAACATCGAAATCAGCTTTTTTGATTGGATGTTGTTAGGTGTGCCGGTGGTCGTGATTATGCTGCCGATTGCCTGGTTATTACTGACACGGGTGTTGTTCCCATCACATCAAATTGCGATTGACGATCCGAGTGCTGTGGTTCACCGTGAACTCTCTGCGCTGGGTATTATGTCCCGTGGTGAGAAGTTGGTGGCGGTGGTCTTTTTAGCGGCCGCGTTAGGTTGGATTTTCCGCAAGTTTATTGTTGAGCTGACTGGCTTACCACTGAATGACACGATTATTGCGTTGTTGGCTGCGTTGGTTTTATTTGCCGTGCCTATTTCTCGTAAGAGAGGCGAGTTCGCCTTGGATTGGGAAGCGGCGCGTCACGTACCTTGGGGGGTGCTACTGTTGTTCGGCGGCGGTTTGGCCTTGGCGAGTGGTTTTAAAGGCACTGGTCTAGCTGAGTGGATTGGTAATACGGTTGCCGGCATCGAAGTGAGCACCATGGTGCTGGTACTGCTAGTGACGGTGGCGATTGTTTACCTCACTGAAATTACCTCGAATACCGCCTCGACAGCGACCTTTTTGCCTATTCTTGCGGCGGTCGCTGTGGGCTTAGGTTTGGATCCACTGATACTCTGCGTACCGGTGGCGCTAGGCGCTTCAATGGCCTTTATGATGCCGGTAGCGACACCGCCGAATGCCATTGTATTCTCCTATGAGTTGATGGAGCTTCGCGATATGGTGCGGGCGGGCTTCTTACTCAACATTGTCGCGATCATTGTGGCCTTTGGGCTCTTCATGCTGCTGGCTGATTTTGTCTTTGGTGTCAGTCTTTAATCGTTAAACGCTGGGCCTGTGATATGACTATATGACAGGCTCAGTAACCTTCTTGAATGATATCTTTTATACCAATTCACCATAACATTCTTCCACCAGCTCCGTTCAACAGATCCATTGATTAAGTTCGTTTATCAAGTCTCAGATCACTGTCTGGCTACGCTCTATCTTTAAGGGCTCTCGCTAAGCGCTCTTATCCTCTTTTGTGTTTTTATACCTTCATCTTTAGCGCGTCACATCGGTGCTAATCTTCCAGTAAGATTGCTATTTGGCACTGTCTTTTATGGATTTAAGTTATTTTTTGAACAAATGTTTGAATTGCATCTAAACTCATAGGAACGAATAAAACATTGGTGCTGATTTAGGCTGACAAATTAGGCTGGTTTTTAGTCCTTAATGCTGTGTACACTGACGCCATACGTTCAATATGAATACCAAGGAGTTTCTTATGTTTAAGCGTTATGTCATTGCACTTACGGCTATTCTCTGGGGTTGCCCAGGTTTTGCAGCAGAGGGAATGGTTAACATTGCCAGCGAATACAGTGTAGAGGAAACCGCCGACCGGTTAGATTCTATTCTGGCTAAAAAAGGCATGACTGTCTTTAATCGGGTAAAACATTCTGATGCCGCAGCTCAGGTCAATATTGAGCTGCGGGATACTCAGGTGATTATTTTCGGTAATCCTAAGGTTGGCAGCCCTTTGATGGCGTGCCAGCAAACGGTTGCTATTGATCTGCCACAGAAGTATCTGGTGTGGCAGGATGTTAGCGATAAGGTTTGGATCTCTTATAACGATCCAGCCTATCTGGTGAAGCGGCATGAGATTGAGGGCTGTGATGAGGTGATCAATAAAGTCACCAATGCCTTATCTGGGATAGCTAGCGCTGCCGCTAAGTAGTTCTGTTTAACGCTGTAAACTCAGGACTGCGATGATTCTATCAATTGAAATACCGAGGTGTATTTACAATGAAAAGGTCAGAGATTGTTCGTCTACAGGAACGTGTTGGGACATTAGGTGATGGTTTTTGGGGGCCGATGAGTATTGCCGCTTGTCAGCAACACCTCAAAAACCTGATGCCATCTCCGCATCCATTTCCGGTTGAAGGATCCCCTGAGTTTATCGATTTTTTTGGTCCCCATGGCGATAAACACTACAGTCCGCCACGCAAGAAAATCATCCTGCCTTTTAGCATTTATTATGGTGATAAACCGGTTAAATCCCTCTGGGCACACGAAAAGTGCGCCGATAGTTTATTGCGTGTTTTTCAGCGTTTAGCCGAGATATACCCTGATGAAGAATCGCGTCAACAAGCAGGCATACTGGTTTATAACGGCTTATATAACCCTCGTTTAAAACGTAATAGTTGGAATTCCTGGTCGATGCATGCATGGATGAATGCGATCGATATCAATGCCGGCAGAAATGGCAATAAAACCGCTTGGCCCGTGAATGCCTCAATGCCGATTGAAGTGATGGAGTGTTTTGCCCAAGAGGGCTGGTTATCTGCGGGCGCTTTCTGGGGCCGTGATGCGATGCATTTTCAAGCCACCGCGCCGCCGGCCTAATGAAGTGCTGGTCAGATAGGCTAGGTGAGCTACTGTGCAAAATAGGCTGATCAGTCCTTAGGTAAATCGTTTACTTAGAGAGGTGATGGGGGCCCGTAAACCTAGAAATTATTTTAGCGGAGCTGAACCGTGGCAATGATAAACTGTGAAGACTGTGATCAGCCAATCTCGAACAAAGCCGACAGCTGTCTCCACTGCGGCTGCCCTGTGGCGCTTAATCACAGCGCCACAAAACAGAAAATTAATAGTGCCTGGGGCGCAGTTAGCCGCTCTAAAACCCCCATCAATCTATTCGCGATTGCCATGATGTGCTGTTCTTCGGTGTTAGGCCTCAGTGCTACCCAGATTAATAGCCCGACGGCATTAATTGCGTTTACCTATACCTTGCATGTGTTTATGGCCGTTACGGGGATGTTTTTTGTCACTATCCTGTTTTGTCGTAAAGGCGTGTATCATCCCGATGATTTAGCAAAAGCGAAGCGGGATGGCATCACCAATGAACTAGGGGCTGATCGACCGCTTCTGGCTGCAGTCTTGATTGTTATGATGCTGAGTGCGTATGCGGTCTATCAAGCAAGCGCCGCTGAGAGGCAACCGTTGCTGTCGACACAGTCCCAGTCGACCGTTACTGCTACAGATTAGTGTATCCTGTTGTTCTGACTATTTTGTTATCGAAGTCTCTGCCAAAATAGTCTGAGTGATAGTCTGAGTGATAGTCGCGTGAGTGTCGTTGTTCCCAGTGCGTTGATTTGTTCAGATTAAGCTGCGCGCTGTGGCTAGCTGCTAGTCATGATTCCTACCGTTAGATGAGATTGATGAATCCCATGTTTGAGTTAAAAACCCTCGCGCTTTATATCATCACTGCGGTTGCTGAAATTGCCGGTTGTTATCTGCCATATCTCTGGTTGAAGCAGGATAAAACGATCTGGTTATTGCTGCCCGCGGCACTTAGCTTAATGCTGTTTGCTTGGTTGCTATCGTTGCATCCAACGGCGGCAGGTCGCGTCTATGCGGCTTATGGTGGTGTCTATATTGTTGTCGCTTTAGTATGGCTTTGGTTGGTCGACGGTATCAAGCCCACCGCTTGGGATATGGTTGGTGCGAGTGTGGCATTAGTCGGTATGGCGATTATTATGTTTGCCCCTAAATCGATCTGAACGGTGGTGGCGATGTCTTGATGGCTAGTCAACAGTGGTGGATTCACGTATTTTTACCTTCTACTTCTCTTTAAATGAGGGTTTCAGCGATGCTAGAGCTTCGTCCAAACTGTGAGTGTTGTGATAAAAATCTGCCGCCAGATTCAACTGAGGCCTATATTTGCAGCTATGAGTGCACCTTTTGCCGAGGTTGTGTGGAACAACAGCTAAGCAATGTTTGCCCTAACTGTGGTGGAGGTTTTAGCCCAAGACCGATTCGACCGGTTAAAGGGTATCGCGAGGGGGTCGGCTTACAGCATCATCCAGCATCGTCTGTGCGGGTGCATACAGCCTATAGTGCCGCAGAGCTTAGCGAGTTTAGTGTATTGATCAAAGCAACCGAACCCAGTAAAAGATAATCTATTGTTGACGTCACATCGCCGTTAAAACCGATAAAGGAGCCGCGTCGGTCATGGACATTAAAACCCATTTTATCCGCATGGCGGATTACAATCAGCGGATGAATGGCCAGATCTATAAGGCTTGTGCCAAGCTTACTGCGGATCAGCTAAGGCGTGATTGTGGGGCATTTTTTAGATCTCCATTAGGGATACTGAACCATATTTTAGTCGGAGATCTGCTGTGGTTATCGCGCTTCTCGTTACATGCGCAAGGTTATACTTCGCTCATCGCCCTGAAGGCGTTACCAAGCCCTGTCGCTCTAGATGAATTGCTCTACGAGGATTTTACGTCCCTTATCGCTGCCCGTGAGCGCGTTGATACTGCCATTAAGCAGTGGTTGGTATCCGAGGTTGGCGATGATGATTTTAACCGCACGTTGCGTTATCGCAATTCGAGAGGGCAGGTGAGTGAACGTGAGTTTGCTGGATTAGTCAGCCATTTGTTTAATCATCAAACCCATCACCGTGGTCAGCTATCGACGGTGCTTTTTCAATATCATATCGATGTGGGCGTGACGGATTTATTGATTGATATTCCTGATCTACAAGAGGCTGCTCATCAACAGAACTCGCCAGATTAATCTCTGTTGAAATGCCGCCAAGCGCAGCGTAGCAGGGAAGGGCTCATTCGCCCTGACTACCCTTGATTGCAAATAGCGAGGCGAGTAGCGCCAAGGATACCAATACCAGTGGTAGCATATTGATGCTGAACTCCATCAGCAGCGGTGTGATTTGTGCGACTAACGAGCCAATGGTTAATTGGAAAAAACCGAGCATCCCAGTCGCCGTTGCCACCGCGCCGGTGGTTGATGAGATAGCCGCCGCTTGTGCGCTTGGCTGACTTAAACCACGACCATAGGTATACAAGGCCATCGGTATAAAAAGCGCCAAAAAACTGAAGGGGGTGAGTAAAAACAGCCCGAGCATGAACAGTGCACCGATGCCTGAGAGGCTATTGCCCGCCAACATCATTCGTCGAGTGCCAACTTTTGCGGATATCTTCCCGGCGGTCAGGCTACCAAACCAAAAACCGCCAGCCACCAGTAGAAACCAATTGCCATAATCCGCTGAGTTACCCTGTAAAAACTCTGCGACTAAGAAGGGCGCACTGGTCATAAAAACAAAAAAGCCGGAGGCGATCATGGTAGTCGATAGCGCACAAAAAACATAATTTCGGGATGACAGCACAGTGCTGTAGCGGGTAAAACTTTGTAGCAGCGAGCCAGTGTTTGATTTTGGTGTTGACGTTTCCGGCAAGGTGAAGAGGGCGCCGAGCCAAACGATGGTGCCAAGTGCCATCGATACCCAAAAGACCGATTGCCAGCCTACCGCTAAATTAAGATAGCCGCCCATGGTGGGCGCCAGTGCTTGAGCCGAAGCGATTCCCATGGTGATATAACCGAGCATTCCGGCGGCTTTATCTTTACCATGCTGGTCAAGAATAATACTACGGGCCAGCAACATCCCCGTACAGCCGCCGGCAGCCTGAAGGATACGCGCCAATAGTAGTTGCCATACCTCAAAGGCAAATGCACCGAGTAACGCACCCAAAATATGCAGCAAAAATCCCCAGAAAAACACTGGCCTACGGCCATAGCGATCGGCTAATGGGCCGCTAATCAGTTGACCAATGGCGAGCGTCAGTAGATAAAAGGTAAAACCTAACTGGATTGTAAATGGGCTGGTATCGAACTGCTCTGCCAACACGGGCATCACGGGAGCATAGAGGTTGAGCGCCACGGGACTGGCAATCGCCATTCCGGCTAACAATACAATGGGGGTTTTGACTTGCGCGGTGGAAGAGGTTGGCATAGTGGGGTTATCGTTCTGTCAGGCTTACTTGAAAATACTTAACAAGTTAACAGAATACACCCGTAGAACTGAGATCACCAGTAAAACTGGCAATCTCAGGGGTTGCTATCGATATGTTTAAACGCTTATCGATCGATCTCACTAAAGCCTTTTTGTAGGGCGTAAACGATCTTATCGACCTCTTCTGTGCCGATAGTTAACGGCGGCGAGAGGATGATTTTAGTGCCAACCGGGCGCACAATAACACCTTCACGCAGGGCTACAGCCGCGATCTGATTGGCAAAGCCAGACATCGGATCGATAGGCTCGCGGGTGGTCTTATCGGTAACGAGGTCGATCGCTAACATTAAGCCCATGCCGCGTAATTGACCGACGGATGGGAAGTCACTCAGGGCATTGGTCAACTTGGTTAACATGTCCTGTCCCTGAACGGCAGCATTGGCCGGAAGGTCTTCATCTTGGACAATCTTCAGGTTAGCAATTGCAGCGGCACAAGCGACTGGATGGCCAGAATAGGTATAACCATGCATCAGAGCACCGGTGAAGCTTTGGCAGTTTTCGATCCCTTGTGCTACGCGTTCATTGATGACGGTTGCGCCTAATGGAATGTAACCGGAGTTGATGCCTTTCGCGAAGCACTGAATATCCGCAGCAACGCCCCAACCCCGGACACCAAACATGTTACCACTACGGCCAAAGCCCGTGACGACTTCATCGGCGATCAGCAGTACGCCGTATTTATCACAGACAGCACGAATCAGTGGCCAGTAGTTAGCCGGAGGAACGATAACGCCGCCAGCCCCTTGAATCGGTTCAGCAATGAAAGCCGCCACGGTGTCAGGCCCTTGGAAAAGAATTTCCGTTTCCAGTTGTTTCGCACAGAGATGACCCAACTCTTCAGGGTTCTCGCAATTCCAAGGGTTGCGGTATAACCAAGGCGTATCGATATGCACGCAGCCTGGTAACATTGGCTCATAGTTAGTACGGAAGACGGTGTTACCGTTGACCGAAGCGCCACCGAAATGAACGCCATGGTAGCCTTGCTTAAGGGAGATATATTTGTAGCGCTGAGATTGACCGATCGCTTTCCAGTATTGGCGAGCAACTTTCAGTGCGGTTTCTACGGCATCGGAGCCGCCTGAACTAAACATGACTTTGGCCATGCCTTCGGGCTTAGTCATCTCGATGATCATATCGGATAGCTCAAGCACCCGGGGATGGCTGATGCCATCAAAGATCTGGAAATACTCTAGTTCATCCAGCTGAGCCTTGATGGCATCTTTAATTTCGCTGCGGTTATGACCGGCGTTAACGTTCCATAAGCCACCGACACCGTCGACTAGCCAGTTACCTTCACGATTCTGAACATAGTTACCGTCACCCTTAACAATTTGAATATGGTTGCGGGCATTGGGATCACCAGGGTGAACCATTGGGTTCCACAGGGTTTGCTTGTTTTCACTCATTTGATAACTCCGGATGCTTCTTGTTGTCAGAGCCGCAGCCATACAGCGATATGCACATGTTGACGTATTAACACAGGCTACGGGGTTAGATTTATTATGAATTGATCAAGCGAGGAAGGTATCAACCAGAAGGTTGATATAGGTGGATCTCTGTTCACCTCATCCCTGAGGCCGGTGTCTATGGGGGCAGAAATTAATGAAGGTTATAGAGCAATGATGCTATTTCAGTCTTACTGTTCACGCCGGTTTTGGTGAAGATATGTTGTAGGTGAGTTTTAACGGTGGCCAGGCTGCAATCAAGGCCTGAAGCGATGCTTTTATTCGGCAACCCTTGACTGACCAGTTCGACCACCATGCGTTCTTTTGGCGTTAGCTGGTATTGATCGCAAAACACCTGAAACTGACTATGCTTTGGTGCGGCTAGGCTTTGCTCCAGTGAGAACTGCATAAACTGGTGTAGTTGGTTCGCTTTACGAATATCTTCTATACGCATTTCGGGTTGCTGCTTGGAGGTAAACAGAGCGAAGCCAGCGATCAGTTGATTATCCACGCGCAGAAACAGTTCGACAATATCTTGCACGCCCCAAGGCGAGACGAAATCGCGGTAATAGGGGTGGTCATAGCGTTCCTGAGTGTTGACCAGGTCATTCATTTTAACGACCGAGACATCGGCCTGTTCGACAAATTGAGTCGGGTGCAGCGGATCGAGCTTATGAAAGGTATCCATGTATTGTCGATGCATGGCGGGTTGAAGCTGCCATGTTTTATAACAGATAGGCTTACGTTGGCTGTCCACTAAATAGGTGGCAGCCTTGGAAACATTGAGCACACCGGTCAGAAGTTTCAGACATTCGTCTTGAAAATTGTATAGACCAGCGGGGTAAATATTATCGTTTTTTTGCATTACCAGCTCCTGATTCTCAACCAAGAGAAACAGAGTACGATAATTAACCAGTAAAAACAACTTAATATGTTAAGTTAAACAGGTGTTTGTTTGGGCATACAAAAACGCCTGATCCTTGTTGTTATCGAACAGCGATCAGGCGTCAGTGGGTTATCGCATAGGGGAGGTTATCCCGAGCGTTTGGCTTTATAGTTACTCCATAGATAGACCGTAATCGACAACACAATCAGAGACAGCAGTGTCAGACTGATCGGACGGCTAATAAAGATACTTAGATCGCCGTCCGCAACGCCCATCGCTTGGCGAAAACGGGTGAGAAAAACTGGCCCTAGTACCAGTCCGAGAATGATCGGAACCGCTGGGATATCATTTTTACGTAACACATATCCAAATATTGCAAAGCCTAAGGCGATCATAGCATCGGAGAACTGATAGTTTTGGCTGTAACTACCAACAAACCCCAGCACAAGTATAAAGGCGCCGATAAAGCGTCCCCGAATGCGGGTTAGGTTGACGATCCATTTGGTCGCAAAAGTGAGGTAGACAAACACGACGATGTTCATCAAAAACAGCGAGATATAAAGCCCAGAAATAAACTCGGGGCGTTCGGCAAAGAGAGTAGGGCCGGGCACATAGTTATGTACCATAAACACTGCCAATAACATCGCCATTAGCGCATCAGCGGGAATGCCGAATGCCAGTAAGGGGATCATCACCGAGGCGGTGACCGCATTATTGGAGGTTTCTGAGGCGATAATACCTTCGGGAGCGCCGTGGCCAAATTTTTCTGGTGTCTTGGAGAATTTTTGCGCCAGAGTATAGGAAAAGAACTGCGAACCAAATTCACCAACCCCCGGCAATAGCCCCATGACAACCCCTAAGGCCGCAGAGCGGATGACGGTGATCTTGTGCTTTAATAATACGCCAAAGCCGCCAAATAACCCTTCACCTTCGAGTTTGGTGACACTGGAATCATTTTCACGGACAGAGAGTAGTACAAAGGCTTGCGACATGGCAAATAGACCGATCACGGCTGGCACCAATGGGATGCCGTTGAGTAGCCATTCTTGATGAAAGGTATAAACCTGCGTACTGAATGACCGATCGAGACCGATGGTGCCAAGGAACATACCGAGCCCCAACATCATTGCCGCTTCGACAACATGTTTACGGTGGGCTAGCACAACAAAAATCATCCCCAGAGCCGCCAGCATTGCAAATTCAGCCGAGCCAAACAGCCGAGCAATTTGAGATAGCATCGGTGCCAGCAGTACGAGCGATAGCACGCTGATAATGCCGCCAACAAAGGATGAGGTGTAAGCAATAGAAAGGGCCTTTTTACCTTCACCACGCAGGGTCATCGGATAACCATCATAGGTGGTTAACACGGCGACCGGGGTGCCCGGGGTATTCATTAGAATGGCGGGTATCGCACCCCCATACCAGGCACCACCGTAGACGCCTAACAATAGGGATACACCGGCAAGAGGTTCCATTGAAAAACTCAGGGGTAAGAGAATGGCAATGACACCTGCCGGTTCAAGGCCTGGTATTGAGCCAATGGTAACGCCGATGAGTGCGCCGATAATAATCGCCAGTAACACATTGAGTGTACCGACTTCGTTTAAACCTAAGAGTAGGGTTTCCATATCAAAGTTACGTCTTATAGATATTGGTTAGCAATGTCAGACCAGCTATCCGGTAGCAGGCTGTACAGCCATACATCCGGCAACCACAGGCTGACACCGACACGGAAAATCAAGATCATCGCTGCGAGAGTTCCCAGCGTCGCCAGAAACCAAGTGCGATCCAGCAAGCGAGATAACCACAACAGGGTTGTGGTAAACAGCAGGGTTGAGAGGGTAAAACCCAATACCGACAGCGAATTGATATAGACAAAGAAAAGGACTGCCGAAATCAGTGCGGTACGGTAGCTACTGAGGGTTTCGAACAGTGATTCGATAACGTTCCAGCGCTTAAGAAAGCCATCTTTGATGGATTGAATAACCCGCACACTGGTAAAAATGACTAATAGCGATAACCCCACGGATGAGCCAAACATTGGCTGTAAAAACCAACCTCGCTGGGTGTGAATCAAGGGCGTTTGAAAGGGTAATAAACACAGTAATATCAGTGCCAGTGCGAGGATACACCAGTAGATGCCATAACGTTTTTCCTGAGGCAGCTCGTCGGTATCATTGTCGGTGTTATTTACCAGACTACTCATGAGTTAGACCCTTATTATTTTGAATTAGCAGGGAGAGACTGCAGCGCACTAGGATGGCGGCTGCAGTCATGGCTGGCATTACTCTTTCATGTACTCCAGTAACGCTTTAGAGGCTTCATAGTCATTGGCGACCACGTCTTCAGCGAATTTACCGCCGATCCAATAAATACCAGCACCGGTGGTGGCACTCAGCTCTTTAACCCGATCAGTAGATAGGGCTTTTTCAGCGATCTCAGCGATACGGTTTTTGATGTGCTCCGGTGTGCCTTTTTTAACAAACAGGCCGTTCCAAGTGGTTTGGCTGATACCGGTTTGTTCATTTAGTGTGGCAACATCAGGCGCAATACTGAGGCGGTCGCGGGTCAGTGATGCGAGCAGTTTAACATCACCGGATTTCAAGCAAGCAAGGATCTGCTGGGTGGTGGTGTTGATGACGTCAGCATCGCCGTTAGCTAACGTGGAGCAGTCGTTAGAATCGAATGCGGCATTGGATGAGAATTTAATTCCCTCTTGCTCGGCAACCGTAAAGGTGATCGCGGTTGGCAGTGCTTGATAACCAAAGTGACCGAGTGACACTTTATGTTGCTGCGAGTATTCGGCGAGTTCCTCTATATTGTTATAGGCGGAATCTGCTTTGGTGGCCAAGACAAAGGGGTAATCTAGAAAGATACCAACCGGCTCAAAGGTGTCTTGTTGGTAAGGCGCATTACCGGATAGCAGATGGGTGGTAAGAATATCGGCCACAAAAGAGCCGATAGTCAGACCATCAGGTCGAGCACGGGATACATCCGATGCACCCACAATACCTGCGCCGCCAGGTTTGTTGACAACGGTGGCGGGTTTACCGGTTTCTTTAGCCATCTCTTCCGCGATGATGCGGGTAAGAATGTCTTCTAGATCACCTGGAGGCCATGGCACAACGAATTTGACGGGGCGATTTGGGTAGTCGGCCGCGGCAGCGACCGAACTGACAAAGGGTGTGGCTGCAAGCGCGGCGAAAGCACAGGCTTTTATTATTGTCTTCATGGGCGTTCCTCTAAGTTTTCTTGGTTGTTATAAATTATTTTTTTAATGGCACAATCAGTACCGGGATCTCGCTATGGTGAATCACCTTTTGGGCCGTTGAGCCCAGAAAGACGCGAGACATGGACGAGGTTTCTCTATCTCCCATAATGATCATGCTTGCATTCAGCCGCTTAGCAGCTTTCAGGATAACCTGATCTGGCTTGCCAGGCGAAACTTGAATTGTTGGTTCATAAGGCAGTTCGAAATCATCATCGAGCTCACTGCTAAGAAATGCTTTTATGCGCTCGCCGATACGTTTCCTGAAACTGTCGATCAATTGCTGCTTATGTTTTTGCGATGCATTGACCGGCAAGAAATCGTCGATAAAATCATCCATCGGTTCGAGTGCGTGCAGGAATACGATACGTGCGTGGTTATTAATCGCCTGTTTGACGGCCATCCGAAACGCCGGTCGGCTGCCTTCAGTGATATCACTGGCGTACAGAATGGTGTCGATGTCAGGTAGCATATTAATAGTCCGTTTGAATTCTTCTTACATCTCATTACAGAGCAAAACGCCGCCACTGAATATCAACCATATGGTTGACCGGGCTTTTCTGCGATTTTTATCAGCAGCAGAACCGCCTCATCCATTTGTGCAATTTACCTCTGTGCAACGGTGAGCGGGTTCTGTTGCGACCCAATGACGTTGCTGTCTGTGATCTATTTAAGCGGATTTGTTGGGGGTGGCACTATCGACCAAAGGGTTGAGAGGGGTAAGTTAAGGACAAAAAAAAAGAGCTTACCGGTGTAAGCTCTGAAAAGCCTTCAACAGAAGACGTGCGAAGCGACGCACTCACTGGATGTTGCTGCAAGTCTATCCATGGTGTCAGTGGTACGCTGCCTGTCGAGCCAGAACAACAGACTATGTTATTAAGCCTGTTCGCTACGCTATTCGGTATCGACCAAAGGGTTGAGCCAAGATCGCTGTTACCACCGGGCGAACCATTAACCTTGGTTAAGGCAGGCGAGTGTGAACTGTTTCTTGCCTCGGCGCAGTAGCACAAAGCGTTGATGCAGTGCCACGGCTGGCGTAATCGCTTGATTGGCATCTGTGGCGGTGACGCCATTCAGTTGTACCGCGCCGGCAGCGATAAATTCTCGCGCCTGGCGGCGAGAGGAAGCCAGTTCTGAGCTGACCAGTAGATCCGTCAAGGTCATGGGCAGGTTCACCTCGCAGCAGGGCAAACCATCCTGTTCGAGTTGCTGAAACTCCGCCTGGCTTAGGTCCCCGACTTGACCACTAAACAGCGCGCTGGAGATTCGTTGAGCCTGTTCAAGGGCACAATCACCATGCACGAGGCGGGTCATCTGTTCGGCTAGAATACGTTGCGCTTCCGGTTTTTGTGCCCGCTGTTGATCATCTTGCTCTATTTGCTGAATCTCTTTTAGAGATAAAAAGGTGTAATAACGCAGAAAGCGGTACACATCGGCATCGGCGGTATTGAGCCAAAACTGGTAGAAACCATAGGGTGAGGTCTTGTGCGGATCGAGCCAGATAGCGCCGGATTCTGTTTTACCAAACTTGGTACCATCGGCCTTAGTGATCAGCGGTAAGGTTATGCCGAATACCGATTGTTGATTGAGGCGACGGGTTAGATCAATACCGGCGGTGATGTTACCCCATTGATCATTACCGCCAATCTGTAGCGTGCAGTCATAACGGCGATTCAGTTCGGTAAAGTCGTAGGACTGAAGCAAGCTATAGGAAAATTCAGTAAACGATATGCCTTGATCGGGGCGCTCGATACGTTGCCGCACGGACTCCTTATTAATCATCGCATTGACGGAGAAATGCTTACCGATATCACGCAAAAAAGACATGATATCCATGCCAGCCATCCAGTCGCCATTATTGGCAATGAGGGCGGCATTATTCGTCTTATCAGTATTGATAAAGTGGGATAGCTGATGGCTAATGCTTTGAATCCAACGATCGACGGTTTCGGCTGTGTTGAGGCTGCGCTCAGTCGCTTTAAAGCTTGGATCACCAATCATGCCGGTGGCACCACCAATCAGTGCGACGGGGCGATGGCCTGCCAGTTGAAACCGCTTTAACATCAATAATGGCACGAGGTGGCCAATATGGAGGCTATCTGCGGTAGGGTCAAAGCCACAATAGAGCGTGCGGGGCTGTTGTAGGTGTTCAGCCAGTATATCGATGTCGCCACTGTGTTGGGCGATCAGTCCTCGACCCTGAAGGTCATTAAGTAGGGTGTTATCGGTCATTTGGGTGTCATTATCGGTAATTTAACAGTAAGCGGGGCGTTTACCCCGCAACGGACAGCGATTATTTGTTGATATTGATAACCTGCAGACGGGTATATTCGAGCATCCCTTGTTCGCCAAACTCGACACCGAATCCAGACATTTTACAGCCACCAAAGGGCGCGTGCGGCAGTACTTCGGCATGGCCATTGATCCACGCGGTACCACATTCAAGGCGGTTGGCTAATTGTGTCGCGGTGTCAATATCCGCCGACCAAATAGAGCCGCCAAGGCCTACATCGGCTGCGTTGGCGCGGGCCAGCGCTTCTTCAACATCCTGATAACGGATAATTGGCAGTACTGGGCCAAACTGTTCTTCATCGACTAAGCGGGTACCGTCAGTGATATCGGCGACCAGGGTTGGTGGGAAGAAGTAGCCTGGGCCCGCTAGTTGTTCGCCGCCGCACAAAATTCGAGCGCCCTGTGCTTTAGCATCATCAACCAAGGTGGTGACGATTTTTAATTGATTCGCATTCTGTACAGGGCCAAAGGTCACCTCAGCGTCCATACCATTACCGACTACCTGCGCTTGGGCCAGTTCGACCAACTTATTACACAGCGCATCATAGATATCATCATGGACATAGAGGCGCTTAAGGGCTGCGCAGGTTTGTCCCATATTCAGGAAGGCGGTTTGAAAAATACCTTCGGCCACGGCATCAACATCGACATCAGGCAAAATAATTGCCGCATCATTACCGCCAAGTTCTAATGTCAGGCGTTTAAGGTTGGTGGCGGCGCTGCTCATAATCCGCTGACCGGTAGGTGTTGAACCGGTAAAGACTATTTTGCTGATACCGGGGTGGCTGCTGATCGCGCCGCCGATTTCCGCTTGACCGGTGACCACATTGAGCACCCCAGCAGGCAGGACTTGGTTGATCAACTCTACCAGTCTGATGGTGTTCAGTGGGGTATATTCAGAGGGCTTGCAAACAACCGTATTGCCGGTGCGCAGGGCCGGCATGATATGCCAGATGGCGATCATTAAAGGCCAGTTCCAAGGGGTGATAGAAGCGACAACACCCAATGGCTTATGATGTGCTTCAATCCGCTTATGCTCGCTGTCTTCAATAATGTCGACGGGGATTGGAAGGTCGGCATTGTAACGGGTCCAAGCGACGGCACCGGTCACTTCTGCATGGGCAAGAAACATCGGTTTGCCCTGTTCCAAGACAATGATCTCAGCTAGTTCATTGGCATTGGCGGCGATAACATCCGCGATGCTGTGCAACAGCGCCTGACGTTCGGCATCAGGGGTGTGTTGCCAAGATGTAAACGCTTCGGCAGCGGCTTCTACCGCCTGATCGAGCTGATCAACAGAGGCCAGTGGGGCAGACGCAACCACCGTTTCAGTTGCAGGGTTGAGCACATCAAACTGACCGGCGTCGCCGGCCGTCTGCTGGCCATTAATAGTGAGTGAAAAATGAGTTTGCATCAGGGTCTCCTTAAAACAGATGAGCCCTGCATGCAGGGCTCTGTATCACTGGGTATTAGCCTCGGTGATTAGAACGGTACGATAGCGATGACCTGAGCATAAAGATTATCATCATCGCTATTTTGACTCTGATTGCCATTATCCGGTGAATAGATGCCGATCAGCGGGCTGATAATCAGGTGATCGTTGACCACCCATTCAGCATAAATATCCAGTTCTTGGCCTTCAGAATTGGCGCCGAAGGTGCTTGAATCACTGAAGTCAAAGAACAGTGCGCCTACTGATAGCATTTCCGTCGGTGAAGCTTTTAGGGCTAGGTGCTGAATGGTAGCGGAAGAGCCAAAAGGTCCAGCATAGTTCGCGGCGACTTCACCTTGGAACCACGTGCCGTAGCCACGGTTAAAACCGAAGAACAGCGAGTCGAAATTATTATCATAACGGGTATAACGATAACTCAGTTGCGGTGACCAGGTGGTCTTTGCAAAGGTCCAGCCGGCTTCGGCATACCAAGCATCGGCATCAACACCGGAGCCGCTTTCTTGATTGACAAATTCAGCTGATAAAAAGAGGTTCTCAACGCCAGCATTACCTTGGTAACGAATGCTGTTGGTGGTTTGGCCATCACGGTCAGAGGCAACTTGATCGGCATCTAAGCCTTTCAGGTGCATGACGCCGAAAGTACCTATGTCGTTGTTATACTCAACGTTGATACCGGCCATCTCGACATTATCTTGCATGGCATTGTCGGATTTAAACCAAAACATATCCGAGCGGAAACCCTGTTCGCCGCCAATTTTAAGCCAAAAGGTTTGGTCGAATGCTTTACGGGCTGCGAGCCAGTAAGCCCCACCTCGGTTATCAGCAAAAGGGGGCAGGGTTTCACCGCTACCAACGTTTAAGGCGTCGCCGTTGATGAGGAAACCATCACCGATGGTGATGTTCTGGCGGCCTAACGAAACATCAATAATGCCGCTGCGAATACCGATAAAAGCATCTTCGAGTGCCGTGCGCCGTTCACTGCCATCAGTATTGCCTGCGGCATCGCCATCACCCCAGGTACCGGATGAAACAACATTAAGGCCACCGTAAACGGTGCTGTCATCATTGAGTGCATGACTACCACTGAATCCGGCTTTTAAATAGCCCTCCTGCCAAGAAGAACCATTACCCGATTTACCGAAATAGTTTTCGTTACTACTGAAGGTGCCAATAACCGCTTCAATGTCTAGGTTAAGCTGCGAACCGTCAGCGTCATAAAGGTTGTAGGCAGAGGCGCTACCTGATGCGAGGGCAATGGCGGCACCCAAGGCAATGGTAGAGAGTTTGTGTGTAAAGTGTTGAGTCATCGATATGATCCTCCAGGGGATTCTTTGTTTTTGTATCACAGCACCACCGACTGAAGGGGGGAAGGCCGGCAGATATGCTGTGACTGTATTCGACGCGTATTTAGTCGAGAAAGTAATCAACCGTATGGTTGATTTGGCCCGTTTTTTTGTTGCTTGTGAGTGTTGCTGCGGCATACTGACAAGCTTGCATCGCTAGCCCTGTGGATCAGATATATGACAGCACCTAAATTTCCCAATGAATTTCAGCGAAAAGCGTTAGCCCTGATTAATGATCTAATGCCGTTAAGCGAGTTGGTGTTTTTCTTAGTTGAGCCGGATATGCGCCATCGGGGTGCGGTGGTGTATAAAAGCGGTGCGGATATTGAGAAACAGTATGAAGCGGCCTATAGCCAAATGGACCCGTTAAATCCCGAACGCTTTACCGATCGGGATGATCGGGTGGTAACCTTGGATTCACAGATGTCACCCCACTTATTGAAGCAGACCATCTATTATCAAGAGTTTATGGTGCCCAATAATCATCGTTTTGTGGCGGATATGTTTTTCCGGCATGAGGGACGTATTATTGCGGTATTGACGATGTTGCGTGAAGCGGGGTTGGGCAACTACAGCACCCATGAACTACGTCTGTTGCGCAGCCTACAGCCGTTCCTTGAATACAGTTTAAATGCGGTATATCTGCCGCATCGCAATAATGAACGACAGTCTATTACCGATCATTATGCACTAACCGAACGGGAACTCGATGTGCTTGAGTTATTGTTAAGTGGCTCGAGTAATAAAGAGATTGCCTTGGCGCTCGGCCTCGGGCTTGCCACGATTAAAACCCATCTACATAACATCTTTCAAAAAGTCTCGGTGCAATCTCGCAGCGAACTGATCGCCAAGGTTTTACCGTTGTTGCAGCTGTAACGCGCCACAAATTAAGCTCTTCTTGCCAGCAATGTTTTCGCTTCCACCTTTTGATGGATGCCCGATTCAGCGTCTAAATTAGATACTCCTGTCAGCACTCATCAGGGCCAGTCCTGATGTCAGACAGGATAATAAAATGCTGAACACTGTAAATACCGAATTGTTACACCGTCGTTTTAAAGTGATGGGTAAAAGCTCGCCACTATTTTATGAACGTCCTCTACAGTTGGTACGAGGGGAAGGGGTTTGGTTATTTGACCCTGAAGGCAACCGCTATCTGGATGTCTACAATAACGTCCCCCATGTTGGCCACTGTCACCCGAAGGTGGTGGCCGCACTGCATCAGCAGGCGAGCACGCTCAATATTCATACACGTTATCTGCATAACAATATCGTCGAGTATATGGAGCGGCTGACGGCCAGCTTTGGCGAAGATTTATCCATGGCAATGCTGACCTGTACGGGTAGCGAAGCGAATGAATTAGCACTGCGAATGGCCCGTTTTTGTACCGGTCATCAGGGCATTATCGTTACCGATTTTGCCTATCACGGAAATACCGAGGCGGTGGCCGAACTAGGTACTGGTTTTATGCCGGAAGCCAAACTGACAAAGCGGGTTAAATCCTTTGCTATACCGGATTCTTATCGTGGCGTGAGTGGGGTTGGTGAAGCGGATTTAGCGGATCGCTATGTCGCTCAAGTACAGCAAGCAATTGATGAGTTTGAAGCCGAAGGGATTAAGGTGGCAGGGATGTTGGTGTGCCCTGATTTTGCTAATGAAGGCCTATTAACCGTACCCAAGGGATTCCTTGAGCGAGCCACAGCGTTGGTACGCAGAGCTGGTGGCGTGTTGATTGCCGATGAAGTACAAGCGGGTTTTGGTCGCAGTGGTAAACATATGTGGGCCCATCAATGGTATGACCTGACACCGGACATCGTCACCTTGGGTAAACCGATGGGCAATGGTCACCCTTTGGCTGGGGTAGTCGCCCGTGGGGATATGATTGAAGCCTTCAGTCAACAAGCGATGTATTTTAATACCTTTGGGGGAACACCCGTCTCCTGTGCTGTGGGTATGGCGGTGTTAGATGTGTTAGTGGAAGAGCGGTTAATGGAAAACGCCGTTTCTACCGGTGCCTATGTGAGTGCTGGGCTGCGTAAATTACAGCAGACATATTCGCTCATCGGTGATGTCCGGGATCTCGGGATGTTCTTTGCCGTTGAGCTGGTGCAGGACTTAACCACTAAGCAGCCCGCCATTGCGGAAGCTCGCCGAATCATCAATTTGATGCGCGAACGGGGCGTGTTGATCAGCACTATTGGGGTTTACGATTCCATCTTGAAACTGCGCCCGCCGATGCCGTTTCAGCCTGAACATGCGGATATTCTTCTTTCGACCTTGGATGAAGTGCTGTACCTAGTCAGTCAGGTGGCCAACGGATGAGTTGTTTTTATAGCTTAAGCCCGGCTCAGCAGGTTGACCGGCTACAGTCGTTAGCGGTGCAGGCATTATCACACTGGCCTTTCGATGTGGCGCAGATCGAACCGATTAAATATCGGGAGAATGCTGTATTTGAGGTGCTCACCACCGAAGGGGTGCGCTATGCACTGCGTATCCACCGACCGGGTTATCATAATACTAGGGCGCTGCATTCAGAGTTGCAGTGGATGGCGGCACTGATTGATGCCGGGGTGCTGGTGCCTGAAGTGATACCTACGGCAAACGGGGAACTACTGGTCACTGAACAGGTTGATGCTGTGCCGGAACCGCGTCAGATCGACCTATTTGCTTGGATCGAGGGCGCTCCGCTGGGGTGTGTTGAGCATGGTGTGAGTGATGATATCGAACAGCTGGCCCAGTTGTATGGAGCGATTGGTGAAACTGCGGCCCGGTTGCATAATCAGGCTTGTGATTGGTCGCTGCCCGATGGTTTTGAACGTCATGCGTGGGATTGTGACGGTTTGGTGGGTGAACAGCCTTTTTGGGGGCGTTTCTGGGAGCTGGAGTTACTGACCGCCGAACAGCAGGCGTTGATTATAGCGGCGCGAATGAAGGTACAGCAGCAGTTAGAGCCGTTACCCAAGAACGAGCAAAATTTCAGTATGATCCATGCGGATTTTGTACCGGAAAACTTGATCGCTGATGGTGTTGGGGTGCGCTTACTGGATTTTGATGATGCAGGTTTTGGCTGGCATATGTTCGAGCTGGCCACAGCGCTCTATTTTATTGTCGATGAAAAGGGCTATGAGACCGCGAAAGCGGCATTGGTTGATGGTTATCGACAGCAGCGCGCGCTGAGTGATAGCGACCTAGCCCAGTTAGAACTTTTTCTAACGGCCCGTGGTTTTACCTATCTTGGCTGGATACGCAGCCGTCAGGAGACCGAAACCGCGCAAGCTTTAGCACCAGAATTGATTCGCCGCGCTTGCCAACAGGCCGAGCGGTTTCTAGCGGCGTACTAAGGTTTTCAGTAAACAACTAGGCTGCAGGGGTAAACCAAGGCGTGGCCTTCGGGATCGTTGGAAAGCGCTAAATTACGATATCAACTTAACATGTTAACTAATATTGTGTATTATCGACCCATAGATCGATTCCAATGGGTCGGTGCCAACGGGACACGCTGCCCGATAACGTTAAACGAGATTGCTATGAAATTAGAATTGAATGACAGCTCTTTGCTAAAGACTAAAGCGTTTATTAATGGGCAGTGGGTTGATGGTGATACGGGCGAAAGCTTCTCTGTATTGAACCCTGCAACCGGTGCAGTGGTGGCTGAAGTCGCCAGTGTTGGCCAAGCGGAAACCGCTCGCGCGATTGCTGCGGCGGATGCCGCGATGCAGAGCTGGAAAGCACTGCCCGCCGGTCAACGTTCTGAGGTGTTGGAGCGCTGGCACGGGCTGATTATCGACAATATTGATGATCTAGCGGCGATTATGACGATTGAACAGGGTAAACCTGTATTTGAATCCAAAGGTGAGGTGCTTTATGGCGCTTCTTATCTGAAATGGTTTGCCGAAGAAGGCAAGCGCATCTATGGCGACATTCTGCCATCGGCAGGTGACCGTCGTAGTATTGTAATCAAGCAACCGGTGGGTGTGGTCGCGGCCATTACACCTTGGAACTTCCCTAATGCGATGATCACCCGTAAGGCGGCACCCGCTTTGGCTGCTGGCTGTGCTATCGTGTTGAAGCCTGCCGGAGAGACACCATTGTCGGCATTGGCATTGGCAGAGTTGGCTAATCGTGCAGGGTTGCCTGCCGGCCTGTTTAGCGTGCTGCCGAGCGCTCGTTCTTCTTCCGTGGGTGGCGAAATGACATCGAACCCAACGGTTAAAAAGCTGACCTTCACCGGCTCTACTCCCGTGGGTAAATTGCTGATGAAGCAGTGCGCCGATACAGTAAAGCGGACCTCTATGGAGTTAGGTGGTAACGCGCCAGTTATTATCTTTGATGATGCGGATCTCGATCTGGCGGTCAAAGGTGCGTTGATCTCTAAATACCGCAACTCAGGTCAGACCTGTATCTGTGCTAACCGGTTGTTGGTTCAGGAAGGTATCTATGATGCGTTCGTTGAGAAATTTGCGGAAGCGGTTAACGCGTTTCGCTTAGGTTTTGGCTTCGATGCCGATACCACTCATGGCCCAGTTGTCTCGCAAAAAGCGTTGGGTGATATTGATAACATTGTGCAGAATGCCGTTAAGCAGGGTGCTAATGTGGTGACCGGTGGTAAACCATCCGAGTTGGGTAACTGCTTCTATGAGCCGACTATACTGACCAATGTAAATGACAGCATGAATATCTTCTCTGAAGAGATCTTTGGCCCGGTTGCGCCGGTGTTTAAGTTCAGTACTGAAGAGCAAGCGATTTCGATGGCTAACGATACCGAGTTTGGTTTGGCGGCTTACGTCTTTACTGAAAATGTCGGTCGTATCTGGCGCGTATCTGAAGGGATCGAATATGGCATGGTGGGCGTCAATGAGACGGCGATCAGCTCTGAAGTGATCCCTTTTGGTGGGGTGAAAGAATCCGGTCAGGGTCGCGAAGGCTCTAAATATGGTTTGGATGACTATTTAGAAACTAAATATATCTGTATGGGTGGTTTGCAGCGTTAATTTACCGCTGCTGTTGACACTCAATTTCTGCTAAATAAAGAGCCGCCGATCAGAAGATCCGCGGCTTTTTTTGCGTCATGTGAACCGAGCTGTTTAATCCGCTGGCGGCATTCTTAAGCGCTAGGTCACTCGTATGAATGCTGTTGCTAAAGCGGTTAGACCTTCAGGTCAGCCAGTTCTTTGAGTAATTTTGTCAGCTGTTCCATTTTTTCTTCACCATATAGCTCGGTAAAGGCTTGATACTGCGTTTCCACATCGGGGCTAAGTCGTTCAAATAGATCGAGGGCTTTATCGGTGAGACTCAGCAGAGTGCGGCGCTGATCTTCGTCCGATTTTTTACGTTTAATATAACCCTGTTGTTCCAGACGTTTGATAATGCCTGTCAGGCTAGGACTAAGAATACAGCAGTGCTCGGCCAGTTGTTTTGACTCTAGCTCTTGGAATGCCTTGAGCGCTCTGAGTACTCGCCATTGTTGTTCGGTTACATTATTTTCCTGCAGCAGCGGCCGAAATAGCGCCATGGCCGTTTCACGGGCTTTAAGCAGTTGCAGGGGTAAAGAGTCTTCAAATTTACGCATATATTTATTCTTAATATCTAAACTAATTACGCCATTCTTACTATTCGTCGCGGTCGATGCAAATGTTTTTTACACTGAGTGGTTAACGAGACTGGCGCCGCCACTGGATATAGCCGTGAATCAATAGGGTGACAATGACGAGAGTGCCACCTTGCAGGGCCGCACGACTGGGCTCTTCATTGAGGAAAAACCAGACTAGCAACGGCCCGCAGGCGGTTTCTAATAGCATTAGCATCCCGACTTCTGCAGCTGAAATACGGGTTGGCCCGATGGTGATGAGGACAAAGGCGATGGGAATAATAATCACGCAGAGTAAGAGCATCCACCCCCAATCCGTACCGGAAAGGGCCAACGGGGATGCCCCGAACAGGCTAATAACACTGATGAGTAGACCGGAGGTAATCAGCGCGGGTGTCATATCCCGGTGTTTGACTGAACGGTCATTAACAAATTTGCCGGCGAGCATGATGCCACAGAGCAGCGCCATCAGATCGCCTTCCATATTTGGACTGGACCACGAGTCTTTCATCACCCAGCCAATCCCTAACATAGAGATGGCAATAGCGAGCCAGGTAATGGGAGCTGAGCGCTCACCAATAAATACCCGGGCGATAATCGCAGCAAACAATGGCTGAGCGCTGATAATAACCAATACGTTGGCCACAGAGGTGTTGTGGATTGCACTGACAAATAAAATGGAGCTAAGGGTAAATAACAGTGTCGAACGAATGCTGGCCCAGTCACGATAAAAAAGCGGTTTACCGGGATAACGGTATCGACACCAGAGCGCTACCATCAGGCTCATCATCAAACCGCGCCAAAATAGCAGGCTAAAGGACTCCACTTGAATCAGCCGAATCAGCAGTGCATCGAAGCTGAGTATCAGCACCCCGAGAGAGGTTAGGAGAAACCCTTTTAAGTAATCAGTATCCATTAAATCCCTTTATTCATTATTGTTATGTGAATTGCTGTTGGCATTGTTTGCGGCATTGTATCCGTATTATTACCAAACTGCAGCGCTGGCATGCACTAAAACAGTACGTAAGTATCATAGAGGTCCTGTGTGAGGCTTCTACACTGGATGGATGCCATTGGAGGAGTCAGTGATGAGAAAGCGATTAGCCAGATTAATGCTGTCAGCCATACTATTATGCCCGTTAACAGCGGCGTGGGGAGAAGGCTTAAGTGAAGGTGAGAAAGGCATCTATTTACAGCAGTTCGATGGTGCTGAGCAGCGTATCGGTACGATTGTTTTTACCGTAGCCGAGAAGGCCGCGTTTACTTATCGTATCCATCTGGACCTGCACCTATTTAAGGATTATTTCCTTTCAATGAAAGAGATGAAGTGTCTAGAAGGGCCTGAGCTGTGGTGCTTTATTCCTTATCCCTATCGTCAGCCTGCGAGGGTCAGTGCGGATGATCTGCGCTGGCTGGAACATGACCTGCTATTTATGTTTAAAAAACCGGCCGCTTTTGGGGCCAATTTTTGGAACGGTATCTATTACAAGATGGTGGTTACCGAGTCCGGTGTGCGCGGCGAAGCCCATGCCCTTGACCTCAATCTACTGGCATCACCGCCGAGCGACCTGAGCCAGCCGCCAATGGGTGAGTTCGATATTGAGACGGCGGATCTCGAAAAACGCTGGTTGCCCTATATTGAAATCCGATGATAGGCCTCTTTTGTCCTGAGTTAGGATACAATGCTTGGTTTTCAATGCAGCAGGGTTATTTTAGATTATGGCTAAACAACAAGCGCGTCGCGGGCAGAACGTTAAGCGGCTACATCCCCGTAACCCTCATCAGGGCCGGTATGACTTCGATAAGCTTTGCCAGCTCTGTGCCGATCTAAAACCCTGCCTTATCGTTAACCGTGCCGGTGATCCGAGTATCGATTTTCATGATCCGGTGGCGGTTAAAGCACTTAATAAAGCGCTGTTGATGCAACGCTATGGGGTTCAGTTTTGGGATATTCCAGCCGGTTATCTTTGCCCGCCGATTCCAGGGCGAGCCGATTACATCCACTATTTAGCCGATGAACTCGCAGCAGATAATGGCGGTGTCGTACCTGAAGGCCGGATGGTGCAAGGCTTGGACATCGGTGTTGGGGCCAACTGTATCTATCCTGTGATTGGCAACCGCAGCTATGGTTGGCAGTTTGTTGGCACCGATATTGATCCCGTATCGGTGAACACGGCTAATCTCATCGCCGAGGCGAACCCTTCCCTGAAAGGCCAGATAGAGTGTCGTTTGCAGAGCGAAGCCAAACGTATTTTCAAAGGAGTGGTCAAACTTTCAGATCGGTTTGATTTTACCCTGTGTAACCCGCCTTTTCATGGTTCTGCACAGGAATGTGAGGCGGCTAATCGTCGTAAACAGCGCAACCTAGGCCAAGCGGCCGACAAAGCGCACCTGAATTTTGGTGGGCAGAGTAATGAGTTATGGTGTTCTGGCGGTGAGCTAGCTTTTATTAATCGAATGATTATTGAAAGCCGCAGCGTGGCTGAGCAGTGTTATATGTTTAGTTGTCTGGTTTCTAAGCAGGACAATATTCCTCAGCTTAAAGCGGCGCTACAAAAAGCCGGTGCCAGACGAATTAAAGAGGTGGCGATGTCGCAGGGGCAAAAGCAGAGCCGTCTATTATTGTGGACCTTCCAATCGCAACAAGCGCAAGCGCAGTGGCGTGAGGATTACTGGGGCGACAAATAATCTATCGCCTCAGTCCATTGTTGTTAATGGGGTGTTTGATGAAGGCGGGGCAGCGATGTTAGTGCAAACGGCGGTCTCGCTAGTGCCGTTGTTGCAGTAATTTAGCTGTGTTTTCGAGTTCTTCCATATAATTGAGTAGATCTTCGCTCATGATGTCTGGGTGAGCGTTAAGCAGTTTCTTGAGTGTTTCTAAGGGTGCTGGTGACCCTTGATGTATGTTGCTGGTTATTGCTAGTAATAGAGAGGTGAGTACCTCGAGACTTTTTACGCGTGACTCCAGGTTATATCCATCCACATTCAATCCCCCTTGGATTGTCATAATACACACGACAGTCCGTTTCCCAACGGACTGGCTCCTGACATATAAATGAGTGTAGTCAAAAAATGCTGATTGTGGGGGAAATATCATGAGATGTTTTCACGTGCATTTTCGGCCAAAGTGTCTTAACACGGGTGGTTCAGCGAAGCGGGTTCTGGCAGCAAAGCTTGGGATTGAATCTCTTTACAGAGTCGTCCAAGGGTCTTAATGGCTTTTTCCATCGACGGGTGGGCACTGTTTACCACACTGATGCGCATATAGTTTTTGTATTTGCCGGAGGCCGAAAATAGCGTACCCGGTGCAATACTGATGCCCTCTAAACGTGCCTGACGATTAAGTTCATTGGCATCGACCTGCTCGGGCAACTCTACCCAGAGTAGATAACCTCCTTGGGGGTAGCTGATGCGGGTGCCCTCGGGCATATCGCGTTTTAGCCAACCGATTGTGGCATCACGATCCCGAAGATAGTTGATGCGCGTTTTACGTAGGTGTTTTTCGTAATAGCCTTGGGCGATAAACTCAGCAACGGCCATCTGTGTCAGCTTCGGCGTAGACAGGCTTGAGAGGTATTTCACCATCATAATATGATCGCGGTAACGCCCCGGAGCTATCCAGCCGACCCGAATGCCGGGGGCGATCGATTTAGAAAAAGAGGAGCAAAGAATAACCCGGCCTTGGGTGTCGAATGATTTGACCGTGCGCGGCCGGGGCAGGGTATAGCTTAGGTCACCGTACACATCATCCTCAATCAGTGGAATATCATAGCGATTTAGCAGCTCCAACAGCCGTAGTTTATGGCTGTCCGGCATCGAATACCCCAGCGGGTTATTGTTGGTCGGTGTTAGCAGGCACGCTTTAATCGGCCACTGTTCGAAGGCCATTTCGAGGGCTTCAAGGGAGATGCCGGTTTCCGGATTGGTGGGAATCTCTAATGCCTTCACACCGTTAATCTTGATCGCTTGCACCGAGCCAAAAAAGCTGGGCGAATCAACCACCACAATATCACCGGGTTCGGTGACTGCTCGCAGGCTACAGGAGAGAGCTTCTTGGCAACCGGAGGTGATAATAATCTCGTCGGGATGAACTCGACAACCTGAATCCACCATTACCCTGGCAATCTGATGACGCAGTGGGTCTGAGCCTGCGGCGAGTTCATAATCAAGAATGTTGCAGTTGGCATTTCGGCTCAGTTCGGACATTAAGCGGGTTAAGGGTTTTAGTGTCGGCGCTTGGGTATCCGGTAGTGCTAGGCTTAACTTAGTGGCGGTGTGGTTGCCATACTCGTTAATCATATCCTTTAGCTTTTGCCAGTGAGCAACAACCAGTGGCTGAGGTGCGGGATTGCTGGTGGCGGGGAGTTCCGGGGGCGTCTGTTGTAATAGTACGTAGTATCCAGACTTAGGGCGAGACTCAATAATTCCAGCATCGATCAGTAGGCCATAGGCTTCCTGTACGGTCGAAATACTGACGCCGTGCTCCTGACTCAGGCCGCGCACGGAGGGAAGTTTATCGCCCTCGTGATAGTAGCCCAGATCGATCCGGTCTTTTACCGTGGATGCTACCTGCTCATACAGTTTCATTGAATATGCTCCGATACAGCGTTAAAAACAGTACAGTTCTAAGTCAGTATGTCCATACAGATCGATGAGTTAGAAATCTGTATTGCTCTTATAAAAAGTATTTTGAATCTGTCATGGTATCAGATTAGTCCTTAAACTGAAGCTCTATTATCAGGAGGGACTCACCATGTCTAAGTTAGTTACCCAGTTGCAACACTATCGGCAGGCTTACGCGAGCCGGCGTTTACTCATTGGCCTAGATGACCATTTGCTGAAAGATATCGGCCTAACCCGAGCAGAGGCGTTACATGAAGCTCGGCGACCTTTCTGGGATCTAAAACAAGCGACGCGTGAGGTTGTTCACCCTCAGGGGCTGATGGTTTATAGCGTTGCATCCTGTGTGTTAGTTGCAGGATTAGGATTAACCATTGGTCTGACTTTTTAAGCTTAAGTGATTAATAGCTGGCGATTTAGTCGATATCAGCACTATGCTGTAGGGGCATTATAAAAATAATATTAGGAGGTGCCTGTGTCTCAGGAATTCTACCCATTACGTTTACAGGATAATTGCGATGTTGAACATCTGCTGGCACCGGAGCAGAATCAGCAACCTTTCAGTGTGCGTAACCCTGCAATTGAAGTGATGACCGATTTCAGCGTCGTAACACCGGTAACGGTAACCGAAGGGGTGTCGATTGATGATGCCTTGGAAAGAATGAAAAGCCAGCATGTGCGTTTACTGTTTGTGATCACCCTAGCGGGTAAGTTTGTCGGTGTGATCAGTTCCCATGATATTGCCGATAACAAGGCGATTGTGCATATGCAGAATCATGGGGTGACTCGGGATGAGGTGTCCGTCGGGCATATTATGCTGCATAAAGAACATCTACAGTCCCTGACCTTCGACCAAGTGACCCATTCACGTATTGGCGACATTATGCTGACGCTTAAGAGTTCGGGGGGGCAGCATTTGTTGGTTGTCGATGAATCCGAACTGGGTATTAAACGTATTCGCGGGATTATCTCCGCTAGTGATGTATCCCGTAAACTGCGGGTGGGATTCGATATTATGTATGAGGCTAAATCCTTTGCTGAGATCGAAAAAATTATAACTCAGGGTAGTGATTCGGTTATTTGATTATAAGCACGAAAAAAATACCGTTTCCGTCTAAAATTATCTTTACAGAGGGTGCGTTTTAACTATACTCCGCGTTTTCTCATGGAGTTGAAACGCTCCACTTTTCCGCCGGATAAACCGGCAGGAGTACAGGTAAACATAGTGATTAAATTGCCGGATCATATCTCTGCTGAAAAATGGGCTCGCTTGAAAGAGGCTGCCGATCAGCATCAGACACCCTTTCAGTTAATTGATTTGCAGACCATTGCAGAAAAATATCAAGAGCTGAAAAATGGATTTGATTTTGCGTCTATCTACTATGCGGTGAAAGCTAACCCTCATCCGCAAATTGTGGAGCTGCTGGCCGGCTTAGGGTCTAGCTTTGATATCGCATCGATCTATGAACTGGATCAAGTATTGTCCCATAACGTCAGCCCTGACCGGGTTAGCTATGGCAATACGATTAAGAAGCGTGAAGATATCCGTTATTTTTACGAAAAAGGTGTGCGGTTGTTTGCCACCGATTCTGAAGAAGATCTGAAAAATATCGCCGAATATGCACCAGGCTCTCGGGTGTATATCCGCATTCAAACCGAAGGTGCTGAAGGCGCAGATTGGCCGTTGTCCCGTAAGTTTGGCTGCAATCCCGATATGGCGATCGACTTGGCGGTCTTGGCGAAGAAGTTAAAACTTGAACCGTATGGTATCTCTTTCCATGTAGGCTCTCAGCAGCGCCTGATTGATGTATGGGATGCGGCGATTGCTAAGGTTAAGGTGATTTTTGAGCGGTTGCGCAGTGAATATGCAATTCAGCTGCGTTTAATCAATATGGGCGGTGGTTTCCCGGCCCAATACCTAACCAAAGCGAACGATTTTTCCGTTTACTGTGAAGAGATTACCCGTTATCTGACCGAAGATTTTGGTGATAACCCACCGCAAATCATCCTCGAGCCGGGCCGTTCGTTGGTCGGAGATAGCGGTTTGTTAGTGAGTGAAGTAGTACTGATTTCACGTAAATCCCATACTGCGTTGAATCGTTGGGTGTATACCGATGTGGGTCTGTTTAATGGACTGATCGAAACACTTGGTGAAGCGATTAAGTTTCCCTTGGAAACCGAGCGGGATGGCGAAACGGAAGCTGTGGTATTGGCCGGGCCTACCTGTGATAGCATGGATATCATGTACGAAAACTTTAAGTATGAGTTGCCACTGTCGTTGGAAATCGGTGATCGGATTTATTGGTTCTCGACCGGGGCTTATACCACCAGTTACAGTTCGATTGAGTTTAATGGCTTCCCGCCGCTGAAATGTTTCTGCATCTGATTTAGTCACACGGCTTTCAGGAAAACCCGCTTCGGCGGGTTTTTTGTTATTTAATATTGATTTATATGCCCATTATCAGCACTCGCCCTTCAGGTCGATTGGTTGGCTATGCTATAAGTTAACTATCACACGTGTTGCCAGTGGAGTTACCATGAACAAAAATCAAATTCTTCAAACCCGCATTGATGCACTACTCAATGTGCTGTCTGAAGATGTGCTGATTTTAAGCCAGCAAGGCACCATTATTTTTTCCTCTCATGCCGAATCGGCGTTACCCTGGGGCGCGAGCGAAGCACTCATCGGTAAGAACCTAACCGATATCTTTCCCGAATCACTCGCTGCGTTGTTTCAAGGAATGGTCGATCAGTCGCTTAGCTTAAATCAGCTGCGGGTGAAAGAGATGTTGTTTGATCCTAAAGAGATCAGCTATCTGCAGCAACAGGGCATGGAGCATAGCTGCTGGGTTGAAGTGCGTATGGCCCCTTCAGCTGGGGATGAGCCGAGCGTTGTTTGTCGAATCGAAGACATTAGTCGGCGTAAAGAGGCGCAGCGGGAGGTGCCGCCGGTGCAACGGGACTTGCTGACCGGTATGTACAATCGTCGCGCGTTGATGCCAGTGTTGGCGCAATCGATCGCGCAGGCGGTACGCTATGACTGGACCTGTAGCTTGATGTTGGTGAATGTTGATCAGTTACAACAGATAAATAATGAACAGGGTTGGGATGTTGGTGATCAGTTGCTTAAACGCTTGGCTGAATCATTGAATAGTCTGAAACGAACCGCCGATTTTCTCGCCCGGGTGGGGGAAGATTGCTTTGCTATCCTGTTGCCTGAAACCAACGCGGAACAGGGCATACTCACCGCTGAGCGGGTGCGTAACCGGGTTGCGGATCTATCGGCGCAACATCTGGGCACGGATGTTAGCTTTACTGTCAGTATCGGTGTTTCCACCTTAGCCGGCGAAGAAGACAGTGCTGAGGAGATGTTTAATCGGGCTGAGGATTGCTTGCAACTGGCGAAACAACAGGGTGGCAATAAAATTAGTGGTAGTGAGTGAGCGCCACTGTAAGGCGATCTGGCGAGGAGCGTCGCTAGAGCTCGGCATTAAACAGTAAAGCAGCCTAAGGGCTGCTTTACTGCGTTATGGACCTAGGTGCTAGAGCTAGATACTAGAGGTTAGGGTGTTGCTTTAGTGTTTCAATCAGACTGTGCATCTCAGCTTGGGTGCCGATGGTAATACGCAGATAGTTCTCGATACCCGGTTTACTAAAGTGTCGCACCAGTAGGTTGTTGCTACGCAAATACTGCATCAGCTCTTCGCCACTGAGTGAGTTGTGACGAGCAAACACAAAGTTAGTTTTTGATGGGATGACGGTAAAACCCAGTTGTTCTAAGGCGTTGTGAGTCCATTCACGGCAGGCAATAATCTTCTGCGTGGTTTCTTCGAAGTAGGCAACATCTTCCAGTGCTGCAACAGCACCGACAATCGCAATGCTATCCAATGGGTAAGAGTTGAATGAATTTTTTACCCGTTCGAGGCCAGCAATAAGATCTTTATGCCCCAGTGCAAAGCCAATTCTCAAACCCGCTAAACTGCGTGATTTAGAAAAGGTCTGAATGATCAACACATTATCATAGCGGCGGCTCAGTTCAACGGCTGATTCACCGCCGAAGTCGATATAGGCTTCATCGACGATTACCAGTGACTCGGTGTTTTTTTGCAGCAATGCTTCGATGGTGTCCAGCGAGGTGAGTCGACCGGTTGGGGCGTTGGGGTTGGCAAAGATGATCCCGCCGTTAGGTTGATCATAGGCGGCGAAATCGATCTCAAACTGATCGGTTAGTGGGATTTGACGGTAATCAATATCATATAGGTTGCAATAGACATCGTAGAAGCTGTAGGTCGTTTCCGGCAGTAGCAGTGGCTTGTCTTGACGGAAAAACGCCATAAAGGCTAATGCTAGTACTTCATCCGAGCCGTTGCCAACAAAGATATTATCGTAGGCTAGCTGGAAATGATCCGCTAGTGATTGCTTCAGCGCGGTGGCATCGGGGTCGCAATAGAGGCGTAGACGATCTTTAGGGTAGTTATTGATTGCCTCAGTGACCTTCGGTGAAGGCGGATAAGGATTTTCGTTGGTATTCAGTTTGATTAGATTATCAACTTTTGGCTGCTCACCCGGAACGTAAGGGGTCAGTTGGCTGATAGCCGGGCTCCAGTATTTACTCATGATGAAGGCTGTGTCGCTCTATAGGATGTTTGCGTGAAGTGAGCGGCCCGGAAGTGTCCGGCTGATGTTATGCCGCGCTGTTGGCCCTAGCATATCAA
Organism: Amphritea sp.; assembly: GCF_048266285.1. Taxonomy (GTDB): domain Bacteria; phylum Pseudomonadota; class Gammaproteobacteria; order Pseudomonadales; family Balneatricaceae; genus Amphritea. The sequence continues at coordinate 191,839 of NZ_JBLWZV010000003.1, forward strand.
ATAGAGGATCAATCTCGCTATACCGTTTCGTTTTCCCTGAGGATTTCATTACTGAAAACTAACAGACATAAAAAAACTGCCCGGTGGGAAGGGGGCCGCCGGGCAGTTCAGATGTAGCATATAACGTTGATGTATATATATAGAGGGGCTTATTCAGATAAAGTTCAGCGCCAATCGCATTTTTATTAAATTAATTTTGTGGTCTGTATTTTTCACTGGACATAAAAAAACTGCCCGGTGGGAAGGGGTTCCACCGGGCAGTTCAGATGTTGCGTAGTACGTTGATGTATTAATTTAGAGACGCATGTACGGGTAAAGTTCACAAAAAAGATAAAATATTTAAAAATAATTTTATCTCATTGATTTTTATGGTTTTAATTTGGTTTCTAAGCCCTGCGTCGCGCTTAAGTTAACAATAAGCCCTGATCGATGATATCTATCTGCGTTATAAAACGCCTAAAAATTAACCGAACAGAGAGTGATAAGCAATAGTCGTCTCTATTGTGCGACGCGGTTATGCGGCAGAGCAATCATGTCGGTTAACAAACATCGCGGTAACACTGTCCATTGTTGAAATATGTTGTATCAGCCATTGGCACAGGATGTCATTAAGATAGGCGGCCAGTAGTGTCAGGTCGGCGTGATCTTGCCACTGGACTAACAATTGGCGAAACTCTTCAAGCACGCGCTCATGTTCGCCTTTATGGCATTCATACGCGGGAAAGCCGACCCGGACCATCTGTGCTTCTTCACGGGCAAAGTGGCTTTGATTATGGGCGTAGATCTCGGTTAACAGTGGCTCGATGGCTGACAACGCGGTGTTATCTCCCTCGTTAGCTTGGCTAATCAAGTAGTCGAGTTGATTGATCTGTTGGGCTGCTTCGGCGTGGTCATGATTCATAAACTCAAGGCCGACGGTTGGGATCTGTGCAGTGGTTAGCGGTGTCATATCTCTATCCTTCAAAAAATAACGGAGAGAATTTTACGCTCATAGTGTCATCGCGCCTTGCTTAATATCAAGAATGCGCACAGCACAGGGATATTTGATAGGTTGCGGCTGAGATTGAGGGGTACTGGCGTTATCGTTAAGGGGTCTTACGTAGGTAAATGTATTGCGTGAGGGACATGCTTTAATTTAAATTAAAACGTTAAGTTATGACTTTAATTCATTGTTTTAAAATAATTAAAGAGCGTTTTTTTTGTGAGGAGGGGACGGGGTTGAGTGGTAGGGCAGACATAAGACCGGCGCTGGGCGTCGGTCTTATCGGGCAGCGGATCAATTGATCAGAGTGAGGAACTCGCTGCGGGTCGGTTGGCTCTTGCGGAACGAGCCGAGCATCATGGAGGTTTTCATGCTGCTGTTCTGTTTTTCAACACCGCGCATCATCATGCACATGTGACGTGCTTCGATAACCACGCCAACGCCATCGGCACCAGTCGCTTCCATAATGGCATCTGCAATCTGCTTGGTCATATTTTCCTGAATTTGCAGGCGGCGTGCGAACATGTCGACGATGCGGGCAATTTTAGACAAACCGATCACCTGTCCTTTAGGCACATAGCCAACATGACATTTGCCAATGAATGGCAGCATATGGTGCTCACACATAGAATACAGCTCGATATCTTTGACGATAACCATTTCGCTGTTTTCAGTGGGAAAGAGTGCGCCATTGATGACCTCATCAAGGTTTTGTTCATAGCCTCGAGTGAGAAACTTCATCGCTTTAGCGGCGCGTTTAGGGGTATCGATCAAACCTTCCCGGGTGATATCTTCACCCAGCTGCTCGATGATGCTGGCAAATTCTTTTTCCATTACAGTGTGTAATCCTGTTTTGGTCTGTCTGATCTCTGCCAAACACCTATTAACACCATCTCTGGAAAGGTCATTATGACAGGGCCGTTAAAAAGTGTGCTAACTTACGTGATTAGCACCCGGAGGTAAAGACTCTCGGCAACTATTTACGTCTGTTCGGGCGCTTTATTTAGCGCGCTTGAGCAGCACATAGAGCGCGCCGGTGCCGCCATCTTTAGGCTGTGCCGATGAAAAGGCAATCACCTGATTCATCTGTCTTAGCCAGTCATTAACATAGGACTTCATCAGCGCATGTTGACCCTCTACGCTGTTAGATTTACCGTGGATCACTTTGACACAGCGTAGTTGTTGTAGACTGCATTCGCGAATAAAACTGCCGAGTTCGGTGCGGGCATCATCCAAGGTGAAGCCGTGTAGGTCTAATCCAGCATCCCAAGGGACATGGCCCTGTTTGAGGCGCTTCATGAGCTTTAATTGTACCCCCGGGGCGGCAAAAATAAGCTCATCCTCGGTTTCTACTAAGTTGATGACTTCTGAATTAAGGCCATCAACAATCAGCTCTTCATCCTGCACCGCCATCTGGCGCTTATAGCGAGTGGTTTCATCATCTGCGAGCTTGAGCTTTTTGGGCGTACCGCGCAGGTCAGCTCGGTCCGTAGTGATTCGGGCAACCCCTTGCATGACCGATGCAAAATCAATCTCGCTGTCGTCCGTATCGGTATTTTCCCCTTGAGCCGAAGAATTGGCAGGGAGGCGCATTTTGTGGCGCTTGTTGTGAGACAGATTGTTTTCAGACATAGCGTTCGCAAACATTATTCATTAACATACACGGCCTGTAATAAAGCAGGCCTCAATCCGACGAATTATCCATCCAGATATGACCATCAATCAAGCACAGACCCTGAAAGAACTGCATACAATACGTGATTTTGTCCGTTTTAGCATGAGTCGTTTCTATGAATATGACCTCTATTATGGACATGGCACCGATAATCCTTGGGATGAGGCGGTGCAATTGGTGTTGGGCGCACTGCATCTGCCGTGGAACAGTAACCCACAGCTATTAGATGCTCGTCTGATCGACGACGAGAAACGGCGTGTACTCGATTTTCTCGATCAGCGGGTGATTCAGCGGCGGCCTTTGCCTTATATTATTGGTGAAGCTTGGTATGCCGGTATGCCTTTTTATGTCGATGAGCGGGTGTTGATTCCACGCTCACCGATTCAAGAGTTGATTGAACAGCAGTTTAGCCCTTGGCTTCGGGAAGGCCCGGTAGAACGGATTTTGGATCTCTGCACCGGCAGCGGCTGCATCGGTATTGTTTGCGCTTATGCCTTTGAAGAGGCGGAGGTGGATCTAGCGGATATCTCCGCAGATGCGCTGGAGGTTGCGCGACGTAATATTCAGCGCCATGAATTGGATGAGCGGGTCACGGCGATCGAAAGTGATCTATTCAGCGCTTTGACCGGCCGCACTTACGATCTGATTGTCAGTAATCCACCGTATGTAGACCGAGATGATCTGGCGGGGATGCCACAAGAGTATCAACATGAGCCTGACTTAGCGCTGGGCTCCGGCCCGGATGGCTTAGATATTACCAAGCAGATTTTACGTCAGGCGGCGCAGTTTTTAACTGAAGATGGCCTGCTCGTGATTGAAGTGGGTAACAGCGAAGTACATCTGCAGCAGCAATACCCCGAGATCCCCTTTACCTGGTTGGAGCTCGAACAGGGGGGCAATGGGGTATTCCTGTTGACGGCGGCAGAGGTTAGACAGTATTGCAGCGCAGTCTGAATGACTAGGGTATAATCGGCTAAATTTTTTGCTTTAAAATCGGGAACAGACGATGTCAGGAAACACCTACGGTAAGCTATTTACCGTCACTACTTTCGGCGAAAGCCATGGCCCAGCACTGGGCTGTATCATTGACGGTTGTCCTCCGGGAATCGAACTGACCGAAGCGGATCTGCAGCGGGATCTTGATCGTCGTAAACCGGGTACCTCACGACACACTACTCAGCGTCGTGAAGCGGACGAAGTGAAAATTCTCTCCGGCGTCTTCGAGGGCAAAACCACCGGCACACCGATCGGACTGATGATTGAGAATACCGATCAGCGTTCGAAAGATTATTCCAATATTGAAGAAACCTTTCGTCCGGCCCATGCGGATTATGTGTATACCCATAAATATGGTTTTCGTGATTACCGTGGTGGTGGCCGTTCTTCGGCCCGTGAAACCGCGATGCGCGTCGCAGCCGGGGCCGTGGCGAAGAAGTTTTTAGCGCAAAAAGGCGTGACGGTAAGAGGTTATCTGTCTCAACTTGGACCGATTAAGATCGCTGGTTTCGATTGGGATCAAGTGGAGCAGAATCCGTTTTTCTGTCCCGATGTCGATAAAGTCGCTGAGATGGAAGCGTATATGGATGCCCTGCGTAAAGAGGGCAACTCTGTTGGGGCGAAAATCTCTGTATCCGCGAGTGGGGTGCCGGTCGGGTTGGGTGAACCTATCTTTGATCGCCTCGATGCTGAGTTGGCCCATGCGCTGATGAGCATTAATGCAGTGAAAGGGGTCGAGATCGGCGATGGTTTTGCCTGTATCGAGCAGAAGGGCACCGAGCACCGGGATGAGATGACCCCACAAGGTTTCCTCTCTAACCATGCCGGTGGCATTCTCGGTGGTATTTCAACCGGTCAGGAAATTACCGCGCATATCGCTCTAAAACCGACCTCCAGTCTGCGTCTACCCGGCCAGAGCATTAATAGCCGAGGCGAGTCGATCGAGGTGGTCACTAAGGGGCGTCATGATCCCTGTGTCGGCATTCGTGCCACGCCGATTGCTGAGGCGATGGTGGCGATTGTACTGATGGATCACCTGCTACGTCACCGGGCACAAAATGCTGATGTGGTCTGTGATACGCCGGTATTAAACGGTTAATATACCGTTTTATAATGTATAACTCCTTGTTGCTGGCAACGGTCGACGGCAAGGTTTATCTGTTCAGTTACTGACTATTTATTTAACGATGGCGAAACGTTCGTCTTTAGTGGTGGATTCACGATGACAGTCTACAAAGAGACTCTTTACGATGGTTACGGTCAAGCATTTGATGTGCAAGAGGTGCTGTTTGAACAACAGACAGATTCTTGGCATCTGATTATTTTCCGCAATCCTCAATTTGGTACTGTGATGGCGCTCGACGGCATTATTCAGACCACTGAGAAAGATGAGTTTATCTACCACGAGATGCTTACCCATGTACCGCTGATGGCCCATGGCAACGCTAAAAAAGTGCTGATCATCGGTGGTGGTGATGGCGGTATGCTGCGTGAAGTATTGAAGCACGAATCGGTTGATAGCGTCACTCAGGTTGAGATCGATCAAGCGGTTATCGATATGTGTGTTGAATATCTGCCAAACCATTCTCAGGGCGCTTACGATAATCCACGGGCTAACGTTGTGATCGGTGATGGTATCGATTATGTCTGCCAGACTGATGAAAAGTACGACGTAATTATCTCTGATTGCACCGACCCTGTCGGTCCCGGTGAAGTGCTGTTTAGCAGCCGCTTCTATGAAGGCTGTAAGCGTTGTTTGAATGACGGCGGTATCTTTGTCGCCCAGAACGGTGTGGTCTATATGCAGCCAGAAGAGGTTGTGACGACCCGTCAGCGTCTGAGCCCTTACTTTAAAGATCAGACCTTCTATACCGCCGCGGTACCAACTTATATCGGTGGTGCTATGACCTTTGCGTGGGGCTGTGATGATGCCGCAACTCGATTACAAAGTGTCGAGCAGATCGCTGAGCGCTTTAAGGCGAGTGGTATTAAGACCCGTTACTACAACCCGCAAATCCATACTGGTAGCTTCGCCTTACCGCAGTATATCCTTGAGAAACTGGGCGACGCCTAATTCCACTCGGGTATGGACCTGAGCGCAGCGACGGTTGGCTGCTGCGTTTTTGATAATCCATCGGTTGCATAAACCGGTGGATTTTTGTTTCTGCTATGCTCAATGCTCGTTGCGTCTATCGTGGGTCGATATTGTCAGACAGGAGGCGTATTGAAACAGCCATGAAGCTAACTACCTATAGCCGTTTATCGGGATTCTATTTTTTCTATTTCTCGTTGCTCGGTGCGCTGGTTCCTTACTGGAGCCTCTATCTACAATCGTTTGAATTCGATGCGCAAACCATCGGCGGCTTGATGGCAATTCTGATGGCCTCGCGCATAGTAGCGCCCAATATCTGGGGGTGGCTGGCGGATCATACCGGTCAGCGGCTGCGAATTGTTCGCTACGGAGCCTTCTTCACCTGTTTGGTGTTTGTTCTTATTTTCTGGCAAGACAGCGTGCTAGGGATCGCCTTAGTGATGGCGGGCTTTAGTTTTTTCTGGAATGCCGTGCTGCCGCAATTTGAAGTGTTAACCCTGACGCATTTAAAGGGCCGGGAAGCTTTGTATAGTCGTATCCGGCTATGGGGTTCGGTGGGCTTTATTGTCGCGGTGATGGGGATCGGTTGGGTATTGGATCTAGTGAGTATTCGCTGGTTGCCCTGGATGATGCTGGGCTTGATGGTGTTGATCTGGCTAGCGTCTCTCTGTGTGGCCGGTGAAGCTCAGCCGCGTAATAGCGATGAGAGTGGTTTTTTGCAGCAGTTGCTGCGGCCTCAGGTGCTGGTGTTTTTCTTGATCTGCATGCTGATTCAGTTTAGTCACGGGCCTTACTATACGTTTTATTCGGTGTTGATGGACGGACTAGGTTATAGCCGCACTGAGATTGGCATGCTTTGGTCGGTGGGCGTTGTTGCTGAAGTGATTATCTTTATTCTGATGCCTAAGCTTATTGGTGGTTTAGGGTTGCGGGCATTGATGATGATCAGTCTGCTGCTGAGTGTGCTGCGCTGGTTGCTGATCGGCTTGATGCCCGACAACCTAACGCTCATGCTGTTTGCCCAAACGCTGCATGCGGTGAGTTTCGGTGTTTTACACGCGGTGGGTATCGCTTTGGTGCACCACTATTTTTCACCGTCAAATCACGGTCAGGGGCAGGCGATGTTCAGTAGTCTAGGCTTTGGTGTGGGTGGTGCGCTGGGGGCATTGTGCAGTGGTTTAATGTGGGAGTCATTGGGTGCAGCTGCAACATTTAGTGTGGCGGCACTGGCGGTGCTGATCGCCTTTTTGTGCGCAACTCTATGGATAAAACCGGAAAATTGTGCAGTTACGAATCGGTAAATTTGTTTTGCACTGCAGTTGGTATAGTATTAGATTAATACTAGCTAAGTAATTGAATCACCGTTGTTCCGTTTTACGCAGGTGTAATTCTGACTGACGCTGATTATCCGGAAGGATAAGCTGATCCGGATGAGGATAGGTTTCTGATGAATTTTAAAGTAGATGTGGAAATGACACCGGAAGAGCTGCGTAAGGTCTTAGGCTTGCCGGATGTAGAATCATTTCAAAAAGAGATGATGAGTAAGATTCAGGAACGTATGGATGCGGGGGTCGATGGTTATGATCCATTGACATTGTTTCAGCCCTATATGGCAAGCGGGCTTGGTTCAATGGATGCCATACAGAAGATGCTGATGAATATGATGACCTCCTATACCGGCAGTCATAAAAATTCAGATAAAAAATAGATAGCTTGTCTGCCGTCACTGGCAACGGGCGATATTTAACCAAGTAACGGAACAGGTAGAGAGACACTATTTTGAGAATTCTCAGAAAATACACCAACCGCCGTCTGTACGACACCTCTCGCAGCTGCTACATCACGCTGGAAGATGTTAAGCAGTTGGTGCTGAGCCAAGAGAGCTTTCAGGTTCAAGATTCTAAAACCGGCGCAGACCTTACCCGCAATATTCTGTTGCAGATTATCAGTGAGCAGGAAGCGCTTGGTCATGGCACGCTGCTGACTAACCAAGTGCTGCAGCAATTGATCCGTTTTTACGGCGATAGTATGCAGGGCATGATGAGTCAGTATCTCGAGCAGAGCATCGCCACCTTTATCGATCAGCAGGAACGCATCCGTGAACAGATGCAAAATATGATCGGCGCGGCTAACCCACTAAATATGATGAATAAAATTGCCGATCAGAATATGGCGATGTGGAATATCTTCACCCCTCCCGGTGGCGAAGAGCATACTGACAAGCAGGCCAGCAATGATGCTGAGAATGCTAAAGAAGATAAATAAGGCGTTTTAACACGCTAGCATTACCCTAGGTTTCCAACAAAAACCCGCTTTAGATTCCCGAAAATCTTAGCGGGTTTTTTCTTTTTAGCGGCAGGGTTAAGTGAGTGTCTGAGTTTGTTGAGTGCTAGTGATGAGCAGGCTGTACTTGCAATGAGCAAGGCTTGACTGGATATTGGTATTGGATGGTGTCTGTCCCTGTTGAGCTGCCCCAGTTGAACTCTGTTGGGCGCGCTTCAATGTCGCTTCTGAATTTCACTACATAAAATCGCATCAGCATCCAAGCTGCTGATTGCAATCTCTGTGTTGGTCGGGATATCGCCGGCTAATTGTAGCGCGAGGTAACGCATACAGCAGACCCGTAAAAACGATGTGAAGTTGCCGAGATCGTGTCCAGCATCAATCGATTCGTGATAGAGGCGGGTTAGCATCTGCGGGATATTCAGTTGATCACGCTGTGCGATAGTTTCGAGGGTGCTCCAAAAATAGTTTTCTAGGCGCACGCTGGTCACCATGCCATCGATCCGCAGTGAACGGGTGCTGCTTTTCCATAGGTCGGAATCGGCATTGATAAACAGTTTGCACATAGCTGCTTCCTCTTTCGGTTTGACGCGACTAAGACTCTGTTGCTAATACGATATTGGTCGTTGAGTAATCAGTATGCCGTAAAACGGCGGCCTTTGCAGGTCGCCGTTTTACGATCGGGCTGGGACGGGGCTATTTTAGTAGGGCCATAAACTGAGCCAACCAAGCCGGGTGAGCTGGCCAAGCAGGAGCGGTGACTAGGTTGCCGTCGGTGATCGCGGCATCAATAGCGATCTCGGCGAAGAAACCACCCGACTGATTGATTTCAGGCATGCAGGCAGGGTAGGCGGAACATTTACGATCCTGCAAGACACCCGCGGCGGCGAGCAGTTGTGCTCCGTGACAGACGGCCGCAACCGGTTTGTTGGTGGTGAAAAAGTGACGCACCATCTCTAATACATCGGTGTTCAGGCGTAGATATTCCGGTGCGCGACCACCGGGAATGACCAGGGCATCGTAATCGGCAGGGTTGATATCCGCAAAGGTCGCATTGAGGGCGAAGTTATGGCCGCGCTTCTCGGTATAGGTCTGATCGCCTTCAAAATCGTGTATGGCAGTGGCAACGGTGTCGCCGGCAACCTTATCGGGGCAAACCGCATCGACGCTGTGACCGACGGCTAAGAGCGTCTGGAAAGGCACCATGGTTTCATAATCTTCTGTGAAATCACCGGTAATCATCAGTATTTTTTTGTTGCTCATAACAAACTCCTTGGTCGTGCTAATTGTTTTTGTTTGTCAACAAGGTAGCAGCTTAGAAGGAGGTAGGGGTATTAGCTGAATACTACAGACACGTTGATGAGCTATTTGCGTGTTCGGGGTGAGGCGGGGACATCTTGATGATAGCTAGTTATCGTCGGATAGTGAGGGGCGCGCTAATCACACGTATGCTGGTTTTTACTTAAATTCTTACATCACATATTATGTGTGAGTTCAAAGGAGTGACGTTGTTCACTCCTTTGGTTAAAAGCACTAATACTCTGTTATAAATTACAAAGCGCAATAGTATTATCGCCGCTGAATGGGGAGTATATTTTTAGCTTCCAGCCCGGTTGAAAGTTATATCCATTTTTTTTCATGGTATCTGACATCATGATGCAGAGTTTTGCCGCAGTAGACGAGCTAACATTCATCCTCGCTTCAACGGAAAAGGTGAGGACGGAGAATTCACATTCTGCTGTTGAAAGTCCTGATTCTTCGATTGCATGGCATAGTTTATATGCGCTTTCAACGGAGCCGTTTTTTTTTGTGTCGTTAGTGGTGGTATTGGAGGAACACTTGACAATAAAAAATAAGACAGCAGCCGCTGCAAATAATTTAAGGATAAGTATCATAAGTCGAGCAATGCTAATACCTTGCCCATCTGTATAAATTGAAAGACCTGCTTCGGTTTTTCCTATTCCCGTTCCGTGTTTTGAAGTTTCATGGAAAATTGATTTTTTTGCTTTGCGTTTAGATAATCCTTTTTTAGTAGTTATTTGGTTTTTTTTCTCAGGCTTGGCTGTAAGAGATGATGAATTATCGGTTTCAAGCTCAGCTAAAGTAAATTCTTCATTTAAATCTAAAGGCTCTATGGGAGCAGATCCAAGTAAGATTTTTTTCTGCTCCTCAAACTCATCATCGGTAATGTGCCCTTTTTCTTTTAATTCAGCTAAAGTCGCCAGCTCATCAATTTTAGACATATACCGATATTCCTTCCTTAGACTAGATTTTACTATTGAGCCTGATTCAATGAATGGGCTGCTTCCTGATTGTTCTATGAATCATACCAATAACTGAAAACTCAACCAAGGAAGTTATTTTAGAATTGTACTTAAGGTTAAAGGCGGCAAATTGTTTATATCATTTTTAGATTATAACTTGAAATCAATGAGTGTATTTGTAAACAGAATATGCAGGTTCATTTATGTCGGTTCTTTATTTGAGGCTGGTTTTTACATCGGCTTTACATTACCTATGGATTGTGTGCATGTAGGAATGGTGCTGTTTTCAGTTTCCCCGGCATCTTACTAATGGGGTCTGTAGAGCACTGATAAGTACTTACTCGCAGGTTTCCTTCCTTGCCTAAAAAGGTAAACGTTCCTCAGTGCTTGAAAAATGTATGCTATGTTCAGGGAGTATTAATAACACGAGGATTTAAGAAGCCTCAAAGCCATTGGCGAAGGTTAGCAATATACGGAAAGGGCTATTTGTGAAGGACTGAACAAAGGAAAGAGGGGGGAGGCGTAAGTAAATAGAAAGCTTAGGTGGTGCGCGGGGATTTAGCCCCTAAGCAGGGGCGAGTTATGTTTTTTAAATTGGGCGACGATCTTCTAACTCACTTACCTTTCATGTCCGGCATGTTGCGGCCATAAAAGATCTCTGACATCTCTTTGTAGAGGCGTTCGGTGATATCTTCAATCTCTTGTTCGTTGAGGTCGGCGGTGGTGGTGCCGAACAGGTAGGTGTTGAGGTCAACATCGTTAAGCATCATCTTGGTGTGGAAGATGTTCTCTTGATAGACGTTCACATCGACCATCTGATACTGCTCTCGAATATCGGGGGTGATAAAGTTTTGAATCGAGTTGATATCGTGATCGATGTAATATTTAACACCATTCACATCACGGGTGAAGCCGCGCACGCGATAGTCGATGGTGACGATATCGGAATCCAACTTATGGATCAGATAGTTCAGCGCTTTGAGTGGTGAGATAATACCGCAGGTCGATACTTCAATATCGGCGCGGAAGGTGCAGATGCCATCGTCCGGATGCGCTTCAGGATAGGTGTGTACGCAGATGTGGCTTTTATCTAAGTGGGCAACCACTGAGTCGGGTAATGGGCCCGGTTTCTCGGTGGTGTCGACGTTGTCAGAATCTTTAATCGGCTCTTCAGCAACCAGAATCGTAACACTGGCACCCTGTGGCTCATAATCTTGACGAGCAACGTTGAGTACGGTTGCACCAATAATATCGCAGGCCTCGGTCAGGATCTCTGTCAGGCGGTCTGCGTTGTACTGCTCATCGATGTACTCGATGTATTCAGCCTTCTGTTTCGGTGTCTGTGCATAGCAGACATCGTAGATACAGAAACCTAGGCTTTTGGTGAGGTTGTTAAACCCCTGCAGTTTGATTTTCCCATTAGATGGCAACTTCGTAAACTCCGGCTAAAAAACCTAACGGTTTTTTGTTAACGACAAAAAGAAAGGCCGAATTTTAGATGAGAAACCCAGCGGAAAAAAGATAATTTTTAATTATCGGCGCTTTATTCTGTGGTTATTCGTGCTGTTTTAACCAGTCGGCAATGGCGGGGGCGACCTCGGTTTGTGACTTTCCTGAGACGAATACACCAATATGGCCGGAGGCAACTTCGTATTCACTATAGTCCTTGCTGTCCGTGAGGCCTTTAAGGGCGCGGGATGCAGAGGGAGGAACGAGATGGTCGGCACTGCCGAAGACATTCAATATGGGCTGATGGATCTGCTGCAGATCGACCGGCGTGTCGGCTACCGTAGCACTGTGATTGATAAAGCCATTGTGCTTAAAAAAGGTGGTGAGAAACTGGCGGAACATCTCGCCAGCTTGATCTGGGCTGTCATAGATCCATTTTTCCATGCGCAAAAAGTTCAACGCGGAGGTTGGGGTCTTTAGTTGGCGGGGAATATTGAGGTTCTTTTGTAGCCCTAAGCGCATCGGCATGAGCGCATTATAGGCATCGTTGAGCATTGCGCCGGGGATATTGCCGTAGGTTTCGACCGCCAGATCGATATCAATCTGCTGGGCGAGATGGCTAAGCATATTGTCCGGGGTTTTGAAGTCCACGGGGGTCACCATGGTAATCAGATTTTTAACCTTAGTGGGGTGCAGAGCGGTATAGCATAAACTGAGAGTGCCGCCTTGGCAGATGCCCAACAGGTTAAGTTGCGCTTGGCCAGAATCTTTTAGCACCTGATCGACACAGTTGGCGATATAACCGTTGATATAATCATCCATATCGAGATAACGATCGGCGGCATCGGGATAACCCCAGTCGATTAGATAGATATCTAGCCCTAGCTCTAGTAACCGTTTGACAAAAGAGCGTTGCTGATCGAGATCGACCATATAGGGACGGTTAACCAGTGCATAGCAGATGAGCAGGGGTGTTTTGCAACGTTTTCGCCCTGGGGTTTTATCACTTTGATAGCGCAGTAGCTGCAGCTTGTCTTCACGATAAATCACCTCTTTAGGGGTTTGGCCAACGCATATTTCATCCAGTTGTTGCAGGGTCGTAAAGCTCTGTAGCAGCTGTTGGCTAAACTGGTTGAGTTCGGCGGCGACTTTTTCCGGGTTGAATTTAAAGCCGCTCATCAGGCTTTGCCTCGCTGCCGGGATTGAGTTGCTTGTGGCGCTAGGCTGTTTATCAGCGCCCGTAGCTCGTCAATCTCTTGCTGCTGACGGCGCACCTGTTTACGCAGCTGATGTTGTTGGTGAATGGCGCTGTCGAGTTCGGCGCGGGTCACAAGGCCAAGCTCTTTAAATTTGTTATCCCGGCTGTCGAACGCTAGTTTACGTACACGATTGAGACTGTTGCTGATACGGCCGTGGGCGGCTTGGTATTGTTCGGTGAAGACGGTATCGCGATAGGCTTTTTCGTAACACTCGATCCAGAGGTTTTGCAGTGCATTTAGACTATCGATATCGCTGGTTGATTGATCCAACAGCTGTTTCAGGTCTTCACCGGTTTGTTCAAAGATATGTTCGTATTGCTGCAGATACTCTTGCAGTGAATCTTGATAATCGAGCATCGCCTGAGCCAAGGATCTTAGTTGTGCGGGGCTATAGGGACCGTTGCCAATCTCCGGCGCTTTAGCGAGTTGTTCTATTAGCTCACGCAGGGGGGCTTGGGATAGGGACTCACTGTTAAGCACGGCATCTTTCATCAGGGCAGTAAAAGGCTCTGGGATATGCCACTGCCGGCTGAGCAGATCATTACACTGGTGCTGCATATAGGTTTGCAATTGATCGACGAGTTGTGCATGGCTGATATCATCGCTGGCTTTTTGTAGCAGCGACTCAGCAAAGTGGTTGAACTGTTCCGACTGATGCTTAACCAGATTCAGGAGGTTGGCCTGCTGATCTCGAAAGTCGGTGCTGGGGCCTGCCTGAAGGCTATCGAGGAACGTCTGCCACTGCTCCGATTTGAGTGGTAGCTGTTGCGCTATCTCTTGCCAGCGTTGCAGTTGTTCCTGTAACCAGCTATCACTGCCTGAGCTTTCGGTCATTATCGGTTCCTAAACAATGTCGGTATGAACATATTAATGAAGCGGGTGCGGATTATGAACCCTTTTCTGCTGCTTGTTCTAAAAGCTGAATAAAGTGACAGGCAGCATTACTCAAGGTGCGCTCTTTATGAGTGATGTATCCCAACTCGCGGGTGACCGCTGGTGCATCTACTTTTAGCACGGTTAAACTGTTTTCGGTCATGGTTTCAGGCAGTAGAGACCAGCCCAGTCCTATTTCGACCATCATGCGTATGGTGTCGAGATAGTTGGTGGACATGGCAATGTCTGGCTGCAGTGCCAGCTGTGAAAACTGCTGTTCCGCCAGTTGCCGGGTAAAGGTGGCGTGGCCAGATAGAATAGCAGGGTAGCGGCAAAGTTGTTCTAGCGTGACCTGCTCTAATGAGGCTAGTGGATGATCAGGGGCAACAACATAGTTCAGCTTGTCGCGCCAGATTGTCTGGCAATGAATGTTTGGATCGGGACTCGGGGCGAGGGTGATTAGGGCGATCTCCAAATTACCCTTAACCACATTGTCGTAGGCGATCTCCGATTCATCGAAGCGCAGATCGAGCTTTACCTCAGGAAACTCAGAACTGTATTGGCGTAATACAGGAGGCAGGCGGTGCAAACTAATATGGTGGCTGGCGGCGACGGATAGTGTGCCACTAACATCACCGCTGAGGTTGCTCAGCGAGCGGCGGGCATCTTCTAATTCGAGTAATATTCGACGGGCTCTGGGTAGCAGTTCGCGGCCTGCTTCGGTCAGACTAACCGTGCGGCCAATGCGATCAAATAAGCGATTGTTGAGCTGCTGTTCGAGTATTAGAATGCGTTTACTCATCGCCGATTGGGTCAGAAAAAGCTGTTCCGCCGCTCGGGAAAAAGAGCCGCTTTCAGCAACGGCGACAAAGGCTTGTAATGAGTTGGTATCCATATACACCTGCCTTGAATGATTGCTATCAGTCTATTCATTCCTCTTTGGAATGCAAACTATAAAAATAATGAATTTGTTTTCTGACAAATGGTGGATTAGGATGGCAGCCTATAAAAAGCCGGTAACGAACAAGCCGGTTAACAAGACGCAGTGAGGTGACCTTCAATGGCTGGAAAAACGTTATACGACAAATTGTTTGATTCGCATTTAGTGCGAACCAATGAAGATGGTAGTTCTCTGATCTATATCGATCGCCAGGTCCTGCATGAAGTGACTTCACCTCAGGCGTTTGAAGGATTGCGCTTGGCGGGTCGAAAGCCATGGCGAGTGGATGCCAATATCGCAACACCGGATCATAACGTGCCAACCACTGAGCGGTCTGGCGGCGTTGATTTGATTGTTGATCCGGTATCAAAAATTCAGGTTAAAACCCTCGATGCCAACTGTGATGAGTTCGGCATCCTTGAATTCAAGATGAATGATCATCGCCAAGGTATCGTCCACGTGATGGCGCCGGAGCAAGGGGCTATCCTGCCGGGCAGTACCGCGGTCTGTGGAGATTCTCATACCGCTACACTGGGTGCCTTGGGTGCTTTGGCGCACGGTATCGGTACCTCTGAAGTAGAGCATGTATTAGCGACCCAGTGTTTGATTACTAAAAAAATGCAGAACATGTTGATCCGCGTTGATGGCGAGCTGGGCCTCGGTGTGACCGCTAAAGATGTTGTGCTGCATATTATTGGCGTGATCGGTACCGCGGGTGGTACGGGTTATGCGATTGAGTTTGGTGGCGATGTATTCCGCGCGATGTCGATGGAAGGGCGTATGACCGTCTGCAACATGGCAATTGAAGCGGGTGCGCGAGTGGGTTTGGTTGCGGTGGATCAGATCACTATCGATTATTTTGAGGGTCGTCCCTTTGCGCCGAAGGGCGAGCAGTGGGATGCGGCCGTTGCCGAGTGGCGTGGTCTGGTGTCTGATTCCGATGCCGAGTTTGATGCGGTGGTTGAGATCAATGCCGCCGATATCGAGCCGCAGGTAACCTGGGGAACCTCACCGGAAATGGTGGTGGGTATCTCCGGTCAGGTGCCAAACCCTGATGCCGAGAAAGATGCGGTGAAAGTGGATGGTATCAATCGTGCGCTGAAATATATGGGACTTAAGGCCGATCAAAAAATTACTGATATTCAGCTCGACCGGGTGTTTATCGGTTCCTGCACCAATTCCCGCATTGAAGATCTACGGGATGCTGCAAAAGTGGTTAAAGGCCGCAAAGTGGCGGCTAACATTATTCAGGCGCTGGTGGTGCCGGGTTCTGGTTTGGTGAAAACGCAGGCAGAGCAAGAAGGGCTGGATAAAATCTTTATCGAAGCGGGACTTGAATGGCGCGAGCCTGGCTGTTCTATGTGTCTGGCGATGAACCCGGATAAATTAGGTAATGGTGAGCATTGTGCATCCACGTCTAACCGTAACTTTGAAGGGCGTCAGGGGTTCGGTGGACGGACTCATTTGGTCAGCCCTGCCATGGCGGGTGCTGCAGCAGTAACCGGACACTTCATTGATGTCCGTGAGTTGATTTAATAAGGTATCGGGAGAGCGAGATGAATAAGTTTACATTGCACACAGGTATCGCTGCACCGCTGGATCGGGCCAATGTCGATACCGATATGATTATTCCTAAACAGTTTTTGAAATCGATCAAGCGTTCCGGTTTCGGTAAAAACTTGTTTGATGAGCTGCGTTATCTGGACGAAGGTCAGCCGGATCAGTCCTGCGAAGGGCGTCCGCTGAATACCGAGTTTGTCCTGAATCAGCCCCGTTATCAGGGGGCTAGTGTTCTATTAGCACGGGAAAACTTCGGTTGCGGTTCGAGTCGTGAGCACGCCCCTTGGGCGCTGGATGATTACGGTTTTCGCTGTGTGATCGCCCCAAGCTTTGCTGAGATTTTCTACAATAACTGCTTTAAAAACGGTTTATTGCCGATTGTATTGCGGGATGAACAACTCGATCAGCTGTTCAAAGAAACGGCTGAAACCGAAGGCTATCAGCTCAGTATCGATCTGGAACGCCAATTGGTGATTACACCCTCCGGTGAAGAGATGACCTTTAGTATCGATGGCTTCCGTAAGCACTGCTTGCTGAATGGCTTGGATGATATTGGTATCACCTTGCAGAATGAAGCGGATATTCGAGCCTATGAAACGCGCCGTCGTGAACAGGCGCCCTGGCTGTTTGATGCCATCAAGTAAGCGTATTTAATATATTGACGATCTGGCTGCTGCTGATTGGCAGCCTGGATGAAAGGAAAGTAGATAATGTCTAGAAATGTACTGATTTTGCCGGGTGACGGTATTGGCCCTGAGATTGTCGGTCAGGCGCGCCGTGTTTTGGCGTTGGTTAATGAACAAGATAATCTGGATCTGGAGCTGACCGAAGCACTGGTTGGCGGGTCCGCGATTGATGCCGACGGTGTGCCTCTGCCAGAAGCAACCTTAGAAGCGGCTCGTGCGGCCGATGCGATTCTGCTGGGTGCCGTCGGTGGTCCTAAGTGGGACACGAATCCTGATTTTCAGATTCGCCCGGAGAAGGGCTTGCTGGGTATACGTTCAAACTTAGGTTTGTTCGGTAACTTGCGTCCCGCGATTCTCTATCCACAATTGGCACATGCGTCCACGCTGAAGCCTGAAGTGGTCTCTGGCTTGGATATTCTGATTGTGCGTGAACTCACAGGCGGTATCTACTTCGGTCAGCCTCGCGGCGTGCGTGTCAAAGAAGATGGCGTTCGCGAAGGTTATAACACCTATGTTTATGATGAGAATGAAATTCGCCGTATTGGCCGGGTTGCCTTTGAAGCAGCACGGGCGCGCGATAAGCGTCTCTGCTCCGTCGATAAAGCGAACGTACTGGAAGTCACCGTGCTGTGGCGTGAAATCATGGAAGAACTCGCCAAAGAGTATCCGGATGTCGAGCTGAGCCATATGTATGTTGATAACGCGGCGATGCAGCTAGTGCGTGCACCGAAGCAGTTTGATGTGATGGTCACCGGTAATATGTTCGGTGACATTCTTTCTGATGCGGCGGCGATGCTCACTGGTTCTATCGGTATGTTGCCATCGGCATCTTTGGATGTGAATGGCAAAGGTATGTATGAACCGTGCCACGGTTCTGCGCCAGATATTGCCGGTCAGAATATGGCTAACCCATTGGCGACTATTCTGTCTGTTGCGATGATGCTGCGCTATTCATTGGCAGCCGGTGAAACCGCCGACCGTATAGAAGCCGCTGTGAGCCAAGTGCTGGATCAGAATTTACGGACGGGTGATATCTGGTCAGAAGGTATGCAGAAAGTATCGACCTCTGAAATGGGCGATGCGGTAATCGCTGCTCTGCAGGCGTAATGCTGGTTTTATGGCTTTGATTGGTTATAAAGTACCCAGATTCAGATAGTCTATGTAGCTAAATTGTTGCATAATTGATGGGCTCGAACGTTAAGAGTCATAACGGGCTGCCACTGACTTTGATGTGGCAGCTTTGTTGTTTTTATTCTCAGGAACCTGATAACAGGTTCGCATAGTTTTTGGTGGAGCAGATGAAGCGTGTAGGTTTTGTAGGTTGGCGCGGAATGGTAGGTTCTGTGCTGATGCAGCGCATGATGGAAGAGGGTGATTTCGAGCATATCGAAGAGCCTGTTTTCTTTACAACATCCCAAGCAGGTCAGCCAGGTCCGAATATTGGTAAAGATATTCCGGCGCTGAAAGATGCCACATCCATTGATGAACTCAAACAGATGGATGCCATTATTTCCTGTCAGGGCGGCGACTACACGAAACAGGTTTACGGTGCTCTGCGTAGCGCTGGCTGGAATGGCTACTGGATTGATGCGGCGTCTTCTCTGCGGATGGAAGATGATGCCATCATCGTGCTTGATCCGGTGAATATGCATGTTATCAAAGATGGTCTAGCGAATGGCGTAAAAACCTACGTGGGCGGTAACTGCACAGTCTCGCTGATGCTAATGGGCTTAGGTGGCTTGTTCAGTGCTGGCTTGATCGAATGGATGACTTCCATGACCTATCAAGCGGCATCTGGCGGTGGTGCGCGACATATGCGTGAGTTGATCTCACAAATGGGTGTGATCAAAGATTCTGTTGCGGCGGATCTAGCCAATCCTTCAAGCGCTATTCTGGATATCGATCGTCAGGTGGCAGCGACCATTCGTTCTGATGCAATGCCAACGGACAACTTTGGTGTACCACTGGCAGGTTCATTGATTCCTTGGATTGATACGCGACTGGATAACGGCCAGAGTCGTGAAGAATGGAAAGCCTATGCCGAAACCAACAAAATTCTTGGTTTAAGCAGTAATCCGGTACCGATCGATGGCACCTGTGTACGGATCGGTGCAATGCGCTGTCATAGCCAAGCTTTCACTATTAAGCTGAAACAAAATGTGCCGATGGATGAGATTGAATCCATGATTGCCGAAGCGAATGATTGGGTGAGCGTGGTGCCTAATGAGCGTGATATCACTGCCCGTGATCTGACGCCGGCGAAAGTGACCGGTACGCTAGGCGTGCCTGTTGGTCGTCTTCGTAAGCTGAATATGGGTGATGAATACCTTAATGCCTTCAGCGTTGGTGATCAATTGCTGTGGGGTGCCGCGGAGCCGCTACGACGTATGCTGCGTATTTTGCTGCAAGGCTAAGCGAATGCTAAAAATATAACCGGCTGATAAGGCCGGTTTTTTTTGCCTGTAGGGTGGTGATTTAGGTCAATTAAAGCAGAATAATTATTTTATAGTGAAGCGGTTTCAATGAGCATGCAGCTTAGCTAGTATCGATTAGCGCCCTAGAGAATAATTGTTTGTGATGTTCTTTTAGATTAAGATGTTTTGGTAATATGCTGAATTTAAAGTGTTATTTCTTTGATTGGGCTTGTTTTTTTGAGCGTTTTTCGCTTGTTGTTTAAGAGAAGGCTGCTTTAAAGGCTGAAGTTTAGCTATTTATGGCCGATCTGAGTTGTTGATTAAACATAGGTTTTAATGAATACTTTGGTCAGTAATACTGGATATGTAACTTTCTGAATATTGACGACTTTATGTGATGTTCAGGACCCGGGGAATTAAGGAAGCGAAAATATGCTGCGCAAATTAGCCCTAAGTTTGGCAATTGCAGGTGCACTAGGGACCTCAACTGCACATGCGCTTGGTCTCGGTGAGATCAGAATAACATCAGCGTTGAACGAACCCCTCCAAGCGGAAATACAGCTGTTGCAAATGCGGTCGGTTGACCCGCAACAGGTGCAACCCAAGATGGGTAATGTCGATGACTTCGCATTGGCGGGGATTGAGAAGTTACGCTTTCTCTCCGATGTGAAGTTTCAGGTTAAGGCAGGGCCCTCAGGTCAGGGTACGATAGTGCTTACCTCGACAGCGCCGGTTAAAGAACCTTTTCTGAACTTTCTGCTGGAAGTGAACTGGCCGAGTGGTCGTTTAGTGCGTGAATACACCGTGCTGCTTGATCCGCCTATTTACGATCCGACACCGCCGCCGGTGACTGTTCAGCCCGCGCGTTCTGCCGCTGCTGGCTCATCGAATACGGTTGCCGCTCGTCCTATGGCGCCACAAAAGCCGGTTAATAATATCCGTACCCGAATGACTGATGGTCAGGTGTACGTCGATGTTAATGACACTCTATGGGATATTGCTAAGCTTCACAAACCGGCCGGTTCGGTGACCGAAGCGCAGATGATGTTAGCTTTGCAAC
Organism: Amphritea sp.; assembly: GCF_048266285.1. Taxonomy (GTDB): domain Bacteria; phylum Pseudomonadota; class Gammaproteobacteria; order Pseudomonadales; family Balneatricaceae; genus Amphritea. The sequence goes on from NZ_JBLWZV010000003.1 coordinate 212,372, forward strand.
GCAAGAATCCTGAAGCTTTTCGTAATAACAATGTTAACCAGTTAAGAGCTGGTGTTGTGATGGATATTCCTTCGCTGAGTGAAGTTCAGGCGCTGGATCGTAAGCAGGCAAATGAAGAGTTTTGGCGTCAGACGCAGCGTTGGAAGCAGGGTATTACCTCGAAAGCGGGGGCTGAAACAGAAGGCCTGCCGCCGAACACGGATAAAAGTGGAGGGATGTCCGGAAAAAAGACTAATGACGTTGCTGCCAGATCGGCCCAGGGGCAACTGAAGATAGTCTCTCCTGAGAAAACAGCAGAAACCGGCGGGGTTTCAGCTCAGGCGGCCGATACAGACATGAGTCAGGCAGATTCTGAACTGCTAAAAAAAAACCAGCAGCTAGAAACTGAGCTAGCCAGTGCGCTTGAAACGGTTGACCAGATTCAGCGTGAGAATGAAGAGTTAAGCGGGCGGGTTGATGCGCTCGCGCAGCAGATGGAAAGTCTGCAGCGTCTATTAGAGTTGAAAGATCAGCATATGGCTGAGTTGCAGGCTGAATTAGAATCGGCTAAGAGCCAGCCCGTTACCGCCCCTGTGGTGCCGGCTGAAGCAGCACCTGCGGTTGAGAAAAGTTTGATCGAACAGTTTGGTCTTTATATTGGTGCAGCCGGTGGTGCGCTGATCGCATTTTTGTTGGCGCTGCTGTTGATGCGTCGAGGCAAGAAAGAAGAAGCTTCTGATGCTGCGCCTGCAGTGGCTGCGGCGGCCGCAACTGCGGCGGTAGCTGACCAGGTAACAGATGACGAAGTGGTTGAGGCTGTTGCTGAAGAGACTGCTGCCGATGATCTAGAGCCTGTGATTGAAGATGCGGATCTTGATGATTTAGATCTCGATCTTGACATGGATATGGAGCAGGTTGAGACGGCGGGTGAGAATGGCATCAACGAAGATGAGTTTGATCTCGGCTTTGATGATGACTTTGATTCAGCCCCGGTTGCTTCAGACGTTGAAGAGGTCGAAGAAACTGAAGAGATTGATGATGCCCTTGATTCAATTCTTGGTGAAAATACTGACGCCTTTGATATTAACGATCTTCGGGTTCCTGAAGTTGAGGGGCTAGGCGATCTGCCGATGGATGAGTCGGAAGAGGAGCCAGAAGCGGATAATATTAACGATCTACTTGGTGATTTTGACGCCCCTGAGGGTGTTGAAGCTGATGTTGAAACAGAGCTTATGCCAAAGGCTGAGCCTGTCTCCGATGAAACCGATTTAGAGTTTGATCTCGATAGTTTGGCCGATGACAGCGATGCTGGTGCAGCGCAAGCCGATATCACGGAAGACGTTGCGAGTGAAGATGAATTCGATCTCGATTTTGATCTTGATGAAGCGGAAGTAACTGATGCTAATGTAGTGGATGTGACTGAACCTGCCGAGGTTGAAGAGCTTGAGTTTGACCTGAATGATGTTGCCGATGATGCTGCGGTTGAAGAGCTTGATGGGGATGACTTAACACTCAGTGAGTTTACCACTGATGAAGTGGCGGTTGATGATAGTGAGGCTGATGTTGATGCCGATGCAGAGCTGGATAAGCTGCTGGCTGAAGGTGAGTCTGATCTTGAAGAGCTGGATATGGACTTGGATGCTGATCTTCAGGCGATGCTTGATGGTGAGGATGAGGTAGTCCTTGATGAGACCGAAATCGCGACGCCTGTTAATCAAGCGAGTGCCAGTCAAGATCTTGATGCAGAGTTAGATTCTGAACTAGAGATGCTGTTAAGTGATGCTGGCAGTGATGAGCTGAGCTTGGATATGACCGATGATACTGAAGAGTATGCATTGGATAATCTGAATCTGCTTGAAGATGCCGATGAGGTTGAAACCAAGCTGGACCTAGCGCGGGCTTACATCGATATGGAAGACCTTGATGGCGCTAAAGATATTCTTGATGAAATATTGAAAGAGGGTAATGAGGCTCAGCAATCAGAAGCCAATGGTCTGTTAAATTCTATTGGGTAACACTTTATTTGGGTGTTCTTTTTGCGGGCCTTGTAAGCCTAAACCGATTAACCGCTAAGATAAGAAGTACTATGCAACGGGATAAATCCCAGTTACAACATCAGCAAGGGGCGACTACGGTCGCCCTTTCTTGTGGCTCGGCGGATGTACCATGCGCCGATGCATCTGTCGCCGACCAAGGCATTCCTGAACCCGCGAAGCTACGTCGTTATGCGCTCTGTGTTGAATATGCCGGTGGCGCTTACCGAGGCTGGCAAACACAGAAAGAGAAAGACGTGCCCTCGATACAGGAAACGGTGGAGAAGGCGCTCTCTAAAATCGCTAACGAGCCGGTTTCCGTTATCTGTGCCGGTCGTACCGATGCCTGTGTTAGTGGTACCTATCAGATCATTCATTTTGATACCACGGCGGATCGACCCGATCGTGCCTGGGTGATGGGGACCAATACTCAGCTACCCGATGATATTGCTATTCGCTGGGCGAAACCGGTGGATGATAGCTTTCATGCGCGTTTTTCGGCGTTAGAACGTCGTTATCGTTATCTTATTTATTCTTCGCCGGTGAAGCCTGCATTGTTGAGTCGAGGGGTAACTTGGACGCATAAGCAACTGGATATGTCGCGGATGCAAACGGCCGCTAATTATCTGCTCGGGGAGCATGATTTTACCTCCTATCGAGCGGTTGGTTGCCAAGCCAAAAGTCCGGTGCGTGAAGTGAAGGCGATGGATATTTACGGTGCTGGCGATCTGATTGTTATCGATGTGAGGGGGAATGCCTTTTTGCATCATATGATTCGCAACTTTGCTGGTGTGTTGATGACCATTGGTTGTGGCGAGGCGGAGCCACTGTGGGCTAAGCAGGTGCTGGATGCCCGAGATCGACGCAAAGGGGGAATTACGGCGCCGCCATACGGACTCTATTTCGTCGATGTCAAATATCCCGATCAGTATGAGTTGCCTAAATCGACCTTAGGGCCTTATTTCCTAACGCAAAACGGTTAACCTCGGGGCCTGCAATCTGTTACTATTAGTCTCTTTCTGAATAGTCTGATCCAAGTGATGCGAACCCGCGTAAAAATCTGTGGAATTACCCGACTGGAGGATGCTCTTGCGGCAATTGAGGCGGGGGCTGATGCCCTTGGTTTTGTCTTTTATCCTCCAAGTCCGCGCTATGTTGAGCCTGCCGTGGCCGAAGCCATTATTGCTCAGTTGCCACCCTTCGTGACGACGGTGGCGTTGTTTGTCAATGAGAGCCCCGAGCAGGTTAATGCTATTTTGGCTCAGACCGGTATTGATCTACTGCAATTTCACGGTGATGAGTCACCGGTGTTTTGTCAGCAGTTTAGCCGACCCTATTTTAAGGCTGTGCGGATGTCTCCGGATATTGATGTCATGGCTGAATGTGAACGCTTTGCTTCTGCTCGAGGGTTGTTGCTGGATGCTTATCGTCCAGGCGTACCCGGCGGAACCGGTGAAGCGTTTGACTGGGCGCGCATCCCATCTGATCTCGCCTTACCGCTGGTACTTGCCGGCGGCCTTGATCAGAGCAATGTGGCAATGGCGATAAGCCAAGTGAAGCCCTATGCTGTTGATGTCAGCGGCGGGGTGGAAATGGCGAAAGGCCTGAAAGATTGTTCTAAAATAATATCCTTTATGAATGAGGTAGCTTGTGCCAACTAAAGAAGATCTCGCGATCGCAAAGCAGATGCCCGATGCCAGTGGTCATTTCGGCCAATTCGGGGGCCGTTATGTGTCTGAAACGTTGATGGCTGCTCTCCAGCAGCTTGAACAGACCTACGAAAAGCTTTGGCGAGATCCACAGTTTCAGGCAGAGTTTGATCGCGACCTTGCACATTATGTCGGTCGTCCATCACCGCTGTATCATGCGGAGCGCCTTTCTCGCGAGTTAGGCGGGGCGCAAATTTACCTGAAACGTGAAGATTTAAACCATACCGGTGCTCACAAAGTGAACAATACCATTGGCCAAGCGTTGCTGGCTAAGTTTACGGGTAAGCCGCGGGTGAGCGCTGAAACCGGCGCCGGCCAACATGGTGTTGCGACGGCGACTGTTGCTGCACGACTGGGGCTTGAGTGTACGGTCTATATGGGCGAAGAAGATATTCGTCGTCAGGCGCTGAACGTTTACCGGATGAAACTACTGGGTGCTGAAGTTGTCTCTGTTACGTCAGGTACACGGACACTGAAAGATGCCATGAACGAAGCGATGCGTGACTGGGTCACCAACGTCGATAATACTTTTTACATTATCGGTACGGCGGCAGGCCCGCATCCTTATCCTAAACTGGTACGCGATTTCCAGTCGGTTATTGGTCGTGAGGCCCGCGAGCAGTGCTTGGCGCAAACAGGTAAGTTGCCTGATGCGCTGGTTGCTTGTGTCGGTGGTGGTTCTAACGCGATTGGTCTGTTTCATCCTTTCATTGAAGATGCGGATGTACGCATGGTCGGTGTTGAAGCCGGTGGTTACGGTATTGAAACTGGTCAGCATGCCGCGCCATTGAGTGCCGGTAGTCGGCCGGGTGTATTACACGGCAACCGTACGTCGCTGATGTCAGATGAGGGTGGTCAGGTGATTGGGACACACTCTGTTTCTGCAGGTCTCGATTACCCGGGTGTTGGGCCAGAGCACGCCTATCTGAAAGAGATTGGCCGGGCTGAATATACCGCGATCAATGATGACGAGGCATTGCATGCTTTCCGTCATCTAACATTGACTGAAGGTATTATGCCTGCACTGGAATCCAGTCATGCAGTGGCTGAAGCGATGAAGATGGCACCAACCATGGACAAAGATCAGATTATTCTGGTCAACCTGTCGGGACGGGGTGACAAGGATATCCATACTGTTGCAGAAATTGACGGTATTAACTTTTAAGCCCTGACTGAGTGAAGATTAAGATGAGTCGTATTACAGAGTGTTTTAATAATCTGAAAAGCCAGGGCCGTAAAGCGCTGATTCCTTATGTGACAGCCGGCGACCCTGACCCTAAAGTAACCGTACCGCTAATGCATGCGCTGGTTGAATCCGGTGTCGATATTATCGAGCTGGGTGTGCCTTTTTCTGATCCGATGGCCGATGGCCCAGTGATCCAATTAGCCTGTGAGCGTGCGTTGCTGCACGGCACTCGACTGGTTGATGTGCTGGACATGGTGGCTGAGTTCCGTAAAACCAATCAGACGACTCCGGTCGTCCTGATGGGTTACCTCAATCCGATTGAGGTGATGGGCTATGCGACCTTTGCCGACAAGGCCAAAGCGGCGGGTCTTGACGGTGTTTTGACCGTCGATCTGCCCCCTGAAGAGGCGTGCCAGTTTAATCCGCTGATGAAAGCTGCGGGTATCGATGTGATCTATCTGATCGCGCCGACCACAGAAGAATCACGGGTGAAGCAGATTTGTGCTGCTGGCAGTGGTTATCTCTACTACGTGTCTGTTAAAGGTGTAACCGGTTCGGCTGCCCTGGATGTAGGCGAAGTTGCTGAAAAACTAGAGATGATTCGCCAGCATACCGATATGCCGCTAGGGGTTGGTTTTGGTATTCGCGATGATGCCTCGGCGCGGGCGATTTCAGCCGTAGCCGATGGTGTGATTGTCGGTAGTGTATTGGTTAATAAGATTGCCGAATTGGCTGGCAATCAGGCACAGATTCCTGAGGCGGTTGCTGCGATTACTGCGAGCATGCGTCAGGCAATGGATAAATAAAGACTGCCACAGGCAGACGCTGGAGTAATAATGAGTAACTGGCTGGATAAAATTGTTCCTTCCCTGGTTCGCTCTGAAAAGAAGCGCACCAACATTCCTGAAGGGTTGTGGGAAAAGTGTCCTAAATGTGAATCCGTGCTGTATCGCCCGGAGCTAGAAAAAAACCTGAATGTTTGCCCTAAGTGCGATCATCATATGCGCTTGACGGCGCGAGTGCGTCTGAATGCGTTCCTTGATGAGGGTACTTTGCGTGAAATCGGTGCTGAAGTTGAGCCGGTTGACCACCTGAAGTTCCGTGATACTAAGAAGTATAAGGATCGTCTGGTTGCGGCGCAAAAAGCCACGGGTGAGAAAGATGCGCTGATCGCCATGCGCGGTGAAGTGAAAGGTCTGCCGGTGGTTGCGGTTGCCTATGAGTTTCGCTTTATGGGTGGCTCTATGGGAGCGGTTGTCGGTGAGCGTTTCGTGCGTGCTGCCAACATTGCGTTGGAAGAGGGGATCCCAATGATCTGCTTCTCTGCCAGTGGTGGTGCGCGGATGCAAGAGGCGTTGTTCTCTCTGATGCAGATGGCGAAAACCAGTGCGGCGCTGGAGCGGCTGAAGAAAGCGGGCGTACCCTATATTTCGGTACTGACTGACCCCGTCTATGGTGGTGTATCCGCATCATTGGCGATGCTCGGTGATCTGAATATCGGTGAGCCGGGTGCGTTGGTTGGTTTTGCTGGCCCTCGAGTTATCGAGCAGACCGTGCGTGAGAAATTGCCGGAAGGCTTTCAGCGTAGTGAATTCCTGTTGGAGCACGGGCAGATCGATATGATCATCTCTCGAGGTGATCTGCGTGACCGGATCTCCTCCGTGCTGCGTATGATGCAGGGGCTTCCAGCCGCCTGATCATGCACGTTTAATAAGGCCGCTGTCAGTTTCAGCGGCTTTTTTTATTGTTCCAAATAGTTTCCAAAGAAAAGCTGAAATCACCATGGCTGAAGTACAGTTTAAAATCCTATCGCAGTGGCTTGAATGGATTGAGCAGAATCATCCGGTCGATTTGATTGAGCTTGGGCTTGATCGGCTACGTCAAGTCTATGAGCGTATGGCGCTCGATCTCAGTAGCAGCCAGAAAGTCATCGTCGGCGGTACCAACGGCAAAGGTTCGACCATTGCGATGCTGGATCAAGTGCTGCGTGATCAGGGCAAAACCGTGGGTTGCTTCACCTCGCCGCACTTTCTGCGCTATAACGAGCGTATTAAACTGGCCGGTCAGCCGGTCGCTGATGCACTGATTGTGCGTGCTTTTGAGGCAATAGAGCGGGCTCGAGGTGATGTTCGGCTAACTTATTTTGAATACAACACGTTAGCAGCGTTACATGTGTTTGCTGCCGAGCAGCCCGAGGTGATGTTGCTCGAAGTAGGTCTCGGTGGTCGCCTGGATGCGATCAATATTGTCGATGCCGATATCTCAGTGGTGACGACCGTATCGGTTGATCATATTGACTGGCTGGGTGATGACCGTAATCAGATTGGTTATGAAAAGGCCGGTATTTATCGAGGGGGGCGTCCGGCGGTGTGTGGCGATCCTTGCGCGCCGCAAAAGCTGATTGATCACGCCGCCGCTATTGGTGCGCAGTTATTTCTGCGGGGTCGAGACTTCAATCTATCTACTGAGACGGATGACGGTTGGTTGTGGCAGGGGGAGCAATTGAATGGGGCCGTATTGACCTGTTCGGGCCTGCCGGAAATTACCTTGCCGCGAGCGAATGCCGCGACGGTACTGCAAGTGCTAAGCCTGTTGGATTGTCTGCCTGAGCCTGCCGCGTTGAGGCGCAGTTTATCTAACGCCCGCTTGACCGGGCGGATGCAGACAGTCACCGTGGATCAGATTGATTACACCCTCGATGTTGCCCATAATCCTGAGGCGGCCGCTTATTTGGCCGCTCAATTAGCGGATCAACCGGTTAAGGGGCGGACCTTGATGGTGTTAGGTATGCTGGCCGATAAGGATATTGATCAGGTACTAGCCTGTTTGCAGCCGGTTATCGATGACTGGTGTTTGGTCACATTAGACAAGCCTCGTGGTCAAAAGGCTCAGGTGTTGGCTGATAAGTTGCTTCAGCTGGGTACAGTAGATAGCTGTTTAAATACCTATAATAATGTCGCCGAAGCGCTCGCATGGGTTGCCCGCGATGCGAATCAGGATGATCGGGTGATTATCGCCGGATCCTTTTTTACAGTGAGTGATGCTTTGATTGCTCTGAATATGGATGGTAAATCAGCGTGAATGATGGCTTTAAACAGCGCCTTGTCGGTGCGGGGATTCTGTTTGTAGCAGCAGGGATTTTGTTACCTATTTTCTTCGACGGGGCGGGCTATCGTGAACGTCATCTTGACAGTGCGATTCCGCCACCGCCAGCAGAGCCTCAACTGGTCACTATTACCCCTGAGAATAAACCGTTGCCAGACACGTCCACCTTTGCGCCACCGAGTGAGCCGGTCACTGTAGCAGTGATGCCTAAACAGGTTGCTGCTGAGGTTGCTAAGCAGAAACCGCGGATTAGCGAGCGAAACGATCCGCCAGCGCTTGATCAGGAAAATATTCCGGTTGCCTGGAGTCTGCAGTTGGCCAGTTTTAAAGATGAAGATAACGCCAAAGGTCTGAGTCGTAAGCTGATTAAGGCGGGCCACAAGGTCTATATTCGTAAGACCGGTGATTTGATTCGGGTCTTTGTGGGGCCGGATATTCAGAAGTCTAAACTGGTTGAACTGCAGGCTGATATTCAGAAAGAGTTTGGCTTAGATGGCATTATCGTCCGCTTTACTACACGATAATCGTTGGGTTAAGTCGTTGGCTCTGGTAGAATTCTGCCCTTAATTTTATTGATCTTGAAGTAGATTGAAAACATGGTATTAAACTGGGCCGACTGGGCAATTATTGGCATCATTGCCTTATCCGGGTTATATAGCCTGCGCGGTGGTTTTATGAAAGAGGCCCTGTCACTCGTTACCTGGGTGGCCGCCTTTGTTGTCGCCCGTTTATTTGCTCCTTCACTCAGTACTCTGCTCGATCATCTACTTGAAACTCCCTCGCTGCGCATCGGTGCAGCCTTTATACTTCTCTTTATAGCCACCTTGATGGTCGGCGCCGTTATCAATAGCCTTATTAATATGTTGGTTCAGGCCACGGGTTTGAGTAGTACTGACCGTATTTTGGGTATTGGTTTTGGTGTTGTTCGGGGTGGCTTAATTGTCATCGTTATTACGGCGTTACTGGTGCGTTCACCGGTAACCCAAGATAGCTGGTGGGCAGAATCTCAATTGATTCCCCATTTCTTATTGATGGAATCCTGGACCCGGGAAACCGCAGCTGATATTGGCCAGATGATCTGGAATATCAGTGGTAGAAATAGCTAAGTGTTTTAAATTTATATTTGCTGTAACTAACTTAATACCTGAGGTAGCCTGAATGTGCGGTATAGTTGGCATCGTAGCCAAATCTAATGTGAATCAGACAATTTTTGATGCATTAACAGTGCTACAGCACCGAGGCCAGGATGCCGCTGGGATGGTGACCTGTGAATCAAATCGTTTCTTTATGCGTAAAGACAATGGTTTGGTCAACGAGGTGTTCCGGACCCGTCATATGAAGCGTTTGATGGGTAACATCGGCATCGGCCATGTACGCTATCCAACGGCGGGTAGTTCTAGCTCGGCGGAAGCCCAGCCGTTCTACGTCAATGCGCCTTACGGTATTGCCTTAGCCCACAATGGTAACTTGACCAATACCGCCGACCTACGTGAACGGATGCGCAAAGAAAATCTGCGTCATATCAATACCACGTCAGATTCTGAAGTATTGCTTAATATTATGGCCCATGAATTACAGCAGATCGGTAAGCTTGTGCCGACGGCTGATGATATTTTCGCGGCTATTAAAGCAGTACATAAACGGGTCAGCGGCGGCTATGCCGTCGTTTCGGTGATCACCGGTTATGGCATCGTCGCGTTTCGTGATCCTCATGGTATTCGGCCGCTAGTTTATGGTCAGCGTGAAACCGAAGCCGGTACGGAATATATGGTAGCCTCTGAATCGGTTGCGCTGGATATTTCTGGCTTTAGTCTGATTCGCGATGTTGCACCGGGTGAAGCGATCTTTATTACTCAGGAAGGCGAAGTGCACACCATGCAGTGTGCCGAGAATCCTCAGTTACATCCCTGCCTATTTGAATATGTTTATCTTGCCCGTCCCGATTCGATTATCGATGAAGTCAACGTCTATAAATCCCGTATGCGTATGGGTGTGAAGCTGGCGGAGAAAGTGAAACGTGAACGGCCTGATCATGATATCGATGTGATTATTCCTATTCCGGATACCAGCCGTACTTCGGCTCTCGAGATGGCTCACCATCTGGGGGTTAAATTCCGCGAAGGGTTTATCAAAAACCGTTATATCGGTCGTACCTTTATTATGCCGGGTCAAACCCAGCGGACTAAATCGGTACGTCGTAAACTGAACCCCATTGAGCTTGAATTTAAAGATCGAGTGGTCATGTTGGTGGATGACTCTATTGTGCGTGGTACGACGTCACAGCAGATTGTACAGATGGCCCGTGAGATGGGTGCGAAGAAAGTGTATTTCGCATCTGCTGCGCCTGCCGTGCGCTATCCTAATGTCTACGGTATCGATATGCCTTCGGCAACCGAGTTAATCGCTCATGGCCGTACCGATGATGAAGTCGGTCAAGAGATCGGTGCTGACTGGATGTTATATCAGGATCTGGAAGACCTTAAAGACTGTCTGCGTGCGGGCAATAGCTCAGTGACTGGATTTGATGCATCCGTTTTCGACGGTAAATACATTACCGGTGATATTGATGCTGAATACCTCCGTCGTATCGAGGAGGAGCGTAATGATATGGCTAAAAGCGGCGAAAAAAAGTCGGCAACCAATCAGAACGCTAATTTGCACGCGACTATTCGCTGAGCCGGTTAGCGAGATGCGGCTGGCCATCCATTGGCGTAAGCCGCCATTTTGCGGTTGTATTATTTTGCAGTTGTAGAAAATAGCTGTAACCAGTCATTGTAATTATGGGAACTATGGCCGATGTCCAAGTCCAATTTTGAACGCCCCGATCGGATTCAGTTTGACGATGCTGATTATCAATTCAGCACCTTGGCTATCCGCGCCGGGCAACATCGTAGCGATGAGGGGGAGCACAATGATGCGATCTACCCAACCTCTAGTTTTGTCTATTCGAGTGCTCGGGAAGCAGCGGCCCGCTTTGGTGGTGAAGAAGAGGGTAATATCTACTCTCGCTTCACCAATCCAACAGTGCAGGCCTTTGAGCGGCGCATGGCGGCTCTTGAGGGGGCTGAACGTGCGGTTGCGACTGCCTCAGGCATGGCGGCTATTCTTAGCACCTGCTTATCATTGTTGAAGCAGGGCGATCATGTCGTCTGTTCTCGCAGTGTGTTTGGCTCTATCGTCTCACTGTTTGATAAATACCTAAGCCGCACCGGTATCACGGTTAGTTACGTTGATCCAACGGATATCAATGCTTGGTCTGCTGCGGTAACGCCGGCAACCAAGATGTTTTTCTTAGAAACACCGTCCAATCCATTAGCCGAGCTGGGTGATATTGAAGCCGTTGCGGCTTTGGCTCATGCCCATGATGCGCTGTTGGTGGTTGATAACTGTTTCTGTACTCCAGCCTTGCAGCAACCGATTCAACAGGGGGCTGATATTGTGGTTCACTCGGCCACTAAATACCTAGATGGTCAGGGGCGCTGTGTCGGTGGTGTGGTGGTTGGCCGCGATAAAGAGATGGAAGAGATCTTCGGCTTTATCCGTACGGGTGGTGCCTGCTTAAGCCCATTTAATGCATGGGTCTTTATGAAGGGCTTAGAAACGCTAGAGCTGCGGATGATGGCTCACAGCGCTAATGCCTTGGCGATGGCCGAGTGGCTAAAACAGCAGCCAGGTATCGATAAGGTGTATTACTCTGGTTTGCAAGAACACCCTCAGCATGCGTTAGCGAAAAAACAGCAGCGTGCGTTTGGTGGTGTTCTGGCTTTTGAGGTCAGTGGTGATCAAGCGGCGGCATGGCGTTTTATTGATGCGACTCAGATGATTTCTATCACCGGTAACTTGGGTGATGTGAAGAGTACGATTACGCACCCGGGCACAACGACCCACGGGCGAATGAGTGCTGCGGCAAAAGCCGACGCCGGTATCAAGGATAATCTGATCCGCTTCTCGGTGGGCCTTGAATCCATTGAAGACCTTAAGCGTGATCTGCAGTTAGGCCTGGCTGCTATCTAAGGCTATGCTGGTTACGATGCCCGCCTGATGCAGATCGGAGCGGGCATTTTGTTTATCAGCATGGACGAAATTTCTATAGAGCGTATTGATGATAGGGTTAATTTGAAAATTATACTGGCACCGATGGAAGGCGTTGTGGATGCGCCTATGCGGGAAATATTGACTCGCATCGGTGGTATCGATCAGTGTGTCACGGAATTTATCCGGGTCTCTGAGCGCGTTTTACCGGCTAAGGTTTTTCGCCGTATTAGCCCCGAGCTTTTCAACGATAGCCGTACTAGCTCGGGTACGCCGGTGACGCTGCAGTTGTTGGGCAGTGATCCTCGTATTCTTGCCGGTAATGCTCGTAAAGCGGTCAGTATTGGCGCTCGGGGTATCGACCTTAATTTCGGTTGTCCGGCCAGAACCGTTAATAAAAGTCGCGGTGGTGCGATTCTATTAAACGAGCCAGAACTGGTGCACCAGATCGTCTGGTGGGTACGGCAGGCGGTGCCGGCACATATTCCGGTGACGGCGAAAATGCGTTTAGGCTTTAACGATAAATCCCGTGCTTTGGATAACGCTGCCGCGATTGCGGATGCCGGTGCCTGTGGTTTAACCGTGCATGCGCGCACCAAAGAGGAGGGCTACCGGCCACCCGCCCACTGGGAATGGATCGCGCGGATTCGTGAACAAGTGGCTATACCGGTGACCGCCAATGGGGAAGTGTGGAACTGGCAGGATTATCAGCGCTGCCGTGAGGTCAGTGGCTGTGATGACGTTATGATAGGGCGTGGCTTAGTGGCGGCGCCGGATTTGGGTTTGCGGATTAAAGCTTGGCAGCGAGGTGATGATCCCGATCACCTGAGCTGGCCGGAAATGTTACTGTTACTCCAGCAGTTTTTAGAGATGGTTGAGCAACAATTAGCGCCGAAGTATGTGCATGGCCGGATTAAACAGTGGTTGAAAATGATGTCGCGGGAATATCCCGAAGCGATGCCGATGTTACAGCAGATGCGGACCTTAAAGCAGGTGGCTGAGGTGCGTCAGTTTTTGCAGCAGGCGGTGGAGTCGTTGTAAGCAGGCTTAAAACAATTAACCAAACCGTAGTACTTGTCGTTGTGATCCCCAGTGACCCGGTTGTACTTCAAAGTGGCCCGCGAGTGGCGTTTTACAAAACCGACAGCGCCCCTGGGTGTCTAAATTCCATTCTCCTAGTTGGTATTGTGATCGTTCAATCAGTCGTTGCTGGCAATGACTGCAGTAGGTCGAGCTACTATCAGTAGAGGTAATATTGCCGGTATAGACATGCTTGAGACCGCACTTCAGTGCGATACGTCGGGCGGCGGCTAAGGTTACGTAGGGGGTGGCTGGTGTGTCCTTCATCTTATAGTCAGGATGGAAGGCGGTAAAATGGAGCGGCACTAACGGCCCTAATTGATCGTGAATCCACTGGCACATCGCTTCTAATTCAGCAGGCTTGTCGTTCTCTCCGGGAATAATTAGGTTGGTAATCTCCACCCAGCAGTTGGTTTCGTGCACCAGATAGATCAGTGTCTCCAGTACCGGTTGCAACTGTCCACCGCAGAGTTTGCGGTAGAACGTTTCATTAAATCCTTTTAGGTCGATATTGGCCGCATCCATACAGCGGAAGAATTCATTGCGGGCGGTGGGTAATACATAACCTGCTGATACCGCGACCGAATTGATATTACGTTCTCGGCAGGCTTGCGCCACATCAATGGCATATTCCATAAAGATAACCGGATCGTTGTAGGTATAAGCGATCGAGCGACAGCCGGTATCAACACAGGCTTGTGCCAGTTGTTCGGGGCTGGCTTGGCTTGCAAGGGTATCCATCTGTCGAGATTTGCTCATATCCCAGTTCTGACAAAATTTACAGCTCAGATTACAGCCTGCCGTGCCAAAGGATAGTACGGGTGTGCCCGGCAGAAAGTGATTGAGTGGTTTTTTCTCGATAGGGTCAATACAGAACCCACTTGAGCGCCCATAACTATAGAGGACAATTTTGTCAGCTTCGCGTCCCCTAACATAGCAGAGACCTCGCTGACCTTCCTGGAGTTGGCACTGGTGTGGGCAGACATCACATTGTATGCGACCATCGGCGGTTCGGTGCCAGTAGCGGGTGGCATGTGGTGTGTGCATATTCATCGGCTATCTAGCTCGATTAGGCTGAGTTGATTGGGTTTAATCGCTGGGCGGTATTAACTCGCCTAGTATTTATCTTGTTGAGCTACGCTCGGTTTTATTCAGCGGACTATACTGACGTTATCGTGGTCATTAAGGTCAGTGTAGATGAGAATTAAGCAGGCTGCTGTGGCGGGTATGTTCTATCCGCAGCAAACGGATGAATTGTTGCAGTTGGTGAGCCAGTTGTTAGCAGACAATCCTCAATCAGGGGCGAAGCCGGAGGCGATACAGGTGCCTCATGCGGGTTTAATCTATTCCGGTGGTATCGCCGCGCGCGCCTATAATCGTATTCGGCCCTATTTGTCCGATTACAGTCGGGTCGTTTTATTAGGGCCTGCCCACCGGGTGCCATTACAAGGGATGGCGGTGATGGCTGCTGAACAGTGGCAAACCCCCTTGGGGAAAATTGAGATTGATACGCAGCTTAGCCAGTTATTACAGCAAGAGGGCATGGTGAGTGTTAATAATCTAGCTCATGCGCAGGAGCATTGCTTAGAGATACAACTGCCGTTTCTACAGTTAATGAGGCCTGAGGTTAAGGTCTTGCCAGTGTTGGTTGGGCAGACGCCGGTTGGTGCTGTTGAGTCGCTGATCACAAGAGTCTTTGCTGAAACGCAAACATTGTTGCTAGTGAGTAGCGACCTAAGTCATTTTCATAGCTATGAGGAGGCTAAGCAGATAGATCAAGCGACGCTTAGCTGTATTAAACAGCTCAGTAGCCATATCCAACCGCAACAGGCCTGTGGTTGTTATGCTTTGAATGGCCTGCTGGCTTATGCCGCTAAGACTGGACTGAAGGCCGAATTATTGGGGTATTGTAATTCAGGTGATACCGCAGGCGACCATCAGCGGGTAGTGGGGTATTGCGCTTATGCCTTCCGTTGAACAGTATAGTCAGGCCGATCAATATTACTTGTTACAGTTAGCGCGACAGGTTGTCGCTCAAGGTGTTGAGAGGCAGCGGCCAGTACCGCCGAATATGGCATCGGTCTCTGTGGCCTTGCAACAACCACGTGGTTGTTTTGTCACGCTAACCCTCGAAGGTCGGTTGCGCGGCTGTATTGGAAACCTCGAAGCGGATG
The DNA here is from genome assembly GCF_048266285.1 of Amphritea sp. Classification (GTDB taxonomy): domain Bacteria; phylum Pseudomonadota; class Gammaproteobacteria; order Pseudomonadales; family Balneatricaceae; genus Amphritea. Next base: position 227,670 of record NZ_JBLWZV010000003.1, read on the forward strand.
CTTCATTGGTTGAATCAGTTTGGCGTAATAGCTATCTCGCGGCTTTTAAGGATCAGCGTTTTTCGCCGGTAACAGCGGCTGAACTCAATCAACTGAGTTACGAAATCTCAATCTTGACCCCTTTAATACCACTGTCGGTTAACAGTGAGGCAGAGTTACTGGCTGCATTAAGGCCCGGTGTCGATGGCCTAGTGTTAGCAGATGACGGGCATCGGGCAACCTTTTTACCCTCGGTTTGGGCACAGTTACCGCAACCGGAGCGCTTTGTCAGTCAGTTACGCCTGAAAGCCGGTCTACCGGCTGATCATTGGGGTGATTCGTTGCGTTGTGAGGTTTATCAAGCGATTAAAATAAGCGACGCTGATACGATGGATGAGTGAGTTAAGAGGTTTTTGGCTTACGGCATTATCATGTGGGTGAATTAAAACAGGGAGCGAATGGCTCCCTGTAATGCTGTTGGGCTTCGTGCTTTAAGTTGCTAAGCTTTAGTGCGAAGCTGCAATGAAGCCCTTAGTTGATCTCGATGGAGCGGGGTTTCATCGCTTCAGGAATCTCCTGAACTAAGTCGATGTGCAGTAAACCGTTTTCCATTGAGGCATCGGTCACTTTAACATGATCGGCTAACTGGAATTTACGTTCAAAGCCGCGGGCTGCAATACCTTGATGTAGATACTGGCGTTCGGTTTCATCGGCTTTCTTGTTGCCTATCACGCTCAGAACACCGTGTTCGGTATTGATCGATACTTCCGATTTATCAAACCCGGCAATCGCCATGGTGATACGGTATGCGTGTTCACTGATCAATTCGATGTTGTACGGTGGGTAGCCATTCTGGGCTTGTTCATTGCGTGATGCATTGTCGATCATGGACGCTAAGCGATCGAAGCCGATTGCAGAACGGTACAGTGGAGCAAGGTCAAATTGACGCATAATAATATCCTCATAAAGCAATATAGTGTGAGTTGCCTATCACAATGATCAGGCGTTTAACGGACCTCAATGAGCCTCCGTTAACTTACTAAATAAGGACAAAAAAAAGCCTTTCAAGGGAAAGGCTGGTGTTTTTCTACTATCGAGTGGTTGTTAATGTTTGAAATCATCCACATCGTTGGTGATTTCAACCTCAACCTGGTCGGCCGGGATTTTAAAGTCGTAGACCCTTTCCCAGCCTTCAGCACCCGGTGTGCGCTCCCAGACGGTGCCGGCATTGTAATCCACCAATTCGCTTAATGATGGGTCAAGATTGGTCATTTTCTTAACGTCAACGGGCAGTAGGTTAGTGACTTCATCTTCAAGAAATTCAGGGGTTTCATAGCCGGTAAACATGCGCCACCCAGTATCGTTGAGGTGAGCGGGTACGGTTTTATACATAAAGCGCACGGGTAATTTTTCATCAAACACCAGTTTTGAGACAAGGGCCAAAAAGCCATTCTTGGTTTGTGCGGTTTCATCTTCTTTATTTAAAGGCTTATCGATATCTTCGAGACTCATAACTGTTCTGGCCTGATGGATTTTAAAAAAGAGCATTTTACGCTGTTTTAGAAGGGATGTTTAGGGCAAAACGAGGATCGTTAGTCGGAACAGTGTCGTCAGCGGAGGGCTCCGCTGACGAATAATGTCAAGGGGTGGTATTAAAGGGCTTAGCCTAGCTTTTCGATCAGTGTTTTGAGATTGTCTTTGAGTTGTCCGGCCTGATCGGCGGGCAGTTGAGACAATAGTTTAGCTTCTTCAGCGATGGCAATATCGCGCAATTGGGTAGCAATCTCGGTGCCTTTCGAGGTTATTTTGATGACCTCATTGGATTGATACTCCACCAGCCCTTTTTCCACCATCCAATCGGCCGTTTGCCGTAGCGCGACTTCCGGCTGCATAACTAGGTCCGTCAAATCGCTGATTTTAAAGGTTGGGCAGCTAAGCATCCGGGATAGTACGCGCCACTCTTCAGGGTTAACATCACATTCATTTTGTAATTTAGGGTAGAGCGAGGCGCTTAGTTCTTGATAAAGGTTTCTGACTAGATAAAGCAGGTAGTCGCTGACAAAGTCATTCTCTTGAGAGGCATTATCACAAGGGGATGCGGTGTTAATCATTTCTGGATGCTGCGCGGAAATAGCATAACGGCCGCGGGCAAAGACAAGGGGTTCGACCACATCGTTATAACGATAGTTAATCACTTCACCGACGAGAATTAGGTGATCACCCCCCTCATAAACTGCCCAGGTTTTACATTCAAATTGAGCCGCATAGTCGTCGAGTACTGGGGCTCCGCCTAGGCCTGCAGAGTAGGCGGCGTTAGCAAATTTATCTTCGCCACGGCTGGCAAAGTTGTTAGAGGTGGCGACTTGATCGCTGCCTAAAATATTGACAGCAAAGTGCTCCGCTTTTTCAAACGCCGCCAGACTGTGAGCGCCTTTATCGATACTCCAAAGCACTAGGGTTGGTTCCATGGAGACAGAGTTGAAGCTGCTAGCGGTCACACCCACGGGCTTGCCATCGGCGTCCAAGGTGGTGATAACGGTTACACCCGTTGGGAATTGTGACAGGGCGCGGCGAAAATCTTTTGGATCAAAATCTGTCTGAGACATGGGGTCACCTTTGGTCAATAAGAGGAGCTATGTAGTTATTGTTGTTGCTGTGAGCGCTGAATAATCAGCTCTAAGCTTAATATGTTAACTAATTATAATGTGCCTTGAAGCACAAAACATATATTTTTCAGTGCTTTGTTTGTACTTTTCATAGGATTTAATTATCTCTCTATTCGATCTTTATATGACATTTTAATTTTAACTAATTGAAATATAGTCTAATTTTTGTTTTCGCGGTACTGGCTGGCGGTAATGCCTGCATTTCTGCGAAAGAATCGTGCGAAATAGGCTGGATCTTTGAATCCCAGTTGATAGCTTATCTCTGTAATCGGTGCCGAGGAGTATGTCAGTAAGCGTCGGGCCTCTTGCATGAGGCGCTCCATAATTAGTCGTTTAGATGGTAATCCCGCTAAGCGTCGGCAGATCTCATTCAACCGGGCTTCGGTAACACTGATCATTTGTGAATACTGGGCTAAGGGGAGATGATCATGGTAATGAGCTTCTATCAGTTCATTAAAGCGGTGGAAGATGCGCACATCTTCTTTGCGGGTTTTCTGTTTTTGTTGGTTTTGATCAGAGAGTCGGGTGATATCAATTAATATCAGTTGCAGTAGGGCTTTAAGGGCAACAATGTTGACCATGCCGGTGTCATTGCTTTCGGCGGACATAAGGTTGAGTAGATACAACATGCGTTGAGCGCTGGGATTGCTGTCCGGTGTTAGCGCGACACACAAAGGGCTGTTCATGGTGCCATTGTTGCCCCAGCGAGTGATGCCCAGATCGCCCATCAGTTGCCAAACCAGTTGCTGTCGCGCAGTAATTACATGTCCTGTGGCATCATTATCTGTCACAAAGGCATGGGGGATTGTTGGCGGGGTGAGAAAAAACATCGGTCCATTAACAGTGTAGCTGGTCTCATCAAGGTGAACGCGTACGGTGCCTTCGAGAATCACATGTATTTGATAGAAGCGGTCATGATGATGCACCGGCATATTACGGCCAAAGAAATTAGCCAGCTTCTCTAACTGTTCATAGTGTATTTCGGCATCCACATAGTGTTGATCGTAGGCTTGGCCAATATCGATATTGGGAATATCAGCGGATGAGCTATTGGTTCGGGCTGACGCTGGGCTGTGACGGCTCATAAGCTTCTCGTCTCTTAGGAATGGCGATCTTGTTAGTATTATAGACGCTTGCAGTCTGTCTGTAATCTTGTTGATTTGTGCAAATTTTTTTATGCGCTCTAAAGCCGGCATATCTTAAGTTACTATAATTCAGTAAGTTAGGTCTATTTTGGTGGTATTAATTAACAGTAATATGCTTTTATACTTCATATGTTAACTATGAGAAGTGCAAGTTAGCCTGTGAAAGATCCATTTTCTTCTGCCTCATCCTCAACAATAATAGGGCCATCTGTTGGACAGTCAGTGATTGGGTGATGTTGTTTCTATCATTCAGCGATTGGCACAGTCTGTTATGAAAACAATAACGAGAAGGGTAATGAACGATGGAAAGACCAAATCCTATGCTTGATGAGTTGAAAAAGATTCTGCCTGAGATTGCGGCCAATGCGGTCAATGCAGAGCAGCTTCGTAAGGTGCCGGAAGAAAATATTAATCTTCTCAAATCAATCAACTTTCATCGCGCGCTGCAGCCAAAAGCCTATGGTGGCTTAGAGTTGTCATTACCTGAAGTGACCGATTGTATTGCTGCATTGGCCGGTGCGTGTGGTGGTACTGCTTGGGCATTTAGCCTATTAGTGACTCATAGTCACCAGATGGCCATGTTTTCAAAACAGGCGCAGGACGAGTTCTGGGGCGAAAATCCGGATGCGGTTGCCAGTAGTTCAATCGCACCTTTTGGTAAGGTTGAAGAGTGTGAAGGTGGGGTCATCTTCAATGGAGACATGCGTTGGAGCTCTGGCTGTGACCATGCACAATGGGCGATTCTGGGCTTCCTGCGGGATAATAAAGAAACGGGTGAGAAAGATTATTGCTTCGGTGTGGTGCCTGCGAGCGATTATGAAATCGAAGATGACTGGTATTCTGCTGGAATGAAATCATCCGGTACTAAGACTCTTAAGGTTAACCCAAATACCTTTATTCCTGAACACCGTATTGAGCGGGCTAAGGCGATGATGACCGGTGAGTCTGCCGGTTTTGGTCTGTACCCTGAGAGTAAGATCTATTACACCCCATACCGTCCATATTTTGCCTGTGGTTTTGCTGCGATCGCGCTGGGCGCGGCTGAGCGGATGCTGCAAGTCTATAAAGAGATGACCAAAAACCGTACCCGTGCTTACACCATGGCCAGTAGTGGTAAAGAGATTCCACCGCTGATGCGGCTGGCTGAATCTCATCAACAGGTCGCCGCAGCGCGTGCTTATATGGAAAAAACCTGGGACGAGCATAAAGCCTTTGGCGAACAGAAACGCTACCCTACCGATGAAGAGCTTGTTTTTTGGCGCACCAATCAGGCGTATGCCATTAAGATGTGTTGCGAGGCGGTTAACCGTTTGTTTGAAGTCGCTGGTGGCTCTACGTGGATCCATGATAATGAGATCCAACGGCTGTGGCGTGATTGCAACATGACGGCAGCCCATGCTTACACCGATTACGATGTTTGTAAGCAGATTCTTGGTCGTTCACTGATGGGTCTTGAGCCAGATCCAACCATGGTGTGACCCTGTCATTCTGATCTAGCTAGAACGCAAGACGATCTCAATTCGTGAGTTCGCCGTCAGGCGTATTAATTAAATCCGGTAGCCTTATGGTTGCCGGATTTTTTTGTGCTATAACAAAACGATAGGGTAATAGATGGCGGGTTATCGAGGAGGTTAACTTAGTTGAGAGGGGCGTGGGTGCAATCCTAGGCAACAGGAGGGCAACGGCAGTGCGAACAATCCTAAATAATTTTAAAAAGTGTTAGACTTAGTTAATAGAGTTGAGCCACCGTTGGCTAAAATGGTTTTTTAACGATACAGGTATGCATGAAAGCACCAAAAACGCTCCTTCCGCTGATAGATGAAGGTTTGATTGATGAAGTGATAAGCCGGCTGATGAGTGGTAAAGAGGCTGATATCTATATTGTCAGTTGCTCCGGTCAGATTCGTTGCGCCAAAGTTTATAAAGATGCGGTAAAGCGTAGTTTCAAGAATGCTGCCCAATATCAAGAAGGCCGAAAGGTTCGCAGTGGTCGACGTGCCCGAGCGATGGAAAAAAACTCCGCCTATGGCCGTAAGCAGCAGGAAGAGATTTGGCAAAATGCTGAAGTGGATGCGTTAGCCCGCTTACACCGTGCTGGCGTACGGGTGCCTGAAACCTTTGGTTGTATCGACGGCGTTTTGCTAATGGAGTTAGTGGTCGATGATGAGGGGGATGTGGCGCCGCGCCTCGGTGAGGTGTTATTGACCGAAGAGCAGGCGCTGGAAGATTATGCCGTCATGATGCATTACGTTAAGTTGATGCTGTGTGAAGGCATCATCCATGGCGACTTGTCAGAGTTTAATGTCTTGGTTGACGAATATGGCCCCGTGATTATTGATCTACCACAGGCGGTGGATGCGTCGGCGAATAACAGTGCACGCTCAATGCTGTTGCGCGATGTGAATAATATGACCCGTTACTACGCCCAGTTTGCGCCTATCTTGAGTTTATCCCGCTATGGCGAAGAGATGTGGGCGCTCTATGAAGAGGGATTATTGAAACCTGAAACCGAGTTGACCGGACTTTATGACGGCGATGCCGATGGCGCTGATGTGGATGCGGTGCTTGAAGAGATTAAAGCGGTCATGCTAGAAGAACGTGAACGACAAGAGCGTTTAAGGGAAGCTGAAGGCGCTTAACGCTGAATCTCAACCGTCGCGGTCGAGGCCGTGAGCGGGCATCACATTATATGGAAGAGCCCATCTAGCGTGGGCTTTTTTGCGCTTGCCTGTTTATTCGGTTGGTGATAGTTTGATCATCAATCAAATCAATAGGTTATTGGTTTACACGTTTATAGACCAGTCACGTTTATAGGTCACTCGTCACCGAAATAGTGTGCACGCACGCTTTTCTGGAAGGGAATAGTCAAACTATGGAAGGTTTCAGAATGAAATCAGTTGGTTACAAGCAGAAGCCCGGTGAGATCTCGCCAGTCTATCAGGCACGCACACGCATAAGCTGTTAACAGAGGAAGCATGAAAGAGGATAAGCCAAAACAGTTAATTCAGCGAGGGTCTGAAATTGCCGGAGCTGCGGTTGGCGGGGCAATAGGTTTTCTTGCTGGAGGGCCTGTAGGAGCAGGCGCTGGGGCCGCACTTGGTATAAGTTGCACTCATGCGCTAACTGATGTTGCGAATCGGTACCTTTCCCCTAGGGAAGAGGTGAGAATAGGTGGGGTAGCTGCGATCGCCCTTGATGAGCTGAAAGTGAGGATTGATAGAGGACAGCCTCTTCGTGATGATGGATTTTTTGAGTCTAAAGGCACTGATCGTCCATCTTCAGAAGAGGTTTTCGAAGGGGTGCTATTAAAAGCCAAAAACACTCACGAGGAAAAGAAGCTGGTTCATCTTGGAAAGCTGTTTTCGAACATATCGTTTGAGAGTAGCTGCTCCGTTGAGGAGGCAAATCAGCTTGTAGAATTGGCGGAGTCGCTAACATATACACATTTCAGAATTCTAGCGCTTGCTAGAAGGTGCGATCAATTTAGGACTCGACAAGAGAAGGTTAAACCTGGCACTGAAGTTACTTGGGCGCACCTATCCTTGATTCAGCAGGCTATGCAACTGATCCGTCTTGGAATGATGAAAGATAGGCAACATTTTTTACTATCTGAAACGGAAATCGTTCCGTCCCAAATGTATCTTACGTATGAGGGGCAGAGGTTTTATGATTTACTTTCGTTGTCGAATATTTCAGATGATGAAATAGAATGGGTGGCTCAAAATATATAGTGATCTTGTTAACAATTTCGTGTACGCGGACAACAAAAAACGTTGCCGGTAACGAACTAGGCGTTAGGCTAACAGGAGTGTAGCTTGAAAGAAGATATTCTAGAACAGTTGGTTGAGGACTGGCTGGTTTCAGAGGAAGGGTGGTTTGTTAAGCACAATGTTAAGTACCGTCCATCCAATAAGCACGTTGACTATAACTCTAAACAGGACTCTGTTCACTCAGACATCGATATAATGGCATATTGCCCCACTAAGAGGGGGAACCTCTCGGGTAGCTATTGTTACATGTAAATCATGGCAAAACGGTTTTAAAGCGGAGAAGTGGCTTTCTCACCTTGAAAATGAGGCTGAGTACAATATGCCATCTATAGAATTTCAAAAGCGTGAAAGGTGGAAGTCTTTTAGAGAGCTTGTCTCAGATAAATGGCTGGAAGCTTTTTTAACTAAAGTTAAAAGTGAAACCGGCCAGCTTTCATTTACGTACTATATTGCAGTTACAAAATTGTCGGGTAGAAACTCTGTTCGTTATAGGGTGGAATTAGAAAATTCAGAAGTGATTAGAGAGCGTTTTATACGTCATGGTGCGAATATTGATTTTAAAATCATAACTCTTGAAGAAATCGTTGAAATCATAAAAAACAGGATGCGGGCTAAGGAAACCCCGGTTCTTGAAGCTACTAACATAGGTAGGCTTCTACAACTTCTAAATGCAGCCGGTTTGCAGTGAGCCTAACAAACCAAGGCCGTGGTACTATCTCTTCGCTGCGCTAAAAATAGCCCCTGCTTGGGGCGTTGAGGCTGTCGGATAAGTCCTGCAGTCTCTGGGTGATGTGCAGGTTGCGACCTGTGATGTAGCGGTTGCCCACTCGCTATTCCGAACGTCTAACTCTAAACAGAGCGACGATGCCAGCCTCTTAACGCTGATCATCGTCTCTCTGTATTGGTTGGCCGTTGAGCGTTAGGTATTCGCGGCGATAATGTCCCGTAACACCATCGGTAAGATGCCTTTATGACGTATTTGATCCAGTTCTGATGAGGTATCCACACGCGAAAGCAGTGCTATTTTCTGCGAAGAGCCATCCGCCCGCTGAATTGTCAGCTCCACAGATCCCCTTGGCTCAAGTGTATCAATACCCTTCAAATCAAAGGTTTCTGAACCATCCAAATTGAGCGACGCGCGTGTGACCCCTTGCGGTAACTGCAGTGGCAAAACACCCATGCCCACCAGATTGGATTTGTGAATCCGCTCAAAACTTTCAGCAATAATCGCCCTTACGCCTAGCAAAGCCGGCCCTTTAGCCGCCCAATCCCGTGACGATCCTGTGCCATAAAGTTTGCCGCCAAATACCAGGGTAGGAATACCTTCTTCACGGTAACGGGCAGCGGCATCGTAAATCGACATTTGTGCGGGTTCACCTTCAGACGGGTGGTAGCTGGTTACCGCGCCGGTGGTGCCAGGGAGCATCAGGTTTCTGGCTTTACCATTGCCAAAAATACTGCGTAACATCACGTGGTGATTGCCGCGACGTGCCCCAAGTGATGTCAGATCGCTCTCGGCAACGCCTTGAGAGATCAAGTATTCGCCAGGAGGGGAGTCTGGACGTATACGGCTTACCGGTGAGATATGGTCTGTGGTTGTGTTGTCATCACACATCACCAGCATGCGCGCCCCTGAGATATTGTTTAACGCGTCCTCAGGTGTTTCGATTGAGAAACCGTCGAAGAAAGAGATTTCTTGGATGTAGGTTGAATCTGGGTCCCAGTCATAAACAGGGCCGGTAGGCGATGCCAGTTTCTGCCATGTATCAGGACCGTCGAGAGAGTTCTCATAGGTTTCTCTGAAGGCTTTCGGATCCATACATTCATGCATGGTCTGAGTGACTTCTGCGTTGCTCGGCCAGATATCTTTAAGGAAGACATCGTTTCCTTCTGCATCTTGACCAATGGGCTGAGTGCTCACATCAATATTGACGTTGCCCGCAATGGCCATGGCAACGACTAACGGCGGAGACATCAAGAAGTTGGTATCAACATCGGGATGTACCCGGCCTTCAAAGTTCCGGTTACCGGATAAAACCGACGCAGCAATAATATCGTGGTCTTGTAATGCTTTTTCAATGCTCGGTGCTAGAGGGCCAGAATTACCCACGCAGGTGGTACAGCCATAACCGGCGGTGTTAAAACCCAGTGCATCCAAATGCTGTTGTAGTCCCGCCTTGGTTAAAAAGTCGGTTGCCACCGGTGACCCCGGTGCCAAGGATGTTTTAACGCTACTCGGTACTGTCATCCCAAGCTCATTGGCTTTCTTGGCCAGCAAGCCCGCTGCAATCAACAAGCTTGGGTTCGATGTATTGGTGCAGGAAGTAATCGCCGCAATCACGATATCGCCGTCTTTTAATTCCCGTGCAGGTAAGGGGACGTAAATACCGGCGTCGTCTGCCTTCATGGGCGTCACGTTAACTACTTCAGGCGTACGATCGCCTTCGGCCGCCGCTTTTCTGAAAACATTGCCAAGCTCAGCCAGCGGTAGTCTGTCCTGAGGTCTTTTAGGGCCAGCCACAGAAGGCTCAACGGTGGATAGATCAAGTTGAAGAAGGTCTGTATAGCGAGGCAGAGACTGACCCGGTGTCCAGGTCATGTTCTGTGCTTTATAAAACGCGAGTGGCAGATCGCCATCCCTACCTGTTGCTCTCAGATACTCGGCAGAGATTTCATCAAAGGGGAAAAAGCCCATGGTGGCGCCATATTCAGGCGACATATTGGCCACGGTTGCACGGTCAGGCAGGGAAAGATTGGCACACCCTACACCGATGTATTCAACAAATTTACCCACAACACCGCCCGGGTATTTTCGCAGCATTTCGGTGATCGTCAGTACTAGGTCTGTCGCCGTGACGCCTTCTCTTAATGCGCCGGTGAGTTCAACGCCCACCACTTCGGGTGCCAACATCTGCATAGGTTGGCCGAGCATCGATGCTCCAGCTTCAATGCCGCCTACGCCCCAGCCCACAATCCCTAAGGCGTTCGCCATGGGCGTATGGCTATCCATACCAATGAGTGTATCCGGTGCCATCAGACCTTTGATGTTGAGGTAGCCCTGTGCCAGATACTCTAGGTTAACCTGATGCACAATACCGGTTTGTGGGGGAATAATTCTGATGGTGTCAAATGCCTGCGCGCCCCATTTCAAAAAGGCATAACGCTCTATATTTCTGGCCGCCTCAAGTTCTCCGTTGATTCTAAGAGAAGCCGGGCTACCGGTATTATCCATTGTCACCGTATGATCAATCACAAGATCTGCGCGGACTAGAGGTTCAATGATTGCTGGATCCATACCCATGCGTTGAACGGCTGAACGCATCGCAGCAAAATCCACAATGGCGGGTGTGCCACTCAGATCATGCATCAAGACGCGACCTGCCGTGAAAGGAATTTCGATCGGCTGTGTGCCTCGATCCTCTGTCCAGTGTCCAAGCGCCTGAACTTGCTCAGCGGTGACGCCGTTTTGGCCAACATTTCGCGCGATACCTTCGAGGATAGGGCGAAGAGAAAACGGCAAGTCATCAAGATTTATACCAAATCGTTCAGCGGTATCTGGAAGGCTATGGTAGCTATGTGCCGTTCCGGGAAGTGTTTTAATGGAACGGGATGGATCAAAATCGATAGGACTTGTCATATTTTATACCTCACGCAGATGGGACATTGATGAACCTATAACCTTTTTTGGCACGAGGCTGCGATCATTGTCGGAGCGGCTCGATCTTCTTATGGGTCATATATTCAGCCGTCAAACGAACCGCTATTACCTGCAGTATCAATGGTTGCTTTATTAGAATTGTCGACAATTCTAGAGGATAGGCAGCTTAAAGCAAGGATATTGGCCGTTATTTTGTCTTAATTACATACAATCTAAGACTATTTGCTAGTGTCTATCGACTGTTCTGGGAATGTTTTAAGGCTTAGTTCCTGCGCTATGCGGAATGACGATGCGACTGAGTTGAATGAATAAAGGGGCATCGGTTGACAAAACGCTAGGTAGCGAGCTATCTAGTGCCCTGATAAATTCAAGCGAATGCGGGGGGAGAGGTTGAGCGCAGGCCGATCGAGGATCTTTCTCTGGATTAGGGATGGGCGAGCCCTATCAATTGTCTGTTGGTTGCTACAGAGATACTCACTCTTGCAGCGCACGATGGTTTCGACGGTTCCCGTTCTTCTGAGGTGGGCCAGAATCTCGCCATGATCGGTGTTGTCTGAGTGATTGATTCAATCACCATAGACAAAAGCCCGTTAAATCGCTGTATAATGCAAGGCGATAGAACCATTCTGGGCAATTCTGAAAATTAAGTATCCGCCTAATGGGTTGATGTACTTAATTAAAGAAGGCCTGCCATATTTGCAAAATAAACATGGATGCCTACCACCAATGTATACCATCTGAAACACGTTAATTTTGCTATTATTTATTTTATTTATATCGACTATAGGCTTAATTTAAATTGTTTTTATTGAGCTGTTTATAACTTTCCTTATAATCTGTCGCCGATTCATAATTAGAATTAACTGAGACGAGACGCCTGACGCTATGAGTTACTACTCTGACTACCTAGAAGAAATAGAGATTCGTAAAAACGACCTTGGCCTGCACCCGAAACCGATTGATAGCGCAGAGCTACTTTCTGAAATCATTGCCCAAATTAAAGACGTTGGTAATGAGCATCGCGAAGCATCTTTGAACTTCTTCATCTACAACACGCTACCGGGTACTACGCCAGCGGCTGTCGTTAAAGCGGCTTTTCTGAAAGACATCGCTTTGGGTAAAGAAACCGTTGCAGAGATCTCTCCTGAGTTTGCGCTTGAGCAACTTTCTCACATGAAAGGCGGCCCTTCTGTTGAAGTGCTGCTAGATATCGCGCTGTCTGACGATGCTCAGGCGGCTGCTGCGGGCGAAGTTCTGAAGTCTCAGGTATTCCTGTACGACGCAGACTATGCTCGTCTGGCTGATGCTTTCAAAGCGGGCAACGCCATCGCTAAAGAGCTTTTAGAAAGTTACTCAAAAGCTGAATTCTTCACCAAGCTGGATGACATCCCAGAGAAAATTAAGGTTATTACCTACATCGCTGCTGAGGGTGATATCTCTACTGATTTATTATCTCCGGGTAATCAATCTCACTCGCGTGCTGACCGTGAACTACACGGCCTGTGCATGATCTCGCCAGAAGCTCAGCAAGAAATCGCTGAGATGGGCAAGCAAAACCCTGATGCTAAAGTGATGTTGATCGCTGAAAAAGGCACCATGGGTGTAGGCTCTTCGCGTATGTCGGGTGTTAACAACGTTGCACTGTGGGCCGGTGAAAAAACCTCTCCATATATCCCATTCATCAACAACCGTCCGGTCGTTGCAGGTACTAACGGTATCGCGCCTATCTTCCTGACAACGGTTGGTGTAACCGGTGGTATCGGTCTGGATCTGAAAAACTGGGTTAAGAAAACCGACGCTAACGGCGAAGTCGTTCGTAACGAAAGTGGCGACCCTGTCCTGGAACAAGCCTATTCAGTGGCGACAGGTACCGTTCTGACCATCGATACTAAAGCGAAGAAGCTGTACAACGGCGACCAAGAGCTGGTTGATATCTCTGATGCTTTCACGCCACAAAAAGTTGAATTCATGAAAGCGGGTGGATCTTACGCGGTCACCTTCGGTAAGAAACTGCAAACGTTCGCAGCTGAAACCTTGGGTGTTGAAGCGCCAGCTGTGTACGCACAATCTAAAGAGATCTCTATCGAAGGGCAGGGCCTGACGGCTGTTGAAAAGATCTTCAACCGCAACGCAGTAGGTGTTACGTCTAAGACGCCTTTGCACACAGGCTCTGATGTTCGCGTTAAAGTGAATATCGTCGGTTCTCAGGATACGACCGGTCCTATGACCTGTCAGGAACTGGAAGCGATGGCCGCTTCTACGATCTCTACCAGCGTAGATGGTGCTTTCCAATCCGGTTGCCACACAGCCTCTGTATGGGATAACAAAGCGAAGGCAAACACGCCTAAGTTGATGGCGTTCATGAACGCGTTCGGCGTTATCACCGCGCGTGACCCGAAACATGTTTACCTTTCAATGACTGACGTTATTCACAAAGTATTGAATGACATTACCGTTGACGACCGCGCAATCATCATCGGTGGTGACTCTCACACCCGTATGTCTAAAGGTGTCGCGTTCGGAGCTGACTCCGGTACGGTTGCGATCGCACTGGCAACAGGTGAAGCGGCCATGCCAATTCCAGAGTCTGTGAAGGTTACCTTCAAAGGTAAGATGCAGCCTCACATGGATTTCCGTGACATCGTCCATGCGACTCAAGCACAGATGCTGAAGACGTTCGGTGGCGAAAACGTATTCCAGGGTCGTGTTATCGAAGTACAGATCGGTACGCTGTTGGCTGACCAAGCCTTCACCTTCACTGACTGGACTGCAGAAATGAAAGCGAAAGCCTCTATCTGTATCTCTACTGACGACACGCTGATCCAGTCTTTGGAACTGGCTAAGTCCCGTATCCAAATCATGATCGACAAAGGTATGGATAACAAGGCGGCGATGTTGCAAGGTCTGATCGACCTAGCAGACAAGCGTATCGCTGAGGTGAAATCTGGCGAAGCGCCTGCGCTGGCTCCAGATGACAACGCTAAGTACTATGCTGAACTTGTTGTTGATCTAGACGTCATCAATGAACCAATGATTGCTGACCCAGACGTTAACAACGAAGACGTTTCTAAGCGTTACACCCACGATGTGATTCGTCCTGCTTCATACTACGATGGCCGTAAGGTTGATCTGGGCTTCGTTGGTTCTTGTATGGTTCACAAAGGCGATATGCAGATCATTGCAGCGATGCTGCGTAACCTAGAGAAGAAAGGTCCTGTTACCTTTAAAGCGCCATTGGTTGTTGCGCCACCGACTTACAACATCGTTGACGAGTTGAAAGCCGAAGGTGATTGGGAGCTGCTGGAAAAATTCGCTGGCTTCGAATTCTCTGACGCGCATCCAAAAGAAGCAGCACGTACCAAGTACGAAAATATTATGTACCTGGAGCGTCCTGGATGTAACCTGTGTATGGGTAACCAAGAAAAAGCAGAGCCGGGTGACACCGTGCTGGCTACGTCTACCCGCCTGTTCCAAGGCCGTGTTGTTGAAGATGCAGAAGGGAAAAAAGGTGAGTCGTTGTTGGGTTCTACCCCAATGGTTGTGCTGTCTTGTGTCCTAGGTCGTTTCCCGACACTGGAAGAGTACAAAGAAGCGGTTGAGGGTATCGATCTGACTACGTTCACGCCGCCGACTAATGACTTGAGTGTCGCGCATACTATCCCCGCTGCACGTATCTAATCATTGATAGCGTGCTAACAGAAAAGCCCTGATTCTTCAGGGCTTTTTTATGTCTGGGGGTTGGCTTTTCGTGCTGAGCCTCGCTGACTAAAGTCTCCTTAGCCGCACTTTTCGCCAAACCTATAGCAGCATAAGCAGTGTTCCAATTGTCGCTCTGTGCTCGCTCTATTCATGACGATGACCTTCGTCGCAATATACGGGGCGAACGGCTTTAACGGGCTAGCTCTCTCTGCTGTCAGTTAAGCTCGATCTTTATCTCATAATTGTCCATGCTGTCTCTGATTGGCGGTCAGTGGCAAAAAAAATCCGACGTTGATATCAACATCGGATTTTCTATCAAGCCTTATTATCGCTCAAATGCTTAAGCGAACAGCATTATGCCAATAGGCGATTTAACGGTTAGGCCGTGACGATAACGTTAGACGCTTTATCGATATAGGATTCGATTTGATCGAAGTTCAGATAGCGGTAAACATCAGCCGCCATGCTGTCGATCTTAGTCGCGTATTCCATATACTCGTCAACCGTTGGGATCTTACCGAGCAGTGCGGCTACCGCTGCTAGTTCAGCAGAAGAGAGGTAGACGTTAGCGCCATTACCCAAACGGTTCGGGAAGTTACGGGTAGAGGTTGATACCACGGTTGTGTTATCGCCTACACGCGCTTGGTTACCCATGCAGAGGGAGCAACCAGGCATCTCGATACGTGCGCCGGCTTTGCCGAAGATGTTGTAGTAACCTTCCTCAGTCAGCTGAGCGGCATCCATTTTGGTGGGCGGTGCAATCCACATACGGGTTGGGATTGTTGCGCCAGATGCTTCCAGCAGTTTACCCGCAGCACGGAAGTGACCGATGTTAGTCATACATGAACCGATGAAGACCTCATCGATATGTGTGCCAGCAACATCAGACAGTAATTTAACGTCATCAGGGTCGTTAGGGCAGGCCAGGATAGGCTCTTTAACGTCATCCAGATCGATTTCAATGACCGCTGCGTACTCAGCATCGGCATCGGCTTCCATCAGCGCTGGGTTAGCCAGCCACGCTTCCATACCGTTAATGCGACGCTCGATGGTACGCGGATCGCCGTATCCTTCAGAGATCATCCACTTCAACATGGTGATGTTAGAGTTGAGGTATTCTTTGATCGGTGCTTCGCCCAGCTTGATAGAACACGCAGCCGCAGAACGTTCTGCGGCAGAGTCAGACAGTTCGAACGCCTGCTCAACTTTCAGATCAGGCAGACCTTCAATTTCAAGAATACGACCAGAGAAGATATTTTTCTTACCCGCTTTAGCAACAGTTAAAAGGCCCTGCTTGATAGCGTAGTAAGGGATGGCGTTAACCAAGTCACGCAGGGTAATACCCGGCTGTAGCGTGGAGCCTTTAAAGCGAACCAAGACAGATTCAGGCATATCCAGAGGCATCACGCCGGTCGCCGCCGCGAAAGCAACTAGACCAGAACCCGCGGGGAAAGAGATACCGATGGGGAAACGGGTGTGAGAGTCACCACCGGTACCGACAGTATCAGGCAGCAGCATGCGGTTCAGCCAAGAGTGAATAACACCGTCACCAGGGCGCAGTGAAACACCGCCACGGTTCATGATGAAATCAGGCAGGGTATGGTGAGTCTGAACGTCAATGGGCTTAGGATAAGCCGCCGTGTGACAGAATGACTGCATGGTCAGGTCAGCAGAGAAGCCCAGGCAAGCCAAGTCTTTGAGTTCGTCACGGGTCATAGGACCGGTGGTATCCTGAGAGCCAACCGTGGTCATCTTAGGTTCGCAGTAGGTGCCAGGGCGGACGCCATCAACGCCGCAGGCTTTACCCACCATTTTCTGCGCCAGCGAGAAGCCTTTGCCGGTATCGACAGGTTGTTCAGGTTTACGGAACAGATCGACAGGGCCTAGGCCTAACGCTTCACGGGCGCGTTCAGTCAGGCCGCGACCGATGATCAGAGGGATACGGCCACCGGCACGTACTTCGTCCAGAATAACCGGTGTTTTCAGGCTGAATTCGCACAGTAGTTCGCCGGTTTCTGCGTTTTTAGCGACGCCTTCGTAAGGGTAAACGTCGATCACGTCGCCCATATTCATTTTTTCAACATCCATTTCGATCGGTAGGGCGCCAGCATCTTCCATGGTGTTGAAGAAAATAGGCGCAATCTTGCCACCGAAGCAGTAACCGCCGGCACGTTTATTTGGTACGTGTGGAATATCATCGCCGAAGAACCACAGCACCGAGTTCGTGGCTGATTTACGTGAAGAACCGGTACCCACGACATCACCGACATAGGCGACCGGATAGCCTTTAGCTTTAACTGCTTCGATCTGTTTCAGAGGGCCAACGCTACCGGGTGCAACAGGCTCGATGCCATCACGTGCCATTTTTAGCATGGCGTTAGCGTGCAGTGGAATATCAGGACGGGTAAAGGCATCCGGAGCAGGAGAGAGGTCGTCGGTGTTGGTTTCGCCTGTTACTTTAAAGACCGTAACGGTGATTTTCTCAGGCAGTTCTGGCTTGGATGTAAACCATTCACCGGCCGCCCATGACGCCATAACTTGCTTAGCAAAGGTGTTACCCGCATCGGCTTTATCTTTGACATCATGGAAAGCGTCAAACATTAGCAACGTGTGGGACAGCGCTTTAACCGCTGTCGGTGCTAAGGCCGCGTCATCCAGTGCCGCAATCAATGGTTGGATGTTGTAACCACCCAGCATCGTACCGAGTAGTTCAACGGCTTTAACTTTGTCGATCAGTGGGGATTCGGCTTCGCCCTTAGCGATAGCAGCCAAGAAACCTGCTTTAACGTAAGCCGCTTGGTCTACACCTGCAGGAATACGGTTTTCTAGCAGCTCCAGGATAAATGCTTCTTCGCCAGTGGGCGGATTCTTCAATAACTCAACCAGTGCAGCGGTTTGATCTGCATCAAGCGGTTTGGCGGGCACGCCTTCTTGGGCGCGTTCTTCTACATGTTTACGGTAAGCTTCAAGCACGATATAGCCCTCATCTGTTATCTCTATCAGAGCGCCGTTGAGTGTGACAATCTGACAGTCGACCGACATGTATCACGTCGATCTTGAAATTGGCGGGTAAAATTTTAGCCGAAAAGGGCTCTATAGTTAAGATTGATAGGCATTTTCGCTGCTAATACTTTGGGTTTAGTCCGCTCTAATATTAGCCTAAGTTAATATATTAACGCTCTATTTCGATCTTCTGCACTATATGATGTAGATCAAGGTTAGCTCGCTATCCTGAGTCAAGCGGTATTGATTTATGTATCATGCCTCAATCGTCAGTCAATATTGATGACGGCTTTAACCAAACAGGTTTCATTTAGCATTATCGTTTGCTATCGGGTTAGTTCGGTTGTTGTACGTGGTATCCGGACCTGATTAATCTAAGTAGTAAGAGGACAGGCTGTGAATTCACCCATATGGGCAGCGGTTTCTGGCTGGACGTTAAATACCGAGCTTGAAGGACCGAATGCCTTGGCGATTGAGACGCTTTTTGCCGCTCTCGAGGGTAAGGCGTTGATCTATGACGGGCCCCATAAAGGGGCCTTACTGCAGCATTACACACGTTTAGTGGCAGCCAACCCTGGCAATCTTCGCTATCAGGTACAGAGAGTCTATCTGGCTATTCTGTGTCATGACGCGGCGCAATTGACAGGCGCCTTGCGGGATCTCTATCTCACCTTGGATGGGCGGGGTAACGATCTGTTTAAGCGTTTACTCAAGCAGGGCACGAGTTTGCTCGATGATGATGCTCTCGAGGTGTTCAATGCGGTTGTCACCGGGGGTGATAAGCTGCGCTTGTTACAGTTGAGTCAGAGTCATTCGGTACTGTGTAATGGCTACTTTTCGCTGCATTAATTTGAATTCGCTATATCTGACTTAAGGGAACGGGGGCAGTCGTGGGGGTATCTCATATCAAACTCACTAAGCGGGCAGCTAATCATGTGATTCAGCTGAGTGTTGTCGGCTTTGAGTTGCAATCAAAAACGGCGATTGAACTGTTCTTTATGCAGCACCAGCAGAGTTATGCGTTGGTGCCGGCGGAACAGGCCGACGTTATTATTTTTGATATGGAGCATCCTGCGGTTAAACCCCTGATCGATAAGTACCGTGGCGAGCGCCCCATTATTGCGGTGACCGCGACAGAAAAGCAGTTTCCCAGTTGTGTGACCCTGCATAAACCGCTCGAAGGCAAGCGCTTAATCAAGGCGATTAAGCAGGCGGCTGAGCAATTTTCGTCGGGCGCCATTGATCCGCCTGCAGCTACGCTGACGAAGGTCAGTAATGCAGGGGAGCAGGCGTTTCAAGCCTATCAGACACGCTTGGCCGCCGAGCGTCAGGCGATCGCCGATTACCGTGCCCACAGTTCCGACCGTTCTAAGGCTTCAGCAGATGTGCGGCAACGTTTTGTCCTCACACCTGATGCTACGGCGGCGGTTAAACCGGCGTCTGCGGACACCCAGGCAGCCGCTGCTGCAGCAACGCTATCTGAGGTCGCATCGGCAGCGGCCAATACTTTAGCGACTGAATCTCCGGTTGATGAGTTAGCTGTCAATGACGTGCCAGAGTCAGATGAACAGGCGCGGGAGCACAGAACGAAGCTGACTTATCAGATGGTGTATGAATGCTGTGGCAATGCACCGGATGTCAATCTGCATGAGCCTGATCAGCGTCGCCGGGTGTTCTTTAAAAAAGACTCAACCCTATTAGCAATGTTGCTAGAGGTGATTGCCGAAGGCAATGCGCGGGCACTACCCGTTGAGATTATAGGCTTACCGGGCACATTGGCGTATTTGCCAGAATCGAAGCAGTTTTTATTTGATTTTAGTGATGATCTTTTGATTCCGCTGGCTCTAACCCGTTTTGGTTATCAGGAGCTGACTTTAAAAGTTCGGCCTGACCTAGATGCTGAGCGTCCCGGTGTGGCGGGGGTTAAAGTGACGATCATCAAGAGTGATGAATTAATTTGGAAGCTGGCGCTGTGGACATCGAAAGGGCGATTAGATCGTATGTTAGACCCGGATAAACCACACCGGCTTAATCGACCACTGGATCTTGATCGGTTACTGCCTATCCCCCATGCCGCGACGATCAGTAGTTTGTGGGGGCGACATAGTCTGTCAGCCATTGAAGTGGTTAAAGTGCTGAAAATCCATCAGCGTTATGTATTTGCCTTTATGACCGCAGCTTATGCGCTAGGGGCGTTTAAGTAATCGTTATCACCTAGGTCTCGGTGTTAGGAGGCTAACGGGTGTTTAGTTATTAACCCATGTCGGAGAGATTTTGGTGGGAGATTATAATCAGGATGCTATTCGCTATATCGCAATCACCCCAAGCGGAGCTTACTTTGCAACCTTGAACTCCGCGTCAGATGACGCCAGAGCGATGTTATTGCAGTTGCTATCGACCGACTTCGAGTTGCTCTATTCCATTGAATTGGTCTCTGAATTAGCTGATCTCGATGAAACACAGGCGATGGGCGTATTTCAGCAACTGTTGGATCGTGGCTTCGTGGCCCTGTCTGAGACACCCCCGGAGATTAAGCGGGGGCCGTTAGAGGATATTTTGCCCGGCTTGTTAGAACAGATCTCCGCCAGTGGTAAAGCGCTGTTGGCAGATGATCAAGGGTTTTGTCTCTCATCGGTGGGGTATTCAGTGGAGCAGTCTGACGCCTTGGCCGCCTTAGCGGCGGATCTATTGCTGTTACAGGAGCGTCATAAGCAACTATTGAACGGTGATTTAGGCTTAGCCAGTGACTCTTGGGGCATCTTAAACGGTGCCGGGCAAAGCCAGATCGGTTGTTGGGGAATTTATATTGGTCACCAGCGCTTTACCTTGGTGATCGCCGATATGCCCAAGTTGTACCAACAGGCTTTTGCTGAAATTCTGGCGAGCTTAGCTCGCCGTTATCTTGAATATTAATATTTTGAATTTAATTCGCTTCCACAATGGAAGCCTTTACGGAAGGAGTGTTCTATGCGTTCTGAGATGCTTACCTCTATTTTGAGTGATCTCAACGGCACGTCTGCAGATATCGAAGCGTCAGCGGTCATCTCAACCGATGGTCTGATGATTGCGGCGTTACTGCCGTCGAGTATGGATGAAGACCGAGTTGGCGCGATGAGTGCCGCGATGTTGTCATTGGGCGAGCGCACGGCAAAAGAGCTGGCCCGTGGTGAGTTAGAGCAAGTGTTGGTGAAGGGGGATGAGGGTTATATTCTGATGACTCACGCCAATCAGGATTCTGTGCTTACCGTGGTGGCGAAGCCGAACGCACGTCTGGGTTTAATCTTCCTCGATGTGAAACGTGCCGCAGAGGCGATCGGTAAAATCCTTTAATTTGTTAATCCCGAGCAGCGGCTAATGGCCAACATGGATAGCCGCTGCTAGGTGAATAAGGTTGGAAGTATGTCTGAACAAGACACTGGAGAGACGCGGACGGTTGAAATCTCATATTTCGATGGTAGTAAGCGAACGGCAAATATTATTGATCGGGAGGTGCCTTATCCCGACGGCAAGTTGATCGTATCCCGAACCGACCCGCAAGGGATTATCACCCACGCGAATCAGGCATTTATCGATATGTCTGGTTATAACGAAGATGAATTAATCGGCGTTAATCATTATATTCTGCGTCACCCGGATATGCCGGCGGTTGCTTTTAAAGACCTCTGGGACACCATCGAACAGGGTAATAAGTGGCATGGTTATGTCAAAAATCTGTGTAAAGATGGCGCTTACTATTGGGTTAAGGCAACAGTGATTCCCAATGTTCGTAATGGCCAGTTGGTGGGGTATACCTCGGTTCGACGCAAACCTTCACGACGTAAGATTGAAGAGAGTGAAGCGCTGTATAAAACCTTGTTGGCTGAGGAGTGATAAGCATGACATTCAATCTCACGGTCAGTCCAGATTTTGCGCCTGACCATATTTCAGGCTGGTATTTTTTTAATACCTGGTTGCAGCGCACGCTGGATATCGGTATTCATTTAGAGCTCTATGATAGCTTTGACGCGCAACGCAAAGATATTCGCGCGGATAAGTTTGATCTCATCTATGCCAACCCCTACGACGCATCGATGTTGGTCAGGGAGTTGGGATTTCAAGCCGTGGTCCGACCTACGAGTCAATCGGATGAGACTGTGATTGCCGTGAATGCGGAATCGGCCTTTCAGACGGTTGAGGATCTTGCACCCGGTTGTCGCATTGCCACCACTGATGATCCCGATGTACATACCCTGGGGATGATCATGTTGGAGTCTGCCGATCTCGATAGCAGCAACACCGAGATCAAGCAGTACAGCAGTTATGTGGTGGGGGCTAAGAGCTTACTAAACGACAATGCCGACGTTGGCTTCTTTCTGAAAGCGGCCTATGACGAACTGTCAGAGCTGATCCGTTCGCGGATGCGGGTGTTAGTACGCAGTGAAATTAGCGTGGTTCACCATAGTTTGTTAGTGGGGCCGCGCATGGCGGAGCATATTCCGGCGATACAGGCGGCGTTGCTGACGATGCAAGATAATGAAAAAGGCAAAGGTGTACTTGAAAGCATGGGGATCTCGTCATGGGAACCGATGGATGCCGAGCAGACCGAGTTTATGATCGATCTAATCGATACCCTGATCGATTAAGACAAACCAACGCCTCGCAACGGGGCGTTATCTCAACAATTCTTCCCCGCCACAGAGCGCTATGTATCTCCCTTGCTTAGGGATATAGCCTTAGTTTCTTTATTTACGGCTGTATTAATCGCTGTTTCTATGTCAATTTATCAGAGCATTTTGTGTAACCCTTTGGGTTTCTATGTCGCACGTGGTATTGAATTAATAACCGAATGGCCTGATATTACGACGTAGGATGTTATCCTGATGAATGGTTTGATCCACCCTTTGGCCGATAGATAAACTGCGTTATGGGTGGCTTAGTAGTATGGTGACGATAGCACCGCTGTTTCAGCAGATGGGTGAGGTTAGTGTTGGTGGATCCAGCGCTAACCTGACTTTTTTGAGGATAAATGATGAAAACTATCGTAATCGTAGGAGGCGGGGCCGGCGGTCTTGAGCTGGCCACCCAGCTTGGCCATAAGCTGGGTAAAAAGAAACGCGCTAGAATTATCTTGGTGGACCGAAACCGTAGCCATATCTGGAAGCCGTTGTTGCATGAAGTGGCGACCGGTTCATTAGATATGAGCAGTGATGGTGTGGTCTATCGTGCGCACTGTGCGGCACATTATTATGAGTTTCAGCTCGGCACTATGATCGGTCTGGATCGGGTCGCCAAATGTATCCGCCTAGAATCCCTGAAAGATGACGAAGGTAAAGAGGTACTACCTGAGCGGGAGCTGGCTTTCGATACCCTGGTCATGGCGGTTGGCAGTGTGAGTAATGATTTTGGTACCCCTGGCGTAGCGGAACATAGCTACTTTCTCGACTCCCATCAGCAAGCCGAGCGTTTTCATCGGGCGCTGTTAAATCAATTTCTGCGTATCAATCAGAGCGCTGCGGATACTGAGCTGCAACTGGCCATTGTTGGCGGTGGTGCTACCGGTGTCGAACTGGCCGCCGAGTTAAACCATGTCGCCGACCTGTTTAAGTTTTATGGCATGCCAGAGATGTCGGCTAAGCGATTGAAAATCCATTTAATTGAAGCCGGCCCGCGAATCTTGCCGGCGTTACCGCAGCGGATAGCCGTGGCGGCGAAGAAAGAACTGAATGAGTTGGGCATTAGCATCCATGAAAATGTGCGGGTGACACAGGCGACCGATGCCGGTTTTGTGACCCAAGACGAGCAGCTAATTGCCGCGGATCTACAGGTCTGGGCAGCGGGGGTTAAAGCGCCAGACTTCATTAAGTCCATCGACCTGTTTGAGACGAATCGTAACGGTCAGATCATCGTTAAGCCGAGCTTGCAAAGCAGTGTTGATGATGCCATTTATGTGATTGGTGATTGCTGTGCCTGCGAACAGCCCGACGGCAGTTGGGTGCCACCACGGGCGCAGTCGGCGCATCAGATGGCCTCGTTAGTGTATAAAAATATTTTATTGTCAGAGCAAGGTAAGCCGTTACAGAGCTACCTTTATAAAGATCATGGCTCGTTGGTTAATCTTAGTCGCTACAGTACGGTGGGTAGTCTGATGGGCAACCTTACTAACGGCTCGATGTTTATTGAAGGGCGCATTGCCCGGCTGGTGTATATCTCGCTTTACCGTATGCATCAGGTGGCCATACATGGCTGGTTAAAAGCATCGGCGGTGTATTTTGCACAGAAGATTGGCGGTACGGTTAAGCCGAAGATGAAGCTGCATTGAGAAAGCTGACGCGTGATAGCGATTAAAATCTAGTTAATCTGAAGTCATAAAAAACCCGGATCAGTCTAAACTGATCCGGGTTTTTTTAGCGCTTAAGGGGCGAGCCCTTAAGCGGTATTGGTAGAGTGTCGATTAAGACAGGGCTGCCAATGCTGCGTTCAGCGTTGCGCTTGGACGCATCACTTTCTTAACGTCTTCGCGGTTAGCGTGGTAGTAACCCCCTAAGTTAGCAGGTGTACCCTGAACAGCACTCAGCTCGGCAATGATCTGAGCTTCGTTGTCAGTCAGTGTTTTCGCCAGTGGTGCGAACATAGCGGCCAGCTCTGGATCTTCAGTCTGAGCGGCAACTTCTTGTGCCCAGTACATACCGAGATAGAAGTGGCTACCACGGTTATCCAGTTCGCCAGTTTTACGTGAAGGAGACTTGTTGTTCTCCAGCAGTTTACCGGTGGCTGAGTCCAGTGTTTTCGCTAGGATATCAGCACGCTTGTTGCCTTCTTTGATGCCCATCTCTTCCAGAGAGACAGCCAGAGCAAGGAATTCACCGAGAGAGTCCCAACGCAGGTGGTTTTCTTCTTGAACCTGTTGTACGTGCTTAGGAGCAGAGCCGCCAGCGCCTGTTTCATACATACCGCCGCCTTTCAGCATAGGTACGATAGACAGCATTTTCGCGGATGTGCCCAGTTCCATAATAGGGAACAGGTCAGTCAGGTAATCACGCAGTACGTTACCGGTTACTGAGATGGTATCGTTACCACGGATCATGCGATCCATGCTGTAACGAATTGCCTGATTGTAAGTTTTGATTGTGATCTCAAGACCGTCGGTATCATAGTCTTGCAGGTACAGTTTAACTTTTTTGATCAGTTCAGCATCGTGGGCACGTTTGTAGTCCAACCAGAAGACGGTTGGCATACCGGATTGACGGGCACGGGTAACAGCCAGTTTAACCCAGTCGCGCACGGCGTCGTCTTTGGTTTGGCAAGCACGCCAGATATCACCTTTCTCAACATCATGTTGCATCAGCACAGTGCCGTCAGCAGTAACAACACGCATAATGCCGTCAGCCATGATTTCGAAGGTTTTATCGTGCGAACCATACTCTTCTGCTTTACGAGCCATCAGACCAACGTTAGGGACAGTACCCATCGTAGTTGGATCGAAAGCGCCGTTCGTTTTACAGAAGTTGATCATTTCCTGATAGATACGGGCGTACGTGCTTTCAGGCATGACAGCTTTAGTATCTTTAGGCTTGCCATCAGGACCCCACATCTTACCGCCATTACGGATCATGGCAGGCATAGACGCATCGACGATCACATCAGAAGGAACGTGCAGGTTGGTAATACCTTTAACGGAATCAACCATCGCCATTTCTGGACGGTGTTCTAGGCACTCATGGATCGCTTCTTCGATCTCTTCACGCTTAGAGGTTGGCAGGGTAGCGATTTTGTCGTATACGCTGCTGATACCGTTGTTAGGATTAACACCCAGTTCTTCGAACAGGTCGCCGTATTTATCAAACAGCTCTTTGTAGAATACAGTAACCGCGTGACCGAAGACGATCGGGTGAGATACCTTCATCATGGTTGCTTTTACGTGTAGAGACCACATGACGCCGCTATCTTTAGCGTCTTGCATGGTTTCTTCAAAGAACTCGCGCAGGGCTTTGCAGCTCATGCGCATGCTGTCCAGAATCTCGCCTTGTTCTAGGCTCAGTTCTTTTTTAACTTCAACGTTGCCGGCTTGGTCAACAAACTCAAGACGTACATCGCCAGCTTGATCCATAGTGATGGATTGTTCGCTAGAGAAGAAGTCACCGTCGCGCATATAATCCGCATGGGTACGGGAAGCCTTGCTCCACTTACCCATAGAGTGTGGGAATTTACGGACATAGGCTTTTACAGCACTTGGGGCACGACGGTCAGAGTTACCTTCACGTAGAACCGGGTTTACCGCAGAGCCGAGGATTTTAGAATAACGAGCCTGAATGGCTTTATCTTCGTCTGTCTCAGGGGCTTCAGGGTAGTTAGGGATATCGCAGCCTTGCGCTTGAAGTTCTGCGATGCAGGCTTTCAGCTGAGGGATAGAGGCAGAAATATTAGGTAGTTTGATGATGTTAGCGTGTGGATCTTGAGTGAGTGCACCCAGGAATTTCAACCCATCTTCCGCTTTTTGCTCTTCGGTCAGCTTTTCGGGGAATGCCGAGAGAACGCGGCTTGCTAGAGAGATGTCGCTGATTTTAACGTCGATGCCGGCCGCTTTAGCAAATGTTCTTACAATAGGTAACAAAGAACAGGTTGCCAGTGAGGGTGCTTCGTCGGTCAGGGTCCAGTAAATAGTTTGATTCGTTGTAGTCATTGTATCCCCTTGTCATTTGGCTGGTAGCCAGAGGCTTAACAGAACAGCTTATGGCTATTCGTTACATCTTTGCGTAAGCCCGTAATTAATTATTCCGCGGGCGCATTATACGTTAAAAAATTACTAATACTGAAGTAGTTAGACCGATTCAGAGGGATCTTATCGACTAAAAGATAGTATGACTGTAGTTTTATTACCGATAAAGGGGGTTGGTTTTGCGGTTTTAGACTGATAAGCAATAAAAAAGGGATCCGAAGATCCCTTGGGTGTCGCGTGAGACGATTAGCGGTTTGGCAAAACGTCTTTGAGTTTGTTGTGCATATCGAGCAGGGTTTTCTCGGTAGTGTCCCAATCGATACAAGCATCGGTGATGGAGACACCATATTGAAGATCAGCTGGATTGTCCGTCATTTTTTGATTGCCCCAACCGAGGTTAGATTCCACCATTAGGCCAACGATTGATTTGTTGCCATCAATGATCTGGTTGGTAGCATTTTCCATCACCAGTGGTTGTAGCGCAGGATCCTTGTTGGAATTGGCGTGGCTACAGTCAATCATGATGTTTTGCTTCAGGCCGGCTTTTTCCAACGCCTGTTCACACAGTGCCACATGAACCGAATCATAATTAGGTTTGCCATTGCCGCCGCGCAATACAACATGGCCGTATTTGTTGCCTCGGGTACGCACGATGGACACTTGGCCCTGTTCGTTAATACCGAGAAAACTGTGTGGGTGAGCAACCGATTCTAGAGCGTTGATCGCCACGGTCAGGCCACCGTCAGTGCCATTTTTAAGCCCCACAGCGCCAGACAGTCCGCTGGACATCTCACGGTGCGTCTGGGATTCGGTGGTGCGCGCACCAATAGCCGACCAAGCAATCAGATCTTGGATATACTGTGGTGAGATCGGGTCGAGGGCTTCAGTCGCCAGTGGCAAACCCGCCTCGGCCAGTTGTAGCAGCAATTCACGACCGATATGTAGGCCCTCTTCAATTTGAAAAGAGTCATCCATACGAGGATCGTTAATCAAGCCTTTCCAGCCGACAGTGGTTCGAGGCTTCTCAAAATAGACGCGCATAACCAGATAGAGAGTGTCTTTTACTTGCTCAGCAAGCTGCTTTAGCTTCTGACCATATTCAAGGGCTGCTTTTGGGTCGTGAATAGAGCAGGGGCCAACCACGACAAACAGGCGCTTATCTTCGCCTTTCAGAATATTTTTAATAATCTGGCGACCTTCCATCACGGAAGTGGCCGCTGCTTCTGACAGGGCTAATTTTGCTTTCAACTGATCAGGAGTGATCAGTACGTCATTACTCTCAATATTGAGGTTTTCGACTCGGTTATCAGACATCTCAATTTCCTAAAGTGTACAGCCTTTACTCTGTACACCCGTTAGCGCGTTCGTAAAGGAGGTACTTTGTAACATATTAAGCGCAAAGGTTTAAGTGCTGACTGAGGTGATCGGATGATACAATTGGATTAAATATGTCGGCCTTTGATATTGCGCATCATTATCAACATCGTAGATAACTTTTTTGTGCTATCTCTCGCCCCTGTGCGAACTGATTAAGCATAACGCTGTCCACTAGGCTGATCGATCCGACTTATAGATGAAGAGGTTACTGTGCCTGTAGTATTTCACCCTGTTGTCTGGCCCCGTTTAGGCGTTACCCTAATCGCCGTGCTGATGATGACACTGCTTCAGTTTAGCCTGCCGGCCAAGGCGGGACTGTTTGATAATGCCAACCCGTTCAGCGCACAACAGGATGGACCTTTGCCGGTCGATCAGGTCTATCTGCTGGACAGTGAACAGAGCGAAGGGCAGCTTAAACTGATCTGGACGATCAAAGATGGCTACTATCTTTATCGCGACAAAATCGAACTGCGTTATGGCTCTGAGGTTGCCGAGTTAAAACGCAGTTACTCCGAGGCGGAACAAAAGGACGATCCTTTGTTTGGCCGGGTTTGGGTGTATCACAATCAAGCGCTAGTAGATCTAGACCTGACCAGCAGCACCGGTCAGCCGGTGGATAGCACCGTCACGATTACCTATCAAGGTTGCTGGGATGGCGGTATCTGTTATCCACCGGTCACCACCACCATTGACCTAAAACAGCTTCCTGTGAATACCGTTAACGTCGATAGCTCATCATCAGTGGTGAATAGCTCAGCGGCGATGACTGAGAATACAGCCGGTCAGACGAATACCGTTGCACCGGTCATTCAAAGCGAGCAGGACCGTTTTGCGGCCATGATTTCCGGTAGCAGCTTGCTGTTAACGCTGGGTGCCTTCTTTGTCGCCGGGTTAGCCTTGGCGCTGACCCCCTGTGTGTTCCCGATGATTCCTATTCTATCGAGTATTATTGCCGGGCAGGGGCATCGCACCACGGCCATGCATGGCTTTATGCTATCACTGGTGTATGTGCTGGCAGTTGCTGTCACCTATACCATCGCCGGGGTGATTGCGGGTTTGTTCGGTGAGAACCTGCAGGCAGCGTTCCAGAATGTCTGGATTATCGGTCTGTTTAGTTTTGTCTTTGTGCTGCTGTCGTTGTCGATGTTTGGTTTCTATGAACTGCAACTGCCCAATGCGCTACAAAGCCGTTTGAACAATCTCAGTAACGGCCAGAAAGGCGGTACCGTGATGGGTGTGGCCGTGATGGGCTTTTTGTCTGCGCTGATTGTCGGCCCCTGTATGGCGGCGCCGTTAGCCGGGGCATTGATCTATATCGGTCAGACCGGTGATCCGTTGCTCGGTGGTGCTGCGCTGTTCAGCCTAAGTATGGGGATGGGCGTACCGTTGCTGATTGTCGGTGCATCGGCGGGCAAATTATTACCCAAAGCCGGGGCGTGGATGGAAAGCGTTAAGGCCGGTTTTGGGGTGATGTTGCTGTTGTTAGCGGTGTGGATGCTGGATCGGGTGATCGACGATAGTATCGCGCTGCTGCTGTATGCGGTTATCTTGCTGGTGGCGGCGGTGTATATGAAAGCCTTGGATCGGTTGCAGGATGAGGCCCGAGGCTGGCGCGTGTTCTGGAAAGGTATCGGCGTGGTGTTGCTTATCTATGGCGCACTGCTGTTTGTCGGTGGTATGACCGGCGGCACCAGCTTGCTACAACCGCTGAAAAATATTGCCGCAGCCCCGGCTCAAGCGGCGACGGAGATGAGGTTTGTCACCGTGACCAATAAGACCCAGTTGGATCAGTTGTTAGCGGAAGCAAAGGCGCAAAATAAGCCAGTGATGCTCGATTTCTATGCTGACTGGTGCGTTGCCTGTGTCGAGTTGGATCTGTTTACCTTTTCGGATGCCGGGGTACAGCAGGGGCTGAGCGGCTTCTCACGCATCAAAGTTGATGTTACCGCGAATGATGATGCCGCAAAAGAGTTGAGCCGTGATTACCGTGTGATAGGCCCGCCTGCTTTGATCTTCTATGATCGTGCAGGCACGTTGCAGGCGAATATGACCCTCATCGGTGTGATCGAGCCTGAAGTGTTTATCAACCATATTGCTCGGTTGAATTAACCGTTTGTGATCAAGGGTTAAATTGCTTTATTAATGAAGTAAAAATATCTATAAATAAATTACTTAAATTAATAACTTAAACAAGATGGTAAGGTATTGCGCTTAAGCAAAGTACTTAAATAAAGCACTAGAAAAGAGTAATAAAAAAGGCTGATGTGTAAACATCAGCCTTTTTTTGTGGGGACATACTTGTTAGCGTTATCGTCTTAAGCGAAAGTCATTTCCGGTACGTTGTCCGGCACAATCAATTTGCCTTCGGTCTTCTCGATAATCTCTTCGACGGACACACCCGGTGCCCGCTCTTTCAGATGGAAAGCGCCATCTTCAATTTCGAGGTAGGCGAGGTCGGTCAATACTTTCTTAATGCAACCACGGCCAGTCAGCGGCAGTGAGCATTCGGTCAGTAGTTTAGATTCGCCATGCTTAGATGCGTGGGTCATGGTCACGATAATATTATCCGCGCCGGCTACGAGATCCATCGCACCGCCCATGCCTTTAATTAGTTTGCCGGGAATCATCCACGAAGCGATATTACCGTTCACATCGACTTCAAATGCGCCCAATACCGTGAGATCAACGTGTCCGCCACGAATCATGGCAAAGGATTCCGCTGAGGAGAAAATCGATGCGCCCGTAGCCGCCGTTACGGTTTGCTTACCGGCGTTTATCATATCCGCATCAATTTCATCTTCGGTTGGGAAAGGGCCCATACCCAGCAAACCGTTTTCGGACTGCAGCATTACTTCGATCCCCGCAGGGACATAGTTTGCAACCAGTGTGGGGATACCGATGCCCAGGTTGACGTAAAAACCATCCTGAAGCTCGCGTGCAACACGCTGAGCCATCTGTTCACGAGAGAGTGCCATTGTTTTTCCTCTTCTCCCTAATAGCCGTTATCAACACACAGCTATCTGGAATACATTATTATTGTTTAGCCCTGACGTACGGTACGCTGCTCAATACGCTTCTCGAAGGTGCCTTTAATCACCCGATTGACGTAGATGCCGGGGGTATGAATCTCGCTAGGGTTCAACTCGCCGGGTTCGACGATCTCTTCCACTTCAACCACGGTGATTTTGCCGGCTGTCGCAGCCATCGGATTAAAATTCTGAGCGGTGTCGCGGTAGACAACATTGCCGTAAGTGTCGGCTTTCCAACCTTTAACAATGGCGAAGTCACCGGTAATCGACTCTTCCATAATATAGTGTCGGCCGTTAAATTCGCGTACTTCTTTACCATCACCCACCGGTGTGCCGTAGCCTGTTGCGGTATAGAACGCAGGGATGCCAGCGCCGCCAGCACGCATCTTCTCGGCCAGTGTGCCCTGTGGGGTGAGTTCAACCTCAAGTTCGCCAGCCAGCAGCTGTTTTTCAAACAGTGCGTTTTCGCCAACGTAAGAGGAAACCATTTTTCTGATTTGACGATCAACCAGTAGAATACCGAGACCGAAGTCATCGATACCGCAGTTATTTGAGACAACGGTGAGATCTTTTGTGCCCATCGTTCTGATCTGCTTGATCAGATTCTCAGGGATACCGCAAAGGCCGAAGCCGCCTGCGATAACGGTCATGCCATCTTCCAGGCCTGCCATCGCTTCTTCGTAGCTATTTACTACCTTGTTGAAACCCGACATGTGTGCAACTCCGCATTAGCTGTTGTTGTTATAGGCAGATACCCGGCTGGGACAGCCCTGTTGCCAGAACACCGGGTACCTGATGCAACGATTCTGATCCATATCGGTTGGCCTAAAAAGGTCAATCGAGTGGATCAGTGGGTTAAGTCTCATATACTGGCTATTATTTAGCAAATTTAATGATTTAAACTATTTATAAGATTTATTAATAAATAGACTGTCAATTATCTTTTTAATAGACTCATTAGAGTACATAACCGCCGGTGAAATATGGCTAATATTACCCTTAAACAGTTGAAAGCCTTTGTGGCGGTTGCCCGCACCCAGAGCTTTACCGATGCCTGTATACAGGTGCATTTGTCACAACCGGCACTGAGCATCGCCATTAAAAACCTTGAAGAGGAGGTCGGTGGTGCGCTCTTTAGCCGTACCACTCGGGCGATTGCACTCACGCCTGAAGGGGAAGAGTTCTATCCGGTTGCCCGTAAGATACTGCAGGATTGTGATACCGCTCTCGACGACCTTAACCAGCGTTTCGCTATGAACCGAGGCCGAGTCGTATTGGCGGCCATGCCCTCATTTGCCAGTAGTTTGTTACCGGGATTGATTCGTGAATACCGGGTGCTTTACCCCAGTGTCAGTGTCACGGTCAATGATGTCATTGCCGAAGATGTGGTGGATATGGTGCGTAACGGTCAGGTTGAAGTGGGTCTCACCTTTGATCCGGGCCGCTCTGAAGACTTAAGCTTTACACCCTTATTTGATGACCGCTTTGTTGCCGTGGTGTACCCCGAACATGAATTAGCCGAACGTCAGGATATTGCTTGGCAGGCGCTGCTGAAAAATGACTTTATCGCCTTACAGCGGCCCTCCAGTATCCGTTTATTGATCGAAGCCAAGTTGCGTCAATTAGGCATGCAGGTTCACCCAGAATTTGAAACCCATCAGTTGGCCACCATTGGTCGCATGGTCGTGACCGGCTTGGGTGTCAGTGCAGTGCCTTCGTTGTGTATCGGGCAGATGCGTGAACAGGGCGCGGTCTGTCGTGAACTCCATACGCCGGTGATGTCCCGCCCAGTGGGGATCGTCACTCGCAAGCGCTATCCACTTTCAACCGCCGCACGCAGCTTGGTTGATATTATTCAGGCATCGGCGGGGGAGCTTGCCCAAGAAGTGAGGTTGACTTGATTGGAGTGGTGATATGACCTAACGCTTTGATTTAACGGCATGCGACTATTTAGATTTAGGCGGGTTTATGGCAGGGGCGTAGCCTCCATAGTGTCATCCATGGGGCTGATTGAGAGATTGCATTGGTTTCTGCCATCTCCCCTGATTGTGCGAAACTTCGTCACCATAACGTTATGATGTTAGAATGTCATAACGCTATCCAACCAAAGGTGATTTATGAGTACTTTATCCAAACGTTCGACTGTTTATTTCGAGCCTTCAATCCATAACGCTTTAAAACTCAAAGCGGCGTCTTCTAACACATCGGTCTCAGAGCTTATTGATGAAGCCGTACGGTTGCTTATGCGTGAAGACCAAGAAGACCTCACCGCCGTGAGACAGCGAGCGAGTGAGCCTGAAATATCTTACGAAGAACTGTTAAACAGTTTGGAAGCTGATGGAAAAATATAAAATCACTTTCAAGAAGTCTGTCACTAAGGATTTCAAGGCACTTCCTCAAGCTGATATTAAAAAAATATTGGCAAGAATAGACTCATTAGCTACAAACCCTCGAAGAGAAGGTGCGATCAAGTTAACTGGTCAAAATCTATATCGTATTCGCCAAGGGCTTTACAGAATCATTTATGAAATCAGAGATAATGAGCTTGTGGTACAGGTTATAAAGGTCGGCCATCGTTCGGATGTATATCAACGGAGTTAACCCGTGCGACAAAGACGGTGATTAAAAAGGCAAAACCCATGGCTGCTTGTTCGTTTGGAACCGGTATCGGCAAGCACTGGTGTAGCGAGGCATGCCCCCGTGCCGATAAGCAGTATGAAGCGATAACCTAGTTCATGCATCCTTGCTCTCTCTATGGCACCCAATCAAGGGCTTAATCAATGACCGAACGATAAGCCTCGATAATGTGGCTCACATCCACGGAGCTACCCTGTTGCATCCGTTGGTCGTGATTCAGCGTTGTCTGTAAATAGCGTTGAATGATGCCGCTTTGCTCGCTACTTATCAGTTGCTCAGTTGCGTTTGATGTCGCGGTAAAAATTTTCATGAGAGCCGAGTGTCATTAATTCTAGCGTTAATGTGCCATCATTAAAGCTGTAACCTAATAGTGTTAGCTGCTTGCTCATTTTAAATTTATGGACACGTAAAAAAGATAAGTCACCTTTTTTCTGTTCGCCAAGGGTTGGGTCTTCCATCAACGTTTTGATGGCTGAATCTAGATCTTTTTTTTGGTTAGGTTTGAGTTTTTTTACCGCTTTTTTGAAGCTTGGCGTTTGTAAAATCCGCTTTGTATTAGCCAAAATCGTAGCTCTCAAGTTTCCCTGCTTCTTTTTCCGCTTGGGCAATGATGGCTTGCTTCACAAACTCGTATGGTAAATCTGGATTATCCTCCATCATTTCACCAATTTTTGCCCAATGTTCAATTTGCTTGGGTGGTGTTCTATTTAAGGCTTTCGCCATAATAGTCGCTTTATTAATAAGCTCTTGGTCTAGTCGAATGCTAGTGGTTGCCACAGTGATAGCCTCTTAAGTATCAATATGGGTTGATTGTAGCAATATGCCACAGTTGAGGCAAATTGCATCAGACTGGCTAATGCCTCTGCTAATAAGGGATGCAGCTTAATGATAGCTTCTTTATCGCTTGGGCTGCACTCAAAGCCTTAATCGTTGATCGCGCGATAAGCCTCTATAATGTGGCTCACATCCACGGAGCTACCCTGTTGCATCCGTTGGTAGTGATTCAGCGTTGTCTGTAAATAGCGTTGAATGATGCTCTGTTGATCCTCTGAATGGGCCTGCCATAGCGTGTCACCCACTGGGCTGATAGGCCTACCGGAATCGCTTTCAGATGACACCAGCATGATTTCGTAAAAGCGATGGTTTTCTTCAATCAGCGCTTCATCTTTTAAGCTGAAATTTAGTTCGATCAACGTCTGACGCAAGGCAAATTGATGGTGCACGGGGCAGAGTAGAAAATCGAGGCTCAAGCCCATATGTGTTTGTTGAATAGCGCTAACAAACTGCTTAATGAGATCGCCACCTACCCCCGCAATAATGATCAGTTGCCTACTGCTGTGCTGTTCTAAGGGCAATGCCGCGACATCAAGACAGTGGGGAGTCCAGCGTTCAGCGAGATCGGGGTAATGCTGTTGCAGTCGGTTTTCTAATTCAGTGATCAGTGCGGGGACGATATCCACAAAATGGATCTGAGCGCTGCTGTGAGAGAGTAGGGCCGCACCGAGATGACCATGGTCACAACAGCAATCCCAGATATGGCTATAGCCGGGTGTTACCATCCGTTCAATCTGGGTTAATCGTTTACTGAGTTTCAAGAAAAGACCTTAGTGCTGTTTTTAATTTGTGGTGAAGGCTTGTTGTGCGAGTACTGAAACCTGTTGTTGTAAGGTGCTTTGGCGGCCAGAGATAGCTATACGTCAGAGAGATTTATATGCCGGCCAGCGAATAAGAGACATTAGCATAGGCGGCAAAGATCACTAAAAGCAGACAGCCCAGAGAGAGGAATAGAGCTGCTTTAGGTCGGTTAAACAACAATGGAGCAAGCCCGCACACCACGAGAGTCAGGAGCATAACCCACCAATATTGGATATTTTCCATGAGTAACGATGTGATATAGGGGACTTCGTTGCCGGTTGCTTGGATGGCGCCGGTGAAACTGCCAGGTTTTACGTGGCTCAATGCAAACAGTAAGAATCCAGCGGCTCCCAGCATAAGGCTGGAGAGTAGGGCGCAGAATGCTTTTATCATGACTATGCTCCTAGGCCTTTGAGGCTATTGCTTATTCGAGCCGGTTATTTCACGAACCCGGTTGCCATAACTGCACGGATCAAGTCATTCATTCAGGTGAATGATATAGGTTGAGCCTACTTAAACGACCTATGACCCGAGCAAAACCTTGATTAGTTTTAAGCTTAAAAGACAATATCGAATGTTAAGTCTTGAAAGCTTATGTCCATAGCCGGTTGTGGTTATTTAAACTCGGCCCAAATAGGGGCGTGATCTGAAGGCTTTTCCATGCCGCGGATATCGTAATCGATATTGGCGTCGGTGCAGCGCTGGTAGAGTGAGTCGGTTGCTAGTACCGCGTCGATACGCAAACCGCGTTTGGGTTCGTCATCAAACCCCTTGCTGCGGTAATCAAACCAGCTAAACAGGTTGTCGGTATCGGGATGGATTTTACGGAAGGTGTCTTTGAGGCCCCAACCGAGTAGGCGAGCTAACCATTCACGTTCTTCCGGTTGAAAGCTGGTTTTGCCGGATTTCAGCCAGCGTTTGCGGTTAACTTCGCCGATGCCGATATCGATCTCTTGCGGTGAGATATTCAAGTCGCCCATCACCACCAAGGCCTGCTCGGGATCGCAGTGCTGTTCAAGGTAGTCTTGTAGGTCGTTATAGTATTTACGCTTTGCGGGGTATTTAGTTTCATGGGCAATGTTTTCACCCTGAGGGAAATAACCGTTCAGTACTTTAACTCGCACACCGTCGATATCATATTCACCGATGATCATCCGTTTCTGAGCGTCGCTATCATCACCGGGGAAGCCCTTCTCAATGCTCACCGGTGGTAGTTTAGAGATTAGACAAACACCGTAATGGCCTTTCTGGCCGTGATATTCCACATGATAGCCCAGTGAGGTAATCATCTCTTGGGGGAATTCATCATCATGTACTTTGGTTTCTTGAATGCCGATGACGTCGGGCTGATGTTTGTCAATCAGGGCTTTAATTTGATGCGGGCGGGCGCGTAGGCCGTTGGTGTTAAATGAGATCAGTTTCATGCTACATCCAAAGGAAAATCGATAAGAGGTGCGATATGGCGCCTACGTTAACCTTCAGATAAAAAAAGTGCAATCGCGGGCGATTGAAAAACCCTATTACCAATTTTGTTGATCTTTATTGGCATCATGGCACCACAGCAGGTAGATTAAGGCCCATAAAGTTTTATCGGGCAGAAGTCTGGCGTCGCCGTTCTGTTTGTTCAGTTAATTGTTATCTGTGTTAAGGGGATCTCTGTGGCAGAATTTGATTTTGACCTGTTTGTAATTGGTGCTGGTTCTGGCGGTGTGCGGGCTGGACGTATGGCTGCAGGCATGGGCGTTCGGGTTGGTATGGCTGAAGATCGTTATTTAGGTGGCACCTGCGTGAATGTGGGTTGTGTACCTAAGAAGTTGTTCGTGTACGGCTCTCATTTTACTGAAGATTTTGAAAACGCCGCCGGATTTGGTTGGACGGTGGGTAAATCAACCTTTGATTGGCCGACCTTGCGGGATAACAAAACCAAAGAGATTGAACGGCTGAACGGTATTTACCGCAATATGTTGGTTAATTCCGGCGTTAACCTGCTGGATGGTCGCGCAAAAATCACCGGGCCGAACAGTGTTGAGGTTGCGGGTAAAGAATATACCGCCGAACGTATTCTGATCGCCACAGGCGGTTGGCCTTTCGTGCCTGAGTTCCCGGGCAGTGAGCATGTTATTAGCTCTAATGAAGTGTTCTATCTGGATGAATTTCCTAAACGTGCCATTGTGGTCGGCGGTGGTTATATTGCCGTTGAGTTTGCCGGTATTTTTGCTGGCTTGGGCGCTGAAACATCACTGGTTTACCGTGGTGATATGTTCCTGCGTGGCTTTGACCAAGAAGTGCGTGAATTTACCGCTGAAGAAGTGGCGAAGAAAAATGTTTCGCTGCGCTTCAATAACAATATTGAGAAGATTGACAAGCAGGCCGATGGTTCATTACTGGCGTACCTGACTGACGGTACCACGCTAGAAGCCGATACCATTATGTACGCCACCGGCCGAGTACCTAATGTGAAGGATCTGGGGCTGGAAAATATTAATCTGGAACAAAAAGCCAATGGCGCGATTGTTGTTGATGATCAGTTCCAAACTGCTGAACCGTCAGTGTATGCGATCGGTGATGTGATCGATCGGGTGCAATTAACACCGGTAGCGCTTGCTGAAGGTATGGCACTGGTGCGCAACCTGTATGACGGCCAAGCGCAAAAGGTTGATTACGACCTGATTGCTACTGCGGTGTTCTGTCAGCCAAATATTGGCACCGTTGGGCTTTCTGAAGAAAAAAGCCGTGAACTCTATGACAATGTCGATGTCTATTCTTCTAAGTTCAGAGCAATGAAGCATACGCTTAGTGGTAGTGATGAGAAAACCTTCATGAAAATGTTGGTTGATCGTGACACAGATAAGGTGCTTGGGGTGCATATGGTTGGCCCCGATGCAGGCGAAATCATTCAGGGCATTGCTGTCGCTCTGAAAGCGGGTGCAACCAAGGCGGTATTTGATTCCACCATTGGTATACACCCTACCGCTGCGGAAGAGTTTGTAACGATGCGTGAACCCGTAAGTTAAGTGACCTTCATCGACTTTAGCCCCGGCTGCTTCGGCAGACCGGGGATTTTTTTGTCTTAAGTTTTTATTCGGCGAGCCGCTTGTCATTTAGCGGGGTTTTGCTTAAGTAGGGTATCGCTGTGAAGAATGTGGGCGAGGCTAGACGTTGAAGAGGTGTTAGCTTACAGGGATGCACAAACAGGGCTTAGCATAGGTTGAGGGGGGCACCTTAGATCACTGTCTAAAGCGCCACCTCAAGCAGGAGAGTGAAAGGTTAATCGGCGATCTGCACGTTATTACGGCCCGCTTCTTTCGCTTTATAGAGTGCTGCATCGGCGCGGGCGATAAGGTTATCCGGTGATTCATCGCTACTCAGTCGGGCAACTCCGAAGGAGGCGGTGACCGAGCTGATCACTTCGCCGCTTTTCTTTTGTTTGATGCGAATGGCGGCGATGCGGTGGCGTACCTTCTCGGCCAGCTCACAGGCGGCCGTTACATTCATGCCGGGTAGCAGCATAGAAAACTCTTCGCCACCAAAACGGACGGGGATCAGCGGCTCAGTACAGGCTTCTTTGATAAGCTTGGCGACATATTGCAGCACCTTGTCGCCCATCTGATGGCCGTAAGTGTCATTAAACTTTTTGAAGAAATCGATATCAATCATGATGAGCGACACATCGGGTTCAGGTTTCGCCGCCTGCTCACTGATCTCTTGATCGAAGACGCGGCGATTGAATAAGCCGGTGAGGGGGTCAATCGTTGCGTCTTGGCGGGACTGATCGAGCTCTTGTTTCAGTTTTGTGATTTCCGACTGTGCTTCATCAATCTTGGTTTGGAACTGTCGGGTACTTTCACTGATCGATTCAGTGTTCGCCGAGAGGTTTTGAATAATCGCTTCTAACGATTCCGTATCATTACCGGTTTTAAGGGCGGCCAGGCTGTCTTGAAGAATCTCATTGTAGGCTTCGGTATCTTGCACGGTGCTAGATGCCGAGCTTTCCAAATCGCCCATCACAGATAACAGTGCCCGCTGTACCGCCTCTGAGTTCGCCGCTTCATCTTTTATCAGGTATTCACTGAACAGTTGTTCGCTGATGCGATTAGGGCAGGTACCGTAGATCCCTAAGACCTTATCCATCTGCTGGTTAAGATCGGGGATAGACTGAGATACATAGGCATACCAGAGGGCATAATTCAGCGGGGTGGGAGGGATGACATTATGCACCATCAGTGGAATAACTTGACGGAGATATTCGGTGGCCTGGTGGGAATTATCTGCGAA
Organism: Amphritea sp.; assembly: GCF_048266285.1. Taxonomy (GTDB): domain Bacteria; phylum Pseudomonadota; class Gammaproteobacteria; order Pseudomonadales; family Balneatricaceae; genus Amphritea. Next base: position 267,238 of record NZ_JBLWZV010000003.1, read on the forward strand.
CTTCATAGAACCTCATTTTGTCTATCTCGCTAAAACGTGATAACGGAATCTCTGTCATCGAGAAGCCTAAACAATAACACTATTTCTGCCGAGCGGTGATTTTTTAGCATATCGGCCGGTAGATTATAATGATTAATTATTTAAAAGTGCGCGCTAATCTGTTTGCATAATCAATAATATAAGCAGCTTACCGACTGATTGTTAAACAATGAGTACTAAAGCAGCTATTCTGTTGAGGCAGTATTGTTAATCGATCTTAGGTTGTAAAGCGTATTAAGGGGACGGCTATGTCACTGATTTACGGGCTCCACTTTAATAATCTCAAGGGTGATTTGTTTGGCGGGTTAACGGCCGCCGTGGTGGCGTTGCCGCTCGCATTAGCGTTTGGTGTGTCATCAGGGGCCGGTGCGATTGCCGGTTTATATGGGGCTGTTTTTGTTGGTCTGTTTGCTGCGCTCTTTGGCGGAACGCCGAGTCAGGTATCGGGGCCAACAGGGCCGATGACGGTGGTAATGGCATCGGTTTTTACTCAGTTTATGGCCTTGGATCCGGTCAATGGTGCAGTCTATGCCTTCACGGTGGTGGTGATGGGCGGCTTGTTGCAGATGTTATTTGGTCTGCTGAAACTAGGTAAGTATGTCACCCTCGTACCGTTTCCGGTGATCTCCGGTTTTATGACCGGTATCGGTATTATTATCATTTTGTTAGAGCTCGGGCCAATCTTTGGTTATCCCTCATCGGCGGATACGATCGAGGCCTTAGAGCAGATCCCCCATTACATTAGTGATGCCAATCCTGCCGCGCTGTTACTTGGCTGTGTCACCTTGGGAATTGTGATTTTTTGCCCGAAGAAAATCGCCGATGTGATTCCGCCAACACTGCTAGCGCTGGTGGTCGGGACGGTGATCTATCAGGTTTTTCATGGTGATACCGATCTCGTGGTCATCGGTCATATCCCCACTGGCATGCCGCAGTTTGTGGTACCTCAGTTTTCCATGGTGATTATCGGCGATATGCTGTTTGCCGCGTTGATGCTAGCGGTGTTGGGGTCGATCGATTCGCTGCTGACGTCGCTGGTGGCAGATAGCGTGACCAAGACGCAGCATAACTCCGATCGTGAACTGATCGGCCAGGGCATTGGCAATATGGTCGCGGGGCTGTTTGGTGGTTTACCCGGGGCGGGGGCTACCATGCGCACCGTGGTTAACATTAAAGCAGGAGGTCGAACCCCACTGTCGGGTTGTTTTCATGCGCTTATCTTGGTGGCGGTATTGCTTGGTGCAGCCCCCTTAGCTGAAAGCATTCCCCATGCGGTGTTGGCCGGGATTCTGATTAAAGTTGGTTTAGATATTATTGATTGGCGCTTTTTGTCCCGCTTACACCGTGCGCCATTGTTTGTGGCTGCGCTCATGCTGGTGGTGTTGGTATTAACCGTGGTGGTCGACCTAGTGACGGCGGTGTTTGTTGGTGTGTTTATCGCCAATGTGGTGACGGTTAAAGGTTTGGCGGATCATCAGCTCGATAGTATCCGCGTGATTGATAGCCATGCAGGCAGTGACGAAGGGCTCAGTAAACGGGAGCGCGCTTTATTGGCTGACACCCGAGGGCGAGTCATTTTGTACCAATTTGATGGGCCGGTGAGTTATGCCGCGGCACAAGGGTTGGCCGCCAAGTTACAAGGGCGTCGCCCCCATGATGCCTTGTTAATGGATTTTAGTCGGGTGCCTTTAATCGATGTATCTACCGCGCTAGCGATTGAAGACATGATTGTTGAAGCGCAAGCATTAGGCCGGGATGTCCATATGATTGGCTTAAACTCAACGGTCAAAGATATTCTCGAACGGTTCAAAGTGTTGAGCTTAATACCCCAAAGTTTCTGTCATGAAACCCGTAAAGAGGCCTTGGAAACCGCCTATGCGATGGTGTTTCGGGATGAGCTCAACTGACGCATAGGTTAACTTGGTGCTGAAACGGGGTGAGTGCGAGTTTGAATGCGTCGAGTCGGTTGGCGACGAGTTTGGCGTTGATTTGTATCTGTGTGCCAAACAGTCGTTCGCAGTCGGTTAGTTGAAACTGTGCGATCAATTGCTCAAGTTCGCCAGTGAGATCATAGGGGGCGGTCATCGTTAACTGCAGTGTTGGAGTGACCGTTTCACAAGGCAGCGTCTGCAACGCTTCCTGTACCGCTTGTGAGTAGGCCCGTGCAATACCGCCGGTGCCCAGTTTGATACCGCCAAAATAGCGTGTGACAACCGCGCAGATGTTGCCTAATTCACTGTGTCGCAACACATTTAGCATGGGTTGTCCGGCAGTGCCTTTAGGTTCGCCATCATCACTGTAGTTCCATTGATGAGCATCATTGGGGCTGCCTGCAATATAACACCAGCAGTGATGGTTGGCTTTAGGGTGCTGGGTGCGTATGACGTCAATAAAAGCGGTGGCGCTGTGACGGTCGGTGACCGGCCAGATATCGCAGATAAACCGGCTTTTGCGCACCTCAATTTCAGCCTGATGCGCTTTAGCAGGGCGGTTATAATCCACGGGGTATGACTCCTAAAGCGATGATTACAGTCTAGCCGGTTGTGTACCAAGCCAAAGGTGAATGCTTCTAAACCAGCTATATTGGCCAAACAGTTGGGTTAGTTCAGCCTCGAGTGCCTTCAAATCGATAGCGCGGTTGTCGGTGGTATCTAACAGCATCAGTTCAATTTCAACAGAATCCCGGCGGTAGAATAGCGCCAGTCGGTTGATGTTTAATTCTGGATGGCCTGTTTGGTCGAGCAATTCCCAGAGAATACCGCTGATTTCGGTTCTGACTGGCAAGCTCATCGATAGGTCGTGGCCCTCTTCATCATCATAGGTATCGATATGGAAGATGGCATGGCCAACATCTTCAAACTTCTGCATCAACCGGTAGACCGCTTGGTCACCGATAAAGTGGCCTTCTGAGGCGCTCAGGTGGGGCGCTACTTGAAGATGCATCTCTAACTGACTCTGACTACCCATACTACGACTTTTGAAACTGTGGACGCTGAGAACCCCTTCGACACCCATAATGACATCGGTATAGGCTTGTATCTGCTCTTCAGGTAAAGCGGTATCGACCAGTTCGAGAATGCTCTTCCAAGTAAGGTCCCAACCGACCTTCGCGATGATCAGGGCGACACCAATGGCCGCGGCAGAATCAAGCCACGCTATGCCGGCCATCGCGCCTGCGACACCAAAAAATACCACGATGGATGAAAAGGCATCGGTGCGGCTGTGCCAAGCATTGGCAATAATCAGATCTGATTTAATACGCAGGCCCACGGCGAGGGTGTAGCGGTAGATCATCTCTTTTGAAAACACTGAAATAGCGGCGACGACGAGGGCAGGCCACTCGGGCAGTTGTAATACTTCATTACGCAGCAGGGTTAATAAGCTTTCATAGGCCATTGCACCGGCCACGGCCACCAGCACACAACCGAGAATAACGGTGCCGATGGTCTCAAAGCGAGCATGCCCCCAAGGATGTTCTTCATCAGGTTCTTGGTGGGAGTATTTAATAATCCAGACCACCAAAACATCGGTCAGCAGATCGGACAGCGAGTGGATACCATCGGCGATTAACGCACTCGAATGGGCGATCATCCCGAAGACAATTTTGAGCACCCCAAGGAGGGTATCAAGGATGGAGCCGATGATGGTAATTCGCTGGGCTTGTGCCTGGTGGCTACGGGATTCGGGCATGGTAAAAAAAATCCAATTTTTGACGAGGGCAATATGGTAAGGCGATCCGATTCAATTGGCCAGTTGAAAGCTATTTTTATTAAATTTATTTGTTAAAAAAGGGTTGACTTCTTTTCGTCACAGCAATGACGCGGAATTGAAACAGTTCTTGGATAAAAAACCAAGATTTGCCGATTGAATAAGATTTATTGAATATAAGCTATTGATTATTATATTAAAACACATCTGGTTAAAAAGTAACCATATTGTCTGAGACGGTCTAAACTCGGGCAATTTGGCGGTGCTAAGGTAGGGTACCCACAATGTTATCCACAATTAATGTGAGTAGATTGAGACAGCCCTTTAGTTCTCTGTAATCTGGCGGTTGTCGCCGGCGTGTCAGGGCCATATTATGGGCTCTGACAAACTTGAAATGGGAGTATATGTGGATGGAAGGTGGCAATGCACTTTCGCTGTTATTACCGGTGGCGTTGTTTATTATTATGTTAGGCATGGGACTGACATTGAGGCTAGCGGATTTTGCCCAGTTACGCTATCGACCCGTGGCCATAGTCGCCGGTGTCGTGCTGCAGTTGATTGTGTTGCCGTTACTCGCTTGGTTGGTGGTGAGCCTGATGAATTTGCCGCTGTTATTGGCCGCCGGATTGATGATTGTCTCCTTTGCGCCCGGTGGAGCGACATCGAATATGATCAGCTATCTTTGTCGGGCGGATACGGCCCTGTCGATTTCATTGACGGCCATCACCAGTCTGATTATTCCCTTTTCACTGCCTTGGCTTACCTGGTTAACACTTGAATATCTTCTTGGCGAAGGGGTGCTGGTGGCGTTACCGCTGCTTACCACCATTATGAAGTTGGTCGTGGTCACATTAGTGCCGGTGGCGTTAGGTCTTGTGATTAATCATCGTTGGCCACAGGTTTGTGCGCAATTGCAGAGACCGATAAAAGTGCTATCACTGGTGTTTATGGTGATCGTGGTGGTGGTGATCAGCTGGGCCAATCGTCAAGTTTTACCAGAACTGCTGCCGGTGTTGAGTCCGGCGATTGTGTTGCTGGCCAGTAGTGCGATGCTGTTGGCAGGTTTGTTCGCGCGCTATCTTTTGCGACTCGATACCGCTACCGCCCTAACATTGAGTATTGAGACGGGTGTTCAGAATGCGGGTACTGCTTTGATGGTCACAGGTGCCTTACTACAACAGCCAGAGATGTCTCTGGCGGTATTGTTGTATGGCATCTTGATGCAGATACCAGCACTGCTACTGGTGGTGTGGCGTAACTGGCCGGTAAGCCTGAGATCTGCTTCAGTCGATACCCAATAATTTATGAGTCTGCAAACTGAGTTTCCATTGAGGGTTGGCTAAGCAGAAACGGATGCTATCCTGGGTGTTCATGCGCTGCAATGGGCCATCCATTGGTTGCAGGTAGAAATGAGTGAAGCCTAGGCTGTTAAATTGTTCCGGCAGGGCAAGGGGCTGAGGGTAGACCAATTTAAGTTCATCACCACTGCGCTGCACCAGTTCAGCATCAGCTTTAGGGCTAACGCAGACCCAGTCGATGGCGTCGGGGACGGGTAAAGTACCATTGGTTTCGACCGCAATCTCAAACCCTTGCTGATGCAGTGCGTCAATTAAAGCGGTATCAAGTTGCAGCAGCGGCTCACCACCGGTGCAGACAACATAGGGCTGACCTTGTTGGCCAGTAGTGGTGTCAGGCCAGAAGCTTTTAACCGCTTGGGCTAAGGCTGCCGCTGATGCAAACTTGCCACCGTTTTGACCATCCGTGCCGATAAAGTCGGTGTCGCAAAAATCACAGACCGCTTTGGCGCGATCCTGTTCCCGCCCGGACCAGAGGTTACAGCCGGTAAAACGACAAAAAACCGCAGGCCGTCCGGCCTGTGCACCTTCACCCTGAAGGGTGTAAAACATCTCTTTTACGCTGTAAGTTTTGCTCACGGAATGGCCCTGATCTGCTGGATGCGGCTAGTCTACACAGTGGTTAACTAAGTTTAAATACTAACGTGACAATGGGGGCGACAATGACGCGGTTATTGACTTTGGAAGTTAAGTTCTATTGCGGGTAACAAAACAAGTTATTTGCGCGAAGTATTTTGCGGTGTAACTGGAGAATCAAACCGGTCAGTGCGACCGGCTTGAACGTGATGATGACACTAGCGTGACATTAGCCGGTCGCTTCTAAGGGCGCTGGGCTTCACCACCAAAGGCTTCGGTTAGTGCTGGAATCAAGCGGGTGAGTTCCAGTGACATCTGTACGAAGTCGGCATCAAATTGCGCAAAGGCTTCATCAGGACTGTCCTGATCCATCTTCTCTTTCAGTTGATCCGAGAGTTTAATCCGTTTGATACACAGGTCATCCTGCAAAATGAAGTTAAGGCTCTCTTGCCATTCCAGTGCAAGTTTGACGACTCGTTTGCCTGCTTCAAGGTGGTGGCGGATCTCATCGCTATCAAGATCTTGGCCTTTACAGCGGATAATGCCGGTTTCGACTGCACTGTCTCTCAGCTCGCACTCATCCAGTGGTTCTAGGCCGGTGTAACGTTCTTCTGGCTGCTCTAGCCAATGAGACATGACTGCAGAAGGGGCATGATTAACATCCGGCAATACAACCGGCAGAGAGCCTAATAAGCTGCGTAGGTGGCTGAGTAGTTCTTCGGCGCGCTTGTGGCTGCTGGCATCAACGATAAGCAGGTTATGTGCTGGGGCGATCAGTGCCCAAGTCGTTTGGAACTTGCTGAATGCGCGCGGTAGTAAGTCCAAAACAATTTCATCTTTGAGCTGGTCTTTCTCTTTTTTATAGACCTTGCGGGCTTGCTCATCCTCGATCAGCTTCACTTTCTTATCCAGCTGCTGACGGATCACCTGGGTGGGAATGATTTTGTCTTCTTTTTGTGCCGCGATCAGCATAAAGCCGTTGCCAGCATGTACGAGCATTTCGGAGAGATCGCCACTGGGGCTTACCCAGCCAAAGCGGCTAAGTTCTTGGCTACCACAGGGGGTAAAGGCTTTCTCGCTGAGTTTTTCTTCAAGGGCTTCAGGGGTGTAACTAAACGGCTGGGTGAAACGGTAAAAGATGGCATTTTTGAACCACATGAGAATAAGCCCTTAATAACAGATAAAAAAAGAGTGGCTATTGTAAAGCGATATCCGGCGGTGGGACAGAACTGATCTTGATAATATTAAGGTGATTAGCGTTGGGGCACCGTTGCTCGGTGTAGAGCGCGTTGTTGGGTGCCCGTGACATGCGTAGAGGATTAAAGGCCTTCGTAGGCCAATAAGGTAAAGACAGGAATATCGCTTTGCTGAATCAGCTCTGAGCCGTTGAGATCGGGTAGATCAATAAGAGCAGCGGCTTCATACACTTCAGCACCGAGCTCTTTGATAATGGTGCTGGCGGCGAGAATGGTGCCGCCGGTGGCGATCAGATCATCAAAGATCAACACTTTGTCGCCAGCAGCGACCGCATCGACTTGCATTTCGACGGCGGCGGTGCCGTATTCAAGGGCATATTCGCGATGAATAGTTTTACCCGGCAGTTTGCCTTTTTTTCGTACCAGCACTAATGGCAGATTGAGTTGATAAGCGATGATTGAACCAAACAAGAACCCCCTGGCATCAATACAGGCAATATGGGTGACTTCGGTATCGATATAGCGCTGAATAAAGGCATCGGCAATCATTCTCAGGGCTTTGGGGTCTTTAAACAGTGGGGTGATATCTCTGAACATGACGCCAGGTTCTGGCCAGTCCGCTATCGTGCGCATAACTGACTTTATATAACATTCATCGAAACTCATCGGGGGTACCTTAAAACAGTAGGGCTAATATCGAGTAGCCCGATCAGGGGCCAGTACGATCAAAATAATACCCGCTAAAGAGCGGGTATTAGGATGTTGCAAGTGAGGTTTAGTCGAGCGGACAGGTTTTGTTCTCAGACATCGGAATGTCTTGAGATTCACCGGATAGACGATAGATCTCTTCGAGGTTGCTCAGTTCGATCTCTTTACCATCGACCCGTACCAGCTCCATTTTTTGGAACCGGGTAAAAATACGGCTAACGGTTTCGACGGCTAAGCCAAGGTAGTTACCGATCTCGTTTCTCGACATGGATAAACGGAACTGGGTTTCTGAATAACCACGCAATTTGAAGCGAGTCGATAGTTTAATTAGGAAGGTCGCAACGCGTTGTTCAGCATTCTTCTTGCTCAATAGCAGCATCATCTGCTGGTCATCACGAATCTCTTTGCTCAGTGTCCGTAGGATCTGGCGGCGCAACTCTGGCATCTGTCCTGATAGCTCATCGAGCCGTTCAAAAGGGATTTCGCAGACGGTGGTTGTTTCAAGAATTTTTGCTGAAACAGGGTATTGTTCGCTATCAAAACCACTGATGCCGACCATTTCGCCGGGGAAGTAAAAGCCGGTAATCTGTTCTTCACCCTCATTGGTCAGAGTATAGGTTTTAAGGGTGCCCGCGCGAATAGCGTAGACAGAAGAGAAGGCCTCACCTTGATGGAAGAGGTGATCGCCTTTTTTCAGCGGGCGGCTCTTATCGATAATATTATCGAGCCGATCGATTTCAGTCATGTTCAGGGACACAGGTAAACATAAAGAGCTCAGGCTGCATGTATTGCAATGCACCTGTCTTAAGCTGTGTAGTTTCCCTTCTGATGCCTTATGGTTGCCCATAACTATGTCCTGTCTTCGTTGATTTATTAGATAGTGCTTATAAGTGATTATCTACTAAATCAACGGCAGGGTGAAGTATTTCCCGTATCAAATGATGCGGGAGAAGCCTTTGGTTGCTTCCTGCTTAGGAATGTAAGCATCAAAGGCCATGCAGATGCGGCGGATAAGTAAGCGTCCGGCAGGGGTAACATCGATACGCTTATCACCGAGGACGACTAAGCCATCGCCGGTGAACTTTTGCAATTCCTGCAGTTCCTCGGCGAAATAATCGGCGAAGTTGATATCAAATTGCGCGTCGATAGCGGCCATATCGAGCTGGAAATGACAGATAAGTTGGGTGATCACAGCTCGTCTAATGCGATCATCGGTGCTAAGTGTGACACCCCGTTTAATCGCGTTTGTACGGGCTTCGACGGCGCTGCTATAAGCACTCATATCATGTTCATTTTGATAATACACATCACCGATCTGACTGATCGATGACACACCCATCGCCACTAGGTCGCAATCGCTGTGGGTGGTATACCCTTGGAAGTTACGATGAAGTTTACCGTTTTGTTGTGCTAAGGCGAGTTCGTCATCAGGTTTAGCAAAGTGATCCATGCCGATATAAACATAGCCAGCACTCATCAGCTTGCTGATGGTGGTTTCTAGAATCGCCAGTTTAGTTTCGGGACTAGGCAGATCTTCGGCTTTGATATGGCTCTGAGAACGGAAGCGATCCGGCATATGGGCATAGTTAAACACGGATAGTCGGTCAGGGCTCAACTCAATAATGGTGTCCAGTGTCTTGGTGAAGCTGGCCAGTGTCTGGTGTGGCAGGCCGTAGATCAGATCGATATTGATGGAGCGGAAGCCGAGACGACGGGCTTCATGGAGTACATCGGCGATCTCTTCAACCGGTTGTACCCGGTTAACCGCCTGCTGCACTTTTAGCTCAATATCTTGTACACCAAAGCTGACCCGGTTAAAACCGATCTCTCGGAGCACTTTAAGCATCTCATGATCCACTTCGCGGGGATCAATCTCGATGGAGTAATCACCGGAATCATCATCTAGCAGGGTGAAATTTTCTCTGAGCTTTTGCATCAGCTCAATCATCTGCTGATTGCTGATAAAAGTGGGTGTGCCGCCGCCAAGATGTAGCTGTTCAACCGTACGAGCATCAGAATACCATTGAGATAACTGGGTCATCTCTTGATATAAGGTATCGAGATAGGGCTGAGCTTTTTTTCGATTACGGGTGATGACCTTATTACAGGCGCAGTAATAACAAACATGCGCACAGAATGGAATGTGCACATAGAGCGATAACGGTGCTGTCTTATCGGCGGTTTGTTGGCCCGTGTTAACCAGATCTACCGCCGATAACTCAGGGTCGAACTGAATTGCAGTAGGGTAAGAGGTGTAGCGAGGGCCGGACAGGTCATAACGGCGGATCAGATCGAGATCCCATTTAATCAGGTTGTTCTGGTTCACAACATTTCTCACTCTTACTGCAAAGGGAGGCGATTATAAGGATTTTTCCCCAACCCGTATTGATATCAATCAATAAAGGTTCACGCCAAGCCCCGGCCAAGGAATGGTATATAGCCCAAACAGGATAATTAGCAATCCAGCAATGGTTTGTGCTTTTTTGTTTTTAAGTAAGGCTTGCACTTGATTGGCGAGTAAACCGGTAGCGAGCATAGCGGGTACCGTGCCTAAACCAAAGCAGGCCATCATCATCGCGGAGACTTTCCAGTCGCCGGCCGTGGCGCTCCAGATTAAGGTGCTGTAGACCAACCCGCAAGGTAACCAACCCCAAAGTGCACCCAGTGCTAGAGCCTGTAAGGGATTGCTTACGGGTAAGAGTTTTCGGCTGAGGGGTTGAATATGTCGCCAGAGGTGGTTGCCCTGTTTTTCCAGATAGGCTAAGCCGCGCCAGATCTGTGCTACATAGAGGCCCATTAATATCAGAATCAGGCCCGCTAATGTGCGTAGCACGATAAACACGTCCGGGGAACTGATAAGCCAGCCGAGACTACCAAGGAGTGCGCCGGCCACGGTGTAACTGGAGATTCGCCCCAGATTGAATCCGAGTAGCAGCAACAGCGGGCGTTGGTTTTTTTTGTCGATCCCCATGGATACGGCACTAGAGATGCCGCCGCACATGCCTAAGCAGTGGGCGCTACCGAGTAAGCCGAGCAGGAGGGCCGTAAGAGCCGTTACGGGTTCGGTCATTGCGTTTTGTCGGCAGGCTTAGGTTGCTTGGGCTTGGCTTCGTCCGGAATGAGATGTTCATCATCGTCATAGAGAATGCTGTGAGCCGGGGATTCAAGGTCGTCTAACTGACCGCTGTTAACTGACCAGAAAAAACCCCATATAGCGATACCCGCCAGCATGATAGCGATAGGAATAAGCAGGTAGATAATTGACATAGCAGTGCTTCACTCAGATTGTTGTGACTATTCTACCCGATCGGGGCGGCCAAGTTTAGTCAGCCTTAGGGCGTTGCCGACCACCACTAACGAACTTACTGACATGCCGATTGCCGCCATCCACGGGGCGATCATGCCGGCTGCAGCAAGGGGTAGAGCGATCAGGTTATAAAACAGTGCCCAGCTCAGATTTTGGCGAATGTTGCTACGGGTGCGTCGAGCCAATCGTAGAGCCTGAGATAAGCGCATCAGTTCACCGGACATTAACACCGCGTCCGCATTGGTTTTGGCCAAATCGGTAGCCGAGCCCATGGCGATGGAGGTCTGTGCGCCGGCCAGCACCGGGATATCATTAATGCCATCACCGACCATCACCAACTGTGCGCCGTTATCTTGCAGTTGTTGGATATGCTGTAGCTTCTGTGCAGGGCTAACGCCGGAGACTACTTTGTCGATCTTGAGCTGTTGTGCAATATGGCCCACGGCAGCAGAACTGTCACCGGTAAGCATCTGCACTTCAAGCCCCATTTGTTTTAGTTGTTGCACCATCGTCGCGGCTTGTTTGCGGGCGGGGTCGGTTAAACCAAACCACGCCAACGGTTGATCATCATTGGCCAGTAGTAACCATTGGCAGTGGTTATCCGGTGCATCATCGAAACTCAGGGATTGACCACAGGCTTGGCTGGCAAATTGCGGCTTACCGATAAAAAAGCGCTGGCCATTAATGCTCCCCTCGAGACCCAAGCCGACATGGTTGGTGAGTTGTTCAGCGGCCGATATGGAGGTTAGCTGGGTGGCCTTGTGAAAAGCTCTTGCGATCGGGTGTTCGGAGTGGGCTTCCAGTGATGCTGCGATCTCAAGACATTGCTGCGGGGTCAAATCTGCCAGTATTTGGCTCTGCTGTATCGACAGATTACCTTCGGTTAAGGTGCCGGTTTTATCAAAGACGATATGAGTGGCTTTCGCTAAGCTCTCTAGCACATGGCCGCGGGTAATTAGCAGTCCGTGTTGGCGAAGGGTGCCGGTTGCTGCGGTCAGTGCCGTTGGGGTCGCCAAGGACAGGGCGCAGGGGCACGTGACCACCAGTACCGACAGGGTTACCCAGAAAGCGTGACTGGGGTTGACTTGCCACCAGTACAGGCCGACAGTTGCGGCAATCAGCAGAACAGCGCTAACAAAATAGCCGGAGACTTTATCCGCCAGTTGGGCAACTTTGGGTTTTTCCTCATGGGCGCGTTCAAGTAAGCGCACAATCGCTGACAGCTGCGAGCTGGCGCCGACCTGGGTGACTTCAACATGAATGGGGTTTTCAACATTAATGGTGCCGCCGACAACACTATCGCCTTTACGTTTAGTGATGGGAAGGTATTCCCCGGTGAGGGCCGATTCATCGATGCTGCTACTGCCTTGAACAATATTACCATCGGCGGGGATGGTGTGGCCGGGTTTAACAAGAATACGGTCGCCCTGTTGTAGCTCGTTGGCGGCAACAATTGCTTCGCCTTCATCAGTGCATAGAATGGCACTGGCGGGCAGTAAATTGAGTAGTGCATTGCCTGCTTTGCCGGTACGGTGGCGAGCTTTCATCTCGAGGAAGCGGCCGATCAGCAGGAAGAAGGTAAACATACTGACAGAGTCGTAATACACTTCGCCACTAGCGGTTACGGTGGCCCAGATACTGGCGGCATAAGCACCACCAATAGCGATGGACACCGGTAGATCCATGGTCAGATGGCGGGTACGAAGGTCGCGCAGGGCAGCCTGAAAGAACGGTTTGGCGGCATAGAAAATGACCGGTGTGGCGAGCACGAGGCTCGCCCAGCGGATAAAGTTTTCATAATCGCTTTCAAGGCTAGCACCGGCACCGGTGTAGAGTGCGACGGCCATCATCATGATCTGCATAGTGAAGACCCCGGCGATGCCTAGGCGACGCATCGCTCGTTTAGTCTCTTGTTCTAGCAGCTGTTCTTCTTTATCGGGATGATAGGGGTGGCCTTGATAGCCAATACTGTGCATCGCGAGAAATATATCACTCAATTTGATCTGCGCATCGTCCCATTGTACTCGGGCACGATGGTTGGTCAGGTTAACACTGGCCAGCGTAACGCCGTCCAAAGAACTAATATGATGCTCAAGTAACCAGACGCAAGCCGCGCAGGTGATACCCTCGATAACCAGGGTCGCTTGCTTATTGCCATCAGGGAGTTCAGCGACAAAATGCTTTTGTACACTAGGGTGGTCATAGAGTTCGAACTCCGCCCTCAGCTGTTCTGTGGCGTTGAGTGAGTCTGGTGAAGAGGCTTCGTTGGTGCGATGTTTGTAGTAGTTTTCCAGCCCCCCGTCGGCGATAACCTGAGCTACCGCTTGGCAACCTGGACAACACATCTGTCGCGGCTGTCCGCCAATCGTGGTAAAAAATTGGCTACCAGAGGGGATATCAAGCCCGCAATGGAAACAGCTTTGATGGGTGTGCAGATTACCTTCAGGGGCATTCATCGTGGATTACTGGTTACCAAAGGTGAAACTTTGCTGATCGTAAGGCGGTGTCGCTTCATTGATCAACTGCCACTGTTTATCGAGTGGGCTGATAATGAGTTTTTTGTTGCCTTTGAGAACATTTTCTAGTTCGCCGCCGTAATAACCGGGCTTGAGTTCATTTAGCTCAACGCTAATATCAAGGCTGGCTTTAGTTGGGTGGCCAATAATCAGTTTTAATTGTGTTGGTAGTGTTTCGCCGGTAGCACTGTTTAGCTCAAGGTTTATATCACCGGTCATGGTGTCAAAACGTAGCGTGCCTGCAAGGCCCAATGAATCAGCAACCTCTTCCAGACGGTTGTCTTCGTGAAATGATTTCGCTTGCTTGGTGTATTCCTCAAGCACGACGCCATCATTGGTCACAACCGACGCAGTAATGTAGACAGTGGAATAAAGCACAGTGGCGATAAGGGGAGCCAGAATAAACCATAGCCAAGGTTGTTTATACCAAGGGCCGATATCTTGATCAGTCATATGTTTCCTTAAAAAGAAATAGCTGCTCGGAAGCAAATCCGGCAGCTATTCTAACTCAGTCAAATGGAGGAGGGTAGGTTTAGCTTAACGCTTAACCGGACCAATAAAGCGGTTTTCCTCTTCCACTAGAATGCTCGTGTCATCCAATGCCTGAACACGGAACATAATGTCGTAGTTCGGACGCTCAAGGAAGCGCGGATCGGCCTGTAGGCTGATAGGATGATCCAGTAGCTCACCGGAACGAATCAACACTTCACGCTCACCTGCCATGGTGATGCCTTCGACACCGGTCACGTCAATGGTGAAACGATGATCAACCTGCGACTTGTTCGCCAGTTTGAGCGTATAAACGTTCTCGATCATACCATTGGACGCTTGAACATAGAGTTGACCGCGGTCACGGATGATATCGACTTCGAGCGGTACCCGGCTGTAAAGGGTATAGCTAAAGGCGATAAACATTGCGCAGATGGCAATGAAGTAACCGATCAGGCGCGGACGGAGGATATGTGTTTCGCCACCTTCCAAGGCATGTTCGGTGGTGTAGCGCACCAGACCACGTTCATAGCCCATACGGTCCATGATGTCATCACAGGCGTCAACGCAGGCGCCACAGGCAACACACTCATATTGCAGGCCGTTACGGATATCGATACCGACAGGGCAGACGTGCACGCAGTTATCACAATCGATACAGTCGCCTAAACCTTCTGCTTTATAATCAGCATTTTTCTTACGTTTACCGCGATTTTCACCCCGTTTTTCATCGTAAGAGATAACCAGTGTATCGGCATCAAACATAACGCTCTGGAAGCGTGCGTAAGGACACATGTAAATGCACACCTGTTCACGCATCCAGCCCGCATTGGCGTAAGTGGCTACGGTTAGGAAACCGATCCACCAGGTTTCCCAAGGGCCGAGATCCCAAGAAAAAACAGACGGTAGTAGCTCCCGAATAGGGGTGAAATAACCGACAAAGGCGATGGCCGATGCGGCCGCAATCACAAGCCATAACGTATGCTTAGCGGCTTTACGGGCAAATTTTTCGCCGCTCCAGCCGTTTTTATCAAGGCGCATTCTCTGGTTGCGATCACCTTCGGTGACACGTTCAGCCCAGATGAAGAACCAGGTCCATACAAATTGTGGGCAGGCATAGCCGCACCAAAGTCGTCCTGCAAATACGGTAACAAAGAACAGTGTAAAAGCGAGAATAATCAGCAACCAGGAGAGCAACATGAAATCCTGGGGCCAGAATGTGAAAGCAAAGACATGAAATTGGCGGCTCGGTAGATCGAATAAGATAGCTTGGTGACCATCCCATTGAATCCAAGAGAAGCTGTAAAACATAACCAGCATGAGAATGCCGGAGATCGTTCTTAAGTTTTTAAAGAACCCTTTGTAGTACTTTACGTAGATATGCGCACGTTTGGCGTACAGGTCACCCTTTGCGTCACCTTTGGCGTGCTTTGGCGTTACATCCTTAACTGGTATTTGATTCATACCATTCCTCACCATCAAGTAGTCGAAATACCAACACTAATATCCTCCTCTATGTTGAGGTGGTGTATTAGTGAATTCGAATATTATACGCGGTTTAAGACTGCAGTTAAGCTGCAGCACAAAAAAAGGCGATATGATTTGCATCATATCGCCTTTTTATTGATCTAAGCCTTACTTGTTAGACAGGCTGTACACATAAGCAGCGATAAGTTGAATCTTATCATCGCTTAACAGTGCTTTGTGTGCTGGCATAACACCACCACGACCGGTACGAATTGTGTGGCTGATCTGCTCGAAAGAGTTGCCATACAACCAAGTGTTATCGGTCAGGTTTGGAGCACCCAGTGCTTGGGTACCTTTACCGTCAGCTCCGTGACAAGCTGTACATAAAGCCTGGAACTGTTGCTGGCCGCGAGCAGCCATATCAGCATCATGCTCAACACCGCTCAGTGACAGTACATAGCTAGTCACATCACGTACACCTTCTTCACCTAGGACAGGGCCCCAAGCAGGCATCGCGCCTTGACGACCTTCAGAGATAGTCTGTTTGATGGTGGCAGGTGCGCCGCCATACAACCAATCATTATCCGTCAGGTTAGGGAAGCCGTGTGCACCGGCACCTGTCGCGCCATGACAAACTGAACAGTTGTTGGCAAACATGCGCTGGCCGATTTTCAGACCGTCAGGCTGAGCCTGAAGGTCATCAATTGACATAGCGGCATATTTAGCAAAAACAGGTCGGTAAACCTCTTCAGCGTGTGCCATCTCTTCTTCATACTGACCCACAGATGACCAGCCGTAAAAACCTTTCACGTTAGCCATGCCGTACAGGGCAAGGTATGCAACAGCGAAGATAACGGTTCCAACAAACATCTGAAACCACCAGCTTGGCAGCGGATTGTCATACTCTTCGATACCATCAAAGGTGTGTCCCAGAGTTTCCTCTGTCGCTTCCTTATGAGGCTCGCTTCTACGCGTGGCAAGCAGCAACCAGGTACAACCCAGAATTACTACTAGGGTAATTGTCCATACCCATGCGTTCCAAAAAGGACTCATTTTTCATTTCTCCCGTTATTGGCTATATCGGCGCTTTTAGAGCTTTCGCTGGGAGAATCTTGCTCCTCGTCAGCGAATGGCAGTTGTGATGCTTCATCAAAACGTTTGCGGTTACCGGGTAATAACACCCAGATAAATAAACCGATAAACGTAATCAGCATCAATAGAGGCAGATATGGACCATAAACTTCGTAGCTCACTCGAGTTACCGCTTGTTGGTATATTGAGAGTGGAGTTTACCCAGTGCCTGCAGGTAGGCGATCACGGCATCAATTTCAGCCTTGCCTTCTACTTGCTCACGCGCTTTGCTAGCGTCTTCTTCGGTGTATGGAACACCCAGTTTTGCTAGGACACGCATTTTGGCAGCCGTATCTTCACCAGACAGTTTGTTTTCAAACAACCATGGGTAAGAGGGCATTTTGGATTCGGGTACTACATCACGTGGGTTATAGAGATGGGCACGATGCCAGTCATCACTGTAACGACCACCGACACGCGCCAAATCTGGACCGGTACGCTTAGAGCCCCACAGGAACGGATGTTCCCATACGCCTTCATTAGCGGTTGAGTAGTGACCATAACGCTCAGTCTCAGCACGGAAAGGACGAATCTGTTGAGAGTGACATACTGTACAGCCCTCACGGATAAAGATGTCCCGTCCTTCGAGTTCTAACGGTGTATATGTCCGCAGACCTTCGATCGGCTTAGTCGTTGCATTGGTGAAGAACAGAGGTACGATTTCAGCAAGACCACCGCCACTGATTACCAGGATAATCAGCAGGATCATCAGGCCAATGTTCTTTTCAATCGTTTCATGTTTGATCATTGTATGTACTCCTCTGATCCTTAAGCTGTTTGCGCAGACGCATCAGCAACGGGTGCTGTGCTGTCTTTACGAACAGTTTGCCATACGTTGTATGCCATCAGGATCATACCGGTCAGGAAGAAAGCCCCGCCCAGTGCGCGTACCAGATAGCCTGGGTGACTTGCTTCAAGTGCTTCTACGAAGCTGTAAGTCAGAGTGCCATCTTCGTTAACCGCACGCCACATCAAGCCCTGCAGAATACCGTTAACCCACATCGCACAGATGTACAGTACAGTACCGATAGTCGCCAGCCAGAAGTGTGTGTTAATCAACGCAACACTGGCCATCTGAGTTTTACCCCAGAGCTTAGGAATCATGTGATAAACAGAACCGATAGAGATCATCGCTACCCAACCCAGTGCACCCGCATGTACGTGACCGATAGTCCAGTCAGTATAGTGGGAGAGTGCGTTGACGGTTTTGATCGCCATCATAGGGCCTTCGAAGGTTGACATGCCGTAGAACGACAGAGAAACAACCAAGAAGCGCAGGATAGGGTCGGTACGCAGTTTGTGCCATGCACCTGACAGGGTCATCATACCGTTGATCATACCACCCCAAGATGGTGCCAACAGAATCAGAGACATAACCATACCCAGTGTCTGAGCGAAGTCAGGCAGTGAGGTGTAGTGCAAGTGGTGACCACCCGCCCACATATAGGTTGCGATCAGAGCCCAGAAGTGAACAACAGACAGACGGTAAGAGTAAATTGGACGTCCAGACTGCTTCGGAACGAAGTAGTACATCATGCCCAAGAAACCAGCCGTAAGGAAGAAGCCTACCGCATTGTGGCCGTACCACCACTGTACCATCGCATCAACCGCACCCGGATAAACCGAATAGGATTTGAACAGCGTTACAGGCATTGCTGCGCTGTTAACGATGTGCAGTACTGCAACGGTCAGGATGAAGCCCATGTAGAACCAGTTACCCACGTAGATGTGTGATGTTTTACGCATCTTCACCGTACCGAGGAACACGATAGCATAGGCAACCCATACGATTGTGATCAGTAGGTCGATCGGCCATTCAAGTTCTGCATACTCTTTAGAAGAGGTCAGACCCAGTGGCAGAGTAATGGCTGCGCTCACGATAACTAACTGCCAACCCCAGAAGGTGAAGGCCGCCAATTTATCAGAGATCAGGCGCGTTTGACTCGTACGTTGTACGACGTAGTAAGAGGTTGCGAACAATGCGCAGCCTCCGAATGCAAAGATAACGGCATTGGTATGCAACGGACGAAGACGTCCAAAGCTTAACCAAGCTGTATCAAAGTTTAGTGCAGGCCATACTAACTGGGATGCGATTAGCACACCCACGGCCATTCCGACGATTCCCCATACCACTGTCATGATGGCGAATTGACGCACCACCTTGTAATTGTAGGTTGGGTGTTCAGCTGCTGTGCTCATATCAGGCTCTCATCAACAAGCTATTAGAAAGGTTTAGAAATAGTAAATTTCCGCTGGCTATTATGTTGAAACAGCGGCCACATTTCAATGCGTCAACGGTATTAGTTGCGACATAGTGCCGCAGTGCAAAATAAGGAAATGCTAATTTTCGGACTCTAATAGGGAAAGGAATTTATCTTTTAAGTAGTTGATATTAAATATTAATTTTAATATTCGTTTTTTTATTGATAGTCCTGTTTGTGTGGTTTTACGCGGCTTTTGGCGTAAATTGATCTATATCAAGCCAGTATCAAAAGTTACTAGTTTGGCTTTACTTGATGTGGATCAAGTGGAATTTGAGGCATAATCGACGGATTTTTGGCCATGGAGGTAAGAATGCTGATAGACGGTTGTGCTGAAAAAGGGCGTGTATTACTCGCTCATGGAGCGGGTGCGCCCATGGATAGCCCATTTATGAATCATATGGCGGCAGCCATTGCCGCCGGCGGTGTTGAGGTGGTTAGGTTTGAATTCCCCTATATGCAGAAGCGACGACTGGATGGTAAAAAGCGTCCACCGGATCGTCAGCCAAAATTGCTGGAGTACTTTTCTGCCTTAATTGAACAGTATAGTGAGGCTGGTCAGCCGCTGTGGTTAGCGGGCAAATCGATGGGTGGGCGAATGGCCACGATGCTGGCGGCGCATCCAGCGGTAGCGGGCTGTTTTGTCTATGGCTATCCCTTTTACGCCCCAGGTAAGCAGGATGCACCGCGCATTGAACATTTACAACATGTGGTTAAACCGATCCATATTTTTCAAGGAACCCGCGATAGCATGGGCAAGCCGGCATTGGTTGATAGCTATCCTTTAGCCGATGCGGTGACGCTTCATTGGCTGGAAGATGGCGATCATGATCTGAAACCTCGAAAAATGTCGGGTATTACACAGGACGAACACCTAGCGGATGCAGTAGAATCCACACTCAAAACTATCAATGCTTATCAGCGAGGTACTGCCCTATGAATCACCTTTTGCTCTATTGTCGTCCCGGCTTTGAAAAAGAGTGCGCTGCCGAGGTGCGTGAATTGTGTGAGCAACAGGGGATCTATGGCTATTGTAAGCTGGAAGAGAATAGCGGTTATGCGTTGTTTGTCAGCCATCAGCCTGATGGTGCGAGCCTCGCTCTTGAACAACTGAACTTTCATGATCTGATTTTCTCCCGTCAATGGATCGCCTGCCTACCGTTGCTTGAGGGCGTTGATACCCAGGATAGGGTCGTGTCATTGATGCCCCATGTGCAAAAGCTACCGCCGTGTAGTGAACTCTGGGTTGAGCCTGCCGATACCACTGAAGGTCGCGAGATGCAGCGCTTCTGTAATAGCTTTGGTTCCGCCTTTAGTCAGGTATTACGTAAACAGGGTGTGTTACAGCGACAGGCGAGTGATCGATTGCATATCTTTGCGCTCTCGGGTAGCTGTTTTTATATTGGTTATGCGCCGGTCGCAAATTCAGCCCCTTGGCCGATGGGCATCATGCGCTTGAAGTTTCCGCAACAAGCACCAAGCCGTTCAACGCTTAAGTTGGAAGAGGCTTGGCACTGGTTTATCCCAGAGAAGCAGTGGCATCAATATATTAGCAGCGGCAAGCGGGCGGCGGATTTAGGTGCGGCTCCCGGCGGCTGGACCTGGCAGTTGGTTAAGCAAAATATGTTTGTTACCGCTATCGATAACGGGCCTATGGCGGAATCCCTAATGGATACTGGCCAGGTGACACACCTCACGGAAGATGCCTTTGCCTATCAGCCGCAGAAAACGTTCGATTGGATGGTGTGTGATATTGTTGATAAGCCGACTCGTGTTATCAAATTGATGACTCAGTGGTTGCAAGAAGGCTGGTGTCGTGAAACGGTGTTTAACCTTAAACTACCGATGAAGCAGCGTTATCCGGAAGTGAAGAGCTGTCTCGACTATCTACAGACCACGCTGAATGATGCGGGCATCGATTTTAGTATGGCTGCTAAGCATCTTTATCATGACCGTGAAGAGATTACCGTGCATGTTAGGTTGCTCAACTATCACGGGTAACCGAATGAACGGTTACTCATCGCGTTAGGTTAACCTCTGGATAGCGAGACTTAATAAAACTCTCTTGTCGGGACTCAATGCTCGAGTACGGTGATTTTTTCATCGGTCTCGAGCATTGGCATGATCGCTTCCATCATTTGCTTGCGCGCATCAGATGCATACCAATGCTGCCAATCGAGAACGGTGCGAAAGCTTGCCATGACGACCCGATGATTGGGATTAGCGCTATTTTTTAATGATTCACCGGAGATAAATCCATGTGCTTGCATGGCCATTTGCAGTGTGTTGCGGGCCGCTTTTTCGTAATGTTCTTCTAGGTCGGCGGCAATATGGCGTTCTATTAGTACTCTGATCATGCTGGCTCTCCTGTAGCGGAACAAAATTATTCTTATTTATTTCAATATAATAGCACTGTTATTGCCGCTAAAAGAGGATCTAATCAAAAGATGGGTTTTTCTATACCGCCGAATTTGCGACAATATGGCTCCTGATGTATTCGAGGTGGAGTTGATGGTTGAAGTTAAAGCGGATCAGGTAATGGATGCAACCGGCCTGTTCTGTCCGGAACCGGTAATGCTATTGCACAATAAAGTGCGCGAAATGGCGATTGGTGAAGTGTTGCAATTAACGGCAACGGATCCATCAACACAGCGTGACGTACCAAAATTTTGTACCTTTCTGGGGCACGAGTTGATCGACCAGAAAGCAGAAGATGATCAATATTTTTATCTGATCCGCAAAGGGGAGTAGCCCTGTTTTAGGATCAGGCACTGATTTTTATAACTGGCCGAGTTAATTGGCCTATAGATAAATGGTTGAGAGAAACTTACTGTGACAGCAACAGATACTACGGCAACAGAGACTACGGATAAAACTAAAAGCCGTACTCGTTCAAAAAACCGAGCAGCTAATCAAGCGGCTTTGCAACTGTTGTGCGATGCCTACCCTGAGGTTTTCAATCGGGAAAGTATGCGGCCATTGAAAATCGGGATTCAGGAAGATCTGATTGCTGATGAGAAGTTAGCAAAGAATAAAATTAAGCGGGCTTTGGCCTCCTACGTTCGCTCACCTTATTACTTTCGCAGTCTGAAAGAGGGCGCTGATCGTATCGGGCTTGATGGTCAACCTGCCGGTGCAGTGACTGAGTCTGAGGCAGAGCACGCCAAACAGCAGTTGAAAGAGATCAATAAGCTGCGTCAGCAAAAACGCCAAGAAGAGCAAGCTAAGCAGAAAGTTAAGGAGAAGGAAGACCGCCTTAACAATAAACTTGAGATGCTGTTAACCAAGCGCGGTTAATCGCAGGCTTAAATCGCAGCACAAAAAAACCGCCAGAAGGCGGTTTTTTTATAGGTGGCTGTCGGATGGCTGTTTTATAAGCGTTCTGGGATGCCGTGTACCCAGCCTTGAGAACCATCCACTTCGAGTTGTTGCAGGGCGCTGAGCTGCGTTTCCCGTTCAGCGTGTTCCACATAAACCTTGATATCGAGGCTGTGGGCAACGGTGACTAAGCTCCTGACAAAGAAGCGGTCTTCATCATTGCTGTCGAGTTCTCTAATCAATGAACCATCGATTTTAATATAGTCGGGCTGAACCGTATAAAGGTAGCTAAAGCCGGCCGGGTTGATACCGAAGTTATCGACCCCAAACAGCGCCCCAGTTTGGCGCAATTGATCGCGGAATAGGGTTACCTGATCAATATTATTCAATACCGAAGTTTCATTGACCTCAACCGATAGGTTGTGCGGGTTAGCGAGTTTCGTGGTTTTATAAATCAGCCAGCCACAAAAGGCGGTATCTTTGATCGAGTCATTGCTTAGGTTGACCGCAAATTGATTGTCTGCGCTTTGTTTCAGTCGCGCTAAAATGGATCTTAATACTGATTTATCCAGCGCGGTCATCAGGCTAAGCTGCTTCACAACACTAATAAATTCACCTGCGATACAGGGCTTATTGTCCTGATTAAGGATGCGGGCATAGACCTCGCGGTGAACGATCTCCTGGGATGCTGATAGCTGTTTAACGGGCTGCGATTGTAAAAAGATATCGCCGCTGATGATTTTCTGACTGACGTGTTCATGCCAGCTACTCTGCAATTCAGGGTTGCCAATGCCTTTACAGCAGATGGTTGTATTATCACTTTTGGCTTGTTCGGCCGCCAGTTTCGCGTTAACTAATAATTGTTCTGAACTACCCTGTTCGTTATAGGCGGTGGCGCCAATAAAGATGACCTTTTCTTGCTGGGTGTGGCTGAGTTGCTGATAACTGTCCTGCAGAATCTCGGCTAGCTTATTGAGCTCGCGGGACAGTTGGTCTGGATCAGTTATATGGGTCAGCAGGACGAACTCAGAACCACCGATACGGCCGAGGATCGGTGCTTCTGTCAGTAAACTGATCTCTTTCAATTGCGAGGCGCAGGCGCGGATAAAGTTATTGGCTTTCTCTACCCCTAACTCGGTGTTTAGCTTTTGTAGGTCGGCTATATGCAGGTGTATAAGGCTACCGGGGCCATAATCGTTGCGATAGTCGATACGCTCGTTAAGCTGAGTCATGGTGGCGCGGTGGTTGGTTAGGCCGGTCAAATCGTCTTGATAAGCGGTACGGCGGATCTCTTCGATGTACTTGGCCTGCTCATTAAACATTGTGCGCACACGCCGCACCATCATGTTCATCGCCAGCACCACCTGTTTTAGCTCACGGGTACGAGGGATATGGGCTTGTTCAATATATTTTTGTTGTGATAGGGCTGTTGCTTGATCTTCAACACCTTTCAATGGATTGAGAATATAGCGCATCAGCAGGCTGATAAAAAACAGGCAGAGTAGCGAGAGGATAACAAACCAGATAAAGGTCTGCTCCGTTCCGCGCCAGAGTTGCTCATAGGCATAACCGGCTCGGCTTTGAACAAAAATAGTGCCGGCTTTTTGCCATTGATGGGTGATTTCACGGGTCATTTCTGGCGGTGTGATTTCAATAAGATCAATAAACCAGTCGGGAACGCTGTCACTTATCTGGGCATCGGTGGTTTTGATAAACAGCGGCACATCGTCGGCATCGACCACGCGAATCTGCTGATAAAAGCCACTATCAAAGATAGCATTGACGGTGGTTTCAATGGCGGCTTTATCATGATCGGCAATATAGGGGGCCAGATAGAGTCCTAAATGGGTGGCGGTGTCCTGACCATGGGACTCCAATTGATGTATCAGCATCGTCTTGGAGCTGTCTGACATCAGATAGACTGAGCCTGCCGCTAATCCGATCAGTACGGCGAGCACTGCTGCCATTAACTGATTTACGATTGACATGTTTGATTCCTCATCTGTGCTGTTATCAGGCTAAAAACCCTGATTCTCCATTCGTGATTGTAATTGTACCCAAGGCTTTAACTGATCAGAGGTACCGACTAGTGTACTGCGACGGCCTTTTTTTGATAACCATAGATTATCACCGTTGAAGCTATAGACGTGCTGTAGATCAGGTCGACGGTTGGCCGGTTTTATTTCCGGGATCAGATTGTCGAGAATGAGCGGGGTTGATTTGGGAGTGCTGTAATAGGTTAGCACCATGTGTGCCTGATTCAGCTTAAGGGCTTTTACATAGGCGATGCTGAGTTTTTCAATCGGTACGCCGACCTGTCTCAGGGTGTAGTACTTGGCGATCGAGAAGTCTTCACAGTCACCGCCGCTGGTGATTAAAAATTCCACTGGGCTGGCCCAGTAATCCGACTTATGCCAGTGTGTTAGATCATCAACAAAGGTTAACTGATTGAAAAAGCGGTTTACCCGATGGAGCTTCTCATCATCATCAAAGTCTTTAATTTCTGTCATTAGGTTTTGCCAGCTACGTAAACGTCGTTTAGCCATCTCTCCGTATTTTTGACCCAGTTTATCAATCTGGGCGTCGGACATGATAACGCTGAAGCCGGGGGCCGCGGTGATGGTATAGGCGAGTGATAACAGGAATAGCATTAACAAGAAGCCCAGGCGCGTTATAAACGTGCCTGTTAACGATTTTCGTGGGCTATGTTGAGCTGCTCTGGACACGGCGAACCATTGATAATTAACAATAACTTTATTGTTTCATAGTCAGGCGCAGAACACCTGTATTATTTACTCAAAATGTTGCTGGGCTGATTATGATCCGTTTGGCATGAGATTACATTGTGTTAGCAAGCCTTGCCATGCCTCTGTGTGTCGATTTCTCGCTTGAGTATAGCGCTGCCATAGTGGTGATTCAGGTGTAAGCATCAAGCGCTGATATTGCTGCATCGATTTAGGAATATGCTGGAAGTGTTGCAGCAGTTGTTGATTAAGGTCGAGCCACTCACGGCCTTGGTTATGTATTTTGGCCATATAGGGCTGTAGTTCAGCGGCATAATATTTATTGAATACATTTTTGACAATCAGGGCTGTAGGGTTGGCTTGGTTGTTATAGCACAAGGGGCGTTTAGCAAGGCGCTGTTCAATCACATCGGCGGTATGTTCTAAAGTTTCAGTGATTAAAACGATCGAGCGTAACCAGCGACTGCCATAGCGCAGAGTTGATAGTGCCTGATAATGGGGTTCTAGTTGATCTAGGTAATCCGGCTCACGCCAAGTTAATGGCGTTTGCATAATGGGGTTGAGCGCGGCGATGCGGTTGAATAGCTGCAGCGCTTGACGGCTCTGGCTAAAGCCATCCTCGCCGGTCAGCGGTAGGGCCGGTTCGGCGTGGGAGAAGTTTCGCTCCATCGCCTCGCTGGTGAAGATCCCGTTCCATAGCGCCGCTTCCATGTTTTGCTGTTTGATCTGGTAAATTTCGTCAATAGTCTCGATTAGCCCGCTATCAGCATGGTTTTGCTGCAGGGTTTGGCGGCACTGATTGAGTCCACTAAGAAAACGTATTTCATAGACCAGTTGCCGGGAAGGAGGCATTACCTTGCCTAATGAGCTGTTCCGTTCGGCGACCAGTTGCACCAGTTGGCAGTGACGCAGCTTTAATACTTCCAGTAGTCCTTGGCGCAGATCGGTCACTGGGCGTATTCGTTCACGCCTGCGGGGATAGGTCGGCAGTGCTAAAGGGTGGTCGAGATCAAGCTGTGTCTCACTGTCGAGGCTGTTGGAGACCCGGTTACTGTATCGTTCCAGCATGGTTTCAACAGGGCGCTGATCGCAACCCTGTAGTACCAGTATCAAGCTCAGTGCGGTGAAGCAGCGGGTATATGGCATTGTCGTTTAATGTGTCGGTAACGGAGTAATAACAGTATAGCGCCAACGGTTAAGCCGGCGATCATGCCTAGCCAGAAACCTTTGGGTCCAGAGGCGGGGGTGATTAAATCCGTCAGGCCGAGGGTATATCCCAGCGGTAGTCCGATCAACCAGTAAGCGGTAAAGACAATCAACAATGGATAGACCGTATCTTTATGACCCCGTAGCAAGCCGGCGCTGGCAACTTGAATCGCATCGGGTATTTGAAATATAGCGGCGATCAGTAATAGGCTGCTGGCGAGTGTGACAATGTCATGGTCGGGGGTGTAGAGCTGAGCGATCGGCACTGAAAGTAGAGCGATCAGTGTACAGGTCGTGATGGAGGTTAAAATCACAATCATATAGCCGCTAGCCGCGGTGACTCGGGCGCCGTGATAGTCTTTGCGGCCGATATTCTGACCGATTCTGATGGTCAGGGCCATGGCGATACTCAGAGGAATCATAAACACCATGCCGGTAAAACTAAGGGTGATTTGATGGGCGGCAATAACCTGTTCGCCTAAGCGGGCAATTAGCAGGGCAATAACGGAAAACATACTGACTTCTATCAGCATGGTAAAACCGATGGGGACGCCGATACGAAGAATATTGGCGAAGTAAACGGCCTTAAAACGCGGCCGAATAATAAGGTTTAGGTGGCGAAAGTGGCGAGAATAGCGCAAATATGCAGCGCCACTGAGCGCCATGATCCACATCACAATGGTAGTTGCCCAGCCGCAACCGACGCCGCCGAGTTCTGGGAAGCCAAATTTACCGTAGATTAATACGTAGTTCAGAGGGATATTACAGAGTAACGCAAAAATGCCGATTTTCATTAGCGGTTGAGTCTTGCCGAGTCCTTCAGAATAACTACGGCAGGCTTGATACAGCATAATGCCGGGCACGCCCCATGATAGTGCTTCGAGGTAGCCCAATGTTTTGGTTTTAAGGCTGCCGCTGACCTGCATCATCTCTAACACGGGGGCCATATTGCGTAAGATGAGCCAGGCTAGCACACTGACACAGAGCGCAATCAATACCCCTTGATGAAAGATCAAGCGGGTTCTGCGTAGTTGATGATTGCCTGCATGATTAGCCACCATCGGGGTAACGGCCATCAATACGCTGCTGAGTGAAATCAGCACCGGCAGCCAGATACCCGAGCCCAACGCCACAGCGGCCAGGTCTTCAGCGCTATATCGGGCCGCCATCAGCGTATCGACAAAGCCCATGGCGGCCTTCGATAGCTCTGCCACTAGAATAGGAATGGCGAGTGATAGAATATTTCGGCTCTCGTGCAGAGAGCATAACGGTATGTATTTCAATAGCGATCAAATTATTAAAGTGACGGAAATAAAAAAACCGAGGCGCAGGCCCCGGTTTCTGATGGTTGCGGAGTCTGCTAGTCGATACGAGCGGTAACGTAACGGCCCGGAGCCGGTTCAATCGCTGGTAACTCTTTATTGCCGTACTCTTTAGGGGCGTCAACTTTTTTGCCAGATTTTGGCTTGAGCCATTTAGCCCAGTTTGGCCACCAGCTGCCTTCTTGGCGCTCGGCAGTTTCAAGCCAGTGATCGGCTCCCTGACCTAGCTCACCGCCGGTCCAGTAGTTACGACGATTCTTAGAGGCTGGATTGACAACACCGGCAACGTGGCCGCTGGCACCCAGCACAAACTCGACCTTACCCTGCATCAGTTCGGTCCCTTTAAAGGTCCCTTTCCAAGGTGCGATATGATCGTCGATAGCAGACATGAAATAGACTGGAATCTTGATATCACGTAGGTCAATGGACTCACCGCAGATAGTCAGGCCGCCGGGCTCTACCAGCTTGTTATTGATGTACATCTCATTGATATAGAAGTTGTACATATTAGCAGGCAGGTTGGTGGAGTCGGAGTTCCAGTAAAGAATATCGAACGGTGCTGGATTCTGACCTTTCAGGTAGTTGTTAACGACGTAAGACCAGATTAAGTCATTAGAGCGAAGCATGTTGAAAGAGGCGGCCAAGTCGCGGCCGTTAAGTAGGCCTTGCTCATCGACTTTATCGGTTAATTGCTTAACCTGCTGTTCATCGATAAACACTCTTAGATCACCTGGATCTGTAAAGTCAGTCAGGGTTGTCAGGAAGGTTGCAGAGGCAACGGATTCATCTTTACGTTTAGCCATCACCGCCAGTGTTGAGGCAAGGATAGTACCGCCGATACACCATGAGACGCAGTTGATTTTATCTTGGTCGGTGATTTTCTTCACCGCGTCAATGGCTTTTATGGTGCCATTGTCGACGTAATCATCCCAAGAAAGGTCACGCTGCTCAGTGGTTGGGTTAACCCAAGAGACCAAGAATACGTTCAAGCCTTGTTCGAGGCAGTACTTAACGTAGGAGTTATGCTCTTGCAGGTCGAGAATGTAAAATTTATTAATGCAAGGAGGGATAATTAGCGTTGGCCGGCTGTATACCTGATCAGTGGTTGGCTTGTATTGAATCAGCTGCAGCATTTCGTTCTCAAAAACGACCGCGCCTTCAGATGTCGCTATATTTTCACCCAAGGTGAATGCGGATTCATCTGTCATGGTGATGCGGCCTTTCTCAACATCGCCGAGCAGGTTTTGCAGGCCATCAACAAGGCTTTGCCCCTTGGTTTCCAATGCTTGTTGCAGTACTTCAGGATTGGTCAGGGCGAAGTTGGTGGGAGACATGGCATCGGTATATTGCTGAGTGTAGAACTCTAGCTTGCGTTGCTCAGTTTCACTCAGGTTCGCTTTAGAGGCCATCTGGTTAAGCAGATCTGATGTCAGCAGGTAAGATTGTTTGATATAAGAGAATACAGGGTTTTGGCTCCACTCTTCGGCAGCGAAACGGCGGTCGCCCTTGAGCGGTTCCGCGATTGGCTTGTCTACCGCTTTGCCGGTTAGGATGTTTTGCCACAAGCTGATTTGCGCTTGCTGATAGTCAGAGATAGCTCGCACCCAGACAGATGGGTCTTCGAAAGAACGAGCAGCCAGATCAGTCCATGACTGGGTGAACTTCTTAAAGACGTCGTCACTGCCATTCTGAGAATACATCTCAAGAACTTTCTTGCTTTCCTTATTCAGATAATTAATGAATTCTTGTGGATTAGAGAGAATGTTGCTGTTGTTTTCCATATAACTGCCTTCTATCTGAAGCCTATCTTAGTCATCGGTGCAAACGTCTGAGGAGAGCCGACACCCGTGTATTGTTATAACTGCCTGCTGTTCTGTCGTATGAAGCTCAATATTAAATACAATGTTTAAACAGAGTCATTGAGCATAGACAACTTGATGCGGCGCAGCAAGCTTCTATTGCACTACTTTAGTTAGACGCTTCGGGGAGTTACGCTGCGACGCTATGGAAATCTAACCAAAATATGTTGCGGTTGTTCGGTGCTGCGGCTATTGCGCCTAGATGTTGATGTCATTATCGGCCCCATACCGGAACTTGTCGACGAGGGTTTTATCGCTTTTGTTGAGGGCGATGCAATAGGCAGGGGAAAACCCAAAAAAGAGTTTATGTTGTTATATAATCAGACGAGTTTTGTTCATTATCGATTATGAGGTCTTTTAGGCCACTTAGGAGACCTTATGCGTCAGTTTCTGCTGATGAGCAGTGAGGGTTGTCATCTTTGTGATGAAGCCGCAGACATACTTATCGCTCAGCTTAATCCCAGTCAACATCTGTTAGATGAAGTAGATATTGCTTACGACGATGCCTTAATGGAAAAATATGGTGTGTTGATTCCGGTACTCGTCGATGAGGCCAGCGGTGCTGAACTACGCTGGCCCTTCGATGCTGAAGGCGTTGGCGAGTTTATTCGTCAGATTGAAACCCAGGCCTAACGGAAGCCGAATAAGCGTTGATTGTTCTGTTGTGTTTGCTGTGCCAATGCTTGTGGGTCTTCGCCTCTGGCTTTAGCCACCTCATTGAGAATATGAGGTAGATAGGCGGGCAAATTACGACGGCTTTTGGGCTTAGGTTTGAGATTGCGCGGCAGTAGGTAAGGGGCATCCGTTTCGAGCAGCAGACGATCCGCTGGAATATCTTTGACTAAGTTGAGTAGCTCAAGGCCTCTACGTTCGTCACAGATCCAGCCGGTAATGCCGATATACAGATCGAGATCGAGGTAATTGTATAGTGCTTCTCGGTTGCCGGTAAAGCAATGAGCAACGGCGCCATGTAGGTCGTCGTGATGCAGCCTGAGCATCTCGAGCTGTTGTTGATGGGCATCCCGTTCATGGAGGAACAGGGGTAACGCCGCTTCACTGGCCAGCTCTAAATGTTGTTCAAAGGAGTTGATCTGTTGTGCGGGCGGTGACGCATTACGGTTGAAATCCAATCCTGTTTCACCCACCGCCACGACCTCGGGATGTTTGAGTAGCGCGGTTAAGGTTGCTCGCCCCTCGCTGGTAAAGGTTTTGCTGTAGTGGGGGTGAACCCCTGCGGTGCAAAACAGTTGGCCGGGGTGTTGCTGACAAAGGCTAAGTGCCTGTTCACTGTCATCAACGTTAGTGCCTGTAATGAGCAGTCGCGCCACGCCAGCAGTCACCGCATCAGCAATGACAGCTTCTCGATCGGCGTCAAAGGCGCTATCGGTGAGGTTAACACCGATATCCGTTAGGTCGCTTGCATGCATTTTGGTCTATCTGCCGTTAATGAGTTAAAACCTACTGAGTATTATGCCGGATAAAGTCTCTCAGCTGTTCCGCCTGATGGGCACCGGTTGAGCTTTGCAGTGCGACTCTAAAGGCGGTTTGGCCTTCGGGCAGGTGGGTGGGCTTGCCGGCCAGCGTTCGATAGACCGCATGATAGGCCATGACATTCATCACATAACGGCGGGTTTCGGTGAATGGAATCGTTTCGATCCAGATATCAATCGGTAATTCACCCCGCTGTTTTAGCCATCGGTTGACCCGGCTAGGGCCAGCGTTGTAGGCGGCGGTGGCATACACCTGATTGTTGTTAAACTTCTTCTGCATTTCGGCGAGATACGCGACACCAAGGTTAATATTGGTACTCGGCTGATACAGCTCGCTGACTTGCTTGTACGGAATGTCGTTATGTTTAGCGGTCATTTTCGCGGTTTTGGGCATCAGCTGCATCAAACCGCGAGCACCTACGCGAGAGCGCGCATGGGGCTGATAGGCGCTTTCTTGTCGGGCAATTGCCCGTGCCCAGTTGGTATCGATATTAAACTTGCCAGCCAATGTGGCAAAGGTATCCGAATAGGGCATAGGGAAACGCAGCGCGATATCATCCCAGTATTTGGCTTTGGCGACACCAATAATCGCCATATTATGCCAGCCCCAGCGGTGCAGTACTGTGGCAGCGGTGCGCAGTTGCTCGGCATCGTACTGGCGAGTGAATTGGTTCCATTCACGGCGGGCTAGGTAGCGCTGGTCTAACTGGTAAAGCTCGTGCATACGTTGCATGGCTGGTGCGCTTGCCTGTTGCAGTACGGCTTTTTCAACGACTTTATCTTGCTGAGGGTTCAAGCGGAAGCTGGTTTGCAGCGTGCGAGCGGCTAATAAACCGTAATAGCTGCGCTCGGTGCTGAGTTTTACAAACGCATCGGAGTAGGCCGGCTGAAGCCCTTTGATATGGCTGGCAGATAGGGTTTTCCAATAGACCCAGCGTTCATCCTGCTGCATCTCTGCGGGCATTTCGTCGATCAGTTGATGTACTTTATTCCAATTAAGATCCGTCAGTGCCAATTTGATACGGCGTTCCTGAATCTCTTCATCCTGGGTGGTGTTTAATCGTTTAAGTAAACCGTCGGTGTGTTTGTCGGGAATGTTCGCTAGGCGACGTGCCAAAGTGCGGCTGAGCTTTTGCTGCTCATCTTGGTTGAAAGATCGACTTGAGCGAACTTTAAACCAAGCTTGTGTCGCTGCTTGTGGGCTCTTTCTTGAAAGGCGATCAATACCATATAGGTAGGTTATACGGCTAGCCACGGTATCACCGGGGAAATAAGTGGGGTCTGTAATGAGGGCCGGGTCTTTGCGGACACTGAGAAAGCGTTCGACGGCTTTCTTCTGTTTAGCGTCCTTAATATAACGTTGCAGATAAACAGCCAAATTCATATTGTTGTTGTCAGCTGCTTTCCAGAAACGTTGATAAGCGAGCTTACTGCTTGGAGCGTTGTGTTGCTTCATCCAATGGCTGAATACTGAATCGCAGGCGCTAGAGACCGAGTGGCCTGCATTCCAGAGGGTATCAATGCCTTTAACTGCAAGACTTGCTTGGCCTGTTTGTAGCAGAGCGTTGCGGTAGTGGCACTCAGACAGCTCATTTCTGACCGTTGAACCTTTATAGGCGACGATATAGTCTTTCCAGCGTTTATGGGTGGCCAGATAGTTAAGCCATTTTTGCTCAAGCGGGTAAACCGTCGGTACATCCGCATATTGTTTGGCATAAAGATCGATATGGTGCTGTGTAACGGCTGCGAAATTATGTGTCAGTTCCTGCTGTTCCAGATAAGGATACAGGGGGTACTGAGTCAACTGTGCTTTAAGTTGATAATACTCATCCAGATTATCGTTATTTAGCTGTTTGAGTGATTTTTGATAGAGACGTCGTGATGCTTCAGACGAATCTGCAACCGCGGTTCCCGCTACAAAAAAGCAGAGTAATAAACTGCAAACGAGACGGGGGCGTAAGGTATTGCTGTTTTTATAAGACATCATCCATCTTTGTCGGTAGTTGCATGTATATCAATCATAGCGGCAAAGCGAACCTAAACTCGAGAAAAATATGGTCTAAAGGGGTGAAATTTCATTCTCAGCGGCTATCTCAGGCGTCTACCGGAGGGTGTGCGTAAATATATTGTGATTGCGTACCACCGCCGAGTGGTTTTTCTGTAGAATATGCGGCCAACGTTTTTGATGGATTTAAGCATGGCTCTGATCAGACTGGACAAGGTCTCCGTCGCCTTTGGCGATAAACAACTGCTCGATCATATCGACTTTCAACTGGATAAAGGCGAACGGGTTGCCTTAGTGGGCATTAATGGCGCGGGTAAATCGACCCTGCTGAAAGTGCTGGCACGGCATCAAGCAACTGATGATGGTGAAATCTGGCAGGATGGCGGCGCTCGAGTGGCGGAACTGTCGCAGATGCTACCTGCCGCTGATGAACGCAAGGTGCGCGATGTCGTGGCTTCCGGTTGTGCTGAAACCGTTGATCTGCTGAACCGTTATGAAGCTTTGGCGATGAGCCAAAGTGATACGGATATGGCTGAACTGGAACGGTTGCAACATAAAATCGAACTCGTTGACGGCTGGCACCTTGAGCAGAAAATCGTGCAGGTGTTGGAACGTCTAGAATTAGATGGCGAACAGCTTATGTCGGCGCTATCTGGCGGTTGGCGCCGTCGTGCGGCGCTCGGCGCGGCATTGGTTCAGTCCCCCGATATATTATTGCTCGATGAGCCAACCAACCATTTGGATATCGAAACCATCGAATGGCTGGAAAAGCAGATCATGGAGTTCCGTGGGGGCGTGTTATTTATTTCCCATGACCGTTCATTGGTTGAGCGTTTGGCGACCCGTATTGTTGAACTGGATCGCGGTAATCTCACCTCTTTTCCCGGCAATTATTCCGCTTATTTAGCACAAAAAGAGAAAATGCTTGAGGAAGAGGAGCGTCATAACGCCCTATTTGATAAGCGCTTAGCCGAAGAAGAAAAGTGGATTCGTCAGGGCATTAAGGCCCGTCGTACCCGTAATGAAGGCCGTGTCCGTGCACTTAAAGATTTGCGCGTGGAGCGCTCCCAGCGTCGTGATAAGCAGGGCAAAGCTAAATTCCAAGTAGAGCAAGCGGACCGTTCGGGCAAAATCGTGATCGAAGTGGAAGGTGTTACCCACGGCTATAACGGTGATACTGTGTTACGTGATCTAACACTCTCTATTCAGCGTGGTGATCGTATCGGTCTGATCGGCCCGAACGGTGTGGGTAAAAGTACGCTATTGAAAGTACTGTTAGGGCAAATTCAGCCGGATCAAGGTGCGGTTAAACTCGGCACCAGTCTTAATGTTGCCTATTTCGATCAGTTGCGAGGCAAGCTCGACCCGGAAAAAACGATTATTGATAATATTTCCGAAGGCCGTGAGAGTATTTCGATCAATGGTAAATCACGTCATATTATTAGTTATTTGAGTGATTTTCTGTTCTCTCCGGAACGTGCACGCACCCCGGTGAAGGCGTTGTCCGGTGGTGAATGTAACCGGGTGATGTTGGCTAAGTTATTTAGTCAGCCATCCAACTTGTTAGTGCTTGATGAGCCGACCAATGATTTGGATATTGAAACCCTAGAGCTGCTTGAGGAGATCTTGTTAGAGTACAAGGGTACCCTGTTGTTGGTCAGTCATGACCGGGCATTCTTGGATAATGTGGTGACTTCCACCTTGGTGTTCGAAGGCAACGGCAAGGTTCAGGAATATGTCGGGGGCTATGAAGACTGGTTACGGCAGCGTGCTGAGATCAACCGGCCGGTGGAAAAGCCTACCGCTAAAGCAGTGGTGGAGCCCGTTAAAGCGGAACCGGCGAAGAAGAAACTAAGTTACAAGTTGCAGCGAGAGTTGGATCTACTGCCGGGGCAGTTAGAACAGCTTGAAGGCGAGATCGAACAACTGCATATAGAAACCGGCGCGGCTGATTTTTATAACGGCGATCATGCGCAAGTTGCGGCTAAGTTAGCAGCATTGCAAAGCAAAGAAGCAGCGCTGGAAAAACTAATGGATCGCTGGGTGGAACTAGAGGCGATGCAGTAATACGCGCATCGCCTAACAATCTAGGATGATCGTGTAGAGCGCAGAGAAAGGGGAGTGTTACTCTTCTTTCTCGGTTACTCTGATCGCCAGTACGTCGCATTTAGCGCCGTGCAGGATGCCATTGGCAGTTGAGCCTAACAGCAATGCCAGCCCGTGACGTCCATGGCTGCCGACAATAATTAGATCGCACCCCTGTTCGTCAGCGACTTTGTGAATTTCAGTTTCAGTGTGACCTGAAACCACATGACATTGCTTAACGGGGTAGTCTAGCTGTTGACTAAAGCGAGTCATCTTGCTTTGTGCGTGCTCATCAAGCTGTGCTTGAATCGCGGTTAAGTCCATCGGAACGTCACCGCCGTAAGCAAAGCTCAGCGGCTCGATAACGTGAATCATGGATAGCTCAGCGTTAGAGCATTCGGCCAGTTGTTTTACTTTGTCGATCAATTGATCAGATTCTTCTGATAAATCAGTCGCTACTAAGATGTGTTTATAAAGGGACATGGGAATTGCTCCTGTTGATTCCTAATAATGAGAATAACATAGAATCTCTGGTTCTAATTATGACCGGTGTCAACCCGGTTAGTCGAGGGCATTAAATGAAGTGGGCCATTATTATTTTAATTATGATGTCATTGCTAGGGTCGATGATGTGGGTGATGCCAAGTCCACGGCAGCGGTTTCTTGCCAAACTGCGTCAACAGGCGTCTAAACATGGCTTTCAGGTGCAGATGGTGCGCATGACGCCGCCCCGTGCAGCGGGCCAGGTGAAGCCTGAAACCTTGATGGCAACAGCCTATCGTTTGCCTCGCTATAACCTGGAAAAAGCCCATCGCAATAACTTCACCGAGTGGCAGGTTTTTCGTCAGATTGCCGTGGCCAATGAGGGCTTGCCTGAAGGTTGGTGTTGGGGCAGTGGTGAGCGTTGCTTGAACGAGCAGCAACTAGCGGTTTTGAATACATTGATAGAGCAGTTGCCAGCAGGCGTCTCTTCGATCGAGTCAACACCGGTGCATATTTCGTTATATTGGGATGAACGTGGTGATGAAAACAGCTTGGATGAGTTTCAAGCGTTACTCAAGCCCTTTATTGACCAGCAGTTTTAATCATGAATAGGCAAGATAGAGGAGCGACTATGACGCTTAAAACGGGTATTTACCGTCATTACAAAGGCGCAGATTACGAAGTGCTGCATCTCGCTCGGCATTCCGAAACGGAAGAGTGGTTAGTAGTGTATCGCCCCTGTTATGGCGAGCGAGGCATCTGGGTGCGGCCGTTGGCGATGTTTACTGAAACCGTGACCGGTGCGGATGGCCAATCGGTTGGCCGATTTGAATATCTAAACGCCGCTTCAAACTGAGGTCGGCGCTTAATACTTATTCTTCTTTATTTTCTTTCTGGCTTAAGAGATCAACAGAGGCGGCCAAGTTGCCGGTAGCCATGGCGCTACTGGGTCTTGCGCGGTTGAGAAGATCTCTAATCCTATCGATATATTCTTGTTTTTGCTTCTGCGGCACGTTGGCACGAGCAACCATCGCTTTAGCATGTTTGTAGTGGGACATGGCTACTAACTTATCGCCCCGCTCGAGATAGTGATTACCCTGATTGATATGGGCATCGGCAAATACGCAAACATGCAACCAGTAAAGATCATGCTGAAACTGCTTGGCCCGGGCTACACTGAGCTTGTTAAGTTGCGCCATCTCGATACAGAGTTTTTCGGCATGTTGAATATGGATTTGAGCTTTTTTGAGGGCGCGATCGTTGTTAAAACCACCGGGTACCGCAGTGATGCGGTCGGTACTTTCTTTTTGTGCACCGATATCCTGAAGGAGTTCCGATTCGGGGGCCAGTGTTGAAATTTCTTCGATCATGCTGACAACGTAGCCGCTCAAAGCATCGGTTATTTCCGTGCGACAGTTGGCTTCCCTCAGCACGGCAAGGCTTTCTAGGGTTTCGGCTGACTTCTTATTCAGCTCTTTCAGACGCTTATTGCGGTATTCATTTTGCTGTTCTCTGGTAGAGAAATAATTGTTCACCAGCAACGCCACGAAACCGACTGCGATTAAAGAAAAAAGAAAAATCAGGTTGTCTTGCAACATATTCTCAGGTAGTTGTAATTAAGGAACGGGCTAATATTGGCGGCAGCATACTGTATTTAAGCTACCAGAAACATACCTTTATTAGCCAATAATCTTGATTAATTGGCGTGTTTTTTTTAGCAGAAGCTTGACCCTGCTGGTTACAGCCCTTATATATGCACGCTGTTTTGTATTGTCACCTCGTCCTTTAAGGATTTTATTTATATGGGAAAGTCCCTAGTTATAGTTGAGTCACCTGCCAAAGCGAAAACCATAAACAAGTATCTGGGTAACCAGTTTGTGGTTAAATCGAGCGTGGGCCACATTCGGGATCTGCCCACCAGTGGCTCGGGTAATGGGACCGCATCGGATCCAAAAGAACGCGCTCGTCAGGCTGCGATAACCCGTAAATTGTCACCGGAAGATAAAATCCGGCACAAGGCTGAAAAGAGTAAAAAACAACTGATTGCTCGTATGGGTGTTGATCCCGAACATAACTGGGATGCCCGTTATGAGATCTTGCCCGGTAAAGAAAAAGTCGTTGATGAATTGAGACGACTAGCGAAAGATGCAGACACAATCTATCTCGCAACCGATTTGGACCGCGAGGGGGAGGCGATTGCCTGGCACCTGCGGGAAGCGATTGGTGGTGAAGATTCACGTTATAAACGTGTGGTATTTAACGAAATTACTGAAAAAGCGATTCAGGAAGCATTTAAGCAACCGGGTGAGCTTGATATTAACCGAGTTAATGCGCAGCAGGCGCGTCGATTCCTTGATCGCGTGGTCGGTTACATGGTGTCGCCGCTGTTATGGGCCAAGGTTGCCCGTGGCTTGTCGGCTGGACGGGTGCAATCGGTCGCTGTACGTTTGCTAGTTGAGCGTGAAAAAGAGATTCGCAGCTTTATCCCTGAAGAGTTCTGGGAGTTACATGCCGATGTCGAGTCGGACAAAAAAGAAGCATTGCGCTTTCAGGTCGAAAAATATCAGGGCAAGGCGTTCCGTCCTGTCAGTGGTGCCGAGACTGATGGATATGTTGCGCAGCTGAAAAAAGAAGCCTTTCAGGTCACGAATCGTCAGGATCGTCCAACGAGTAGTCGTCCTTCGTCCCCTTTCATCACCTCAACCCTGCAGCAGGCGGCGAGTACCCGACTGAGCTTTGGTGTGAAGAAAACCATGATGCTGGCGCAGCGACTCTATGAAGCTGGCTATATCACCTACATGCGGACCGACTCGACCAATTTAAGTGCTGAAGCCGTTGCTACCTGCCGCGAATATATTAATGAGAACTTTGGCAGCAAGTATCTGCCTGAAAAACCTAACTCCTATAGCAGCAAAGAGGGCGCTCAGGAGGCGCACGAGGCGATTCGTCCTTCAGATGTAAGTATCGAGGCTACTTCGTTAAAAGGCATGGAGAGGGACGCTGAACGCCTCTATGAGCTCATTCGGCGGCAGTTCATGGCGTGTCAGATGACGCCGGCCCTCTACACCAGTACACGGGTAACCATTACGGCGGGTGAATTTGAATTACGCACCAAAGGTCGGATTTTGCGCTTTGATGGTTATACGCGAGTGATGAATAGCCGGGGTAAAGATGACGATATTATCTTGCCAGATGTGAAGCAGGGCGATGTATTGCAACTGCAACAGCTAGATCCTAAGCAGCATTTTACTAAGCCTGCACCCCGTTATACCGAAGCGAGTTTGGTTAAAGAGCTAGAAAAACGAGGCATTGGCCGGCCGTCCACCTATGCGTCGATTATTTCGACGATTCAGGATCGTGGTTATGTGGAAGTCCATAATCGGCGTTTCTATGCTCAGAAAATGGGCGATATTGTTACTGAAAGACTGGTGGAGAACTTCTCTGACCTGATGGATTTTGGCTTTACCGCCCGGATGGAAGAGTCGTTAGATGACATCGCTACTGGCGCAGCCGATTGGAAAGCGTTGCTCAACCAATTTTATGAAGGCTTTAGTAATCGTTTAGAGCTAGCACAAGACCCTGATGACGGGATGCGCTTGAATGCGCCGACAGAAACGGATATTCCTTGTCCTACCTGTGGTCGGATGATGATGGTGCGTACCGGCACAACCGGGGTTTTCTTAGGCTGTTCAGGTTATGCCCTGCCACCGAAAGAGCGCTGCAAAACGACCATGAATCTGGTTCACGGTGATGAGGTTGTCAGTGTCGATGGCGATGATGAAGAAGAGTCGCGTATCCTGCGTAACAAGCACCGTTGTAGTATCTGTGATACGGCGATGGACAGCTATCTGATTGATGAGCAACGTAAGCTGCATATCTGTGGCAACAACCCGGACTGTCCTGGTTTTGAAGTTGAGCAGGGTGCCTTTAAAATCAAGGGTTATGATGGCCCGGTGTTGGAGTGCGACAAGTGTGGTGCTGAGATGCAGTTAAAAACGGGCCGCTTCGGCAAGTTCTTTGGCTGTACAAGTGATACTTGTAAAAACACTCGTAAGTTGTTGAAAAGTGGTGAGGCTGCGCCGCCGAAAATGGATCCGGTGCCGATGCCAGAGTTGCAATGTGATAACGTCGAAGACACCTTTATCTTACGTGATGGTGCATCAGGTATGTTCCTTGCGGCGAGTCAGTTCCCTCGTAAACGGGAAACTCGAGCGCCTAAAGTGTCTGAGCTCTTACCACATAAGAGCGAGATCGATCCCAAATATAGTTTCCTCTTCAGTGCACCGTTAGAAGATGATGATGGCAACCCTGCAATCGTCCGTTACAGCCGTAAAACGAAAGAGCAGTATGTGATGACGGAAGTCGAAGGTAAGGCGACCGGATGGCGTGCTTTCTACAGTGGCGGTAAATGGGTAGTGGAAGCTGCTAAAGCGAAGAAGACAGCAACCAAAAAGTGAGCGGAGGCTTAGTATGAGCGGTGTGTATTTAACCCGTACCAACCAGAAATTAAACTTTACCCGCATCCATTTGGATGCGCTGAAGGTGGCTCAGGAATCGACCGGCTGGAGTAAGCATGCGTTGATTGAATCCTATAATGAGTCGGTATTGTTTCATATGGTGTCGGCATACAGTTCATTGCTCAGAGAGATCGCTGAACAATACAGTTTTGATGCTAACCGGATTAGTAAGCTCAGTCAGCTAACGCAGCAGATGGAGGCGCAGGGGTTGGAAGCACCTGAAGTCGCCGAACTGCAACAGTTACATAATGATACTGACAGTTGGTTGCATCAGTTGCTTGCCGCGTATAAAGCCTGCTGGCGAGCGGAAGACCATCAGCAATCGCAAGGCAAAGCCGAAAGTGTCTCTGAGATACACGTGATGCAGATTAATCCCGACCATGCTGAAGATGGCGATATACTCAGCGAATACCAGCGCTGGTTTAGCGAATTTAAGGCACTGGTCGAACGTATGCGTAATGGTATGCAGGAGTGGTAAAAGAGGAGAGAAGCATCGGTGGTTGAAGGGTTTCTGAGGCCGAGGCTTCTAAGCGTAGTGCTTCACACCGGTGGTTTCGTTCACGTATTTGAGCCGAGTTGAGAAAAATATGTCTAATATGTTTTTGGAAATAATTGAGTTGGATGATGGTCAGATTGCGCTGCGTCGTGCTGATTCCAATGATGAGCCTATTATGCGGATCAGCTTCTCGGACGATGTCAGAGAGCAGCTTGATGAAGAGTGCATTGATGTCGCTAAGGTGATGCTAACAGCGGGTATCCATATGATTTCTGATATGAGCGTCAAGGCATCGGCGAATGGGGATGACGCAGGACTTGGGTTGGAGAATGATCCCGACGCTGAGTTTGACGTGGATTCGCCGGATCAGCCAAGGATTATCCATTAAAAAAACAGCGCCGAGGCGCTGTTTTTTTTTGCTGTATATTTGGCTTAAGCGAGTCGGCGATCACGGATCACGATACCATGGCTTTTACCGTTAACCGCCGCAGCTTCGAGGCCGCTGAGTTCTTCATTGCTGAGTACGCCGGGCCAGCTGATAACCGCATGGCAAGTGCCAGCTTTGAGAGCTTGGCAGGCCAATTGATAGGTTGAGTGGCCTTGATCAGGTTGCAGCAGCATCACCTTCTTGAGGTCGATGCCGGCAGCTTCAAGTAAGCTCTTCGGTAGAGATGCCGGCGGTGCTATCCAGGCAAACCAACGATCATCTTTACTGAGTTGTGCTAAGAGTGGCAGTAGCATGGTCATTTGCCCAAAATCACTGCCTTGCAAAACAATTTCCGTTACCTTGCCGGCCAGTTCCGGGTGGTTTGATGGTACGGCGACCGGACGAATAAAACCGGGCAGTACGGAATCTGAGCTGTTGAGACTGCTAACTGCGTGCAACATGATTACTGTCCTCTTCTGATAACCCCAACACCGAGACCTTCAATGGAAAGTTCCTGCTTCTG
This sequence comes from Amphritea sp., assembly GCF_048266285.1. GTDB lineage: Bacteria > Pseudomonadota > Gammaproteobacteria > Pseudomonadales > Balneatricaceae > Amphritea. The sequence goes on from NZ_JBLWZV010000003.1 coordinate 308,466, forward strand.
CAGATCGACCACAATGGGTTCGAACTCTTCATTCTCAGCGATTAGGTAGACAAGATTACCTTTTCGTTTAAAGCGTTTGACGGTGACATCATTATCTATTCGGGCAACCACAATTTCGCCGTCTTTAGCCGCCTGACACTGGTGCACTGCCAGTAAGTCGCCATCCATAATACCGACGTTCTTCATGCTGGTGCCACGCACCCGAAGTAGGTAGTCGGCTGGCGGGTGGAAAAAGTCTGAGGCGATAGTAATGCGCTCTTCGACGTTTTCCTGTGCCAGAATCGGCTCACCCGCCGCGACTTGACCGACAACCGGCAAACCAGGGTCTTCGTCATCAAATCCAGGGATTCGAATGCCGCGGGAGGTGCCGGGGATCATCTCAATGGCTCCTTTACGGGCCAATGCTTTGAGGTGCTCTTCGGCGGCGTTAGCTGATTTAAACCCCAGCGCTTTAGCGATATCTGCCCGAGTAGGCGGATAGCCGGTGGTGCTGATGCAGTGTTTAATGCATTCAAGTACATCTGTTTGGCGTTGTGTCAGTTTCATGATGAACTCTGTGTTTTTATCCAGTAGCTGTAACTATATACAGTATTCTGGCTTTGTAAACATTTTTCTGTCTATTTATCCAGTATTATTGCTAGAATGTCCGTCGTTACGGTGTATTAGGGCAGTCAGGTGCTTTCAGAAGAGATAAAAAAAGAGATACAGGGGGCGTATAGACGCTTTCTTGAGAGCCGTCAGCTTAAGCCGCGTATGGGGCAAAAGCAGATGATTGCAGAGGTTGCGAAAGTGCTTGGCGCCATTATGGAGGATGACAAATCCCACCGCTTGGGTGAAAAGCATGTGAGCGTCATTGAGGCGGGTACCGGTACCGGTAAAACCATTGGCTATTTATTGGCGGTTCTGCCGATCGCTAAAGCAAAGGGTAAAAAGGTAGTGCTTTCCACCGCGACGGTGGCTTTGCAAGAACAGCTGCTTAATAAGGATCTTCCTGAGGTGGCGGAACATGCGGGATTGTCTGTCACCTATGGCTTGGCCAAGGGGCGCGGCCGCTATTTCTGTATCAGTAAGGCGGAGCAGCATCTCGATGCCCACGGGGCATCCGGTCAGCAGGCGTTGTATGAAGACGAGCAAGCGCTACGTATCGATGGTGAAACCGCCGAGTTCTATAAGAGCCTATTAAATGAGTTTGCCTCAGGTCGCTGGGATGGTGATCGCGATAACCTGAGTCAGGATATCAGTGAACAGGATTGGTATCCGCTCACCAGTGATCATCTACAGTGTACCAATCGTCGTTGCAGTAATTTTTCCGCCTGTAGCTTTTTCAAAGCCCGTAAAGACCTTGATCAGGTCGAGTGTGTGATCGCCAACCATGATATCGTGCTGGCCGATTTAGCGTTAGGTGGTGGTGCTATCCTGCCGGATCCGTCTGAGACCATTTATATCTTCGATGAAGGTCACCATTTATCTGATAAGGCCAGCGGTCACTTCTCCTTTAACTTGCGGCTTAAGTCCACCGAACGTTGGTTATCCGGCACGATTAAACAGCTGGATAAAATGCTCGATCAAAGCGGGAATCCGCAATTAATGCGTGATTACATTGAGCACCAGCGTAAGCCGATGGAAGATTTGCAGGTGGTGTTGAATAACTGGGCCGAACTGATCCGGCCGATCTTATTGAGTGATGCCTTTACCCGACCTAAAGAACGCTACCGTTACCCGAGTGGCGTGGTGCCTGATGAGGTTAAGCAGTTTGGTTTACAGGTAGAGCACCTAGCGGCTCGGATGGGCACTAAGATGGAGATGATCCTAGATCTCCTGAAAGAGTCGTTGGATGGCGATGGCAGTATTGACCGTCAGGCCGCCGAAATGTGGTATCCCCGGGTTGGCATGATGGTGTCGAGAATGCAAAACATCACTGGCCTAGGGCGTTCGATGGGGCATGTGGACGCTGAGAATAGTACGCCAACGGCACGTTGGATCAGCTTGGTGGAAACCGCCCAAGGGTATGACTTTGAATGCAGTACTGCCCCCGTGTCGGCGGCGCAGATGTTACATATGAATCTGTGGCAGCACTGTTATGCAGCGGTGGTGACTTCGGCGACATTAACGGCGTTGGGGCGTTTTGATCGGGTTTTAGCTGATCTAGGCTTACCCGCCGATACCCCCTGTTTTAGCTTAGCCAGCCCTTTCGATCATTATAATGCAGCGGAACTCTATGTCCCGCCGATGAAAGTTGAAGCGAATGACCCTGAATTACATACCCAAGCGGTCACCGATTATCTTAATAATCATTTAAAAACTGATACCGGTACACTGGTATTGTTCAGCTCATGGCGGCAAATGAGATCAGTGCTTGCCAGTCTCGACGAAAAGCTCAACAATAGGGTGCTGTCGCAGGGCGATTTCAGTAAAAATGAGATTCTGAAACGTCATAAGGCCGAAATTGATGAGGGGCGAGGGAGTGTTATCTTCGGTCTCGCTTCTTTTACTGAGGGAGTTGATCTTCCCGGTGACTATTTGACGGAAGTTATTATCACCAAGATCCCCTTTAGTGTGCCGGATGATCCGGTGGATGCCACTATGGCTGAATGGATACAGCAGCAAGGTGGAAACCCTTTTATGGAATGGTCAGTGCCGATGGCATCGGTGCGCTTAACTCAGGCTGCTGGACGGCTGCTGCGAACTGAGCAGGATAGAGGACGCATCGTATTGCTGGATCGACGTGTTGTGACTAAACGTTACGGTCGACAATTACTCGACTCATTGCCGCCATTTCGACGAAATATTAGCTAACCGTTCGCTTAAGCGGATAAGGTATGACTTTGTTAAAGAAAATATTTAAGCCATCAGACGCGACGCCGTCTGCCAATATAGAAACGTCGGAGACGACACCCGTACTACCCGCAACCGTGCCCAATGAGAGTCAAACAGGTAATGCCGCGCGTAATACATCCAGTAGTGGCGATCATAAGCGACAGCAAACCCGTGAGAGCAAAACCTCAGGCCCGTCTCAGACTAAAAGCTGGCGCCGTGAGGATTTTGCCGTAGCGCCGGTGGAAGGGAAGCAGCGTTTCCATGATTTCGATCTGCCTGATGATGTGATGCACGCGATTGCGGACTTAAATTTTGAATATTGTTCTGATATTCAGGCGGCAACGCTGATCGAATCACTTGAAGGTCGGGATATTATTGGTAAGGCCCAGACCGGTACCGGTAAAACAGCGGCCTTTCTGATCAGTATTATTACCGATTTGCTGGATTACCCGCTGGAATATAAAGCGGCTAAAGGGGTGCCCCGGGCGCTCATTATTGCACCGACCCGCGAACTCGCATTACAGATTGCATCGGATGCAGAAGAGATGGGTAAGTATGCCGATATCGGTGTGGTCGCCTTGGTGGGCGGGATGGATTACGACCGTCAGCGTAAACAGCTGGCGGCGCGTCCAGTCGATATTCTAGTAGCGACGCCGGGCCGTTTGATCGATTTCGTACGTTCATCTGATGTAGACCTCGGTGATGTGGAAGTGATGGTGCTTGATGAAGCCGATCGAATGCTGAGTATGGGCTTTATTCCCGATGTACGTACTATTATTCGCCATACCCCGCGTAAAGGTGATCGTCAAACCTTGCTTTACAGTGCCACCTTTACCGATGATGTGATGAGTCTCGCCCGTCAATGGACGGTGGATGCTAAGGTGATCGAGATCGCCCCAGAGCAAAAGAGTACCGATTCGGTGGAGCAGTTGGTGTATCTCGTTTCACGTCAGGATAAATACCGCTTGCTGCGTAACTTTATGCAGCTGAATCAGTTGGAGCGGGTTATCGTGTTTGGTAATCGTCGTGACGAAACGCGTCGGCTAGCTGAGCGGTTACAGAAAGATGGCTTAAAAGCTGCCTTGATGTCCGGTGAGATCACCCAGCAAAAGCGGGTTAAAACACTGGATGATTTCCGTAGTGGCAGAATCAATATTCTGGTCGCCACCGACGTGGCGGGCCGAGGGATTCATGTCGACGGTGTTAGTCATGTGATCAACTACGCACTGCCGGAAGATGCGGATGATTATGTTCACCGTATTGGCCGTACTGGTCGCGCAGGTTCTACCGGCACTTCTATCAGTTTTGCGACTGAGGATGATGCCTTCCTATTACCTGAGATCGAAGAGGTAGCGGGAGTGAAAATGAAGTGTGTCTATCCGGACCCCAATCTGCTTGAAGCGGTTTAACCTTGACGGCGGTAGGTGATGATGAAATGGGCTGGCTTGGATCAATTGCAGCTAGAAAACCGCTTTCGGCAGTTGCCTGCACCGTTCTATCAGTCGGTGACGCCACAGCCGCTTAAAAATCCTCACTTGGTTGCTTTCAGTACTGAGGCTGCCGCGTTGATCGGGCTAGATCCCTGCCAAGCGTCAGCGCAGCAATTGAGTGAGTATTTTAGCGGTCAGCGGCTACTCAACGGCAGTGATCCTCTGGCATCGGTTTATTCCGGGCATCAGTTCGGTGGTTACACGCCACAGCTGGGAGATGGTCGTGCAGTGTTACTCGGCGATATTGCCGGTAGTGATGGTCAGCGGTGGGAGTTGCAGCTTAAAGGTAGCGGTAAGACGCCTTACTCACGCCATGGTGATGGCCGTGCAGCGCTGCGTTCGGTGATTAGAGAATACCTCGCCAGTGAAGCTTTGGCAGCCCTCGATGTACCCACCACCCGAGCGCTTTGTATTATCGGTAGTGAAACCCAGATCTATCGCGAATCAATCGAGTTTGGTGCTTCAATGGTGCGAATGAGCCCCAGCCATATACGCTTTGGACATTTTGAATATTATTACTACAGTCGCCAGCCAGAACAGTTAAAGCAGTTGGCTGACTTTGTGATTGAGCATCATTACCCCCATGCAGCAGAACAAGCAAACCCTTATTTAGCCATGTACACCGAGGTGGTTGAGCGTACGGCACAGTTGTTGGCGCGTTGGCAGGCACTAGGCTTTTGCCATGGAGTGATGAACACCGATAATATGTCGATTATCGGTGTGACGCTCGATTATGGTCCCTTTGGTTTTCTTGATGATTACCAACCCGATTATATTTGCAACCGCTCGGATGAACGCGGTCGCTATGCATATCAGCAACAACCCTCAATCGCGATGTGGAACTGTGTCTGTTTGGCACAAAGCTTGAGTGGCTTGGTTAAACAGGCCGACCTTGAAGCGGCGTTACAACATTTTCAGCCGATTTATGCCATAGCTTATACCGAACGGATGAAGCTGCGGTTAGGTATGCTGGGCAAAACAACTCAGGATGGCGACCTGATTAGCCGCTTTTTACAGCTACTGGAACAACAAAAAGCGGATTATAATGAGGCTTTTATTGCTCTCGAGCAGGCGCTTGATGGCGAAATCGAACCGTTAACCACGTTATTGGCTGGGGCTGCGGATTTCACCCCTTGGTTCGGTGACTATGTTGACCGTCTCGAGGGTAATGCTACGGTGATAATGGCACAACACAATCCTCGGGTTATACTGCGTAACTATCTGGCGCAGCAGGTGATTGAACGGGCTGAGCTTGGTGACTTTACGGATCTTGCTCGGCTTTATGGGGCGTTAAAGACCCCCTTCGATGCACCCTTGAGTCAATACAATCAAGCAACCCCGCAGTGGGGTAAAAATATTTCGCTTAGCTGCTCATCCTGATGGGTGAGTCTGGCCGTGCTTGGCCCGCAGCAGAAGAGCGATAAAGATGACTATCAGGAATAAAGAGGACCCTATGGATAAACATAAAACTGGCCTGATTAGTCAGGTGTTGTCGATTGTTGTGAGCTTGTTCTTTGTGTTTATTGCGGTCAGTGGTTATCAACGTACCGGCGATATCTCATTGGCGATGCTGTTTGGCCTGTTGGCGGTAGTGGGCTACTTTATGGTTAAATTTTTATTTCTTGGGGTGAATAAACTATTAGATTCGTTGGATGATAAGCACAATCAGCGATCTGAATAATAACGCCCTGCTAGGTTCTGCTTAAAGAACGGTTTCTTTAAGCATATTTTTTATACAACGCTTTGAATACATGTAAGGAATCTCTGATGACGGACAGGGTAAAAGTTTCAGTACTTGGCGGCGGTAGCTTCGGTACTGTGATAGCAAACCTGATTGGCAGTAAAGGGGTGGATGTAAGCCTGTGGATGCGCGATGCCGGGCGAGCGGAAGAGATCAATCGCAACCATGAAAACAGTCGATATTTGCCCGGTTGCTCGATATCTGAACAGGTAACGGCGACGGCGGATCTGGCGCAAGCGTTGAGCGGCGCCAAAATTGTATTTGTCTCAATCCCGAGCCAATCGTTTCGTGAGGTTATCCGCCAAGCCAAACCATTTATGACAGTGGATCAGATCATCGTCAGTACGACTAAGGGCATTGAAGCGAAAACCTTTAGCTTGATGAGTCAGATTCTAGCTGCGGAGTTACCCGATAACCCTATTGGGGTGATCAGCGGACCTAACCTCGCGAAAGAGATTGCCCAGAAGCAACTCACCGCGACGGTGATTGCCAGTGATAGTGAAGAGGTTCGCACAGCGGTACAGGATATTCTGCATTGTGCCTTTTTCCGTATCTATGCCAGTACCGATATGTACGGCGTTGAACTCGGTGGCACACTGAAAAATATCTACGCTATCGCCTCAGGACTCAGCGCTGCGTTGGGCATGGGTGAAAATACCAAAAGTATGCTGATGACGCGAAGTCTGGCTGAGATGAGCCGTTTTGCCGTACAACTGGGGGCGAATCCGATGACCTTTCTGGGGTTGGCCGGTGTTGGCGATCTGATCGTTACCTGCTCATCGCCTCTGAGTCGTAATTACCGGGTTGGCTATGCGCTAGGTGAGGGCAAAACGTTGGATGAGGCGGTTGCCTCACTTGGTGAAGTTGCCGAGGGTGTTAACACGCTGCGTTACGTCAAAGAGAAGGCCGATCAATTGGAGATCTATATGCCGTTGGTTTGCGGTCTTTATGAGGTCGTTTTTAATGGCGCGCCAGTCTCTCAGGTCGCTAAAATGATGATGCTCAATACCCAAAGCAGCGATGTGGAGTTTGTCCTACCACGGGACAATGATTGTTAATGCGATTACTGTTATTGCGCCACGGTGAGGCGGGCTATGACGCCCCGAGTGATGTCCAGCGGCATTTGACGGAGCAGGGGCGGCTGCGAGTGCAACAGATGCTTAAACAGCATTCAGGCAGTCTTGCCGGACTGGAGCGGATTGTCCATAGTCCCTACCTACGTACCTGTCAAACCGCTCAGTTGGTGCAAGACCAGCAACCGGCGGTGTGTGAATCTTTGGCGCTATTAACACCTGAATCATCACCTCAGCAACTAGTGGACTGGCTGGCTCTGCAAGCCGATAGCACATTGATGCTGGTGACCCATCAACCCCTGATAGGTCAGTTGGTTTCGCTGCTGCGTGACGGTAACCTATTACGCCCGGAACCCATGTTACCGGGCGCGCTAGCCGTTATTGAGCTGGCGTTTCCTGCCGCAGGGCTGGGGCAACTGCAGATGATGGTGCGCTAGCCACGCTGGGGCTTACGACGGCTTCAGTCGTTGCTGTAGTGGTAACGGCGGTCTTCGCCACTGGTTTTATTTCCGACATTCCCGCCGCAGCGTCTTTGATTAAGCGGGCACTTTCAAGCAGTGATGGTATCTTTGGATAGCGGGCCAGACCCGCATCAATGATATTGATCGCATTGTCTTTATCGCCAGTGGCCAGATAGGCGCGGGATAGATCAATATACAGCTGAGGAATCGGCGTGTACTCAATATAGGGCACTGCCCAGGTGATAAACTGCGGTGCAAATCGCCCTTGGTGTGCATTGAGTTCACGTAACAGCAGGGTGCGCATAAGGTAGAGCTCGGCTGAATCCCTGAAGAACGGATTGCTAAGTGCTGGTTGGAGTAGTGCGGGTTCTGCCATCCGCCCTTTGAGGAAACGGATCACACTGCTATTCGCCTGTATGGTTTGTAACATTACCCCGGTCACAATCACCGCCAGACTGATAGCCGCAACCCCGGTAGTGATCTCTGCCGAACGGCTTAATGTGAGCGGCTTAGTACGGCGGCTGTGGTGGAGTATGACAAAACTCAGGAATAGCAGTAAAAACCACGGGATATTACTGATATAGAAGGGCAGCTCCACCTGAGTATGTAAACCAATCGGTAGCAGCAACGCCGTATAACTCAAGCCACGACGCCAACCGCATTGGCAGGCAGCATACAGAATAGCTAGCACAGAAATCAATATACCAGCGATGGCAATCAGGCCACCCTCGACCAACCAGAACATTAGCTCGTTATGGGGATGACTGAGACGCTGTGGAGGCAGGTTGGCGTCTGGGAAGCGATTTAAGTAATCTACTTTTTGGTCATGCCAAACTTTTTGGAAGCTACCGATCCCATAACCACTCAGTGGCTGTTGGCGGAACAGTTCTAGAGATATGTTATAGATATTGATACGGCTATTAGAACCGTTTTGTGCCACGCCGGCTTCATTGAGTGAGGTGAGGTCGCCGAGCTTGCCAGAACTGCGTTCAATCCCTTGGCTGCCCATCAATAGGGCGGCAGTGATCGTGAGTATGACGGCGAGGGTTAGTGATTTGCGTTTGAGCCACTGACGCCCGTTGCACAGAATCAGTATGACCACGCCGGCCGTTGCGCCAATCAGTCCGACCCTTGAGCCGGAATAGGCAACGATAAAGCAGCTAAGAAAAATGCTTGCCAGTAGGGTCAGTGTAAATAGCGGGCGCGGGCTCAAACTGACCGGGCGACTCAGCAGGTAAAGGCCGATCATCAATACCGTCGCCTGAAACGAGGCATGAATATTGATCTGCTGGAAAATACTGTAGGGGATCTGTTTGCTCGGAGTGATATAGGTTGTGAGAATATTCGGCCAGATAATCTGGGAGATACCATAAAGGCCGTGAACAATACCCGCCAGCAGCACTACGATTAATGCTCGTTGTACATCCCGCGGGGTAAAGCGAAACTGAAATAGGGCAATGAGAAACAAAAAGCCGCCAAAAATATAGAGTTGTCGAAACAGCCACTCGGTCGGCAGAAAGTTATCGACGATAAAACCGAGTATGATCATGCTGATGGGCAGGGCAGCCATCGCTAGCCAGTATTTTGGATAACTAAATGTTTTAGTTTTTAGCATCAGCAGCATAGCGCCAGCGATGACCAGAATAGCGGCTATCCAGAGGCTAATGTTGTGTGAAATTGACATCCCTTCACCGCCAAGGTTCGGTTGAAAGAAAAGGGTGGCCGGAAGAAAGAGTAAACCGAGCAGCCATAAACCCGTCTGTTGTGGTTTAATTTTTGATAGAAGGTTATTCATCAAGGGCCTCGGTGATCGGGTAATATATAGGATTAGTTTATACTGGGCTTGAAACTATCTGTTTTAAAAGAAAAAACAGTGAAGATACTACCCCATTTTTGTATTCTGATACATGCTAGCTAAGCATCAACAGTGATGATTTTCAGGGTTAATGGATCAATGACGCATACAGATATAACACATGAGTTACAGTTTGACGTTAACGGCCACCGGATTGCGGCCAAGAGCTGGGGGCCTGAGGACGGCATTCCGGTGTTGGCATTGCATGGCTGGCTTGATAACGCGGCTACCTTTAACCGTTTAGCACCTCATTTGCAAGGTGTGCGCTTAATCGCCCTCGATTTGATGGGGCATGGATTTTCCGATCATCGGCCTGCATCGATGCCCTATTATATTTGGGATAATGTGCAGGATGTTCTTGGCGTTGCGGATCAGCTCGGTTTACCGACGTTTTCTCTACTGGGTCACTCAATGGGCGCCAGCATTGCCACGTTAGTGGCCGGCGGTTTTCCCGAACGGGTGTCAAAGATGGTGCTGATCGAAGGCATTGGCCCTTTAGTTACGCAGGCGGAGCACACGGCGGAACAATTGGCCGCGGCGATCAAGAAGCGGGTGAGAATGCAGACGCGCTTGGCGAAAGGCTATCGTGATGCGGATATTGCGATCACCGCGCGTATGAACGGTCGTTGGCCTGTTGATATACAGGCAGCTAAATGGTTGGTTGAGAGAGGGCTCGAAGAACGTGAAGATGGCTTTTATTGGCGCAGCGATCCTAATCTGATGCTGCCCTCGATTATGCGCATGACTGAAGCGCAGGTGGAGAGTTTTCTGACCCGAGTGACGGCCGATACCCTGCTGATTTTGGCGCAGAATGGTATACCTCAAAGTGAACGACGTATCTCATTGTTGCAACAGTGCACCACAAAAAGATTAAAAGGCGGCCATCATTTACATCTAGAAGCGCAGGCGGTTGGGCAAATTGCTACACTGATCAATGAGTTTAAGTTTGCTTAACCTTATTCGACACAGATTATTCATGACCGTACGCTAATAAGCATAAGGAATATTAATGAGGATTCGAACACTTTTACCGCTAGGGTTGCTGCTGTTAAGTTTTACCGTACAGGCGCAGAGTGATGTCGCGGGTAGTCGAGATCCACTGCAGCTTCCCCGCTTTCCTTTGAGCTGGATTGTTAGCTTTGATGAACAGCAGATTCCCGAGTACGAACTGGCCACCGGACCGATGCGAAAACTTGAGGGGGTCATTGCGCCGGAACAGAGTAAGGTGATTAAAGGTGATCTGACCCGTATTACCTATCGAGTGTCCGACATACATACACCGGAACAGGTGTTTCGTTATTATCTTGAGTTGCTAGGATCACTAAAGGCAAACATTCTATTCCAATGCAGTAGCCGTCAATGTGGTAGCAGTAATCAGTGGGCCAATAACTATTTCGAGGTTGCTGAGTTATATGGTATCGATCGAACTCAGTTTTTTGTGTCAGCCAGCCTGGGTAATTTGCAGTTAGCCCTTTACACGGTGCAGCGGGGTAACCGTAGAAGTTATGTTCAGCTCGATCTTATTCAACCTTTGCAGCAATCGGCGGATACCTTGGCCACCGATATCAAACAGCGAGGTTTTAGCTGGCTGAATGAGCCGGACAGTGCAGAGCCGTTGCTAGATTATATGATGCAAAATCCGACCCAGCAGGTATTGATCGGTAGCTATAACAAAGCAACGGGTGTCTCCCTCGAAGAACAGCTACAGCAAAGCACACGGGCGGCCCAAGCCTTTATTGCTATGCTGACCGGGGCGGGTATTGATCCGGCACGTATAGCAACGGTCCCTGTGGGGCCTGCACTACCGGTTGATGCACCGTTAGTGTCGGGTTTATGGGTCCAGCTGCGCTAATCTGGTTTACTCAGCAGATATCGAGACTCTAAATGTATCGGCCTGGATAGGCCGGTACTGGGAAATCAAGGAGCTGATCTATGAAAACCACGGTATCGCTGGTACTCGGTAGCGGAGGCGCTCGCGGTTATAGCCACATCGGTGTGATTGATGAGCTAAATCGACGTGGCTATGACGTCGTTTGTGTTGCTGGCAGCTCTATGGGGGCGCTAGTAGGCGGAGTCTATGCCGCCGGGCGGTTGGAGGAGTATCGCGATTGGGTGACCAGTCTTAGGCGCATCGATGTGTTCAAGTTGATGGATCTAACCCTGCGAGGTGAAGGCACCATTCGTGGAGAGCGGTTACTGATTAAGCTGCGTGAGATCATCGGTAACCCGTTAATTGAAGAGTTACCCATTAGTTACACCGCCGTGGCAACCGATTTAACCCATCAAAAAGAGGTGTGGTTTCAGAAAGGCTTAATGCTCAATGCCATTAGGGCCTCTATTGCCGTGCCTGGCTTTTTTACCCCAGTCATTGAAGAGGAAAGGGTGCTGGTGGATGGTGGGGTGTTAAATCCGATTCCGATCATACCCACCGTGGCAGCTCATGCTGATCTGATTATTGCCGTCGATCTAAATGCGGATCAGCAGCGTAATCATGTGCAGTTGCCCGATACACGCTATCTGGAACGTTCTGGCTTTAGTGATGAATGGCAGCATGATACCTCAGCAGAGAGTGCGTTGGCTCAGGGCAAACCTGTGCTAAAAGACAATCCCGTGCATAAAGCGACTGGCCGTATCGATGTATTGCTTAATTCAGTTGAAGTGATGCAGGCTTCATTGGGTAAGTATAAAGTGGCGGGCTACCCACCGGATCTGTTGATCGGCATACCCAAAGAGGCCTGTCGTTTCTATGACTTTCATCGAGCCAAAGAGATGATTGAGTTAGGCCGTACGATCGCGCAGAAAAGCTTGCAACAGATGGAAAAATCGATGCGTTGACGTTCATCTCTCATAGCCTATTAAGCAGGCTTTTTCATAAAGAGTTTATGCGTAACGGGGTTGGTCGTTATGTGTTTAAACTTTTTTCTGCTTTTACTTCGCGAAACTCTATATTTTTAATTATTGAGGTTTATATGCCATTGTCGCCTGCAGCCCGCGCAGATCTGCTGCTGTTACTCGTCACCCTGATTGCTGCTGCAGGGTGGATTTTTTCAAAAGAGGCGCTACTAGAGATGCCTCCTTTACTCTTTATTGGGGTTCGTTTTCTATTAGCCGGGCTAATTCTGTTGATTCCCGGTTACCGCGGCTGTTTAAAATTACTGCAACAGCGTCAGATCGTACCGGTGTTGGGGCTTGGCGTATTGATGACCGGCGCGCTGTTATGTTGGATTATGGGGTTGTATCAGGGCCATCATCTTGGTGAGGGGGCATTTATAACCAGCATGGGCGTGGTGTTAGTGCCGGTGATGGCTTGGCTGGTTTATAGAGAACGGGCGCAGCTGAGTACCTGGCTATCGTTACCGGTTGCTATTGCTGGGTTAGGCCTATTATCGCTTGAAGGGGGTATCTCCTTGGCCGCAGGACAGTTTTGGTTTTTGGGGGCGGCGCTGCTGTTTTCGGTGCATTTCGTGTTGGTGTCGAGAATGGCGCTAGTGGTGCCCAGCTTGATTCTGACCGCTATTCAGTTATTGATCGTAGGCGTCGGTGGGATTGCCGTGTCTGCTTGGCTTGAAGCGTGGCCCGATAGCTTGAGTCCTACGACTATCAGTTGGTTGTTGGCCAGTGCATTGATTGCCACGAGCTTACGTTTTGCTTTGCAAACCTATGCTCAAAGCTTGGCCTCGGCGAGTCATGTAGCGCTGATCATGACCCTCGAGCCGGTGTGGGCGGCGTTATTGGGTGCAATCATCTATGCTGAGGTGATGAGTCCGTTACAGCTCGGTGGCTGCAGTTTGATTTTTATGGCGATGTTGGTGAGCCGATGGCGTTGGCTGAAACCGCTGTTTCGAGTGTCTTTGTTGAGTGCTCGCCGTTAATGGGGTTGAGCGGATTCACGATTTAGGCGAGGAGGGTTAGGCGTTATGCCACGGGGTTTTAGCGTAGTGACCTAGAAGTGGTTCAAGCTAAAACCCTCAGTAATGGCGTTATTAGCAAGGTAATATTGGTTGCTCCCGGCGGACAGCGATGTCATTTCACTGCGCCGGGTAGCAATGCGTTTGTGGTCGGATCAATCATCCTCTTCATTGGCATGATAGTGCTTAGGCGCTGACTGGGTGCTTTGCGAGATCAGCTGTAGACTGTCTTCAGCAAAGCCGGAACCGGCTTCTTTATAGAAGTTAAAGACCTTATCGATACCAGATGCGATCAGCGCTTCTCGATCGTCTTCAAAGCGAGCAATGGCGGCGATTTGCCCGGTATAGCCCGCATTGATCAGCTGTACCGTGACATTGCGGCTATCTTCAACCAACGGCAGCGCCAATAGAACCAGCTTAATATCCGAGGTGTCAAAGTTTTCCCAGAAATCGGCATCTTCACCGTCCCCGAAACACACATTTAAACCTTTCTGTTGCAACTGTGAGGCGCGAAATCGATCTGAGTCGAGTCCTGCAACCTGCTCATCTAAAACCGTGCGGAGCGCTTTAAACGCGCTTTTACCCACCCGGCCCATACCAATCACTAGCACCGTTGCTTGAGGCGGCTGCTGTACAATATCGGCCGCTAATCGCTGTGGACTCTCATAGCGTTTGAGGTTGTCCTTATAGCGGATATAGATGCGGTGGGCTGCAGGATAAAGCACACTGGTTAAAACAAAGGATAGCGATACCGCCAGTGCGAGAATCACCAACCATTCGCGGGTTAGCCAGCCGGCCTGTACGCTTAGTGCCGCCACAATAAGACCAAATTCACTGAAATTACTCAACGCTAGCGAGGCAAGATAGGCGGTGCGGCTGCGTAATTTAAGACGGGTGAAGAGGACAAAAAACAGAAAGAATTTAATGCTGATCAACAGTGCAATGACCGTGGCGGTCGCTAGCATCGACCAGGTGGGGAGTGCGGTAAAGCCAATCGAGAGGAAAAAACCGATTAAAAAGAGATCTTTAAAGCTAAGCAGCGACTTAGTTAGCTCCGAGGCTTTATGGTGTTGGCTTAGCAGCAGACCAAATACCAGTGCCCCTAGGTCGCCTTTGACGCCCACCAGGTTGAACAGTTCATAGCCTCCTAAGGCGAAGAAAAAGCCTGTGAGTGGCAGCATCTCTCCGTGTCCGGCTTTGTCTAGCAACTTAAACAGTAGCGGTCTGGCGAACACGAGAGCCAGTAGTAGTGGTGCCCAAACAGAGGGGAGCTTACCGGTTGCGGCTACCAAAAATAGCACCGCGACGATGTCTTGCATAACCAGTACGCCAATCGCGAGCTGTCCGTGGCGGGTTTTCATCTCGCCATTTTCTTCTAAGAGTTTTACGACACAGACCGTACTGCTAAAGCTGAGAGCAAAACCGATTAGCGCGGCCGTTTTAAAGTCGATCTCGCTGTAATAGGGCATCGCCACTGAGGCCATCAAGAGTACAAAAGAGCCGAACAGGACAACCCATAACAGCATATGGCTAAGCGTACTGGCCCAGACTTCACGGCGTAAGAGGTCGCCAAGGTGTAGTTTTAAACCGATCGTAAAGAGCATTAGCGTGATACCTAAGTCCGCCAATGTATCGAGGCTATCGGTAGGCTGTACGCCTAAAAAGTGAAGTAGAAAACCGGCTAGGAGAAAGCCGATGAGAGGCGGCATGCCAATCATTTTCAGTGATAAACCACAGAGGTATGCAACCAGAATCAAGATAAAGTCCATAATATAAGTAGCTGTTATTTCAGTAGTTTATGGTTTGTTAGTGCGGTGGTGATAAGCGCTTGATTAGGCTGAGTTTCTCAATGTTGATTGAGTCTCTACGATCCTTGTTTATGCCAAGCGAGCAATCATTAACGCGATTTTAGATGTTTATCGCTTTCTTCAACAGATCTGTCGAGACTAGTTTATTTCACATCAACGATCTTGATTGCGGACATATCACGGTTGATTTTTTATTGTGCTTACAACCCCGCTTTTTAAACACCGAGGTTAAGGTCGAATTCGATGAGCTGTTCGCCTTGATCGGTAGCGTCTAGATACCATCCGGATTTATCCCAATCTCCCAATACGATTCTGCGTCTAGCACCAGCCAAAAAGTGAACAGCCGGGCGATGGGTATGACCGTGAATCAATAGGTTGCAGTTGGCATCGACCATGGCTTGATCAACCGCTTGTGGGTTCACGTCCATGATTTCAGTGCGCTTATCGGCGGTCTGTGTTTCGCTGGCCATGCGTAGCTGTTTTGCCAGAGCGAGTCGCTCTGGAGCCGGTTGAGCTAAGACGGCTGCTTGCCACTCAGGGCTTCTGAGTTGTTGTCGAAGCTTTTGATAATCGAGATCATCGGTACACAATTGATCACCATGCATCAGCAGCGCAGGGCCTGAGGCGAGGGGGATAACCGCCGCATCAGGTAAGCGTTGGACACCGGTCAGTTGGGTAAAGCGTTCACCGATCAAAAAATCACGATTGCCGTGTTGAAAGAATATCTGGCAACCGCTCTGCGAGCGTGTTTTTAAGGCCTCAATAACAGGCTGTAGGTCATCGGGGATAAAATCATCGCCAATCCAGGCTTCAAACAGGTCGCCGAGTATATAGAGTTGATCACACTCGGTGGCCGTGCTGGATAGAAAATGCAGCAACGCCCGGGTAAGGTCCGGGCGTCCACGATGGAGATGTAGATCGGAAATAAACAGAATACGCATTATTCAGCGGTATCTGCATCCACGACTTCGGCCGATGTGATGATCACATCTTCAGCAGGCACGTCTTGATGGCCGCCACGGAAGGTGGTGGAGACGGATTTGATTTTATCAACCACGTCCATACCTTCAGCCACTTTACCGAATACCGCGTAACCCCAACCTTCAGTGGTTTTAGCCGTATGATCGAGGAAGGTGTTGTCGCTGACATTGATAAAGAACTGGGCTGATGCGCTATGAGGATCCATGGTGCGAGCCATGGCCAAAGTGCCGCGTTTGTTTTGCAGGCCATTATCGGCTTCGTTTTCAATACTGCCGTTGGTCTCTTTGCTCGCCATGCCGGGTTCAAAACCGCCACCTTGAATCATAAAGCCATCGATAACCCGGTGGAAAATAACGCCATCATAGAAACCATCTTTAACATAGTTTTCGAAGTTTTCTGCTGACTTCGGCGCTTTGTCGTAATCAAGTTCAATAGTGATGTCGCCGAAGTTGGTGTGCAGTACGATCATGCTTGCGATCCCTTTGTGTAAGCTAGATAGCTTGTTTATCTAGTAAGTTCGTCTGATAAATTATCGTCTGAAAAAATACGATGTAATCGGTTGGCCCGATTATACTAAAGAATTAAGCTGATAACTAACTGATTAATTTCGGCTAACTTATGGTTGTCTGTAAACCAACTGTTTATAATGTCCGCCTATTTGATTTCAACGGAAGTTAAGACCCCTCTATGAGCAATAACGACGCCAGTAATGCAGTTGTACAGCCAACCAACTTTATTCATCAGATTATCGAGCAGGATCAGCAGCAGGGGCTAGCTAAGGTGGTGACACGCTTTCCACCTGAACCTAATGGCTATCTGCATATTGGTCATGCGAAATCAATCTGCGTGAACTTTGGTACCGCCGAAAAATATAACGGTGAGTGTAATCTGCGTTTTGATGATACGAATCCAGGTAAAGAAGATCAGGAATTCGTCGACGCAATAATGGATGATGTTCGCTGGCTCGGTTTCAACTGGGCTGGTGAGGTACGTTATGCTTCGAACTACTTCGATACCTTTTATGCGTGGGCACAACACCTTATCCGTGAAGGTAAAGCCTATGTCTGCGATCTGAGTCCAGAAGAGGCCAGCGAGTATCGTGGCTGGGCCACCGAACCCGGCAAAAATAGTCCGTTTCGTGAGCGCTCAGCAGATGAAAACCTCGACCTGCTTGAACGTATGAAGCAGGGTGAGTTTGATGAAGGTAGTCGCGTGCTGCGGGCTAAAATTGATATGGCGTCGCCGAATATGAATCTACGTGACCCGATTCTGTATCGGATTCGCAAGGCGGCTCACCATCAAACCGGCAGCAAATGGTGCATCTACCCTAGCTATGACTTTGCACACGGTCAAGAGGATGCTATTGAAGGGGTTACACACTCTATTTGTACGTTGGAGTTTGCCGATCACCGTCCACTGTATGAATGGTTTATCGAGAATCTACCGGTTCCAAGCAAGCCACGTCAGTACGAGTTTGGCCGCTTAAATATTAATTACACCGTCACCAGTAAGCGTAAACTGAAACAGTTGGTTGATGAAGGCCATGTTAATGGTTGGGACGATCCACGTATGCCAACCATTCAAGGTATGCGCCGACGGGGCTATTCATCACAAGCGGTGCGTAATTTCTGCGATAGTCTAGCGGTTGCTAAAACCGATGGTACGGTCGACATGGCTCAGTTTGAGTTCTTTATTCGTGAAGATATGAACGATAACGCCGCCCGCGCGATGTGTGTGATGAACCCGCTAAAACTGATTATCACCAACTTCCCAGAAGGTGAGATTGAAATGCTGAGTGCGCCGGTCCATCCACAGAAGGAGATGGGTACCCGAGTATTGCCCTTTACCCGTGAGCTGTATATGGATCGAGGGGATTTCAGTGAAGATCCGACCCTTTCGCGTAAAAAATTCCGGTTGCTCGTGCCCGGTGATTACATGCGCCTGCGCAGTGCGTATGTGATTAAAGCTGAAGAAGTGGTGAAAGATGCTGCCGGTGAAATTACCGAAGTGCATGCGTCTCTGGTGCCAGGGACTGTCGGTGAGAACCCACCGGAAGGTATGAAGCCTCGGGGTGTTATGCACTGGGTTTCAGCCACTGAAGGCAAGCAAGCGACCGTGCGGATCTATGATCGTCTGTTTAATGTGGAATCACCGGATAAGGGTGAGGGCGATTTTCTTGCCAATATCAATCCGAACTCCTTTAGCGAAATCCAAAACTGTTGGGTTGAGCCGGGCTTAGTAGAGGCAGCACCGGAAACGGCGTTCCAGTTTGAACGAGAAGGTTATTTTGCTGCAGATCGTTACGATCACTCAGCCGAACATCCTGTGTTCAATAAGACCATCGGTCTTAGGGATACTTGGAAGAAGTAATTCTCGCGTTATTAGTAGAAAACGGTCACTTTGAGTGGCCGTTTTTTTTGCTATGACTGCGGCTGCTTAAGACTTAGATATAGCAAGCGGTCTGGTTGATGTTATGGCGCGTGTGCAGGCTTAGGCCTAAGGATTCTAAGTCCGTGTTTTTAAGAATGTCTGCAGCCAAAGGCAAAAACTGAGATTCTTCATACTTAGCATGTAGTAGGTAGTGATCTGCCATTCCCATCGCCGCTTCTTTATCTAACTGGGCAAACTTACCTTTGGCTAGCTTTTTAATCGCGCCTTCAATTTTTTTCCACTCTTTTTCGAGGGTACGATGCTCTTCGGTCAAGCGTTTAATCATCCGTGAAGCAGCATTCAGCTCATCGCCAGAACTGGCGCAATCCATGACGATATTGAACAGTTCTTGTTCCTCTTCATGATGGTGGTTGAGTACCACCTCATGGTAGAAATCAACCAAGCGTTTCGCACTGGCTTGAACCTCCGGTGAAACAGGTTCTGAAATATCTGTTTTACTGAGATGGCGCAAATTTTCAAAGTTGTGAATAATACTGATATGGCATTGAGAAAAGTCATCGGTTGGGACAGCGGTCGTGGTCATGTTTTTCACCCTATTTGCAGGCTGGGATCTCTCCCAAAGCTAGCAGATAACTGTAAATAAGAAAGCGGGCCTTGAATGGCACATCTTTCATTTTGATCACTGGATTGTATGCTTAGCGTTACAAATAAATAATGACAATGGTCAATTATGTATCATATATAGCGTTTTTAGATTCTCAATCCTCAATAAGCTCAAGATAACAAAAAGCCCCGCGAGCTAAGCTGCGAGGCATCTGGACTGTACGGTTTTACCCAGCCTCAGTTTTAACCGAGACATTGAGTGGGCTAGGGGATTTACGCTTCGTTGGTAATGATATCGCTGCTATTACCACTGGCGAGCTGACCGATCTCTTTGTCGATAAAGAATAAACCTTTACCATCGTCGCCAATAATCTCGATCTTATCGAGAATGCCTTTAAACAGCTTCTCTTCTTCGTGTTGTTCTGCAACATACCACTGTAAAAAATTGAAGGTGGAGTAGTCTTGATTGGTAAATGCAGTATGAGCAAGGCCATTGATCTCTCGGGTGATCAGGCATTCATGTTCATAGACTTTCTCGAAAAGGTCTTTAATCGAATCAAACTCTTCGATGGGCGCCTTGATCGAGCCGATCCGGGCCATCGCACCGGTTTCGTTAACATAGGTAAACAGGCGTTTCATATGCTGCATCTCTTCATCGGCATGTTGAGATAGAAACGCAGCACAGCCTTCATAACCCTTTGATTCTGCCCAAGAGCTCATTTGTAAATACATATTGGACGAGAAAAATTCAAGATTGATCTGGTGGTTGAGTTTTTCCAGCATTGAGCTGTTTAACATGTTGACTCCATACAGGTTTAAAAATAGAAAATCAGGGCTTATGACAACAGAATAGCAGCAACGGTGTATTGATGTAGCACAGTTGTTTGTATTGTTTTGTTGTCGGGCTTATTACTCAGATGGCGACGGGTTTACACAGCCACTTCTTTCCTTCAGATGAGCGGGCGCACTTGCTACAGACATACTGACTATTACGGGTAATGGCGGCTATCTCATCAAGGTGTTTCGAAATGAGTTCGCTTTTCAGTTTACAAAGGCTTTTAGCTTTAAGGGAGTTAGCCATCCGCAGAGACCCGCATCAATGTTGAGTAAAGCAACTTTATACAATATCTATCTGCGGTTGTAAATGATAATGATTATCAACCCTGCTTTGTTGACTGTCTGCCGAACGGTTCCATTGAGTAAATCGTTCGGCATGTCCTAATAGTTGAGATGGCTATTTAGGTTCGGTTGCGGTTGGCATGACGGCTTCCTCCCAATCCATCTCAGCCATCTGCTGATAATGTTTATAGCGCTCGCTAACCTCATGCTGTGCTTTATCAAGAAAGGCTGCCGCTTCAACCGGATGTGCTTGCAGTAGTGAATTAAAGCGGGTTTCTCGACGGGCGAATTCAGCATAAGGAATTGAGGGCGGCTTAGAGTCCATTTTCAACGGGTTTTTATGCTGTACGGCGAGGCGAGGGTCATAACGGAACAATGGCCAGTGACCGCTATCGACAGCCAGTTGCTGATGTAGATGATTGTCTTTTAGCTCAAAACCGTGCGCAATACAGGGTGAGTAGGCGATGATCAATGAGGGGCCATCATAGGATTCCGCTTCGAGAAAGGCGCGCAGGGTCTGCACATCCTTGGCGGCATAAGCGATATGGGCAACATAAACATGTTCATAATCCATAGCAATGCGGGCCAAGTCTTTTTTACCAACAGCTTTACCTGAGGCGGAGAATTTAGCCACTGCGCCAATTGGCGTCGCTTTTGAGGTTTGCCCGCCGGTGTTGGAGTAGACCTCGGTATCCAATACCAGAATATTCACGTTACGGCCCGATGCCAGCACATGATCTAAGCCGCCAAAGCCAATATCATAGGCCCAGCCATCACCGCCGATGATCCAAACACTCTTACGGCTTAATTGATCCGCTAGGTGACGTAATTCAATGGCTTGATCGCCGATATCACTGTGATCACTCAATCCATCGAGCGCACACTTGAGTTGCTCGATGGCTTGTCGCTGGTGTTCGATGCCCGCTTCATCGGCTTCCGTTTCAGTCAGTAGTTGGTTCACCAGTGCGGGATCAAGCTGTCCTTGAAGCTCTGTCAGCAGTCGAGTGGCATACTGTTTCTGCTTATCCAGTGCGACTCGCATCCCCAAGCCAAATTCGGCATTATCCTCAAACAGTGAGTTGTTCCAGGCCGGGCCACGGCCTTCGGCATTTTTAGTCCAAGGCGTGGTGGGCAGGTTGCCGCCATAGATGGATGAACAGCCGGTCGCATTCGCCACCACCATGCGGTCACCAAACAGCTGGCTGGCCAGTCGGATATAGGAAGTTTCGCCGCAGCCAGAGCAGGCCCCGCTAAACTCAAACAGGGGTTGAAAGGCCATTGAGCCTTTGAGGGTGCCGCTTTTGAGTAGGCTGCGATCAAACTCAGGTAAGGATTGAAAAAATTCCCAGTTATCTTTCTCTATTTTATTGATCTGCTCTTTTGGCACCATGTTGATCGCTTTATGGTCAGGCTGTTGCTTATCAACAATCGGGCAGATATCAACACAGAGAGTACAACCGGTACAGTCCTCGGGCGACACCTGATAGCTAATATAACTGTGTTCGGGAAAGTCTTTGGCGCCTTTCACTGGTACAGCTCTGAAGCTATCGGGTGCATCTTTTAGTAGCGATTGATCAAAAATTTTGCTGCGCATAACACTGTGAGGACACACCAAAACACATTTACCACAGTGGGTACAAAGACCTTCATCCCATAACGGCAGTTCGGTTGCTAAATCACGCTTTTCAAAAGCGGAGGTGCCGGTCGGCCAACTACCATCAGGGGAAAGTGCACTGACAGGTATATGATCACCATGCCCTGCGATTAGCTCGGCGGTTAGTTGACGAACAAAGTCGTTGGCGCGGTTCGAGCTGAGTTCATGCATGGGGATACGACTAGTGGCTTTGCTGTGCAGTTCAATTTCGTGTAATTGGCTGAGGCTCATATCGATCGCTTTAAGGTTTAACTCAACGAGATTGGGGTTGCGGCTATAGGATTTCTCAACCGCTTGTTTAATCAGCGTGATGGCTTGATCGATGGGAAGAATGCCGGAGATCTTAAAGAAGCAGCTCTGCATAATGGTATTAATGCGTTTGCCCAGCCCACATGTCTGGGCCACCTGATAGGCATCGATGGCAAATAACCGAATCTGTTTGTCGATCAGTTGCTGCTGCACCGGTTCAGGCAGGGTATCCCATAAAGCTTGCGGTGAAGCGCTGCTATTCAACAGAAAAACGGCGCCGACGCGAGCTTTCTCGAGCATAGGATAGAGCGTTAGAAAACGGGGTTGATGGCAGGCTACGAAATCTGCTTGATGAGGTTGGATCTCATAGGCGGAATGGATCTTGTGAGGGCCGAAGCGCAAATGGGAAACAGTCACTGCGCCAGATTTTTTCGAGTCGTAAACAAAATGTCCTTGGGCATATTGGCCGTCTACATCACCGATAATCTTAATGCTGTTCTTATTGGCGCTGACGGTGCCATCGGCACCAAGTCCATAAAATACCGCTTGATAAGCGTCCTGGTGGGCATCGGTGATGAATTGTTCATCATAGGTGATGCTGCTATGGGTGACATCATCGTTAATCCCGACGGTAAAGAGGTTGATACTGTTGCTGCGCTGCAGTTCGTCAAACACTCCTTTAACCATTGCCGGGGTGAACTCTTTGGATGATAAGCCAAAGCGACCACCGAGTAGTTTGGGCAGTTGTTCGGCTGATCGTTTACCCGACAGGATCGACTGCATCAGCGCGGTAGCAATATCTTTATATAGCGGTTCACCGTCCGCGCCGGGCTCTTTTGTGCGATCGAGAACTGCAATCTGTTTAATGCTGGCAGGTAGAGCGCTGAGCAGTCGTTCGGCATCGAAGGGGCGGAACAGCCGTACTTTCAATACGCCGGTTTTTCCTCCATGTCGGTTGAGGTAATCGACAGTTTCGGCGACGGTCTCAGCGCCAGATCCCATCAGCACAATAACGGCTTCGGCATCTGGAGCCCCCTCATATTGATACACTTGATACTGTCGTCCGGTCACTTCAGCAAAACGATTCATCGCTTGTTGCACGATCTCAGGGAAGGCGGCGTAGAAGGGGTTACTGGCCTCTCGGGCTTGGAAAAAAATATCCGGGTTCTGTGATGTACCTCTAACCACCGGATGATCCGGGGAGAGTGCTCGGCTACGACAGTCACGTACTCGTTCCATGTCGATCAATTGACGCAGTATTGTTTCACTCACCACCTCAACTTTACTGACCTCATGGCTTGTCCGAAAGCCATCGAAGAAGTGCAGTACCGGCACTCGGCCTTGCAGTGTTGCCATTTCGGCGATGGTGGCCATATCCATGACTTCTTGAACTGAATTGGAGGCCAGCATGGCAAAGCCGGTAGCTCGGGTTGCCATTACATCACTGTGATCGCAAAAAATAGAGAGGGCATGGGTTGCCAGTGAACGGGTGGCAATATGAAATACGGTGGGTGTTAGCTCCCCCGCAATCTTGTACATATTAGGGATTTTTAACAATAAACCTTGGGAGGCGGTAAAGGTGGTGGTTTTGGCGCCGGCTTGCAAGGCCCCGTGTACCGCACCTGCCGCGCCGCCTTCACTCTGAAGCTCAATAATTTCTGGGACATTGCCCCAGAGATTAGTAACACCATCAGCACTCCAGCGGTCACTCATTTCACCCATTGGCGATGCCGGTGTTATCGGGTAAATGGCGATAACATCATTTAAGTGGTGGGCGATAAAGGCAGCGGCTTCGTTACCATCCATCATACGGAATTGGCTACTCATAGTGAGACTCCTGAACCTACGGCTTTATAGTCGGGCAGTTTTAGTTAACAGGCCGCCTAGCAAACGGGCAGCTTAATGATATGAATATTAGTTTATTCCTATGACTTTGCTTTGGATCAACTATCGCGACAGAGGTTGTTCTGGATCAATCGCTTAACCGCTAGCCTTGACAGGACATTGGTTGGCTTTAAAGGATTGAAAAGTAATTTCAATCGGGTTGTTAATTCTCGTGCGGTTTCCTCTATAATGGCGGATCTATTTTGACCTAATTTCATCTAAGCCAGAGCCATAAGCGAATCCCGATGTTGCAGATCTATAACACCCTGACGAAAGAGAAAGCCCCTTTTAAACCATTGGAAGAGGGCAAGATCAACATGTATGTGTGCGGTATTACCGTATACGATTTCTGTCATATCGGGCATGCGCGCGTCATGGTGGCGTTTGATGTCATTACCCGTTACCTGCGTGCTCGGGGTTGGGATGTGACTTACATCCGTAATATCACCGATGTCGACGATAAGATTATTAAGCGGGCGGCTGAAAACGGCGAACGCCCCGATCAACTGACCGACCGCATGATCGCGGCGATGCATGAAGATGAAGATAAGCTGAGTGTGTTGCGGCCTGATCAAGAGCCTCGTGCTACGGGCCATATGCAAGATATTATCGATATGGTGCAGGTGTTAATTAATAAAGACTACGCCTATGCAGCCGCTAACGGTGATGTTTATTATCGGGTTGAGAAGTTTGCCGATTATGGTCGCCTGACCAATAAAAATGTCGATGAACTCCGTTCCGGTGCCCGGGTAGAAGTTCAAGATGCAAAGGAAAGTCCGCTTGATTTCGTGCTTTGGAAGGCCGCAAAAGCCGGTGAAGTTAGCTGGGAGTCACCTTGGGGTGCGGGTCGTCCTGGTTGGCATATCGAATGTTCGGCTATGTCTAAATGCTGCCTTGGTGATACGTTTGATATTCACGGCGGTGGTCCTGATCTACCGTTCCCGCACCATGAAAATGAGATCGCTCAATCTGAAGCGGCTAATGGTGTTAAGTTTGTTAATACGTGGATGCACGCGGGTGCGGTGCGGGTTAATGCCGAGAAGATGTCTAAGTCGTTAGGCAACTTCTTTACCATTCGTGATGTGTTGCAAAAGTACGATGCCGAGGTGGTCCGTTATTTCCTTTCATCCGTACACTACCGCAGTTATATCGATTACTCCGAGAGTAGCTTGAAAGAGGCGCGCAGTGCGTTAGAACGTTTTTATCAAGCGCTGAACGGTGTTGATGGTATGGCTGCTGAGCTGGATAACGATTACGACGCCCGTTTTTATGCTGCGATGGATGATGACTTTAATACCCCGAAAGCTTTGGCGGTATTGTTTGAACTGGTGAATGAGTTGAACTCAGCAAGCCGAGCAGGGGATGCTAAGGCATCAGGTCTGGCGGCTCAGTTAAAACGACTGGCCGGTATTATTGGTTTGCTGCAGCAATCACCGGAAGCCTTTTTGCAGGGCGAAAGCAAAGCTGGCGAGATTGAGCCTGAGCAAATTGAATCGCTTATTCAACAGCGGGCCGATGCGAAAAAGGCTAAAGATTTTGCTGCCGCCGATCAGATTCGTGAAGATCTAGTGGCGCAGGGTATTATTCTTAAAGATAGCCGCGAAGGAACCACCTGGTTCCGTGAAGGTTAACGGCAAATCGCTTGCGATACAGAGGAGCAACACCTGAGTCGCTATACGTTTTCATTTATACCTAAGGCAGCTTTGAGCTGCCTTTTCTATGTGTAAGGACAGAGTCAATGAGTCAGACAACACTGGTTATCTTTTGTAAACGCCCTCTACATGGGCAGGGTAAGCAGCGTATTGCTGCAACCTTGGGGAAAGATGCCGCTTATCAGGTTGCCTGTGCGCTTTTAAATTGCGCCCTTGAGGATTCCCGCAGCTGGCCAGGCCCCGTGGTGTTATCACCGGTAAGTGAAGACGATCGGCAATGGGCAGAAGATTTGTTATTGCAGGATTATCAGGTGGTGCCGCAGTGTGAGGGTAATTTAGGGACCAAGCTGAATTATGTCGACCAGATCTTACGTCGGCAGGGAGCTTCTCGGTTACTGTTTATTGGTACCGATGCGCCGGAGCACACTCTGCAGCGCTATGCTGAGTTTGATCGACTGTTGCAACAGCATGATATTGTGCTGTCTCCCGCCGAAGATGGTGGCGTGACAGCGATGGGTGGCAGCCAGCCTTGGCCCGCTTTGGAAAAACTTGGTTGGAGTACCCCGGCGCTAGGCGAGCAATTAACCGGGGCCTGTGAAACGGCCGGTTTTCAGGTTGCTTTCAGTTCCACTGGGTACGATGTTGATACTGAAGCTGACCTACGCCGGTTATTGGATACATTAGCCTATGATTCAAGACCCGCGAGAGTACAGCTACTATCATTAATACATGCGTTGCTTGATTGAACTGTAAGGGGTTTATATGGAACTGATTCGAAGCCGGGACTGGTATACAACGGCTGACGGCGCAGACCGAGGATATATCCGTCCTCACTTATTAAAAGAACTGTGGTTTCATACCGGTACCGCCTGCAATCTCAGTTGTGATTTTTGTCTTGAGGGGTCTAGCCCCGGTGATAAGCGGCTTGAGTTAGTAAAATTAGAGGATGTTACACCCTATATCGACCAAGCTGTCGAGCTGGGGGTGGAACAATTTTCGTTCACCGGGGGCGAACCTTTCTTAGCCAAAGATCTGGTTAAAATTCTGCAACAGGCGGCTGAATATGCGCCTTGTTTAGTGCTGACTAACGGTACCGATGCGGTACAAAAGCGATTGCACCAGTTAGTGCCGTTGTTAAAAAGCCGTTACCCCGTGAGTTTTCGTATCAGTATCGATTCTCATATCGAAGCTGAACATGATGCCGGACGGGGCGAAGGTATGTTTGATCTAGCGCTGCAAGGGATGAAAGCGCTCTATGATATGGGCTTTCATGTGTCTATTGCACGGCATATGGCTGATGGCGAAGATACCGCGGCTGTTGAGCAGCAATATCGGGCGATATTAGAGAATTACGGTATTCCTGGTGATACTAAATTCGTTGCCTTTCCTGATTTTTTACCACCGGGTAGTCATGGTCATGGGCCAGATATTACCACCAACTGCATGACCCAGTTTCATACTGAAGAGACCCGCAATAGCTTTATGTGTTCCTTTAGTAAAATGCTTGTTAAGCAGCGGGGACAGATGCGCGTATATGCTTGTACGCTGGTGGATGATGATCCTGAATATGATATGGGCAATGATCTGCGGGCATCGTTAGAACAGCAGGTCAGCATGAAACATCATCGTTGCTTTAGTTGTTTTAAGTACGGTGCTTCGTGCAGTGAAACCTAAGCTAAATTTCACCACGGTTGTATAGCGCCGATGCGTCACATTAATATAGCTGTTGTGATTCCCGTGGGTCCGGCTGAAACAAGCTTGGAACCAATGCTGGGTCAACTGCGGTATCTGCAATCGGCCCAGCAGATCATCTTTGTATTTTGCCCTGCATCGGCGTCACTTCGTCAGCAGTTGCCGGCAGATGAGCGGATTATTAGCCTAACCAGCAACGCAGGTCGTGCTGCGCAGATGAATGCCGGTGCGCAACGGGTTAGCGCCGATTTTATCTGGTTTCTACATCTCGATAGTCAGTTTTCCAATACTCAATGGCAGATGCTTCTGCAGAGTCTTGCTCGTGTGCCTGCCGGGCTACACTATTTCAACCTGCGTTTTCGGGCAGATGGGCAAGGCCCTATGTGGCTTAACGGTTTAGGTGCTAATTTACGTTCGCGCTGTCTTGGATTGCCGTTTGGTGATCAAGGGTTTTGCCTTTCACGGGAACAATTCAAGTGTTTGGATGGTTACCCCCTCGATGCCCCCTATGGTGAGGATCATCTGTTTGTTTGGCGCGCTCATCATAGCGGTGTACCATTGATCAACACCGGCTCTGTTTTAACCACCAGTGCACGTAAGTACTCCTCTAACGGTTGGTTTCAGTTAACCTTGCGCTATCAGGTTTATTGGCTCAAGCAGGCGCTGCCACAGCTGTGGATGTTAGTGAAAAGCAAATTTTCTTAAGCCGCCAAACGGCGCTTAATGCCCGATGAAACGGATCTCTCGCCAATGAATAAATTATCCACTCTGACTCAATTATTGCGCTTTATGTTGCCGTATCGGCGCTATTGGGTCGGGGCGATGATCGCATTACTGTTCACGGCGGGGATCACTTTGGCCATCGGCCAGGGGGTGCGTTTAGTGATCGATAATGGTTTCGTGGCAGGCTCCGTCTCCCAACTCAATCAATCGATTATGCTGCTGGTGGCCATGGCGGTATTAATGGCCTGTGGTACTTTTATCCGCTTTTACCTGGTGTCATGGTTAGGTGAACGGGTCACCGCGGATATTCGACAGGCGGTCTTCGATAATGTAGTCCGTTTGCATCCGAGCTTTTTTGAAACCAACCGCAGTGGCGAGATTATGTCACGTTTAACCACCGATACGACCCTACTGCAATCAATTATTGGCAGCTCTTTTTCGATGGCCCTACGCAGCGTGGTGACGACCTCGGGCGCATTGATTATGTTGTTTGTGACCAATATAAAATTGTCTCTGATTATTGTCGCGGGTGTACCACTGATACTGCTGCCGATTCTGATCTTTGGCCGCAAAGTTCGATCCTTAGCACGCAAAAGCCAAGACAGTATCGCCGATGTAGGTAGCTATGCAGGAGAGGCCATACAGCAGATTAAAACCGTGCAGAGCTACACACAAGAAGCCTATGAAAGCCGCGCTTTTGCCGTTGAGGTGGATAGTGCGTTCCGGGTAGCGCAACAGCGGATTCGTCAGCGGGCGACATTGATGGCGATGGTTATTCTACTGGTGTTTGGTGCATTGTCAGGGATGCTTTGGGTCGGCGGCTATGATGTAATTACCGGCACCATGTCCGCCGGTGAACTAGGCGCCTTTGTGTTTTATGCCTTAATCGTTGCGATGGGGGTGGGAACCCTCTCCGAGGTGTATGGCGAACTGCAACGGGCGGTCGGTGCGACGGAGCGGTTGATCGAACTGTTGGAGGCCGAGAGTGAGATTCAATCACCTGAAGTCGATGACGAGGCACGTGATTCAACCCTCGCTTCTGCGCCTATTCAACCCTTGGCTAATCCCGCCCAGTGCCGTGCGGAGCTAGCATTGAGCCATGTCCGTTTCCACTATCCATCACGGCCTGATCAGGCTGCCCTTGAGGATTTTTCCTTAACCTTTAAGGAGGGCGCCATTACGGCCTTAGTTGGGCCATCCGGCGCGGGTAAATCAACGGTCTTTGAGCTGTTGCTGCGTTTTTATGATCCGCAACAAGGAGAGGTATGTTTTGATTCATTGGATCTGCGGCGCTTCAACCCTCAAGAACTACGTCAGCAGATCGCGCTGGTCGCGCAGCAGCCAGCGCTATTTACGGCGAATGTGATCGATAATATCCGTTATGGTCGAGCCGACGCTAGCGAAGATGAAGTGATCGCGGCGGCTAAAGCAGCCTATGCTCATGAATTTATTGAACGCCTACCGGAGGGTTATCAGAGTGATTTAGGCGAACAGGGGGTGCGTCTTTCCGGGGGGCAGAAACAGCGGATTGCTATTGCTCGTGCCATTCTTAATGATCGGCGAATATTACTGTTAGATGAGGCAACCAGCGCGTTGGATACGCAGAGCGAGCATAAGGTCCAACTGGCGCTGGATACACTCATGAAGGGGCGTACCACGGTGATTATTGCCCACCGTCTGTCAACGATTCTGCATGCAGATCAGATCGTAGTGATGGAGCAGGGGCGGGTGGTTGCCACAGGTAGCCATGAATCGTTGTTACAAAGCTCACCATTGTATGCCCGTTTAGCCCAGCTGCAGTTTAAAGCAGATGAGCACGACCAAACGCCGGCTCGTTCTGAGTGATGAAACAGTGAAGGGGCTGAACATGCCAGCAGTGATTGCTCGTCAGCCCCCCGTGGCGCAGTATTATCGCCCCTGATAGCTGGGGGTGCGTTTCTCGACAAAGGCATTGACCGCTTCTAAATGATCCTCTGTGTTATGGCAGATGCCCTGCATTAATGCTGAATGTTCAAGAAACTCTGGCAATTCCATCTTTTGTGCGGCCTTGAGTAACCGCTTGGTTAGGCGCAATGCCTGGGGTGGCTTTTCGGCGATACGAAGAGCCAGCTCCATCGATTTCTCCATCAGTTGTTCTGGTTCAACAACATCCAGTAGAATTCCCAGTTCTTTCGCTTCGTCGGCACTGATCATGCGCCCGGTCAGGGTGAGTTCAGCGGCTTTTTGATAACCAATTAAACGCTGTAAAAACCAAGCCCCCCCATCACCGGGAATTAAGCCCAAATTGACAAAGGTTTCGCCTAACAACGTGTTGGTTGAGCCAATGCGTAGATCGCACATGCAGGTGAGATCGAATCCAGCGCCAATGGCCGGACCATTAATTGCAGCAATGACCGGTATATCAATGGCACTTATGGCTAGCGGAATACGCTGAATACCTTGGCGGTATTTATTTTGTACGCTGTAAACATCGCCGCCAAATGCGCCATCTTTATGGCTGCCATCCCGTTCGGTCATCTCTTTGATATTACCGCCAGCCGAAAAGGCGCTGCCCTCGCCAGTGATAATCAGCACCGAGACTTCCGTTGTTCGATTGACCCACTCAGCGACATGGACAATATCATCGATAAGTTGGGTGCCGGTTAGGGCATTACGGACATCGTGACGGTTAAAGGTGAGGGTGGCTACCCGGTTGGATAGCGTTAGAATGCTGTCGCTCAATGTCGGCAGTTGCAGATTATCGGTCATTATTATTCCATTGAATCTATTATCGTTATTGTGTCGTTATACGAATAATCTTTAAAGAGGTAAAAAATTGTATCAGATAATAGCACGACACGCAGTGCAGTGATGGGGCCTAATGACAGGTTTATTAGACCATTATTGAACTAGTGAGAGGGTTAATCTAAAGGTGTTGCTGATAGGGTAAGTGGGCGATTTAATGCAGGGATGTTGTCTACATCCCTGCCTGAAGTGTTGCTTATATAAGAATTTATATCAGAACTTGTAACCGACAGACATCATATACACCATGGGATCAATTTCCAGCTCACCCAAGTTGCTGCCATTCACTTTGACATCGGTATTGATATCCATTTTCCAGACAGCGGCATTGAGTAACCATTGGTCATTGATGGCATAGTCGATACCCAGTTGACCGGCCAGCCCCCAAGAACTATCGAGTTCTAAAGTGGTGCCGGCCAGTGCTCCGGTGGTGCTTTCTGAGAAGAATGCGGTGTAGTTAATACCCAAACCAACATAAGGCTGGAAGGCAGAGCTGCTATCCATTGGGTAGTATTGCAGTGTAAGGGTTGGTGGCAGGTGTTTAGTTTCACCGACTTTGGCGCCGTTAAGGGTAATGTCGTGCTTGAAAGGTGTTGCGGCCAGTAATTCAACACCGATGTTATCAGTTAGCATATAGGTGCCGGTGATACCGAGTTGAGTATTGTCGTCAACATCAAGGCCAGGAACGGACGTGTCATTTGATGTATGTGGGTCAACATTAGCGGCACCCACGCGTACAATCATATCGCCTGATTCGTATGCCATACAGTTAGCAGTGGCAACCATTGATACGCCCAGAACGAATGCGGAAAGCGCTTTTCTGTTCATTAATACAATCCTTATGCGAAACAACGTTTAAAAAGTGTGGTTATTAAACGCTTATCTTTTTGGGAAAGTATTGATTTGGAGCAGATTTTGACTACTAAAATGAGGGCTGAAAATAGAGGTTTGCGTTAGATCAATAAAGACTCACTTTCTTGATGTTGACTGCTAGGTGAGTCTATTCACCATGGGAAGTAGGCCGTTTGATTTAGAGTATAAAGTGCATACCTTCCCTTGTTGACTTCGTTACTATCCCTGCATAGCAGGTTAAAAGTGAGGGAGCCATCTTATTAGACGCGATGGTTATCAGCTTTTTAAAAGGTAAAGCAGGCCGCTATAGCGGCCTGCTTTTAGGAGATATCAAGTTACATTGAAGCACGGATTACGCCGTGATTAGGGTTAGGTTTGAACCTTCAATATCGGCATCAAAGTAGGCCATGCCTAGTTTGTTCAGGTAATCCATTCGATCAGCTTTCATCAGATTAATCTCTGGGACAGCAATGCCATTGTCCTGATAAATACCGGCTATAAAAGCCATATAGTTTTCACCTTCCTGAACGAGTAACAGGCTGGCCGCACCAACATCGGGTTTAACTTGGGCGTTAAGTTCATTGGTGAGCTCTATTTTGAAAACAACAGGTTGCTCGTCGCCTTCGATATGTACACGACGTTTTTTGACTGTTTGCTGTGCCCAGTAATAAGCAAGCTCCATGCTCTGGGTTAGGAAAACAGGCTCCGTTGTTTCAACATAGTTATCATCGCCAATCGTGGCCATTGTTTGCTTAGCTGCTTCATTCAGTGCGGTATCGCCGGAGCGGATCAGGCCTTGCTTTTTGATGGCTTCAATTAGCGCTGACGAAGTACCGTGATACCAGGTATTGCCGGTTGTAAAACCCTGTTCGGTTAACAGTTCTTTTGCGTCTTTAAGAAATACTGGTATGGTCATAGTCTCAATCACTTAATCAGATTAGAGTTAAAGCAGAGGGAATTCTAACTTAAAACGTGGACTGATGCTTTCTCTGTACTAAAAATCAGACTCGCTTGTCATTCAAGCGGGTGGAACCTAATCCAGCTTGGATTAGCGCTAATAAAAAAGGCAGCTGTTAGGCTGCCTTTTTTAGTGCGTCAGCGCTTAGTTGAACTGGTTAGAGGTGTTTTTCGCACCACCGGCTTTCAGTGCTGCTTCACCCGCATAGTACTCTTTGTGATCATCACCGATGTCCGAACCTGACATGTTTTGGTGTTTAACACAGGCGATACTCTGACGAATCTCTTTACGCTGTACGCCTTCTACGTAACCCAGCATACCGGCATCACCGAAGTACTCTTTTGCCAAGTTGTCTACCGACAGCGCAGTGGTGTGGTAAGTTGGCAGGGTGATCAGGTGGTGGAATACATTCGCTTCGCGGGCAGTATCCGCCTGGAAAG
>NZ_JBLWZV010000004.1:0-286501 GCF_048266285.1 Amphritea sp.
AGAGACAGCAATACTGACGGTGCCGTCATCATTAACGACCGTGGTATCGACCTGAGAGACGGTACCGAGGGTTAAGTTATCCCCAGCATTGGACAAACTCACACTCAGCAGCTCATCGGCTTCGATGGTTTTATCGCCTAGTACTTCGATGGTAAAGGTCTGGCTAGCAACACCCGCCGCAAAGGTCAGGCTGCCGTTCTGGGCTTGGCCGGAGACGAGGTCATCTGCATCCAAGCCGGTGAGCGCCCAGTCGACGCTGGAGGCATTAACGGTGTTAGTCCGAGTAACGGTGTAGGTCAACAGTTGGCTGGTGCCCGTTGAACCTTCTTCGATAGACGTTTGGCTGGCAGCGATGCTAACAGTGCCATCATCATTAACGACCGTGGTCTCAACCTGTGAGACGGCACCGAGGGTTAAGTTATCACCAGCATTGGACAAACTCACACTCAGCAGCTCATCCGCTTCGATGGTTTTATCGCCTAGCACTTCGATGGTGAACGTCTGGCTGACAACACCCGCTGCAAAAGCGAGACTACCATTTTGCGCTTGGCCGGAGACGAGATCATCTGCATCCAAACCGGTGAGCGCCCAGTCGACAGTGGTCTCACTGACGGTATTCGTGCGGGTTACCGTATAGGTTAATAGCTGGCTAGTATCAGAACTTCCCTCATTAATATTCGAGGTATCTACCGTAACCGAAACAAGCCCATCATCATCAATTAACCGAATAGAAGCCTGAGGTCCAACCAAGCTCACATTAGGATCAGAGCTTTCAAGGACCACCATATAATCGGCATCTAACTCTATTAACTTATCCGCTCGTACAAGTACTTCGATTAATGCTTGAGATTGCCCAATAACGAAGTCGACAGTACCGGAGCTAACCGCCGCATCAAGAGCTTCAGCCAATCGCCATGTTAACTGAGCATCGGTTACAGGGTTTGTTCTAGCAACCTCAAAGATCAAGGTCACAACACCAGACGTCCCCTCGTCATATGAGGCTGTTGGCGCAACAATAGAATAATCACTGGATAGATTAGTTGCTGGCGGCGCTTCTTCTTGATTTTCGGCCCCAGAGTTATAAACAAAACGCTCTGTTGTCAGAGGTGTACTTTCCGGCCCCTGTTGAGCTGCGCCACCTAAGGATGGATCACTCCCATCTTGCGTAAGAAAAGAAACTTCTGCAGGAGTAAGTGGGGCCGGTCTTCCCGTTAACAGGTTGGAAGTCAGCCCTGTTAATTCAGGCGTGCCTAAGTCAATCGGTGGCTTAAAAGGGGTTGGGTCTGAGTTATCAAGCGGGGAGCGAGAAGAATCTAAAGGAGGAGTCGAGGAACCTAATGGAGGGCTAGAGGTTTCAGGGGGGGCTCCTTGCGAACCAACATCACCATCGCCGCCGGGATCATCACTCGTCGGCGTTTTTTGAGATGCCGACAAACCTGTCGTTTCTGTAACTGCGTTATCTAAAACCTTCTCATTCAAAAGCACTTGAAACTCATCGAACAGGCCTGGATCTTCAGGGTTCTGAAACACCTGTTCAAGCAGTTTTAACGTAGCAAGGATATCCGTTTCATTTACACCACTATCTCGCAGTATTTCAGCAACCTGCTGTGCCGCCTGCTGAAACAATAGTTCCTGTGGTAGACCGGCAGCACTAAGTGCTTTAGTGTTCTGCACAATTTCAACAATGGCATCTAGAGTAATGGCATTCATATCAGATATCTTTCCTAAAGTAGCAATCGGATCGTTTTTCTTGGTAATACTTCTTAGACAAACTCACTAATGACGCTAGTGAGCTCCTCTCGCCATGACGACGCCAGGTTGATCAAACAACCCAATTTGAAGACGACCTGATGCTCGTAAAAGCCGAAAAGCTGCCAGAGTCTCATCCAACTCAGCCTCAGCAGCGGCGCTTTCAGCGTTAATTAAAGCCGTTGCGGCATTAAGAATATCGAGTAAAGAACGACGACCATAGCCTCGTTCTTTAAGTGCTAACTTTAGAAATAACTTTGAAATCTCAACCTGATTCAGTAGGTAACGAGTGCGGTCTCTCGACATGCCCCAGCTATTCCAAGCGTTGCGCGCCTCTTCTACCGATTGTACAAGAACGTAGTTTGCTTTCTCAGACTCACTAAGTGCTTGCGCATTAGCCGCCGTGACCAGATGGCTCGCTTTTGATCCTGAATCAAAGCTCCAGCGAAAATTAAGCGTGGCGAGAGAATCATCGCGATACCCTTCAGTACCATCTCGGTCATCATAACGAGCATGACTAAGGGAAAGATCAACCCGTGGCATATATTCGGATTTACTTGTTGCGTGCAAGCTCGCTCGGGCAACCTGATGCCTAGCTTGTGCCGCTAACACATCTGGGCTTGCTTCCTGAACTCGCTGCTCAACTTCAGACAAGGAGGCCGGTAACAAGGCCGCAGGGACATTCAACGCCTCTAACTCAACAGCCAAAGGGGGCAAATTCCCATAGACCGCTCGATAGCGGTTTTCAGCAATATTCAAATCACTATTCGAGACAACTCTACGGGCTTCTGCTGAAGCTAACTGAGCTTTTGCCTGCAAAACATCTGTCGCATACCCTTTTCCTGCATCAACACGCGCATTTTCTTGCTGCGTCAATACTCTGACATTTTCTTCAGACTTTTCTGCGTATTGTTTAAGCCGGTGAGCTTTAACTAACTCAAGGTGTGCTTCAACGGCTGCAAAAATCAAATTCTGCCGCTGCAATGCATTCTCAAGCGATTCTTTTTCGGTCACATGACGCGCCACATCCACTTTAGCGGAGGTAGTACCAAAATCATAAACCAGCTGGTTAACACTCAAGCTCGCTTCTTTAGGTTCGTAGGTACCACTCGCCCCCACATCCCGGTCAATATCTTGATAACCGGTTGATGCTTTTAGATCAATTTTAGGAAAGTAAGCCGAACGTTCTGCATTTACTTGAGCCTTTGCGGCCACAAGATCGGCATCAACCATCTTCGCTAGGTAATGCTCATTTAGAACTAAATTAACTCTCGATTTAAAACTGCCATCTACGCCTTCAGCATGCACATAAGACCCGGATACCAATACTAAACTCGCAAACGTCGCTTTTGCATATGCAGCGAAAGAAACTATTCTCATGTACAAACTCCAGACAGCTTAATCGTTATAGTTATAAAGGAGTAAAGAGGCAAAGCAGCCATCAAAGATGATTACAAAAAAGCCACCTAAACCAAATGACTATGCCCTAAAAGCCCTACTACTGATAGAGGAATTTACCCAAAATGGCATAACCTATAAAAACAACACCTCAAACAAGGTTATTCACCTTATCAGAAGCATGATTATTGAGGTGAGTCAGCTTTATGAGTTGTCATATCTTGTTGATATGCTGAAAGTTCTTTCAATAAAAGTTCTCCCCATAATCCTGTCTCTGACAGCGTTATGGCATACAACTCTTCTGCGTAATTAAGTATCAATGAGAAGCCCACATTAGAAATATCGTCGGCATGGTCTTGAGAAAGATAACGACACCACGAAATACGTGTGGCCGTCATTAATTTTTCTAATTCGAGCTGGGTCGCGACAAAACGGATATGACCTGCAGTACCACCAAACAATGAATTAGCAGCAAAACAACTGGCCGCTATTGCCAGTGCAACATAGCCAAATGCCGCCCATTGCTGAAACGTGCTATCCGTGGTGGTGGCCAACAACGGTAGAAGCAGTCCGATAGAACCAAATAGCCAGCCACCAAAGCGTGTTACCCCCGATATCCAAGCGCGCGTACCTCGACGGCGATAGTAGTAAGCCACCTCCGCCTCAGCCAAGAGATCAACGGCATTAAAAAGTATAGCCAGCGATTCGGCGACATCCTCTTCATCCCATTTTAAATCTTGCGTCGTCTGTCTAAAATTACCCAACCGCTGAGGGTCTTCAGGCCGCAACCGTCTTATCCATGCCCAGCCCATAGCGGTAACCTCTTTTCGTTTATTTTCTTTGCCTCTTATTATAGTTCACCGCCGAGCCTGACTCATGAAAACCAAAGCGAGAACCACTATTGTGCTTGATACAGGCTCTCTAAGTTGGGGATGTTGCGCTCCCAACGGGGAATAGGGTCGCCGATATAGTGGCGGGCGGCATCCAAAAACAGCCGCGTACGCACCGGTAAATCACGATGCGGATAGACCGCATACACCGATTTATATTCCGGCAACTGCACATGGGTAAGTAAAGGCACAAGCTGATCAATCTTAATATCATCCGCAAAAAGAAAAGTCGGCGCTGAGAAAAAGGCGGTATGAGACAGCACCTTATCAATCAATATTTCAGCATCATTGGCGCGAAACACCGGTTTGATCGTCTGCTCCTGAGGCTCGCCATCTTCATCAATATAATGGATAGATTCATGACGAAAGTGTGCGCTACTGTAGGCCGCGGCGGGTAGGTCGGCCAAGTCAGCCATCGTTTTGGGTTCACCAAAGGTGTCAATAAATGGCTGAGTGGCCAGTATCAACATCCGATTGCGTCCCACTTTACGTGCAATCAGCGATGAATCTCGCGGCTCACCCACCCGGAACGCCAAATCGAACCCCTCTGCGATCATATCCACCAAGCGATCATCAAGGCGCAGCTCCACACTCACTTGCGGAAAGCGTTTTTGAAAATCATTAATCACTGGCAATAAATAATGCTTACCAATAAAGCTAGCGGCAGTGATACGCAATAAACCCCGCGGCTCTTGATGGTAGTTCTCGGCCAACTGCACCGTATCTTGCAACAACAGGCGCAGTTCTGCGGCTTTTTTGACCATTTCGGCCCCGGCGGCAGTCAGCGAAAACGATCGAGTTGTTCTGTTTAACAGCCGCACTCCTAAATCATCTTCCAGCTTACTCACCTGTTTCGATACCACTGAGCGATCGATATGTCTTAACTCCGCGGCCTTCGCAAATGACCCCTGCTCGACCACATCCAGCAACAGAATTAACCGACTCGTTGTATCCACACACTACCCCAGATTGATAAACCACTTTATTGGTGCAATTTTGGCATTAATATAATCCAAAACATACTATTTTTATCTTCAATGACAGTGCGTAGGATGCCTGCAACTCAATTTGATTGGAAAACGTCATGAAGAAAATTAGTTATACTCTCGGCGCTATTGCACTGACCGTGCTCTTGAGCGGCTGTGACCAGTCAAGCGCACAACAAGGGCAAAAACCACCACCATTGACTATCGATGTAACCGACGTTCAGCTGAAACAGGTACAATCTTGGCACACCTTTACCACACGTCTCGAAGCACCGCATCGCGTGGTATTAAAGCCTAGAGTGTCTGGTCAAATTGATAATGTGCTGTTTAAAGAGGGCGAATACGTCCAGAAAGGTCAGGTACTTTTTAGCATCGACCCACGCCCCTTTAATACTCAAGTTGCCAACCTTGAAGCTCAGCGAGTAAGCGCCGAAGCTGCGCTTGAACAAGCGCGTGGTGAAGCTCAGCGGGCCAAACGCTTGCTGGCGAAAAAAGCCATGTCGACAGAACAAGCCGATCAACGGGCTGCGGCCTTACGTCAAGCCATTGCCGGCCGTAACGCCATTGCGGCGCAGCTGCAATCAGCCAAACTCGACTTAGAGTTTAGCCAAGTTGAAGCACCCATTTCTGGGGTAATCTCCCGCGCTATCGCCACCCAGGGCAACTTTGTTACCGCGGGACAAACCACACTCACCACGCTTGTTTCCAACGATAAAGTGTATGCGTATTTCGATGTCGATGAACGCACGTGGAACCAAGCATTTGCCTCTGTCGAAGCAAAAGATAGCCCCCCTCTCACCTTAACCCGCATCAGTGACAACCAGCCGGTGCCCGGTTATGTGGACTTCATTGATAACGAAATCAACCCCACAACAGGCACCCTGCGTGTCCGTGGTGTGTTTGATGCACAGCGATACCACCTTAAGCCGGGGGCATTTGCCCGTATATCACTGGCGGCGAACGATGCTAAAGCCATGGCCATTGTCCCAGAGCGCGCGATCGGCACCGATCTCAAAAACCGTTTTGTATTAGTAGTCGATAGCAACAACACCCTGCAATACCGCTTGGTCACACTCGGAGAACGTTACGGTGCTTACCGTGCAATCACCTCAGGCCTGGAGCAACACGATCGTATTGCGGCTAATGGACCCGCTCGCGTCGGCCCCGGCATGCCCATTACGCCTAACGATGTGAGCTTTGATTTTGACAGCACTCAGTTTGTGCTCAACCAAGATCAACAAACTGACACCCTATTGAGCGTTGCACCATAAGAGACCCCTATGAACTTTTCACATTTCTTCATTAGCCGGCCCATATTTGCAGCGATGCTTTCACTGGTGTTTGTGATCACCGGTGCTATCTCGCTGTTTCAATTGCCTGTCAGCGAATACCCTGAAGTGGTGCCACCGACCGTGGTCGTCAGCGCCACTTACCCCGGCGCCAACCCCAAGGTTATCGCCGAAACCGTCGCCACCCCGCTTGAGCAGGAGATGAACGGTCTAGAGAACATGCTGTATCACTCATCCCAGGCCACCAGCGACGGGCGTCTAACACTCACCGTCACTTTTGCCTTAGGTACCGATTTAGATCAAGCCCAGGTGCAGGTGCAAAACCGAGTGAGTAATGCCCTTCCCCGTTTGCCCGAAGAAGTGCAACGGCTCGGCGTCACGGCGGAAAAATCATCGCCGAATTTGGCGTTGGTGGTACATCTATTCTCGCCGGATGACAGCCAAGATACATCTTATATGGCGAACTATGCCGACTTGTATATCCAAGATGAGTTAAAACGCTTACCCGGCGTAGGTGATATTCGTCTGTTTGGTGGCTCGAAATACTCTATGCGTGTCTGGCTTAACCCGGATGCCCTCGCAGAGCGCAACCTTACCGCAAGCGATGTCATGGCCGCCTTGAGCGAACAAAACCAACAGGTCGCCGCAGGCTCACTAGGCGCCCAGCCATCACCAGAAGAAAACCAGTTTCAGATACTTCTGAACGTTAAAGGCCGTCTATCAAGCATCGAAGAGTTTGAAAATGTAGTACTGCGGGTTGGTGACGATCGACAAATTACCCGCCTCAACGATGTTGCTCGCATTGAACTAGGCCAAGAAAATTATGCATTGCGGGCCATGCTGGATAACAAAGCCGCACTGGCTATACCGGTTTTCCAACGCCCCGGCTCTAACGCCATTGAGCTTTCTAATAGCGTGCGTGACACCATGCAACGGCTGTCGGAAAAATTCCCAGCAGGTATGGAATATGAGATCGCTTATGACCCCACTGTATTCGTACAGGGGTCGATCGATGCGGTGATCAAAACGCTGATTGAAGCCATTCTATTAGTGGTCGTAGTGGTTGTGCTGTTCTTGCAAACATGGCGCGCCTCCATCATCCCCTTGATTGCCGTGCCGGTGTCATTGATTGGTACCTTCGCCGTGATGCAACTGCTCGGGGTATCGATTAACACCCTATCGCTATTCGGTTTGATACTCGCGATCGGTATCGTCGTTGATGATGCCATCGTGGTGGTGGAAAACGTTGAACGTAATATTAGTGAAGGCCATAGCCCTGTCGAGGCGACCAAGATCGCCATGAGTGAAGTAACCGGGCCTATTATTGCCATCGCCTTCGTGCTGTGCGCAGTCTTTATTCCAACAGCATTTATCACCGGACTTTCTGGCCAGTTTTATAAGCAATTTGCCTTAACCATCACGATTTCAACACTGATCTCAGCGTTTAACTCATTGACCCTATCACCTGCACTCTCGGCTATTTTGCTGAAGTCCCATGATGCCCCCGACGACCGACTCACCAAGGTGCTTAATAAGCTCTTCGGTAACTGGTTATTCAAACCCTTTAACCGCCTGTTTGATAACAGCGCGAAAGGCTATGAAGCGTTGGTCAAAAAGCTGATCCGCCTAAGTGTTGTGGTCGGCGTGGTCTACCTTGGTTTAGTGGGATCAACCGTCGGTTTATTCAACGCGGTGCCCGGTGGCTTTATTCCACAACAGGATAAGCAATATCTGGTCGCCGTGGTACAGCTACCCGATGCCGCCAGCCTTGATAGAACGCAATCGGTTGTCGAACAGATCCAAGAGATCGCCCTAGATGTACCGGGTGTAGCACATACCGTGGCGTTCCCCGGCTTATCAGTTAATGGATTCGCCAACAGCACCAACAGCGCGGTGATGTTTACACCGTTGGAGGATTTCTCGCAACGCACCGATCCATCGATGTCAGCGAACGCTATTGCTATGCAGCTCAACCAGCGCTTCAGCGTCATTGATGAAGCCTTTGTCGCGGTATTTCCACCACCGCCTATTTTAGGCCTTGGCACTACCGGTGGGTTTAAGCTACAGCTAGAAGACCGAGGCAACAAAGGCTTTGAAGCCCTGTTTAGCGCCTTACAAGGGACCATCGCGGCGGCACAGCAAAATCCGGCCTTAACCGGTTTATTCTCGAGCTACCGCATCCAAGTGCCACAAATGGACATCAACATCGACCGTGAACAAGCACTGATTCAAGGTATCGCCCTGAATGATGTATTCACGACGTTGCAGGTGTATCTCGGCTCCGCGTATATTAATGACATCAACCTCTTTGGCCGCACCTATCAGGTGAACGCTCAAGCCGATGCTCAATATCGTAGCAAACGTGCGCAAATCTTAAACCTTAAACTGCGTAACGCAGCTGGCGAAATGGTACCGCTAGGCTCGGTGGTCACCGTCGAACCAACTACCGGCCCGGATCGTGTTCAACATTACAACGGCTATGTCACCGCAGAACTAAACGGCAGCCCGGCGCCAGGCTACAGTTCAGATCAAGCAAAACAGGCGATTGAACAGGTGCTAGCTCAAGCGTTGCCCGACGGTATCACCTATGAGTGGACCGAAGTCACCTATCAACAGATCCTAGCCGGTAACACGATGGTGTATGTGTTCCCTCTGGTTGTGCTACTTGTGTTTATGGTGCTGGCTGCCCAATATGAAAGCCTACGCTTACCGCTGGCGATCATACTGATCGTGCCGATGACTATTTTCTCCGCCTTGGCGGGGGTCTATATGCTCGGAGGGGATAACAACATCTTCACCCAAGTAGCCCTGATAGTGTTGGTGGCGCTGGCCTCGAAAAATGCCATTCTGATGATTGAGTTTGCCCGCGACAAACAGCTTAACGGAGCCAGCCATATGGACGCTATTATTGAGGCCTGCCGCTTACGCCTACGTCCCATCTTAATGACCTCAATCGCCTTTACTGCTGGTGTCATACCGCTCGTGCTCGCCACGGGCGCGGGAGCCGAAATGCGTCAAGCAATGGGTAACGCCGTGTTCTTCGGTATGATCGGTGTCACCCTATTCGGCTTGCTGTTCACCCCGGTATTTTATCGCATGGTCACGCCTAAGGAGGTGTCACATGAAAACCGTTAAACTGACACTCTCTTCGTTAACACTGGCCGTTCTAACAGGGTGCGCCAGCACCCCGCTAGAACAGGAAAAGGCACAAGCCACGCAACAGTTCATCGCTCAGGTGCAGCAACATCAGAGAGTCCAATCG
Source organism: Amphritea sp. (assembly GCF_048266285.1). Lineage (GTDB taxonomy): Bacteria > Pseudomonadota > Gammaproteobacteria > Pseudomonadales > Balneatricaceae > Amphritea. The sequence continues at coordinate 9,575 of NZ_JBLWZV010000004.1, forward strand.
ATTGCACAACAAAGCGAATTAGACTGGTGGCAACAACTAGGCGATGAGCAACTGAATCGTTTAGTGCAACAAACCTTAACCCGTAACCAAAACCTCCAAGTCTCGGCAGCACGCTTGCGTGCTGCCCTGGCGCAGTTAACGGAGCAACAACGGGCACAATGGCTGCAAGGCAGTGTGGATATTACTGGCGTTCGTGGGAATACCATCAGCACGCAAAATCCAAACGGTGAAACCAGTAGCTACACCACCGGCAATGGGAATTTCACTTGGCAACTGGATCTATCTGGCCGCCTTCAGGCGCTAAGCTTAGCGGCAGAAGCCGTCGCACAGGACCAGCAGGGGCAGTATCAAACCCTCGTGGCTGAACTCGTTAGCAGCACGGTACGCAGCTATCTACAGTGGCAGAATCAAAGTTTGCGCCTTGAACTGACCCAGCGACAACTGGCAGCACTAGAAGACAGCATGGCGATCTTACAGGTGCAACTTCAAGAGGGTATTGCCACCGAACTTGAACTCAACCGCACCGAATCTCAATATTACCAACTGAAACAGCAGTTACCACAGATTGCCACTGAGCAAGCGCAAGTAGAACAAACCCTGGCAATGCTACTCGATACACAAGCCGGTGAACTAGCTCTGACACCGATGAGCGCGGCTCAATACGATCAGCAACGTATTAACGTCGCAGTACAATCCCCCGAGGATGCACTAATGAGCCGTGGCGATGTACAATCAGCCGTGGCACAGCTCACGCAACAAAGCCAACTGGCGAACAGCGCAGCACGATCGCTATATCCGGATATCAGCCTAGCAGCATTTACCGGCGTACTCAGTGCACCCGGCTTGAATTTCGACCACAGTCAGTCGAACTGGCAGATAACCCCAACTCTGAGCTGGTCACTGTTTAGTTATCCACAACTGTTAGCCCAACTGGATGCGCAAACAGCACTCAGCGAGGCAAGCTACCATGCGTATAAACAGACCTTGACCCAAGTTTTATCAAAAACAGTGCTATCGCTGCGCACCTTGGTTCAAGTTAAACAGCAGTTAGGTTATGCTCAGGCCCGGGTCAATGCCGCACAGCAGGCCTATCAACAAGCGAACCATGAATATCAAGAGGGACAGCTAGCCTATCTCGATTTACTCGATGCCCGGCAAGATGTCCTCGCTGCAGAGCAAGCGCAAATGACTATCCGCGACCAATGGCTGAGCGCTGGCGTCAACGTTTACAGCGAACTCAACGGACAGTGGACGCAGGCGTTATTGGCGAGCCGTTAATACTTAGCCTTAACGCCCAAGGGAGACAATGGAGGTAAAATGTCGACAGCAAAAATGAACGCCATTCAGCTGCGCCAGTGCGGTGCAGAGTTTGACCTGCACATGTCACAACACCCGATCCCCACATTCGGTGACAATGAGCTGTTGATCGCCATCGAATATGTAGCAATCAATCATCTCGATGCACGGCTTGCTAGAGATGGTTTTTGCCAATGGCAATACCCTCATATATTAGGCTCAGATGCTATCGGCACGGTAGTGGATGCCCCTAAAGGTGTGTTTCCAAGCAAGGGCTCTCGGGTGCTATTTAACAGCAGCTTGGCAAAACAAGGGATGCTTAAAGAGTATGCGGTGGTACCCAACTTCGCCGTCTCTGAAGTGCCCGACAGCATTGCCAGCGAGGTCGCGGTAGCTCTACCTAATGCCGGTATGACCGCATTATTAGCGCTTGGTAAACTGCAATTACAAGAAGGCCAATCATTTGCAATTAACAGCGCTCAGGGAGCCGTTGCGCACTTCGCTGTGCAGTACGCTAAACGCCAAGGCGCACAGGTTTTTGCCTTTGCCGAAAAATCGCATCATAAGCGTCTAACTAAATTAGGCGCTGACTTTACCTTCGACTGTCATGCCGACAACATCTGTCACCAGATTAAACGCGAACTTGGGCCAGGTGGCTTTGATTGCATACTCAATACTCAGGGCGGAGATAGCTTTATCGACGACCTCCATCGTTTACGCTTTTGTGGCCACATTGCCTGCCTCAATGGCTTTAGCGATATCAGCGAAGCGTTATTATTTGAAAAAGCACCTCAGATCGGGGTGGTCTCACTCGGTGGCGCATGGTTGGCCAACAGCTTATGTGCGCAGCAGCACTTAAGCTTTATGGGTTCGCAACTATTACAGGACGTCGCCAGTGGCGACATTATCCCCCCTGAAGTAGTACAAATCCCCTTTACAGTGGATGCCGTGCGGGATGTGTTAACCCTTATGACCCAACACACCTGCCCCAAACGACCAGTGGTGAAAATACGGCCCTAACCGGCATATTTTTTAGACGGTCTGTGGTTGTGATTCTCGACACAGACATGCAGTTCATCATTAAGACGCATTCATATCATCCAGGAAGCGTTTCAAGAAAAGGCAGAAGATTTAAGGCTGACATTAACGCTGTACTAAAACGTCATACACAACTTTCGCAGCCCTGAAATCAGTCACAGAATGTTCAGATCGAAGCGAAAACTGACTACCCGTTATCAGCAAATACTCATAGGTAATGCATCGATATTTTCAAACGATGGAGTATAAGGTGATCGAGACCGCTAACAACAACTTAGCCGATACGCTCTCAGAGTGGTTTTATTGTGTACCTAAAACAAAAAAAGACCCGATAAGGGTCTTTTTATAAGATAGTGTTTGAAGCAAATAAGTTGGTCGGGACAGCGGGATTCGAACCCACGACCCCTACTCCCCCAGAGTAGTGCGCTACCAGGCTGCGCTATGTCCCGACGATGAGCACTAAACACCTAGAGCATTCAGCGCTGCAACAGAGGTGGCTATACTACGCCAACAATTCACGTCTGAAAAGAACTTTTTAATCGATTTACTTTACCGATTTCAGTAGCTTACGAATATCTTCCAGTTCGGTAATCGTCTGGCGGATAAGCTGCTTATAACGGGCCGTATCATCAACTGCCTGATCGCCATTAAGCCACTGACGGGCACCATTGATGGTATACCCTTGATCATGCAATAAACCTTGAATCTGACGAATAATCAGCACATCTTGGCGCTGATAATAACGCCGACCACTGCGTTTAACCGGACGGATCTGTGGAAATTCTTGCTCCCAATAGCGCAAAACATGTGCTTTAAGATCGCACAACTTGGCTACCTCACCAATGGTGAAGTAGCGTTTTGTCGGGATACTGGGTAGATCATCCGAGACTGAATCAGTCTCCTTCATAGGCTTCTACACGTTCCTTAAGCTTTTGGCCCGGGCGGAAAGTTACCACCCGACGTGCTGAAATAGGCACCTCTTCACCGGTTTTAGGATTTCGACCCGGACGTTCACGTTTATCACGCAGGTCGAAATTACCAAAACCCGATAGTTTTACCTGTTCATTTTCAGCAAGGCTCATGCGAATTTCATCAAAGAAGGCTTCCACCATCTCTTTTGCTTCGCGCTTGTTAAGCCCCAGATCTTCATACAGGCGCTCAGCCATATCTGCTTTAGTCAAAGAGCCCATCAGAATACCCCTGTCGATTACACTCTTAATGTTGCACCGAACTCATTTTTCAGTGCAGACACAACAAAATCAATAACTTCGTTGATCTCTTCATCGTTAAGAGTGCGCGAAGGATGCTGCCAGGTCAAGCCCAAAGCGATGCTTTTTTGACCAGGTTCAACACCTTTACCCTGATAAACATCGAACAGGGTCACTGCTTGGAGGTATTCACCACCGTGCTGCAGTGCAACAGCGCGAATCTGCTCGAAGGCAACGGTGTCATTTACTAGCAATGCTAGGTCACGACGACTCTCAGGGAATTTAGACAGGCTATTAAAGCGAGGCAAAGCACCTTCAAGCAGCACTTCCTGAACAATTTCAAACAGGAAGACAGGACCGGTCAGGCCAAGACTCTTCACCAACTCAGGGTGCAACGCGCCCATAAAGCCAACGGTCTTGCCATTACGTTGGATCGCAGCCGATTGACCCGGATGCAGGGCCACATGACGTTCAGCCACAAAGCTGAACTGATCGGCACAACCACCCAACGCCAACAAAGATTCCACATCACCTTTCAGATCATAAAAATCTACCGGAGTGTTATCAGCACTCCAGCCTTCCGACTGACGTGGACCGCAAATCAGACCCGCAACAACATTCTCCTGAATCAGCTGATCGCCTTCAGGCAAGAAACGCTGGCCGGTTTCAAACAAGCGCACCCGCGCTTGCTGGCGGTTTTGGTTATATTGCAACGCCTTAGCCAGACCAGGCCAAATAGAGGTACGCATCACAGCCATCTCAGCAGAGATCGGATTAGCCAGTGCTTTCGCCTCATGCTTATCATCGAACTGAGCCGCTAAACCCTTTTCGATGAAGCTGTAGGTGATCGCTTCTTGATAACCCCGTCCGACTAACTGAGCCCGAACGCGATTCAGGGTCACTTTAGACTCATCATTAGCGATCATATTCAGTTCAGCAGTGGGCACTTTAACCGGCAGATTGTTATAACCGTAAACACGCGCCAGCTCTTCAATCAGATCAATTTCAATGCTGATATCAAAACGGTAAGACGGTACTGCAACCGTCCATTCGCCTTCCGCACTGAGTTCAACCGTCATGCCTAAGCGAGTCAGAATCTCTTCGATCTCAAGCGCAGGCATCTCAAATGCCAACACCTGATTCACTTTGCTTTGACGCAAGGTGACTGAGGTTGCGGTCGGCAGGTGCTCTTCTGACACCGCCTCGACCACAGGACCGACTTGGCCACCAACAATATCCAGCAATAGCTGGGTAGCGCGTTCAGTGGCTTTACGTTGCAACTGCCAATCAACACCACGCTCATAGCGATGGGAAGCATCGGTATGCAAACCATAAGAACGTGCTCGACCGGCAATATTAATCGGATTGAAGTAGGCACACTCAAGGAAAATATCTTTCGACTGCGCCGTTACACCGGTTGCTTCTCCACCAAAAATACCTGCCATCGCGATAGCTTTTTCTTGATCGGCAATTACCAGTGTACCCTCTGTTAGCTCGACTTCGTTACCGTCCAACAAGGTCAGTTTTTCACCCGGCTGCGCCTTACGCACCACGATGCCACCATTGAGCGTATTCAGGTCGAAGGCATGCATCGGCTGACCTAACTCCAGCAAGACATAGTTGGTCACATCGACTACGGGATCAATTGAGCGAATACCACAGCGACGTAGCTTCTCAACCATCCACAGCGGCGTTTCAGCGGTCATATCGACACCACGGATAATCCGGCCCTGATAACGAGGACAGCCTTCTGGATCTTCCAGTGTGATCGGTAACGTATCATCGATAGTCGGTACGGTAAACTCAATATCGACATAGCTAACGGGCGCTTTATTCAATACGCCCACTTCACGGGCCAGACCCGCAATAGAGAGACAGTCACCACGGTTTGGCGTCAGGTCAACATCAATAATAGAATCATCCAGACCTAAATAATCACGCAGATCGGTACCGACCGGCGCATCAGCGGCCAATTCCATAATACCGGCATGATTGTCGGAGATCCCCAGCTCGTCATCCGCACAGAGCATACCGAACGATTCAACCTGACGTAGCTTGGCTTTTTTGATCTTAAAGTCGCTACCGTCGGGGGAGCTCAGCACTGCACCGACCTTGGCAAAGGCAGTTTTTAGTCCACCACGGGCATTCGGCGCGCCACAGACGATTTGGAATGTTTCATTGCCGTCGGCTACCTGACATACCTGTAACTTATCGGCGTTAGGATGCGGCTCAGCGGAGAGGATTTCACCCACAACCACACCACTAAATTGACCCGCAACCGGAATAATCTCATCGACTTCGAGACCGGCCATCGTGATCTGATCGGCAATTCCCTGTGTATCCGTCGCCGGATCTACCAGTTCACGTAACCACTTTTCACTGAATTTCATAATTCTGTTTCCGAAAATTCTTTATCTACTTTTAAACGACCTTGTCGCTCCGAGGTACAGCTAACCAATGCTTCAGTTAAACTGGCCAAGGAAACGCAGATCGTTTTCAAAGAACAGGCGCAGGTCATTAACGCCATACCGCAGCATCGCCAGACGCTCTACCCCCATACCGAAGGCAAAACCGGTGTACTGCTCCGGATCGATATTGGAAGACTCAAATACTTTCGGATGTACGATGCCGCAACCAAGCACTTCCATCCACTTACCATCACCCCGATCGATATCGACTTCGATAGATGGCTCTGTAAATGGGAAGTAAGAGGGACGGAAACGCACTTTGACATCTTCTTCAAAGAATTCGCGTAGGAACTGTTCCAGCGTACCCTTGAGATCAGCAAAGCTAATATCTTTATCAACGATCAACCCTTCAACCTGATGAAACATCGGGGAGTGAGTCTGATCATAGTCACAACGATACACACGGCCTGGACAGATAATCCGAATCGGCGGTTGTTGCGTTTCCATCGTGCGAACTTGGACACCCGAAGTGTGGGTGCGCAGCAATGTGTTGGCATTGAAATAGAACGTATCGTGCATCGCCCGCGCCGGGTGGTGGGACGGAATATTCAACGCTTCGAAGTTGTGATAATCATCTTCGATTTCAGGTCCTTCCGCTACAGAATAACCGATCCGAGCAAAGAACTCTTCAATCCGCTGTAGCGTTTTAGTGACCGGGTGCAAACCACCCAGTGACTGACCGCGACCAGGTAAAGTGACATCGATAGTCTCTTCCGCCAGCTTCGCTTCCAGTGCCGCCGATTCCAAGTTAGCTTTACAGGTGTTAAGCACATCCTGTAGCGCTTGCTTGGCTTCATTAATCTTCGCGCCTGCCTGAGGTCGCTCTTCAGCACTCAGTGCGCCCAGACCCTTCAATAGCTGGGTAAGATGACCTTTCTTACCCAGATACTGAACCCGCACCTGATCAAGATCCTGTGCGCTTGTTGCCTGTTCTGCAGCCTGCTTGCCTTCGGCCAACAGGATTTGAATGTTTTCCATTTACCGCTCCAGATAAAAATAGGGGAAGAGTTTGCACCCTTCCCCTATCACAACGATCAATACTTACCAGAAGGTAAGGGTGTCTTACAGTGCTGCTTTTGCTTTTTCAACGATAGCGGCAAATACATGCGCTTCGTGAACAGCCAGATCAGCCAGCACCTTACGATCGATTTCGATAGACGCTTTCTTCAGGCCAGCAATAAAGCGGCTGTAGGACAAACCATTAATGCGGGCTGCAGCGTTGATACGAGCAATCCACAGCGCGCGGAACTGACGCTTACGCTGACGACGGTCGCGGTACGCATACTGACCTGCTTTAATTACTGCCTGTTTAGCTACACGGAACACACGGCTACGAGCGCCGTAGTAACCTTTAGCTTTTTTCAGGATCTTTTTGTGACGACGGTGTGCGATGACACCACGTTTTACACGTGCCATATTACTTTCTTCCTAACTTAGAATTTGTGGTTACTACGACTTAGATGTAAGGCAGCATACGACGGATCAATTTCTGATCAGCCGCTGCAACTTGCAGCATTGGGCGAAGCTGACGCTTACGCTTAGTCGTTTTCTTAGTCAGGATGTGGCTTGTGTAAGACTGTTTGTGCTTAAAGCCCTTAGCAGTCTTTTTAAAACGTTTCGCAGCACCGCTGCAAGATTTCATTTTAGGCATTACTAAATCCCCACGCATTCGTTAATTATCTTTCACCTGAACAAACAACAAAACCCGTATCTGGCCCACAAGGAGTCAGCACGGGTTTTACGCTTATGTCAGACTACTTTTTCTTTTTCGGAGCTATGACCATGATCAATTGGCGGCCTTCCATTTTTGGACGCTGCTCAACGACACCCAGCTCTTCCAGATCCTTTTCGATCCGGTTTAATAGCTGCATGCCTAACTCCTGGTGTGCCATTTCACGGCCGCGGTAACGTAGTGTTACCTTGACCTTATCGCCACCTTCAAGGAAACGTATCAGGTTGCGTAGTTTTACCTGATAATCCCCTACTTCCGTATTAGGACGGAATTTTACTTCCTTAACCTGCATCTGCGTCTGCTTCTTCTTAGCAGCATTCGCTTCTTTTTTCTTTTCGTACAAAAACTTACCGTAATCCATCACCTTACAGACGATAGGATCAGAATCAGAAATTTGTACCAGGTCAAGGCCAACTTCTTGTGCCGCCTCGAGGGCGTCTTTGATAGGTACAACACCTATCTGCGTTCCATCTGGACCAATCAACCGACACTCGCGGGCGCTGATATTCTCATTTATAGGCGGCTTATTCCGCTCATTACGCCCTCTTCTGTTATCTCGCTTGATAGCTGTATCTCCAATCTATTAATTATTCTTTGCGGCCTTTCTGAGCAACGTCCTGCTTCAGATGCTCGCAAAACTCTTCAATCGACAATGTGCCGAGATCTTCTCCGGTGCGGGTACGAACTGCCACGGCACCAGATTCTACTTCCTTATCGCCGACAACCAGCAAATAAGGTACTTTCTGAATTGTGTGCTCGCGGATTTTAAAGCCGATCTTCTCATTTCTCAAGTCCGCAGATGCAAAGAATCCAAGTTCTGTGAGTTTTTCTTCAAGTTCACGGCAATAATCGGCTTGTTTGTCGGTAATATTCAAAATCGACACCTGTTTTGGTGCCAACCAAGTCGGCAATGCGCCGGCAAAGTTTTCGATCAAAATACCGATAAAGCGTTCAAATGAACCTAAAATGGCTCGGTGAAGCATAACCGGTGTTTCACGATCACCGGATTCGTTAACAAACTGTGCACCCAAACGACCCGGCATTGAGAAATCGACCTGAATCGTACCGCACTGCCAAACACGTCCGAGACAATCTTTCAGTGAGAACTCTACTTTAGGGCCATAGAAGGCACCTTCACCCGGCAACTCTGCCCAGTCCAGTCCAGCCGCATCAAGAGCATCGCCCAAGGCTTTTTCGGCTTTATCCCAAACCTCATCCGAGCCGACACGTTTTTCAGGACGGGTCGACAGCTTATAGATCACTTCGCTGAAACCAAAGTCCGCATAGACTTCATGCAGGAAGTCTATAAAGCGCGCCACTTCGTTTTGAATATCATCTTCAGCACAAAAAATATGTGCATCATCCTGAACAAAGCCACGCACCCGCATAATACCGTGCAATGCGCCAGAAGGCTCATTACGATGACAACAGCCAAACTCAGCCAGACGCAACGGCAGATCACGGTATGAGCGCAACCCTTGATTAAACACCTGCACATGACATGGGCAGTTCATCGGCTTAATCGCAAAATCGCGGTTTTCAGAGTGCGTAGTAAACATCTCTTCTGAGAATTTATCCCAGTGACCCGATTTCTCCCACAGGGTACGTTCAACGACCTGCGGGGTTTTGATTTCATCATAACTATGCTGACGCTGTTTTGTCCGCATATATTGTTCAATTGTTTGATATAGCTTCCAACCATCTGGATGCCAGAACACCATACCCGGCGCTTCTTCCTGCAAGTGGAACAGGTTTAACTGTTTACCCAGCTTACGGTGATCGCGTTTTTCCGCTTCTTCTAGACGGTGCAGATACTCTTTAAGGTCTTTCTTATCGCCCCAAGCCGTACCGTAAACACGCTGCAACATCTCATTGTTTGAATCACCACGCCAGTATGCACCGGCCAGTTTCATCAGTTTGAATACTTTAATATGGCCGGTAGACGGCACATGAGGTCCACGGCACAGATCAATAAAGTCACCCTGAGAGTAGAATGACAGGTCTTGATCACTTGGAATCGCTTGCAGCAATTCGACCTTATACTTCTCACCTTTCTCTTCAAACAAACGAACCGCATCTTCCCGGCTCATCACTGAACGGGAAATCGGATAATTCGCTTTAACCAACTCTTTCATCTTCGCTTCGATCTTCTGCAGATCATCCGGGGTGAACGGACGCTCATAAGCGAAGTCATAGTAAAAACCATCGTCAATCACAGGTCCGATGGTTACCTGAGCAGTCGGAAACAATTGCTGTACCGCCATCGCCATCAAATGGGCACAGGAGTGACGAATCACTTCTAGACCCTCTTCATCACGCGGGGTAATAATCGCCAGTTCGGCATCGTCAGTAATGATGTGAGAGGTATCCACCAGCTCACCATTCACTTTACCCGCCAAAGCAACTTTGGCCAGTCCTGCACCAATATCAGCGGCAACATCAAAAACAGTAACGGCGTTAGCAAACTCGCGTTTGCTGCCATCCGGAAGAGTAATTACAGGCATTGTTTATTCCTATCTGCTCAGGCATGGCCAGTACCACAGGCCACGCTGAAATTTACATCGCTGTTACAAACCAAGTAGCAGCATTAAAGGCGGCGTATTCTACCGGAAATGACGTAATAAAGCTATTTTGAAAGGGTTAATAACCTACAACAGCCTTACTGCAAAAAGAACCATCTAACAACTATAGTGATGGCTTTTTTGTAGGAAGCATGCCCTCACACCGATGAGATATGCTTAATGACGGTTAGTCACGACGAAGGCATCGCCTGCTATAAAAATACGGCTCTGTGGGAGCCCTTTCTAGGGGCGATTGAGCCCAATCAAAGCTCAATATTGATCATTGTTTAAAATTCAATGCCACAACCCACTATTCATTTTCCAGATGCCGGCGGGTATAGAGGATATGCTCACTCGCCGCGCTGCGGGCGGCCTTTGCATCTCGATTCATAATGGCCTGATGGATAGCGCTATGCTGGGCGCGAATGCCCTCGGGATAACGCCCCGAGGTTTTCAGTGTCCGCGAGAGCACGCCATAGATGGCATTAAAAAAGCGGGTATAAAATAGCTGACTAAAAGAAATAATCAGCAGGTGGTGTGACGACTCGGCAATCATCATATGAAAGCGCAGATCCTCTTTCGCTTTTTCCAATGTTGTTTCCTGCTGCCCACGCTGCTGCATCTTGCGGTATTCCGCATCCAATGCCTTTAGTTGATCATCGGTGGCTCGCTGTGCTGTATAGAAGGCCGCCTCACCCTCCAACATCGCCCGAACATCCAACACCTGACGCTGAAATTCAGGATTATCCCCCAGCGCTTTACCTTCACCTAGGGGCATATTGAAATGGGGTTCGAGCAGGTTTTTTACTCGAGTCTTCCCTCCGTGACGAACATCAACATAACCTTCGGCCTCTAACTGACCCACGGCTTCTCGCACCGTTGCACGGGATACTTTTAACGATGCCGACATTCGCCGCTGAGACATCAGCTCGGCCCCCGGTAGTAACGCACCCGTAAATAAACACTCTTTCAATTGCTGTAACAGATCGTCACTCAAATTCGGCTTCATACAGAGATAACCCTAGGCTTTTGGTCAGACCAGTTTCGAGTGTAACATTTCTTTCCTGCGCGTCATTAACTATCTTGAGTAGCAGCAACGCAATAATAAGACTTAGGCGCTGACCACATTCATCCAGCCCTTAAGCCAATAACGATAAAAAACGGTAACTACAAATGCCAAATACATCTTCGGGTCCGCGTGTCGGCCTGTTCGTCACCTGTCTAGCGGATATGTTTCGCCCATCCGTCGCTTTCGCCACGGTAAAACTATTAGAACAGGCGGGCTGCACCGTCGAGGTACCTGAACAGCAGACCTGCTGCGGCCAACCCGCCTTCAACTCCGGTGATCGCAAAACCACCGCAGAAATTGCCCGGCAAACGATCGATGCCTTTGATGGTTATGAGTACGTGGTCGGCCCGTCGGGTTCCTGTATCGGCATGCTACATCAACACCCGGATCTATTTGATCCTGCCGATCCCTATTTTTTGCAAGCAAAGTCACTTGCTGCACGATCCCACGAAATCACTTCATTCCTATTTGATGTATTGTATTCCGAAGCACTCGAAGCCCAGCTAAAACAACTGCAATTTGATCATAAGGTCACCTATCACGACTCCTGCGCTGGCCTAAGAGAACTGGGTATTAAACAGCAACCGCGGCAACTACTGAGCCATGTGCAGGGCGTCGAACTCGAAGAGATGGATGAAGCAGAAACCTGCTGTGGCTTTGGTGGCACCTTCTGTGTGAAATATCCCGAAGTATCCAACCGCATGGTATCGAATAAAACCGACAACATCAGCAATACCGGTGCCCACACCGTGCTCGGTGGTGATTTAGGCTGCCTGCTAAACATGGCCGGCAAACTCAAACGGGAAGGCAAACCGGTTGAAGCTCGGCATATTGTCGAAGTATTAGCCGGCATGACGGATACCCCTGCGATTGGCGAAGCCGATTACAATCTGGCACAACAGCTTTAAGGAGCGAGACAATGCAAATCAATACTCCGTTCTTTAAGCAGCGCGCCCATGATGCGTTAGCCGATGAAAACCTGCAAAAAGCGTTAGCTAAGCTAAAAACAGGCTTTCCAGAAAAACGCACCATTGCCGTTGACCGGATGCCTGAATTTGAACAATTACGTGATGAGGGACGTGATCTCAAAAACCATATCATGGAGCATCTCGACCTTTACCTAGAGCAGTTCGAGAGTAAAGTGATCGAAAATGGCGGTCATGTTCATTGGGCCAGAACCGCAGACGACGCCAATCAGATCATTCTCGATATCTGCAAGCAGGTTGATGCCAAAACCGTGACCAAAGGTAAGTCAATGGTCACCGAAGAGATCGGTCTGAATGATTTCCTCGAACAAAACGGTGTGCAGCCGATTGAAACCGATCTGGGTGAATATATCCTGCAACTGCGCCACGATCACCCCAGCCATATCATCGCCCCGGCGATCCATCTTAATTTAGAAGATGTCTCCGAAGCTTTTCATGCAAATCATAACCGCCCGAAATCCAGTGATCCAGCGGTGCTCATGCAGGAAGCCCGAGAGGTCTTACGGGAAAAGTTTGTTGCCGCCGACGTGGGTATTACCGGCGCTAATTTCTGTGTCGCCGAAACCGGTTCGACCATTATTGTCACCAACGAAGGCAACGGTGATTTAACGCAAACCCTGCCAAAAACCCATATTGTGGTCACCTCGATCGAAAAAGTCGTTCCGACACTGGAAGATATGACACTGTTTCTACGGCTTTTAGCCCGTTCGGCCACCGGACAGGAATTCTCAGTCTACAACACCCTATCAACCGGCCCCCGTCGCGAAGGTGATCAAGATGGACCGGACAACTTTCACGTTGTCCTGGTGGATAATGGTCGTAGCGAAATGGTCGGCACCGAATTTCAGGATATGCTGCGCTGCATTCGCTGCTCTGCCTGTATGAATCACTGCCCGGTCTATGGTGCAGTGGGCGGACACAGCTATGGTTGGGTCTATCCCGGCCCGATGGGATCGGTGCTCACCCCACAGATGATCGGTATTGAGAAAGGCGGCATGCTGCCTAACGCCTCTACGTTTTGCGGTAAGTGCGAATCCGTCTGTCCGGTTAAAATCCCACTCCCCAAATTGATGCGTCATTGGCGTGAAGACGAATTTGAAAAACACCTGCAACCTAAAGCCGCCCGTTATGGCTTAGCAAGCTGGGCATTTTTTGCTAAACGGCCAGCCCTATATAAGCCTTACACCCGCATGGCCAGTTGGCTAATGAAAACCTGGGCCGGTAAAAATGGACGACTTAAAAAACTGCCCCTAGCCAGTGGCTGGACCGATTGGCGTGATATGCCTGCGCCACAAGGGAAAACCTTTATGCAAACGTGGAAAGAACAACAAAAAGCGGGAAAACAGCCATGAGCACGACAACAAAAACCGTGAATGCTAATCAACATAGTCGTGCTGAGTCAGCATCCCACACCAGCCGGGCCGATATTTTTGCCAATATTCGTCGCGGGCTGAAGCTCGACCCTGCCGATACTCAGCGGCAGCAACGGGTCACTAACCGACTATCAGCCAAAGCTAATAACCTAATACCCGCACGTTCACAACTCCCTGTTACCGAACAGGTCGAGTTGTTTAAAACTATGGCCCTCGAAGCGGTTGCCGAACTCATTGAATTGGATTCGATTGAACAAGTGCCGCAAGCCTGTGCCGACTGGTTAGCAGAGCATCAGTTTAACGAACTCAACAGTGCCAGCAATCCGGAACTTAGCGCGCTCGACTGGAGCCCTCTGGTGCAGCAGCAGATCACACGAACAGAACGGGTGGCGCAAGCCGGTGATATTGCCAGCCTCACCACCAGTTTTGCCGGCATCGCTGAAACCGGCACCCTGATGTTGCACTCCAGCGCTCAAAGCCCCACCACTCTCAACTTTCTGCCAGATAATCATCTGGTTGTACTGCGCCGTTCAGCGATTGTCGGCTGCTATGAAGAGGCATGGAAAAACCTCCGTCAGCAATGTTTCGGAGACAACACCGCGAACCAATTACCCCGTACCGTTAATATGATTACCGGCCCGTCCCGCAGCGCCGATATCGAACAAACATTGCAGATGGGTGCCCACGGCCCTAAAACGCTGGTTATCTTGCTGATTAACGATTAACTTGCTGCCTGACCGGACATCCGTTCGGTCAACTCCTTTTTCAACAACTAAAGGCCTTCAACCATCTCGGCAGCACTCTCTTAGCGTGACAAACCACTCGCACTACCTGTTATCCTCTCAACCACGGTTTAAAACGAAACCACGTCGATTAACACTAATATGCCCCAAAACAGGGATAAAAGTGGCCGAAAAATCAACAAAATACCGATCTGATAACACAGATCATGGTCAGAGATCCAAAAATACGATAAAAATAGGCATTCCTATTCAAGCTACGACCTGACATGAGGATGCCTAGATGCAGGCATTGCAGCAGTACAATCGGGCCATGATTACCCGTCTGAATCTGATATTAATAGCAATAACGCTGTTACTGTTAGCCACAGCCACGTCCGCTAGAGATCTCAGTTCAGAACCGATCACACCTATTCTGCCCGCCAACGATCTTAGCCAGGCTAAAATCCGCTTAGGCAAAACGCTGTTCAACGATCCAAGGCTGTCTCACGATAACAGTATCAGTTGCGCCAGTTGTCATGATTTAAGCGCCGGCGGTGCCGATAAAGGCCCACTGTCTTTTGGCGTTAACGGCACACCGGGGACGACTAATACTCCCACGGTGTATAACACTCGCTTGAATTTCGTCCAATTTTGGAATGGTCGCGCCGCCAATTTACACGAGCAGATTAACGGCCCAGTACGCAACCCGGTTGAAATGAACTCCACCTGGCCCGAGGTCATCGACCGGCTACAGCAGGATAATAGACTCAAACAGAACTTTGCCGCGCTTTATTCCGATGGGCTAACAGCCAACAACATCCGCGATGCTATCGCCGAGTTTGAACGTTCGCTGATGACTTTGAACGCCCCCTTCGATCGCTGGCTTAAAGGCGATGAGTCCGCACTGAGTGTGGAGCAAAAACAGGGTTATCGGCTATTCAAATCCTACGGTTGTATCAGTTGTCACCAAGGTCAAAATGTCGGCGGCAATATGTTCGCTTTTTTCGGTGCGGTCAACGACATCTCAGAGTATTTTAAAGCCCGGGGAACCCCACTCAGTGAAGCCGATTTAGGACGCTTCAGCGAAACCAATAATCCTGACGATCGCTACCTTTTCAAAGTACCTAGCTTACGATTAGCCTCGCGAACAGCCCCCTACTTCCACGACGGGTCCGTTAACGATTTGGCCGCAGCGATCAAAATCATGGGCCGCTTTCAGTTAGGTCGGGAGATCCCTGAACAACATATCGCATCCATCAGCGCCTTTATTCGCTCCCTAGCCGGAGATCATCCGGAGCTCGCTGAATGATCTGGTTCAAAGCCCGCCTCTATCTGACATCCCTACTGGCAATCGTCTTATTGGGGTGTTTGTTTTATTTAGGCCACAACGGACACGCCCAACCCAGCCAGCAACGGGCTGAAGTCTTATTACAACTTCAAGCGTTTGATAATGCACTGGATTTGGAAGTGTTAACCATCAGCTCAATGAAGCAGCAAAATTACGACCAGATCGTCAAACTCACTCGACAGCTACAGCAGCAGGAAAACAATCCCGATATTGCCGCGTTGTTTAATGGCCTTCCCGTTGATCTAAGCGAAAAACTGCAACAATACCGTCACACCTTGCATCAACGCATTACATTAGCCGAACAGATCAAAACCCATGCAGCGAAAGCTCGCAACGGTATGAACTATATTCCCATGCTAATTGCAGCCATCGAAGAAAGTGACCCTGACAACGTACTCCCGGCCAGAGACATCTTAAATCAGCTATACCATTTCCATATTTTCAAAAGTGAGTTAGATGCCTCCGCATTAAGAAATAAGCTGCAGCAACTGACCAATTCATCCGCTAGCCTGCAGGCGCTTAAGTTTCATATCAGCTCAAACCTGACAGCCCAAACTCAGCTGAACCAGCTACTAACGGAGTATAAACAGGTCCCCAATAAATCCGCCTTTAACCAACTCTATAGCGCGTTTCTTAGCTACCGGCAGAAAGCCACCCAGCAAACAGACTATTTTAACTCCGTACTAATTGGCCTAACCACCGTATTGATATTACTACTGAGCTTTCTTTATCTGCGCCTGATTCGCTCACACAATCAGACAGAACAGGCACAAATACGTCTCAAAGACGGTGTGGATAACATCAGAGAAGCCTTTGCGCTCTTTGATACTGACGATAAATTGGTACTCAGCAATCGTAACTTCGCCCATTACTACCCCTGGATCAGTGAACTACTGCAGCCAGGAACACCGAAGGAGATCATCCAAACCGCAATCGATGCTAAATGCCACTATCAAAAAGACCGCCACTCAGATCATCGGCTGATTCAACAAACCGATAATGGCAACTACTACCTATGCAGCAATAGCACCACTAACGAAACTGGCGAAGTCTGGATCAGAGTGGATATCACCGAAACACGACGCAAAGAACAAGAGCTGCGTAAGTTCTCAAGAGCCCTCAAGCAAAGCCCTGCCGCAGTGGTCATTACCGATATTAACGGCATCATTGAATATATTAATCCAAAAGCCGAAGAAGTTAGCGGTTACTCACTTGATGAGGTTGTCGGCAAACGTCCAAGTCTATTCAGCTCAGGTGATCTATCGCCGGTCAACTATCAAGCGATGTGGCAACAGATGCTATCCGGTCAACCTTGGCAAGGCACCTTTCTCAACCGCCGTAAAAATGGCTCATTATATTGGGAAGCCGCTACTATCTCGGCAGTGCGAGACTCGCTGGGCCAGATCACCCACTTTGTAGCGGTGAAAGAAGATATTACCGAACGACGCGCCACCGAAGAGCAGCTCCGAATGAATGCCGCCGTGTTTGAAACCACCAATGAAGGGATCATGATCACGGCACCGGATGCCACTATTATCTCGGTTAACCCCGCCTTTAGTGAAATCACCGGATATAGCTCTGCCGAGGTGGTGGGTAAAAAGCCTAACATGTTCCAATCGGGCAAACAAAAAGATACCTTTTATCAAAACATGTGGTTATCGCTGGAAAAAGCCGGCAGTTGGTCAGGTGAAATATGGAATAAACGCAAAGACGGCAGCGTTTATCCACAATGGTTATCGATCGCCGCAGTGCAAAATCGTGATGGCCTGCTAGAACAGTATGTCGCGGTATTTTCTGATATGACCCAACGCAAGAATGATGAAGAACAAATTCGTCAGCAGGCAAACTTTGATGCCCTCACCTCACTACCCAACCGCATTATGCTTAAACGGGAGCTGACCCAGATACACCACCGCTGCGATCAAGCAGGCTGCCTCTGCGCCCTACTGTTTATTGATCTTGACCGGTTCAAAGCGGTTAACGACACCCTCGGGCATTCTGTGGGCGATCAGATGCTACAACAGGTTAGTTTACGGTTAACATCGGTGATCGGTGAAAACGATCTACTGAGCCGCTTTGGCGGTGATGAATTTGTCATTGTATTGCAAAACCTCACCGATCAAGAGGAAGCCGCCATAATCGCTAAGCAGGTGATCGAGATATTACAACCACCGTTCCAACTGGCGGGCCGAACCCTCTATATTGGCGCGAGTGTCGGCATCTCTTGTTATCCCAACGACAGCGACAGCGGAGAAGTAATGTTGCGCCATGCGGATATGGCGATGTATCTGGCTAAAGACAATGGTCGCAACCAGTATCAATTCTTCAATGCACAGATGCGTGAGCAGGTAAAAAATCGCACCGAACTCGAACAGGCGCTACGTCAGGCGATCAATAATCACGAGTTTGAACTCTACTACCAACCCATCAGTAACTGCCTGCAACATAGAGTAGTGGCTGCTGAAGCTCTGATTCGTTGGCACCATCCAGAGCGCGGCCTCATCAGCCCCACCGAGTTTATTCCCCTAGCGGAAGAAACCGGTTTAATCCAACCCATTGGCCTGTGGGTACTCAGACAAAGTTGTGAACAGATTGTTAAATGGGAGCTACAGGGCATCAACAACCTTTGCATCACCGTCAATGTCGCCAGCAATCAGCGTTTATTAGGCTTCGATGCCGAGGTCGCCGCCGATATCATGCACAGCGTCGGTGTCGATCCAAGCAAGATCATTTTTGAAATCACCGAAAACATGTTTCTGGAAAATTCAACCGAAGCGATCGCCTGGTTGCAGGAGTTTAAAGCCCTAGGTTCAAAACTGGCCATCGATGATTTCGGCACCGGTTATTCATCCCTGAGCTACCTTAAACAGTTCCCGATCGACAAACTAAAAATTGACCGGGCCTTTATTCGTGACCTGCCGGATAATAAAGAAGATGCCACCCTCGTAAATGCCATTATTGCGATGTCAAAAAGTTTAGGGTTAGAACTGATCGCTGAAGGGGTCGAAACCATTGAGCAGTTGCAGTATCTGCATCAGCTCGACTGTCCCAATATTCAGGGTTTCCTGTTCAGCAAACCGGTGCAGGCCGAGCAGCTACCGGCGGTTATTGAACAGATAAAAGCCGACTTTCCCCGGCTACTGCCGACCGATTATGAGATTTAATGGAGGCAATAAAAAACCGCCCTAAGGCGGTTTAAAGAGAACCCGCCAACCATTAAGCGCGGATATCGATATTCTGTCCCAACGAAGAACTCAGATCGACCGCAGGCACGGCGGTACTTTCCAGCAGCTGTAATGCCATTGCGCCTTGCAGCTCAATATTGTCTTTTGCTTTGCCGGCCACAGCCACTGCAACATCCTGTTGTAGCGAAGCTTGCTGATATGCCGACGCTGATGCAGCTGTTAATTCCATAAAACTCATCTCCAATGCGTTTATTCAAACAGGCCTAGATTATATATCGGCCATTGCCGCTCAATGTTTACCTTTATCACGGTCAGTAGTAGGTACTTTTATCCCTTTAGTAAAAAATCACACTTATTATATGAATCTCTGAACGTCAAAAATCTAATAAAGGTGCTGTTTTGAAATTAACGATAATGACTACGATTTAAAAGTCACTGCGAAAAAGCATCTGCCTTTAGCCTTAACTGTCTTTGAAACCATTACAGTAGCGTTAGCATGATAAAATACAACTATGGTTATGTATGTTTCAGGCGCTGTAATAACACCACTTAACCCACTCTCATTGTTTGTAGGGGTTGTATGTTTACTTCTTTAACGTTCAGCATGACTGCTTTTGTTGTTGCTGCATTGGTGATTATCATTGCAGGTAGCAAGTTAGCGAAACTCTCAGATTCATTGGCCGATCAAACAGGTTTAGGTGAGGCTTTATTTGGCATTTTTCTCTTGGCTGGCGTGACCTCGCTGCCTGATTTTGCAGCGACACTGACGGCGGCAATAGACAATCGCCCTAATTTGGCGATGAGTAATGTTATGGGAAGTATGGCGGTTAATCTGGTGTTTCTTGCGGTGGCTGATATTGTTTATCGCAAAGCTAACTTGGAACATGCGGCAGCCTCTTCCGTCAACCTTATGCTCGCAGGTCTGCTCATTGTATTGTTGACGTTACCCCTGCTGGCGGTCTTTAGCCCCGCAATTACTTTTTTCAATATTCACCCCGTCACACCGGTGATTATTGTCGCTTATATATCCGGTTTACACTTGGTTCTTCATACTAAAGCAAAGCCTATGTGGTTTCCTCGACAAACATGTCAAACGGTTGCAGACCAACCCGATGAGCATCATCACGGTAATTTATCCTCGATGTGGATAACGTTTATTTGCATGGCGGCTCTAACGGGGGTTTCTGGTTGGGTTTTAATGGAATCAGCAAAACAGATTGCAGATCAGACCGGTATTTCTGAAACGCTGATGGGTGGTTTTTTCACTGCGCTGGCAACGTCGACACCGGAGTTAGTCACTACCATTGTTGCCATACGTATTGGTGCTTTAACCCTCGCCGTCAGCAATATTTTTGGCACTAACTGCTTTAATATGTTGGTGGTTGCCGCTGCAGATGTGGGTTATACCCAAGGTTCTATCTATCATGATATGGCGCCAGTTCAAGTCACATGGGCTTTAGTGAGTATTTTAATGACAGCGACTTTACTGTTAGGCATGGTAAGACGCGAGACTTATGGCATTGGCAAAATTGGTTTTGAGAGCGCTCTTATTTTAGCTATCTATGGTATTGCGCTGAGTGTGATCATACTGAATGATTAAAATGAAGACATAACCATAACGCAGTCAATGAACTGATAACAAACTAGAACTCACTCACTTCTGACAGAGCACCACAGCGTTGCTCCAACGCCAATTGAATAAAATCCCGAATCCCCGGCAAGCTACGACGGTTTTTCATCCACACCACATGTTCAACCACTTCATCGGTAGCCTCAACAATAGGTACCACGGTCAAACGCGGATCAGGACGAATATCCTGAGCCAATGCAAAACCAATACCCAAACCATGACTCACCGCTTCAGACATATCCAAACGGCCATCCACCACAACATTCCCTGAGACGGTCAGTTGCTGGCGACCAAACAGCGCTTCTAATAACTGTTGGGTACAGGCCTCCGACTTATAGATAATCAACGACTCATCGGCCAATTCGCTTACCGAAACACAGGGTTTCTCTGCCAGTGGGTGATCAGTCCGTAAAACCGCCATCAAGCGATGGGCCGAAAATGCCAAACGCGAAAGCTCGCTATTGTCATCCTGTAGTGGAAACAGTCCAATATCAACATCCCTATTGAGCACCAACGCTCGACACTCTGAGGTCGTTACCGATCTGATTTTTAACGTTGTTTGGGGAAAACGGCGACTAAACTCAGCGATTAATGGCATAAAGATAATTGACGAGGCGTTCGCTACCTTCAACGTCATTTTGCCCGGTGATAAGGCCGGGTTCGATAAGACTTCAATGGCTGCTTCAAGATCATGATACTGTCGAGTGATCTGATATAGCTGCCGGCCTAAGTCGGTCGCTTGTACCCCTTTGCTAAAACGCTCTAACAAGGGGGCACTAAAACGGGATTCTAACTTACGAATCTGCGCTGTTATGGCCGGCTGACTCACCGAAAGCAGCACCGCGGCTCGCGTAAAGTTACCCGCCTTCAAGGTAGCATTAAAAGCGCGAATCTCTGCCATGGAAAAATCCATCTCACACTCCTTGCGTCGAGTCCGCCTGCATCGAGCGCTCTGCGATTTGTAGCAGATCTGGTAGACGTTGCTGGCGCCCTGCGGGCGAATCCAGCAACGGAATTGAGGCGATCAGCTTTTGGGTATAAGCCTGTTGAGGTGTGAGGAATATCTGTCTCACAGAGCCCTGTTCCACCAGCTCTCCCTGTTTCATCACGCAGACCCAATCGCACAGGTTGGCAATCACACTGAGATCGTGAGAGATAAACAAAATGGTCAGACCCAGCTCTTCTTTCAGCTCTTTCAACAGATTTAGGATCTCGGCTTGAATCGACACATCCAGCGCTGCGACCGACTCATCAGCCACGATAAACTTAGGCTTACAAACTAACGCCCGTGCAATACTAATACGCTGCCGTTGCCCACCAGAAAAAGCATGGGGGAAGCGACGCAGATGTTCCACTGCAATATGGCAACGCTGGGCCACTTCAATGACTCGTTGATCGGTCTCTTCGCGGCTTTTAGTCAAGTTCATTGCCTCTAACGGTTCAGCAATAATGTCTCGCACCGTCATACGAGGGTTCAGTGAGCTATACGGATCCTGAAACACCAGCTGTGCTGTACGCGCCAATCGTTTACGTTTAATGGCTTTACCAGCACCAAATTTCACTTTCTTTTTAGTGTGGTGATATTCAACGGTGCCAGACGTAATCGGCGCAGCCCCTAGCATCGCCTTACCCAGTGAGGTTTTACCGGAACCACTCTCACCCACTAGCCCGATGATCTGCCCTCGGGGTAGCTTCAAGCTGATATTCTTCACCGCTGTAAACGATTCACGTTGCCGACCACTGCTCATCACCGGATAACTGATTGTTAGATCACGCACCGATAGCAATGGCTCGGGAGTATGTGCAGGGGCTTCCGGTAAGTTATCTAAATTTGGCAATGCGTCCAGTAAACGCCGAGTATATTGATGTTCTGGCTGAAACAGCACCTGATCGGCACTGCCCGCCTCGACCACCTTACCCTGTTGCATGACGGTGACGTTATCGGCAATTTTAGAGACCACCCCAAGATCATGGGTGATAAACAGCATCGCCATGCCCAGCTGCTCGCGTAACTCCATCATCAGCTCTAGCACTTGCGCCTGTATGGTGACATCCAGTGCGGTAGTTGGCTCATCGGCTATCAATAGTTTAGGCTGAGTCGACAATGCCATGGCGATCATCGCCCGTTGACGCATACCACCAGAAAGCTCGAATACATATTGATCAAAACGCTTCGCGGGCTCAACAATCCCAACCCGATCAAATAGTTCGATCCCCGCCCGACGGGCTTGATCTTTGTCGTAACCAAGATGGATTTGCATCGTTTGAATAATCTGATCACTGATACGAATCGCCGGCGCAAAGCTGGCCATCGGCTCTTGGAATATCATCGACACCGCATCACCACGCACTAGCCGAAGATCTCGCCCGCGCAGCTTAAGAATATTGACCGCCTTCTCTTGGTAATTCAGCGTCATCTGACTAGGGTGCTGAATAATCGCATTACGGGGTGTTAAACCCATAATACTCTTCGCTGTGATCGACTTACCTGAGCCACTCTCCCCCACTAGCCCCATCACTTCACCGGGGCGGATACTCAAGTTGAGGCTATCGACCGCCCGAACCATCCCCTCATCGGTATTAAAATCGATACTCAGATCTCGGATCTCTAGCAGGTTTTCGCTGATTTTCTGATTGATCATCATGTTATTTTTTCTCCGAATAGGGGTCCGCAGCATCCCGCAACGCATCACCGACAAACACAAATGCCATAATCAACACCACAAACACCAACACCGGGAAAAACTGCCAAATCATATTTTGTTGGATATCGGGGTCCTGCGCTTTTTGTAGTAAAACCCCTAGACTGTTCACCGGCTCGGTCAACCCTAAGCCCAAAAAGCTCAGGCTGGTTTCTGCCAAAATCACATAGGGAAAGTTGATCAACGTATCAACTATGATATAGCTGGTAAAACTGGGAATCAGGTGCCGCCAGATAATCCGACCAGTGCTGGCGCCACATAGCTGAGCAGCCAACACATAATCCTGATTTCGCTCGGTAAGAATATGGGTACGTAAGCGTCGTCCAAGGGTGGCAAAATCTAACGCGCCAATCACGACCGCAATGGCAAAATAACGCTGCACGGGCGTTAGATCAATCTGTGCTAATGCCACCGCACAAGCGAGGTAGATAGGAATAGGAGGGATCACCCGCACCGCTTCAGTGATGCTCATCATCAGGGTATCCACCCGGCCACCGAAATAGCCACTCACCCCACCAACAAACAAGGAAACGATCAACTTCACGACCAACGCCACAATAGCAATGCTAATCGTCACCCAGATTGCATGCAGAGTACGGCTAAAGATATCTTTGCCATCTTCATCAGTACCCATCACATGGATCTGTCCCTGTTCGACACCAAACAGATGACGGTCCCAGCGGATATCCAGATCCAAACCGGCAACACTCAAATCGATCAGACTGTATTCCCAACCTTTAACAAAAAACTGTAGATAACGGCGTTGATTTTTATCCACTTCAAACTTATTTTGGCTCGAAGAGCTAAGCGCACCACTGGAAGTGAACGCATCCAAGGCATCCAGGCCGCCACCGGCCAACACTCGCAAATCAATTTTGCTTTTTGCTTTCTGATAGCTATAACTGAACGGTCGTAACGAGAAGCCGTTGTCATCCCAAAAATACACCGCCTGCGGTACACCGCGACGATAATCAGCATCAGCGCCGCGAATCGTCGGGTCTACCGGCGAGAAAAACGGCGCCAAGAAACCCATCATCACCAATGTGCCAAGCACCCAGGCGGCAACCACGCCAGAGGTCTTGCGTTTAAAGCGCGCCTTAATTAACGCCAATTGCCCGGCGGTGTAATACGATTCTTCAGTTTGCGGCTTGGCCTTACGTCCAAAACGGACTAACAGTGCATTCATTATTAACTCCCCAGCACACTTTTACGCACACGAGGATCAATCGCGGCTAATACAACATCGGTGATAAAGTTCATGCTAATAACCACCAATGCCACCAAAAATAAAATACCGGCAGCTAGCTCCTGATCATTAGTCATCGATAATGCTTCGATCAGTAGCGCGGCAGCATCGGTAAGGCCGATCACCACTGCAACAATCGGTAGATCATTAAACACTCGCTGAAAATCAAAACCGATGGAATTAAACAGTGGACTAATCGAATGGCGTACCGGATAACCGGCCCAGAGGGCGACTCCATCAACGCCACGAGCACGGGCAGCATCGACATATAACTTGTTTGATTCATCCACCACTAAGGCCCGTACAGTTTGCAACTGCAATGCAGTAGCCGACCAACCGATAACAAAAATAGGCAGCCAGATATGCCCCAGAAAATCATACAGTTTGCCGGTGGAAAAACCGTTATCACCAAACCAAGGTACGTTCGCCCACTGATCAGAGAACAGCCCTGTCGGCATCGGCTCTCCGGCGAACACGTAGAGTAAAATAATGGTCAGCGCCAACAAGAAGTTAGGCAGCGCGAGTCCCAGATAGCTAATGATACGTAACAGCAGGTCTAGCACTTTTTGTAAACTCAGCATGAAGGTGCCAAACAGTTGTTCCCACTTGCTATGCTGGGGATTGTTATCCACCCACGCTTTATTAATCGTAAAGGCCGACAAAATACCAAAGGGTACGGCAATCAGGTAGGCAAATAGCAACCCCGCGATACAGAACATAAAACTCATCCAGAACCGATCCCCGAGGGCCAAATTGACCGATTGTCGCTTAGCACAGCTAAACCCTAAATCGCCTCGCAAGGTTAAGTTAGTCACCCAATGCCCCCAGCGTTCGGGTAACGATTTATCCAATCCCATCCGCACCCGCTCAGCCTGAATATCCGCCTGGGTAATGGTTTCACCTTGAGTGTTTTTATAGGCAATATACTTTTCGGCACAATCACCCGGCAGTACTTCCATCAGTGAAAAGACTATGCCGCTGACTAACAGCAGCGTGACTAATGCCAACCAATAGCGATTAAACACATAATGAAAATACTGACTTTTACGACCGCTCCACCACAGTAACGCGCCGATACTGAGGAGTATCCACAGCAACCAGGTATCGGATAAGAATGAGATCACAGGCGAACTCCGACTAAACTTAACGAATCAACATATCTTTAAGCTGATTAACCCAATGCCCAACAGTGAGCATTGGGTTAATCAGCAGTAGAAAACACTAAAAGGGAGAGCTGATCTCTCCCTTGTTACACTCTGTAAATTACTTACTCAAATACCACTGCGTTGGCAGATAGGGGTACATGCGATAGAACTCATAAGAAGAGGTTTTAGGTACTTCAAAGTTAGCCAGTAAGTTACTGCGATAAACCGGAGATACCGCTTTTACCGTGCCGATAATAAATAAGTCATCGACGACTTTTTCAGCGATTTGCAGGCCCACCTTATTAGACTCGGCAGTGCCGGCTTTCAGCGTGACAAACTTATCGGTGAGCTTCTTCATCTCAGCAACCGTGGCGGGTGGCGCCACACCCTCAGCGCCATTGGTCTCAAGATATTGTCCCCATAGCATCCCCGTACGCAGATCAAAGAAGCTACCATAGGGTGGCACCAACGTTTCGGTATTACTGGCGATATTCGCTAATGGACGGCCCATGACCCAGCTCAGTACACTCAGATCATTTGCGGTCTGGGAGTTACGGTATTCATCGGAGGTGACCTCTTTAATCGTGGTTTTAACCCCAACATCGTTCCAACTCTTAGCAACAATCTCGACCACTTCAGAGGGTGTACCTTGGGTCGCATATTGGATATTTAGCTCGAATTTCTTACCGGATGGCAGATCACGCAGGCCATCACCGTTTTTATCCACAACCCCCGCTTTATCCAACAACCTGCCCGCCAGCGTTTGATCAAACTGAATCCAGCTATTTTTCAGCTTATCGGTAATAAACGGCGTGGTATCAGCATCAAAGGCGGTGTATTGCGTCGGCGTACCTAGACCAAAATAAGCGATCTCATTTATCTGCTCACGATCCATCGCAACCGACATCGCCCGGCGGAAATTGACATCATTGAAGACTGCCCGTTTTTCGACATCTTCATCCGTCAGATTGAAGGCAAAAGTGGTTTGGGCGATGGTTGGGCGCAACGCAACGTCATAGTTACCTTTATCTTTATTTTCCAGCAATACCGGCGCTTGAGGCAGATTAACGGCCTGCGCTTTGTAGTCCACGTCACCGGAGATCAACTTAGCGGTTTGGATATCCTCATCACCGATATACACCTCATTGATCTCATTGATATAGGGCAGTTGATTTCCCGCCGTATCTACTTGAAAGAAATATGGGTTCGCCACCAGATGACGTTTTTCCAAAGACTCTTCAACGACTATGTGCGATTCAAGGGTTGGCATAATTGCGGTATAGCCGGCTTTTACTAGACGCTCGGCGGCGGCTTTATCTTTTAACAATGGCGTGGGGATATCTTTCCAATCGGACTGACCATAATAGAAGTTAACCAATGCATAACCGTTATCGAAGCCCAGTGATTTAGCTAGCTTATCGGCATCTTTATTAAAGGCTGGGTGAAACGTTTCTAACAGGTGTTTAGGTAGAAATGGCTGAGCATAATCCTGAGCAAAGTTATCCAGAAAGCCTGGGGCTGGCTCATTCATGGTGAACTGCACGGTAGTGTCATCCAGCACTTCTACTTTAATCGGCTTGCCGCCAGAGAGGAATCGGTCCTTAGGCTTCTCAATTACCTGGCTATCCATCAAGATATTGTTATACCAGAAGGCGATATCAGCGGCGGTAAACGGCGCACCATCAGACCACTTATGACCTTGACGCAGGTTCACTTTCAACAGGGTATAATCCGCACTCCACTCCCAAGATTTAGCGACGTTAGGTACCACTGTCGCCAGATCATCGCTGAAACGGACTAAATTGACATGGCGTATAGACAAGAAGTCCGAGGTACCCGACTCGGTTGCTTTAGAGATGCCATCCAACACACCACCGTACTGACCAATACTCTGGTAAGGCGCAATCACCAATGGCTCCTGCGGCAAACGCTGTACCAAAGGTAGCAATTTAGGATTACCAGCAATACGGCTATTCAACTGACTGATCGACGGGTTTTCACTGAAGTTCAGAGTACAACCCTGCTTCGATTCAAATTCAGTTTTTTCAAACAGGTGTGGATAAACACCACCCGCTTCAGGTCCGGTAACGGGCAGGCATGATACCGCCATTACATTACCCGCCATCAATGCCACAGCACCGGCGATGAAAAGTTTAGACATGGTTTAGCTCCTGTCGTGTTAAAGGTTGGTCTTGGGTTAGGGTGTTGTTCGTCGGCATACGCCATTGCAGTACCGGCCAGCGTCGCTCGATGGCAATTGTCATTAACCGAGGATCGGGGTTAGCCGCCACTGGGTATTCAACCTGCTCTAACAGCGGCAGATCATTAATTGAATCACTGTAGAAAAAAGCCCCCTTGAGGCTCTCTTGCTCTTCGGCCAACCAATGCTTTAAGCGGCTCACCTTGCCTTCACGAAAGGTTGGTATCCCGTGGATATCGCCGTTATAAAACTGCCCTTCCGTGGCCAATTGAATGGCCAGCAGATCATCCACCCCCAGCGCCTCGGCAACCGCCTTAACAATAAATTCAGAGGTGGCAGAAATAATCAGCGGGCGCACTCCTTGCTGCTGATAGTTCGCCAATATTTGCTGCGCCTGTGGATAAATACGCGGGCTGATATAACGCTGCACAAAACGGGGCATTAGCGCATCAATCTCGGTGATCGATAGATGCATCACCGGCCCCGTCAGAAAGCGGATATATTCAGACAGCACCAGTGTTTGGGCGTGATAACGCGTCATCATCTGCGCGTCTTGTTGCAAAAAGTCTGGCGCAGCAATCCCTTCATCCACCAGGAACTGGCAAAACAGGGTGCAGCTATCACCGGCAATTAGGGTTTCATCCAAATCAAAAATAGCCAGACTCATGCGCACGCGCTCCCGAGATTCTGGCGCTTTAGCGGTGCCTCATCCTTTAATAACGCAGCAGCCACCGATTTCCCGTGATCATGTAATCCCAGCAATTGGCAAACCGTACCGCACAGTTCTAGTTGCGTTGGTTGCGCCGAGGGGTCATGTGAAAAACCTTCGCCGATCACAAACAGGGGGACGTCTCGCTCTTCAGCCAATGTGCCCCCATGGCTCTGATCCCTATTCATACCATGATCAGCAGTCACCAAAATCTGATAACCCTGCTTTATCCACTGCTGCAGATGAGTCGACAGATGGGTGTCAGAATGCCGCGCCGTATTTCGGTAATGTGCGCTATCGAGGCCTGCACGATGACCAGCATCATCGATATTCATCGGATGAACCAATAAGAAATCAGGGTCATGCTGTACCCGTAACCATTCAGCATCGAGGTAAAGGTGGCTATCGGGATAATGATCCTGATGATAAAAAATGCCGTGCTGAATCAGCTGTTCTGGATCGTGGGTAAAACGGTCCCGCACCGCATCATAAGGACTACGGTTATAGAGCTCACTCACCCAATGGTAGGCAGCCGCCGCAGTGGTTAAACCTCCCTGACGCGCCAAACTGAAAACACTCTGCTGATTGGAGTTACGGATAATATGATTATGGACAATACCGCTATCAACCGGCGCAACCCCGGTTAAAATCGCTTCATACAGAGGCCGCGACATCGATGGCAACTCGCATTGCACTTTATAAAGCGTCGCTTTGCTCTGCGACGTCTGAGGTCTATCGGTCAAGCTTTGCAGAAACCCCATGCACTGCTGTGCGGTTTCATAGGCAAGACCATCCAGCACCACCAAAATCACTTTGTTCAACATATTGTCTACCCGATCCATATTTCACATCTTAGGGCAGTAGCTTATGGCCCTAATGTGAATTTCAGGGGACAGACAAAAGGTATTTTTATTACAACTCCATAGAAACAGCTGTAAGCCAAAGTTTTAGTTATGGGTTTTCATCCATTCAAATCAACAGGATAAGTTTCATCGGCATTAGTCTCACACAGTACTCAGGCTGTAACAGTATTGATCGATAATCGTCGATCCATTTTTTGAGCCTTCACCAATGCAGCCCATATTCGCAGTGTTTCAACAATTTTTTATCTTAGGCTGGATCAGCTTTGGCGGCCCGGCAGCCCATCTTGGCTACTTCCACAAAACCTTTGTTGAAAAGCTGCATTGGTTGAGTGATAAGGAATACGCTCAACTGGTCGCGTTGAGTCAGTTTTTGCCCGGTCCAGGCTCGAGCCAAGTCGGCTTTGCCCTAGGCTATCATCGTGCAGGATTACCGGGGGCTATCGCCGCCTTTGCTGGCTTCACACTCCCATCAGTCATACTGATGCTAGGGCTAGGACTGTTGAGTGAAACAGGGACACAAAACCCTCTCTTTCAAGGGGCCGTTCACGGGTTGAAGTTGTTAGCGGTCGTGGTGATCGCCGATGCCATTCGAGGTATGGCCGCTAACGCTTGCCAATGCAATCTAACCGCCGGGCTTGCCATTGCAACCGCAGTTGTACTGTTATTAATGCCGGGACTAGAAAATCAGATGATTATGCTTATCATCGCCGCAATCAGCGGATACCTATGGTTTAAACTGCAAACGAGCACCACCGATACGATAAAAAACACTCAAGCAACCCTCAACTGGATACCGCTCACTTTCTTTATGCTGTTGCTAGTTGGGCTGCCATTGATCCGATATTTAGGCGCACCGCTACAACTCTTCGCAGATTTCTTCCATGCCGGTAGCCTTGTGTTTGGCGGCGGTCATGTGGTGTTACCCCTGTTGCAGACCAGCCTTGCCGATCAACTCAGCGATGATAGTTTTCTAACCGGCTACGCCATTGCCCAAGCGGTTCCCGGCCCAATGTTCACCCTAGCCACCTATCTCGGTTATCAACTGCTACCATCAGCCCCTATTAGTGGTGCCCTACTCGCCACCGTTGGAATCTTTCTACCCGGCTTTCTTCTGCTATTGGCCGTGCTAAAAAACTGGCAGATTCTCGCCGCTCGCCCCAGCGTGAGTGCCGCGATCCAGGGGGTGAATGCCAGTGTGGTCGGCTTACTACTCGCAGCACTCTACCAGCCGGTCTTTATCTCAGCTGTCGGTAGCGCAACCGATATTGCCCTTATACTGGTCGGCTTATTTCTGCTACAGCGGTTAAAACTCCCCATCGTCGTATTAGTGGTGATCTTTACCCTGTGCGGACTCGGTGGTGTCTACCTTTAAGATGCCTCACCGCTCCTCATAGCAGTAAACAGAGCAGCTCACAGCCGGATGTTGGACGTTTTATCACTAAACGCACCCATAACGACCTAAAACGTTCGCAATTAGGCAATTGAAAAATTGCATTTCTGTCACAGTGCGTGAGATGAAATATGCCTCGCAACGACGCCAGCAAGGTGCAACTAACGGGACTATTCCAGCGGATATTGAATCAATATTGATAGCCAGTTGAGCGGTGTCTCAACGGGTATGGAGTATGCGCAATGCGAATGACCGCTACCTTTGGCATGAACCAGATCATCAGTCATGGCTTCGGCGTGTTCTTATTTTCAGCACTGGTACCATTGATGCAAGAATCAATTGCCATTAGCCACTGGTATCTGGCAACCATTGGCGCCTTAACCCAACTATCCTATCTGGGCGGGGCCATGCTGCTGGGACTTATTGGTCACCGTATCGATTCTGGCCGGTTGGTTCTGATCACCGGTGCGACCACCAGCACCTTACTGCTCATCATGTCCACCCTAAATGATACAAGGCTCATTTTGCTGGTGCTAACCTGCCTAGCCGCCAGTGCTGCCATTAGCTGGGGAGCTATTATCGAACTGATCACCCGTTATGCACCGGCCTCATTTTGTTCCACCTGTTTATCCAGTGCATCAAGCGGCACGGCATGGGGTTATGGACTAAACGGCCTCCTTATTCTCTTGATCGTTCCCTTACTCGGCTGGCGCAGCGGCTGGATACTGGCCGGGATGTTCGGCTGCATCACCTTGATATTGACCCTGTTCCTGTTAAAACAGCTTAAACAGCGCAAGGTTTTGACACCTCGCCAAGCGAAGACCGCCCTAGCACCACGACAACTGTTTCGCATTATTGTGCAAGAGCGAGCCGCCTTTTTCGCCTGTCTCATCTGCTTTATGGTTGGCTTTGCCACGATGCCATTCTCTACTTGGCTAAATACCTATCTCGCAGAACTCAGCTTGCCCGCCGCGCTAGGCGGTTATACTTGGACTATGTCGGGAATTACCGGCATGGCCGCAGGCTTTTTCTCGGGAAAGCTGGCCGATAAAAAGGGCCACGGTATGGCTTTAATCGTTATCTTTGGAGGGTTTGCCTTAGGCCAACTCGCCTTCATCTATGATCCCGCCACCTATGCCGTATTGGCCGGGTTTGGTTATGGTCTGATGTATTTCCCGATGTGGGGCATTATTGCCGGTTGGGTCAATCAGCACTATTCATCAACTGCCACGATGCAGATCAACGGTATCGGCATGGTCACCTTTGGCCTCGGTGGTGCACTGGGCAACCTCTTGGCAGGCTTTATTCAACAATCCACCGGCAGCCTAGCCGGTATCTATGGGGTCATCACCGTTAACGCGATATTGTTACTGCTGCTTGCAATCTATATTTATCTGACAGAGCAGCCAAAAGACAACTCAACTAAACTCAATGATCTCCCTCAAAGCGCGGTTAACTGAGACGCAAGCCTCAATGATGACTAGCCCTTGCGAATAAGTAGATGCAAGTTCGCTAGCGCCTTGCACTAGAAACTCATTCAATCCGGCGACTTCGGTTGTTTAAAGCCCACTATTTTAGGCTACACCACTGGCCTTTCTAGCACTCCCGCGCCACCGAACTACAAGCTGTTTTATCCGCAGCAATCGTTGTTTAGATGCTATTTCATCAATAACCAATTTGCTTTCACAACTGCCGCTAGAGCCCTCTACCTCACTACTATTGAATCAGCTTAAGCGCTATATTCTCTCTTCATATCGGTTTTAGTTGGATAGTAACCATGCAGCATTTGAACCCCCGCGCGCTTGAATACCTAAATGCCGTCGCTCGCTTCGGCACCATTCGAAAAGCAGCCGCGCGGTTAAACGTTGATCCCTCTGCGGTGAGCAGAATGCTTTCCCAGCTTGAAGATGTTGTCGAAATGACCATCTGGGATCGCAGTAATCCAAAACAACCGATTACCGCTGCTGGCGAAGAGCTTTTAAGATATTTCAAGAAGATGCAGGCGAGTGAAGCCGCCACGATGTCACGCCTGCATGATCTTGTCGGACTAAGGGTCGGGGAAGTGCGTATTGCCGTCGGCGAGGGGTTCATTAGTGATTTAATCTCCTCCTCGTTACAAAGCTTTCTTTCCGCCTATCCCGGTATCCAAATCAGCGTTGAGATGGCTGGCGCTCTGGATGCAGTACAGATGCTTGAAGATAATGAAATTGATTTTGCCATCACCTACGCCCCGGCTCGTCACCCCAAGCTGAACTGTTTAATCGAAAAGCGGCATCCACTCGATCTGATTATGCCCAGTGACCACCCTCTTTCAAACACTACCGCACCTCTAGCGATTGAAGATATTCTTAACTATCCGTTAGCCCTTATCGATCGTTCAACGGGTATGGGGCGGTTGGTTAGCTTTGTTGAAGAGGTAAGCCATGTAAGGCTTGAACCTCAACTTAAAACGAACTCAGTGGCCGTTTTAACAAACTTTGTCACATCCGGCATGGGGATTACATTCATGCCCAAATTTACCGTAATTGAAGAGATTAGAGCCGGAAAGATATCCGTAATATCGATGGAACATCCAACCTTATCCCAAGCCCATGCACGTGTATTGAGCGCAGAAGGCAGAGAACTAACATTAGCGGCGCAAGCATTTTTAGATCATTTAAAGCATTCGATGTCATTTTTAATGTTCAATGCCGACGAAATACAGTGTTGACTTTTATGCAACACAAGACATATTGCGATGTCAACAACGCAACTAGTATGATCGAGGTCTCTTCACTTATAAAAATAGGATGGTAAAAATGAAAGTCAGTCTCAATAGTTCCACAGCGTTACGCTGTATAAAGAAGCTAACATTGGGCGTCGGTATCGCGGCATTAGCTGCGAACGTGCATGCTCAAACAATCAACCTGAGCTACAACGGCGCACCTAATGCTGAAGAAAATGCCGTACACCTTTTTGCCACAAACCTTAAAAAAATAGTTGAAGAAAAAACCCAAGGAGACCTCACTCTTCGCCTCTACCCCAACAGTATGTTAGGTGAAGAGGAAGAACGTATGGAGCAGGTTATCAACACGCCGAGCCTGAACGTTGCGTCTTTTGGCGGTATCTCTCCGCTGTTCCCTGAAATTTTTGTCAGTGCCATTCCATTTATGTTTGATGGTTTTGATAGTGCGCGTACTTTCTTCGATGAAGGCGAGTACTGGAAAGCTGCCCGTAAAGCCTTCCATGAAAAGACCGGCGCTCATATGATGGCCGTTGTCGAAGAAGGTGGCTTCCTAGCATTCACCAACAACACCCGTCCTATTCATACCCCTGAAGATTTTGAAGGCTTACGCTTTCGCGCCATGGATAAAAGCCAGGTCGCCCTCTATGAAGCATTTGGGGCATCAGGCACGCCAATCCCATGGACAGAAGTTTATCTCGCGCTGCGTACCGGTGTAGCCGATGGCCAGATGAACCCGCCAATGTATATTATTCTGGGCAGCCTTAATGAAGTTCAGAAGCACCTAACGCTGGCAAATATTCAGTACTCGGATCAATTCCTGGTCGCCAATGATGAGTTGCTGAAAGAGCTCAGTGATGAAAACCGTAAACTACTTGAAGAAGCGATTGTCGAAGCGAATAACATCAACCGCACGGCCGTTGAAAGCCAGGTTGAAGCTCGCATTCAGTATTTGGCTGAAAATGGCATGGAGGTGTACCGTCCTACCGCTGAAGAACTGCAAAAATTCAAAGAGGTTGGCCAGCCTTCGTTCCTTGCATGGTTAGCTGAGCAGTCTATCGACAGCTCATGGATTGATATGGCACTCAAAGATGCAAAAAACGTAAAGTAACATCGAGATAAAGGGGGGCTCGCTAGAGCCCCTTGTGAGGCCAATAATGAATATAAAAAGAATCCGTTCCAAGCTAACAACCGCCCTTCTCAATCTATCAACAGCACTATTATGTGCGAATGTAATTATCCTACTGTATGGCGTTATTGCCCGGTATTTAGTTAACCATTCACCGATCTGGATGGATGAATTATCTCGCTATCTCATCATTACTAGCGTGATGTTAATCGCCGCCGTTGTATATATGCGAGATGACCACATGCGAGTCACTATTTTGCAGCAAATGTTAACAGGCAAACTAAGTCGCGCACTGCAGGTTTATCATTGGTTGATAATCACGGGCTTAAGCATCTTTGTCTGCTATGCCAGTGCAAACTACGCTCTCTCTGTAGCCAAATTTACCACCATGGGATTAGGCGTTAGCAAAACGATCCCCTTAATGGCTATGCCCATCGGATTTGGATTACTCGCTTTGGTTTCCCTCTTGATGGGACCGTTTTATCACGAGAAATATACTTCGGAGAAGCCCGTATGTTACTAGCACTATTAGGCACATTCGTTGTTAATGTAATTTTAGGCCTGCCACTGTTTGTTTGCTTGCTTGTGGCCGCTCTCGCCGGATTCCTGTTTATCGATATCGATTTAGCCGCCAGAATGTTGCCACAGCAGCTGTTTGGTGGCATCGATGTCTTTGCCCTGATGGCTATACCGCTGTTTATCTTAGCCGGTAACCTTATGAATGGTGCTGGACTGACGCCTCAGTTGATTAAACTGGCAAATTCAATGGTCGGTCACCTACGCGGTGGGCTCGGCTATGTAAATGTTGTATCAAGCGTTTTTTTTGCAGGGGTGAATGGCTCTGCCGTAGCAGATACTTCAGCTTTAGGCTCACTGCTGGTGCCAGCAATGAAAAAAGAGGGCTACTCAACTAGCTATGCTGCGGGCCTAACTGCAGGAAGCTCATTAATCGGGCCTATTATTCCGCCAAGCATCTTCATGATTCTTTATGCCTCATTAACCAATACTTCGGTCGGCGATCTATTTTTAGGCGGCGTCATTCCAGGCTTGGCTTTAGGCTTGGCATTTATGGCCATGAATTGGTATTACGCGAGAAAAGCGAATTTAACGGCTCAGCACGATAAGCCAACGCTAAAAAATATTTTAACGTCCTTAGTTAAGGCGTCACCGGCACTCGCTGCACCTTTTATTATCGTTTCAAGTATCGTATTTGGTTTTGTCACGCCAACAGAGTCCGGGGCACTCATCGTCGGATACGCATTTGCGATCGGTATCATCAGCCGCAACCTGTCACTAAAAGCCGCTTGGACAGCGCTGGTCGAAACAGCATTATTAACCAGCGCTATCTTTTTAATTATTGGCGCTTCCGCCGTGGTGAGTTGGCTGCTTGCCTATGCGCAAGTGCCTGAGCAGTTTGCCGTATTGCTAACCCCTTACGTAGACAGCCCTATCACGATCTTGCTGATGCTTAGCCTAATCACCTTTGGGGTTGGTATGCTGATGGAAGAAGTGTCAGCCTTGATGCTGCTAACGCCGGTATTTCTACCCATCGCGCTACACGCTGGCGTAGACCCGGTACACCTAGGCATCATCATTACGATGAACATTACCATCGCCTTGATCACCCCGCCGATGGGCGCCTGTGTCTTTGTTGCGGCAGCGGTGAGTAAGTTAGATCTAACTGTGATGTTTAAAGCTATCTGGCCGTTCGTAATGGTGGCATTGGCCGTATTAATCACTGTCATCCTGTTTCCATCTCTTACTCTCTTTATTCCAAGCCTGTTTAAATAAATATATGAATATTCCGATTCCTGAGCAAAAAATGCCTGACTGGGATATCTATCAGTCAACATCGATTATCGAGAACTACGACCCCCTAGTGCCGGTGAGTATCTCCAAGAAAATGGGTATCTATCCGGCCTATTTCAAGATGGGCGTGGCTAACGCCATTCCTGAGTGCCATGTTCGATCTCAGGTGCTTGAGCGTTTACTGCGTGCTGCCAGTCTTCTTCCTGATAACTTACAACTAGTTGTATTAGATGGTTGGCGGCCTTTCGCGGTACAACAGTATCTGTTCGATACGCTGGTCAATCTAATCAGCCATGCGAACAAAGCACTAAGCCCTGATGAAGTTAACCTAGAAGCGAGGAATTTAGTCTCTCCACCGAGCACGGACCCGAAAGCACCGAGCCCCCACCTAACTGGCGGTTCGGTTGATGTAACCTTGGCTGACATCGATGGACGATTATTAGATATGGGCTCGCTTTTTGATGAAGCCAGCCCCAGATCTTGGACCTATGCGTTAGAAAAGTCCCTCAAACAAGATGATATCTCAGCCAGAGATAATCGCAGACTGCTTTTTAATGCGATGACACAAGCGGGGTTCTCAAACCTACCCAGTGAGTGGTGGCATTATGATTTCGGTAACCAATTATGGGCCTACAACACCCATGCATCCGGCGCTATTTATGGTGCTACACGACCGCTCAGCATAGAAAAACTCTGGCTCCAACAACTTAACCGATATGCACAAGCAGGTTAAGCCGATTTATGCGCCGCAATGTAGCAGCAAGACGCTGTCTAATTGCGGCTTTTTTATGATGATATTGGCTCCACAACCATGCCCTTCCCGGCGTGCCTGATACCTCTGTTTTACCAGTTCTATGATTTCTAGATACAAAAAAGCCCCCATCATTGCTGATGGAGGCTTTTCTAGAATAGCGTAACTTATGCAGCGTCTTTAGCAGGCGCTTTAGGTGCAGGTGCAGCAGCTACTGATTCTTTACCAGCTGTCAGGATAGCCTGAACTTCAGCAAAGTAAGCTTTAGACGTTTCTGCAGCTTCTTGAGCTTCAGTCTGCAGCGCTTCGATTTTGCTTTTAGCTTCTTCAGATTTAACAGTAACGAAAGCGGTGAAAGCTTCAACGTCTTTGATTGAAGAGAACGCTTTAAAGTCCGCTTGCGCTTGAGCGATCTGCTTTTCGATAGCTGCTTTCTGAAGCTCGAATGCTTTAGTAAAAGTAGCGGTGTTTAGCTCGATCAATTTTTGAATTGGAGCGCCAAAAGCAGAGAAGTCAGCAGTAGGAAGAGTCTTGAACATGATGTGTACCCATAAAGAAATGTGGTTGATGTAGTGATACTACAACCCTTCTATGTTGCGGTGCAACAATTATCTATGAATTAATTATAAATATTCTTTTAAATGTCTAAATTTAAAGAAGATATCTCTATAAAAAACCATTGTGCACACGCTAAATACCCTGCAATAACAGGTTCTTAGCTCAGGTATATAACAGATTTTTTGAGTGACAAATAACTCCCCTCACCCGCACTCTAGGGCTTAGTACAACTGAACCCAAAAAAAACAGCGACGACCTCTGAAGATAAAAAATACCGCAGTGCATACTAAAGCCTGTTATCGAACCTCAATAGGTTAAGAAGCAACCAAGAAACGATTTACCCTCACGATTACCGTTAACTACGGTTGCCTGCGGATAACCTTATCCCCTTCTCAATAAGCCTAAACATCATCAGTCGCGATGTCATTACGCAGCAAAGCCCGTTGCTATGCACTAGGCTGCATGTCTAAGACATAGGAAAAAGCTATCGTCGAGATCAAAATTTACAGTTTCACAAGCCCATTTAAACGGCCGATACTGGGTTGAAGGTGCAATATCAATGTGCGCAGTTAATAACCTTTTTGACGTACGAGACACCCATAACAGGAGAGCAACTGATGTCGAATAATAAATGCCCAGTAATGCATGGGGGTGCGACAGAAAGCAGCATGTCGAATATGGAGTGGTGGCCTAAGTCGCTAAACCTCGACATTCTGCATCAACACGATCATAAGACCAACCCGATGGGCGCAAACTTCAACTATCGGGATGAAGTCAAAAAGCTCGATGTAGCGGCGCTAAAAAAGGATATGCTAGCACTGATGACCGACAGCCAATCTTGGTGGCCGGCAGACTGGGGGCACTATGGCGGTTTGATGATCCGCATGTCCTGGCACGCCGCCGGCACCTATCGTATCGCTGATGGGCGCGGCGGTGCAGGTACCGGCAACCAACGCTTTGCGCCACTAAACTCCTGGCCGGACAACGTTAATTTAGACAAAGCTCGCCGCCTACTCTGGCCAATCAAAAAGAAATACGGCAATCAACTGAGCTGGGCTGATTTAATTGCCTATGCAGGCACCATGGCTTATGAGTCGATGGGACTAAAAACCTTCGGCTTCGCCTTTGGCCGAGAAGATATTTGGCATCCCGAAAAAGATACCTATTGGGGCTCTGAAAAAGAGTGGCTAGCCCCAAGCGGCAGTAAAGGCAGTCGCTATTCCGGCGAGCGTGATTTAGAAAATCCATTGGCGGCGGTGATGATGGGCCTTATTTATGTCAACCCGGAAGGCGTGGATGGCAAGCCCGACCCGCTCAAGACCGCCCACGATATCCGCGTCACCTTTGAACGTATGGCAATGGATGATGAAGAAACCGTCGCCCTGACCGCCGGTGGTCATACGGTAGGTAAATGTCACGGTAACGGCGATGCCAACCTACTCGGTCCTGATCCGGAAGGTGCCGAATTAGAAGATCAAGGTTTTGGTTGGCTCAACAAAACCCAACGGGGCATCGGGCGTGATACCGTATCCAGCGGTATCGAAGGCGCCTGGACCACCCACCCAACCCAATGGGATAACGGCTACTTCGACTTGCTGCTCAATTATGACTGGGAACTCAAGAAAAGCCCGGCAGGTGCATGGCAGTGGGAACCCATCAATATCAAAGCGGAAGATAAACCCGCCGATGTTGAAGACCCTTCACTGAGCCACAACCCCATCATGACAGATGCGGATATGGCCATGAAAATGGACCCTGACTACCGTCAGATCTCCGAGCGTTTCTACCGTGATCCAGCATACTTCTCGGATGTCTTTGCACGGGCTTGGTTCAAACTAACACACCGAGATATGGGGCCTAAAGCGCGTTATATTGGCCCAGACGTGCCGCAAGAAACCCTCCTCTGGCAAGACCCTGTTCCAGCCGGCAGCAGCGGTCATGATATTCAAGCCGTTAAACGGCGCCTCACCGACTGTGGCTTAAGCGTCAGTGAGATGGTGTGTACCGCTTGGGACAGCGCTCGAACCTTCCGTGGTTCAGATAAACGGGGCGGTGCCAACGGCGCCCGTATCCGCCTGAGTCCACAAAAAGACTGGCTGGGCAACGAGCCTGAACGTCTCACTAAAGTGTTGCCAGTGCTTGAGGCTATCGCCGCCGATACCGGTGCAAGTGTCGCCGATGTGATCGTATTAGCGGGCAATGTCGGCATCGAACTCGCGGCCAAAGCAGCAGGGGTAGATATCAATGTGCCATTCTCGCCGGGCCGAGGTGATGCCACCGAGGCGCTCACCGATGCCGATTCTTTTGATGTACTAGAACCATTGCACGATGGTTTCCGTAACTGGTTGAAGCAAGATTATGTGGTCACAGCGGAAGAGCTACTGCTCGATCGTACCCAATTGATGGGACTTAGCGCCCATGAGATGACCGTCCTGATCGGCGGAATGCGCGTTATCGGCACCAATGTCGGCGGAACTCAGCAGGGTGTTTTCACCGACCAGCCCGGCGCACTCACCAACGATTTTTTCGTTAATTTAACGGATATGAATTATCGTTGGAAGCCTGTCGCAAGTAACCTCTATGAAATCATTGAGCGGGATTCGAATCAGGTCAAATGGACGGCCAGTCGGGTCGACCTCCTCTTTGGTTCTAACTCGATCCTACGGGCATATGCCGAGGTTTACGCTCAGGATGATAATAAAGAAAAGTTTGTTGAGGATTTTGTCGCCGCTTGGACAAAAGTCATGAACGCAGATCGCTTCGATCTCATCTAACCGGTAAAATCCCACACCGCTGTTCTGGCGGTGTGGCCATCCTGTCGCAGCACAGGGTAGCGCAACAACGCCTAAGCACCTATCAAACCGAAAACAGTTACCGCCCCCCCACTATGCTCAATGAAAGCGGTTTAATACCCAGTTAAAAGATGTTTTTGCGCGACTCAATGATTACACTGATGCCTGTTAGGCAGATTGAGCCAGTAATGCTTTATTCGACACCCTTTGACATTTACCCGATGGCGTAGGCCCGTCGCGAAACCTAGCGCCGAACATGCCAAGCCGATAATCACCGGTTCACCGAAACAATAGCTGAGTGGAAAAATTGATGACTAAAAAAGTTGTGACCTTTGAGTACGAAAAAGAAACCAAAAACAGTGTCCGTTATAAAGAAGTTCCCGATGAGGGCACGGCCCCGATTATCGGTTCTTTGTATCTTCAGAAGTGGTTTGCCGGCAACAGTAAATCGATTGAAATAACCATCGACAAAAAAGACTAATATGCAATGTAACATCAGTGGATACCACCCCTCGAAAACCGTGTTGACGGGCAAGAATCCACTGATGAAAATCAGCTAATTAGGGCTTCTCTCCGGCAGCAAGGCGCAGTTCAATCTCTTCTAACACCGGAATGATATCGGCAACACTATCAACAACATAGTGCGCTCCTGCGCGATTAAAGCGGTCGTAAGCTTTATACCGCAACGTCTGTTGCTCGGCATCATCTAAGGCATTCCAAGCCGCTAAACTCATACCGACTTCGTTACCGCTGATCGCCACACCAACTGTCCACATTCCCGCATTCAGGCCCTCATCAATACCACTGAGGGTGTCGTCGATTTTGACACAAGCAGCGAGGTTTTCGACCCCCAACTCAATCGCATTCATCATCGCCATATAAGGATAAGGACGCCCCTTCGGCACCTGTGTCGCGCAAACGGTGGAAGCCGGTCGATAGCCTTGTCCCGCCGCTTCGCTCAGTAACCCTTGAATCATAACGTCTGCATAACCGGTATTAGCTCCGATCCTAATCTCACGCGCCTCGGCCCATTCAAGCAGCGTTAGCAAGCCAGGAATCAATACTGCGGTTTCAGCAATCGCCGCTACCTGTATAGGAATAAAATCGTTATACATCCGGTCGATATCAGCATCGACCGGAGCCGCTCCAGTTTGTTCAATCCAAGCCGCGTGAATACGTGGATAAGCGCAGAGTTGTCGAATATGTTCTCGTTTTTCAACGCCCATCGGGCCACGTGCCTCAGCCTCGGAAATAGGCACCCCTTGAGCGGCAAATAGACTTTGAAAAGCCCGAATAGGGGCTAACGAACCAAAGTCGACGGTGGTGCCCGCCCAATCCATAATTAGCGCCTGTAAAGGGCCTGTATACTGACGTTCATAACGGTACATACGATACTCCTGAGCCGTTAACCGGCTACTTGTTAGGTTATTACTAAGGTTGCACTTGCACACTTTTTAATTCATCCATCACGTCTCTAACCGCCTCTAAAAGGCCGTCAATTTCAGCGTCATACAACTGCCCAATACAGCCCAGCCGAAAACTCTCCACGACCGTCAGTTTGCCCGGATAAATAATATAATTGCGGGCTTTAAGGCGATCGTAAAAACCTTGAAAACTAAAGTAATGATCGGTAGGTGATAAAAAGGTCACGATGATCGGCGACTGCCATTCATCGCTTAGCAATGTTGTAAAGCCAAGTTGCCTCATCCCTTCCACCAGCCGTTGTTGATTACGGCGATAGCGGGTAAAACGCCCTGCGACACCGCCCTCGGCTGCATGTTCACGTAGAGCCTGTATAAATGCGGCCACCACATGGGTAGGTGGAGTAAAACGCCACTGCTCTGTGGCGTTCATATAACGCCATTGATCCAAGAGATCTAAACTCAGAGAGTGCGCATTGCCCGCTGATGCTTCTAGTGCCGTGCGCCGAAGCAGAGCAAAACTAAATCCTGGCACTCCTTCAAAACATTTATTAGCAGAAGAGATAAGCGCATCAAAGCGTAAGTCTGTAGCGTGAATATCGATAGCACCAAAAGCGCTCATCGAATCGATAATCAAACGTCGATCATGTTGCTCGACGATAGCCGCAATCTCAGCCACTGGATTTAAAATCCCAGAACTGGTTTCGCAGTGCACCATCAATACATGACTAATACCGCTATCCTGCTGCAATATGGCCGAAACTTCGTCTGCCCGCGGCGGTGCGTAATCCCCTTTATCGAGCACAACATAAGCACGGCCTAAATAATCCAGTATCTGCGTCATTCGCCGACCATAAGCGCCGTTGATCAGCACTAATGCTTTACCCTGCTGTGGTATTAACGTTGCTAGCGTAGCTTCAACCGCAAAAGTGCCACTGCCTTGCAAGGGGACACAGACAAACTCCCCCGTATCACTAATACAGGCGACCAATTGTTCACATAATGAACGGGTCATCGCGCGAAAATCACTGTCCCAAGAGCCCCAATCACACAGCATCGCCTGCTTGACGGTCATACTGGTCGTGATTGGCCCTGGGGTCAGTAGAAAAGGGGGTATTGCTAGCTCAGCCATCTGATGTCTACCACTTAAAAAACGATAGAAGCATTATCTGGTATAGACCAGATTTTTACTATGAATTTTTAGTGACGTATCAATACAAAATGTTTGAGGTATTAGCAGCTGTTATGCGCTAAGCGACGTTAACCGTCACTTTGAGCGCATCATGAATCCAGTACTCCTGATCAAACTCGAGAAAACGACCCTGCTGATCATAGGTTAAGCGCTGTAGACAAAGCCCTGCGGTGCCTGGATTGACACCCAACGCCTCAGCAGCTATTCCGTCTAGCGCCTGTGGATAAAATTCAATTTGACGCTTAGAGGGTTGCAGGTCGTAGCGTTCTCTTAGTTGCTGCCAGAGCGATCGATCGGTGTCCTGTAAGAGTAAATCAGGACAGTATTGCGGGTTAATATAGTTGTGTTCCAGCAGCACCGAACGGCCATCGATAGAGCGGCGGCGCAGCAGATAACAGATATCGCTTTGCATAGCTAAACCTGCACGTTGAGCCAGCCATTCGGGCACCTCCTGCATGGTTTTACTCAACGTTTCCGTGGCTGGGGTATAACCCTGTCCTGCGACCATCTGATAAAAGCCAACATCCTTGGCTGGATCATAGTCGAGCCGTTGTGGCGTAACATACCAACCTCGCCGATTGGAACGATAAATTTTACCTTCGGCCTCCAACTGACCCAACGACTGTCTCAGAGTAAC
Organism: Amphritea sp.; assembly: GCF_048266285.1. Classification (GTDB taxonomy): domain Bacteria; phylum Pseudomonadota; class Gammaproteobacteria; order Pseudomonadales; family Balneatricaceae; genus Amphritea. Next base: position 53,457 of record NZ_JBLWZV010000004.1, read on the forward strand.
CCGGGTCGTTCTAAAACGTTGCGCCAGCTCCCGTTCGGCTGGTAAACGCGCTTGACTGCCTAGCCGCTCAAGCAGGATCCATTGCCAAAGCTGATCCTTCACTCGTAAATAAACCGGTTGCATCTGTGGTTGCCCACTGCCCTGCTGAGAATTTATCGAAGGTTTTTGCAAAGCTTATTACTCGTAAAATTAATTGAAAAAGTACCGCGTAATACGGCGCTTATTAGATCTTTAAATCGCTCATAGCCATTCATCTGAAACGCTATTATGACGGGCTACATAGCTCATCTAAAGTACCCTTAAAACGACTGTAATTGTACCAATAGCAGCGGTTATCTAAACCACACATTGCCGCCACCGTGACAGCAAGCTTTGTAATAAATTCAAATTTTTTTACAGAAACACCTTGAAAATCAAAACCCCACAACCTTATAATGCGAATCATTCTCACTACCATTAATATTTAGGTTCCGTTTTGAGCACACCTTCTGACAACCGTTCTATAGAGCCAACTACGCTCAGTCACTCTCTCCCAGCGTCTTCGACTGAGACAGTCCCTAGCCCAACCACAGCTTCAGAAGAGGGTCTCATCGCCGATGTAAATAACGACTTAAGCCTGCCGCTTAACAGCGTCTCAGGGGCTGAAAACGGTATCGACCTAAACGCAACAACGAGCATCAATGGCGAGAATATAGGCCACGACCTGCTCGGTGAGAATTTTGACCCGATTATCAATATGATCGAAATCGGCGGTCCGGTCGTATGGATTTTAATCGCCCTATCCGTGTTCTCGCTCAGTATTATTTTTCTCAAACTCTGGCAGTTTGCGGTTACCAAACCGGAAAGCACCCATGACATTGCCGAAAGCCTGAAAAAATGGCGTAGCCATGACCCCGCTGGTGCGGTCAAAGCGCTGCACCCCACCCGCCCTGTCGCCAATATTATTCGTTATGCCATGCAAGGTGTCGCAGAGCAACAAGATCAAGCACTGCTGCAAGAAGAGTTATCCCGACAAGCAAACCGCTTAGTTAACCAGCTTAGAGCCCTGCTTCGCCCGTTGGAAGTCATCGCCAGTCTAAGTCCGCTGCTCGGCTTAATGGGTACTGTGCTGGGCATGATCGTTGCTTTTCAACAGATGGAAGCGGCCGGTAACAGTGTTAACCCTTCCGTGCTGTCTGGCGGTATCTGGCAGGCATTATTGACGACCGCCGTCGGTCTAGCCGTCGCCATTCCTGTCGCCACAGCCCATAGTATTTTAGAACGCAAAGTTGAACGCGTTGCCATGCTAATCAATGACTCAGTTACCCAGGTGTTCACTTGCCCGCTATATCAGGCTAAAGCGGCCCCATTATCGTTGCAGGAGCATCAGCGTGCTGCTTGAGGTCACTCCCCGTACATCACAGTCAATCAGCCTGACACCGCTGATCGATGTGGTCTTTATTCTACTGCTATTTTTTATGCTGTCCTCAACCTTCAGCAAAACCCGGCAGTTAGAACTTGAAGCATCGGCACCCGGTACCCAAAGCAGCGAAAACCGCAGTCATAACCTACGTCTACTGCCCGAACAAAAGGCCGAGCTAGACGGGACGGTTTACGCTATTGATGCTGCATCGTTTACCGAGCAACTGCGCACTATGGCCGACAACCAAGCGTCTGTGACGCTGGCGGCGGTATCGAGCGTTAAAGTACAGGACACCATCCACCTGATCGATATGCTTCGTTCAATGGGAATTTTACAGCTGGATCTAAGCCCGTCGGTAAGCCAATGAAGATTGTTACCATACACAACCGTTCATCACAGCGGAATAATCTCGATAACAGCATGATCCCTGCTATCAATATCGTTTTCCTGCTACTGATCTTTTTCATGCTAGCAGGGCATATTGAAGCCCAGGATGCACAGTTGAAGATTCCAGCATCAAACAGTGAGAGTGAACTAAAGATGTCAGAACTGGAGATCAAAATCTCGGCCTCTGGCAGCTTCACTCTGAATGGCCAACCTAGCCATCAAGACCTAAAAGCCGCGCTGCGCAGCCTGACGCTGACACCGGAGACCGTGGTGATCTGCCATATTCACCGAGATCTACCATCATCCGCGTTAGACCCGGTGCTTCAGGTTGTACAACAGTTTGGCATTAAGTCGCTGTTAATCGCGACGGAGCAGAGCTGATGATCACCACTCGAAAAGTGACCCTCAGTATTGTCGCCGCGATCACCGTACACCTAGCAGCCTTGATGATCTGGATGAAACCGATTAATACCGAAGGAGCAATCGCTGAAGGCCAAGATGGTTTGCAAGTCAGTGTTGGCTTAGCCGGTAGCTTTATGGAAACCCCGAATCAACCGAAAAAAGATAGCGAAGAAACACCGCTAGAAGAACCCCAAGCAGAACCTGAGGTTAAACCCGAGTCTGAAACAGAACCGGAGCCTCAACCTGAAAAGCAACCCGAAAAGGAGCAACAACAACCAAAAAGCGAAGTGCAACCCGTGCCGCTGCCGAAACCAAAACCAGTGCAGCCCACAACCGAGCCGAAGCCTGTGCCAAAAGCAGAGCCGACGCCTGATAAACAACAAAAAACGAAACCTGAGACGGCTGCGCCCCGTTCTGAAACAACCCCTGAGTCAGAACAGAAACCAGTCCCCTCGCACGCACAGACAAGAGCAACAGGTGTGGGTGAACGTGTAGAAACTGGTGGCAACCCTGCCGCCCGGCAGAGTTATCTTGCCCGGGTTATGGCCAGAATCGCACGTTTTAAACGCTACCCCCGCAGCGCCCGAAAAGACGGTGTCACCGGAGTAGTTGTCGTGAAATTCGTTATCAGGAAGAACGGAAAAGTAGAATCGTCCGAAGTCATCAACAGTTCAGGTGATCCGCGTCTCGATCAGGAAGCCGTTGAGATGCTTGTTCGCGCAAGCCCCTTCGCTTCGATTCCTGATGAGCTAACCAGCAGTCATCTTGAGCTAACGCTTCCTGTGGAATTTTCACTCAATCCAACCCGCAAATTGTTTTAAGGAACACAGATGAACAACGTCACTATGAAGAACATGGCGATAGCGAACGACGCTATTGTTAACACGCCCACGCAGTCGATACGCAAGCATAGAACCTCTGGTTTTGCGCCGAGTACACTGGCACTGGCTATTTCGGGCGCCCTCATGGCAAACGTAGCAACCGCAGATGACAACAGTATTGCGTTGGATAAACTCAAGATTGAAGAATCCGTCACTCCCGATACTAACCCTTATGCAGTTCCTGGCGCACCTTATCTGGCAGAGCGAGTCTCAGATCCACGTAGAACCCGTTCGCTAGCTGAGACACCACAAACAATTACGGTGCTGACCGCCGCTGAAATCGCTGATTCTGGACGCAGCGATCTACGTGACATCCTTGATGGACAACCGGGTATTACCCTAGGCACCGGCGAAAACGGCAACGCCTTTGGTGACCGTTATATCATCCGTGGGCACGAAGCACGCAGCGATATTTTCATCGATGGTTTACGTGACCCAGGCATGACCGTGCGGGAAAGCTTTGCCGTTGAACAGGTCGAAATCAGTAAAGGTCCAAGTTCCTCTTTTGCCGGCAGAGGCACCACCGGTGGCGCCGTGAACTCCGCCACTAAACGCGCTAGCACCGAGTACGATTTTACCAAGGTCTCTGCGGGTATCGGTACCGATAACTATCACCGGGTAACCCTCGATACCAACCAAGTGATCAACTACGACACGGCTTTCCGGGCTAATATCCTGCATGCAGAAGAAGATGTGCCCGATCGCGACCCTGCCGACCGTGAACGTATCGGTGCAGCGTTGTCACTGTCTCATCAAGCAACTGATAAGCTGGAAATAACTGCCGATTACTATCACTTTGAAGGCACCGATAGCCCGGATCTGGGCACCTATATCGACCGTTCTACCGGCAAGGTTGTCAAAGATGTTCCATCCTATGTACAGGATGAAGACTTTCTTGAATCAACCGTTGACACCTTTACCGTGCGTATGGGTTATGAGATCAATCCAAAAACACGCTTGGTTAACTTGACCCGTTATGGCACCACAGATAACGGTTATGTAACCACCGGCGCCAGCGCCACCACCGCATACCCAACCGATGCCGATGCCACCAACGGCACCAACGGTTACTCCTCCGTGAGCTTAAACAATCACCAAGGTTGGCAAGAAGTAGAATACTTCGCTAACCAATTAAACCTGATCACCACTCAAGAGATCGGCGGCCTCGATCATGAATTGGTCATCGGTGCAGAATACAGTAACCAAAGTGTTCTCAACGGGGTGTATAACACTAGCTCAACCGGTGCGACCAACTGTTCCACCAGTGGCCGTGGCGGTGTCGGCGGTGCCTACTGCCTGACTGATGCTAGCGGTGGCAGTGTAGGTGACATTAATAATCTGATGCAACGGGATATCAGTAAGGGTAATCAAGATTCCGATTGGAATGTTGAAACTATCTCCCTGTCATTGATGGACACCGTCGACCTAACCGATAAATGGACCGTGTTCGGTGGTATTCGTCATGATTACTATGACTACAGCAACATCGCTAACTTTGATGCAGGCGATGGTAACGGCCGAGTCCCTTACGAGTTCAAATACGATGGCGGCTATTGGAATGGTCACGTCGGTGCCAGCTATGATATTAACCCTCGCGCTAATATCTACGCCAGCTTCTCCACTGCGACCAACCTGAACGGCGGTGAGTCTGATGTTGGCACTAGCTGTGGTTATGGCGGTATCTGTGTCGATTCTAGTGATCCGCGTTTGGGTGATCCAGAACGTACAGAAAGCTGGGAACTCGGTACCAAGTGGCGTCTGCAGGATGACAAGTTATTAGCAACCGCGGCAGTGTTCCGCATCACTAAACATGATGTGATGGAACAACCAACCGGCGATTCGTATAGCACCGAAGGAAGCTTGAATACCGGTAAAAACCGCGTTGAAGGTATTGAATTAGGGCTGGCGGGTAACTTAACTGACCGCTTAAGTGTGCAAGCAGGTCTTGCCATCATGAATGCTGAGGTATTGGATTCAATCACAGCGTCTAACGAAGGTAAAACCTTGGCTAACTTCGCCGACAAATCGGCGTCATTGCAACTGCGATATCAAGCCACGTCTGCCTTCGCCTTCGGCGGTACCGCCACCTATGAAAGCGCTCGCTATGTCGGACAGCCTGATACTGCTGCCAATGAAGACTTGGGTGTGCCTGAATACACCGTCTTCGATGCCTTTGCGACTTATCAAGCCAATCGTGATCTGAAGTTCCGTCTTAATGTCGGTAATGTGTTCAACAAAGATTACTACCTCGCCGCCTATCGCTCAGGCTCATTTGTCTACATCGGCGACAAGCGTAATGCTCAACTGACCATGGAGTACAGTTTCTAAAGTAGCCTCGACGGTCATCCGTTACAGGGCAGCCACGGCTGCCCTGACTTACTTTAAAAACCTATCAACCCACCATGAATGATATCAAAAAGCCTCTTCCTCCCTTGGATTATATTCCGGCCGATATTGCCTGCGCCTACGACTATGAACAGCTGGCCCAAGCCTTTATTCCAGCCGATATTCTGGCTTATATTGCCGGTGGCAGTGGTCATGATATAACCCAACGCAATAACCAAACGGCCTTTCAAGACTGGGCCATAGTCCCAAGGCTACTCGCCGATTTAACTAACGCCAACACTGAGGCGCAACTGTTTGGCCAACATTTCAAGCACCCGGTGTTTCTAGCTCCGGTTGCTTACCAATCACTGGTGCATCCTCAGGGCGAACGGGAAACCGCCTCTGCCGCAGAGGCGACTGACAGCTGTATGATCACCAGTACCCTAGCGTCTGTAACACTCGAGCAAATTGTGGCCCGCGCTAAACCACCCCGCTGGTTTCAACTCTACTTTCAATCTCGCCCAGAGGATACTCACGCCCTGATTAACCGCGCCCTCGCCGCTGGCTATGAAGCCATTGTGGTCACCCTCGATGCCGCCATTCAAGCCCCCAGTATCCGCGCAATTCGCGCTGGTTTTAAACTGCCTGGCAACATCTCAGCAGCGAACCTTGCCCATCAACGCCCAGACGAGCCACTGCAACAGCGCCCCGGTGATAGCCCTATCTTTGCCCGTTACCGGCAACAGGCACCCGCGCTACAGCATCTCGCAGAATTGATCAAAGCCAGCCCAGTCCCCGTAATCATTAAGGGCGTTATGCATCCCGACGATGCTCTACAACTAAAAGCCCTTGGCGCCGCAGGTATTATTGTGTCCAATCATGGCGGACGCACTCTCGATGGCGCTCCCGCCAGTCTATCCGTCTTAGCTGCCATTCGATGCGCTGTTGGTGATGGCTTCCCGCTACTCTTCGACAGCGGCATCCGCTCGGGTAGCGATATCTTCAAAGCGATCGCTCTCGGTGCCGACGCAGTACTGATCGGGCGGCTACAAATGTATAGCCTCAGCGTCGCCGGTGCATTAGGCGTTGCCCATATGATCAAACTGCTACGTGAAGAACTGGAACTCTGTATGGCCATGACCGGCTGCGCATCACTCGCGGCAATCAGAGCAACACAACTGCAGACTACGTTATCAGGACATTAATATGCTCATTACGCTTGAAAAAATATTAACCCGCGATGAAGTCCAACAGTTTCGCCAGCACCTAGACAATGCCCCTTGGCAAGATGGTCTGAACACTGCAGGTTCGATTGCCCGCCATGTAAAACGCAATCAGCAACTGGATGACACCCAAGAACCAGCGATCAGCCTCGGTAACCATATTCTCAGAAGCCTGTCCCGTCATCCGGCCTTTATTTCCGCGGCCCTGCCGGATCGCATCTACCCGCCTAAGTTTAACCGTTACAGTGAACGCGAAACCTATGGCGCACATGTTGACGGCGCACTGATGCAAATACCCGGTACAAACCTGACCCTCAGAACAGATCTCTCGGCCACGCTATTTCTCGCCGATCCCGATGAATATGATGGTGGCGAACTCAGTATCGAAACCCAATATGGCACTCAAACCGTCAAGTTAGCCGCCGGTGATATGGTGCTCTATCCCTCCACCAGCCTGCACTCGGTCTCACCAGTGACACGCGGCGCCCGGGTGGCATCTTTTTTCTGGATACAAAGCATGGTCAAAGATATCCAGCAGCGAGAGATGCTGTTTGAGCTGGATAATTCAGTGCAAAAACTCACTACTGAACTGGGCGCCGCGCACCCTGAGGTCGTCAATCTAAGCGGCATCTACCACAATTTGATACGCCAGTGGGCCACGCCTTCTTAATCTTCTTCGTTTATAGGTAAGACATATTATGAAATATTTATCGCGTACCTTAACCCTATTATTGGCGACCAGCCTGTGTGGACCATTGCAGGCCGCGCCAGAATTACTGGTGTATTCGACTAAAAATGCCAGTTATCTCACTCCGCTACTTGATCGTTATTCCGCCGAAACCGGCACTCCAGTGGGCTACCTAGTGGAACCTGCCAGCGCGCTAATCGCCCGCTTAGAAGCGGAAGGCGAGCAGAGTAAAGCCGATCTATTATTAACCACCGGAGCTGCCTCCTTGTGGTTGGCAACACAAAAAGGACTCACTGCTGCCGTCGATTCATCCACCTTAACCAACAATGTGCCCGAGCATCTTCGTGCCCCGGACAATTACTGGTTCGGTTTTTCAAAACGCACTCAGACACTGATATATAACAGCACCACGCTGGATAAAAGCGAACTCAAAGGTTTCACTGATCTCGCCGACCCTAAATGGGATGGCAGCCTCTGCCTGCGTACCTCACAACAACCTTACACTCAAGCGTTGGTCGCCATGATGATCAATCGCGATGGCGAACAGAAAACCCTCGCAACCCTGCAAGGCTGGGTTAATAATCTAGCGGTTCGTCCATTCGCCGAGGATGCGCAAATGTTCCCAGCGCTGGAACAAAACCTCTGTGAGGTCAGCATCGTCAACAGTTATTACTTTGCCCGTTATAAACATGACCACCCCGACACCCCATTGAAACTCTTCTGGGCCGATCAGGACAGCAGTGGGGTACATGTTGATATCACCGGAGCGGCGGTTACGGCCCATGCTCCGAATAAAGCCGGTGCCACAGACCTATTGGAGTGGCTAACACTAAAAGAGACCCAAGCACAGTATGCAAAACTGAGCCTCGAATACCCGGTTAACAAGAAGGTCTATCCTGCCCGACAGATCGGACGACGGGGACAATTTATTGAAGACCAACACAATGTCGCCGCCAGCGGTCAGTTTAGGGAGCAAGCGGTGGTGCTGTTAAAGCAAGCCGGCTATCGCTAAAACCTAATGCTTTAACTATGCCTCGATTAAAACAGATCGATCTGCGGAGCGTGGAGTGCTTCGAAGCTATCATCTAAGAACATCAAAATACTATCGGCCACCGGTGCTAGCTGCCGGTCAAGATAGTGCTGATAGTCAATTGGGGAGCGGGCAAACAGCAACGGTTCTGGACCGTTAACGGTTATTAAATATTCGATAAACATCCCGGCAGAGAATGTCCGGGTTTTGCCCTCACGAACAAATTGCTGTCGCGCTTTCAACGCCGCCTGCACATGGGGTGGGCGGTTTTTACTGTATTCATCTAACGGTCGACGTAAGCGTTTCCGATAGACCAGTTCAGCATCTAACTGCCCGGCCTTCATCTGCGCCACGATCTGTTTTAGATAATCCACGTAGGACGCATCACTGAAAACCAACCGATAGAGTTCCCGCTGCACCCGACGAGCCAGTGGTGTCCAATCGGAACGTACCGATTCCAGCCCTTTGAATATCAGCTCTTCATGCCCATCGGCAAAATGACGAATACCCGCGTAACGTTTTTTAGTACCTTTTTCTGAGTGACGCATAGTCGGCATCAAAAAACGGCGGTAGTGAGTTTCATATTCCAGTTCGAGGTGACAAGGCAAACCGAAACGCTGTTGTATCTCTTCCTGCCACCATTGATTAAGAAACTGCTCTAACTTGCGCCCCTCTGCTGGCGCATCCGCTTGGGGGAACTCGTCGCCGAGCCAAACAAACACCGAATCGGTATCCCCATAGATCACCTGATAGCCAAACTCTGCTTCAATCTTTGCTTTGGTACGGGTAAGAATTTCGTGTCCCCGCAAGGTAATTGAACCCGCCAAGCGCTGATCGAAAAAGCGACACACATCCGAGCCCAGCACACCATAAAAACTATTCATAATAATTTTAATGGCTTGGGATAACGGTGCATTCTGCTCCGCTTTAGCGCTGTCCCTTGCTTGCCACAGTCGCTCGATAATATCCGGTAGAATAGCGCCTTGGCGGGTGAAAATAGCATGGTTAAAGCCCGGCACTAGATCATCCTCAGGACATTCACTGCCGGTGCCTTCCGCTAGCGCATAAGGGTCGACCATAAAGGTACGGATAATACTGGGATATAGACTTTTAAAATCGAGCACCAGCACCTGATGATATAGCCCAGGGCGGGACTCCATCACATAGCCACCTGGCGCACCCATCTGTGACTCACCGGAGGCATACACCGGAGCAACATACCCCTGACGGTGCAACCGCGGCAGATATTGGTTATCAAACGAAGCGGCCGAGCCTCCGACCTTATCCAACGGCAAACCCGTCAAACGACTCCGTTCAACTAAATAATGCAGTAGCTGTGCATGTTCGAAGATATCCCACACCAGCTTACAGTCTTCGAGGTTATATTCCGCCAGCTTGCGAGGGTCTTCACGATAAACCTGCTGAATCTCCTCACCACGGTTCATGCCTTCATCCATCTGCTGTCCTAACAGCTTGCCCCGGTCGAGCATCTGATTAGAGACATATTCCAGCGAGAAGCTTTCAAACTGATAAGTGGCTCCTTTAAGGGTATCGATACCGTCCAACACTACCCGGCCCGCCATACGGCAAAACCATTTACCGTTAGCCGATTGAATCACCTGTATCCGGCTGCTATCACGGCCTAAATTGAGTGGCACCTGCAGGCGGCGAGCACGCTCTTGCAGTACCCGAAAATCAAAACCGACCACATTCCAGCCAATAAAAATATCCGGATCACAACATTCGACTTCACGTACGAACGCCTGCAACAGTGCCCGCTCATCGTTTACATACTCTAGCCAAGGTTCATTCGGTCCATCACCGACAATCAGCACTTTAGCCATCTGGGCGCTGTACAGGCCAATCGAAAAGATGCGATCCGCCCGCATCGTGGTCTCAATGTCCACCGACAACATGGTTAACTGAGGCTCACAGGTTGTCGGCTGTAACTGTGCCGAATGCTCACTGAAACGCACCCGAGCGCTGTCCTGAATAAATCGCTCCATCAAAAACCGATCCACCGGACGAATATCCTCTTCAATCATCGGAATCGCGTAGGTTTGCAGCAGGTCGATAAGCTGGCGATACGTAGCTAATGATTGGCTGTACAGACCATAGACGGGACGTTGTTGGAGATCCTTCAGCGGCAGTGACTGCAAGCGCCAACCCGCGAGGCTTGCCGATGATGTCTTTAGCGGCGTTGCCAGCAGGGATTCTATCCGAGGGATATCCTCTTCCAGCACAAAAAACACCGCCTCTTGCGCCGTTACCGTCACCGGAAAAGCGCCGCCAGCGGCTTTCAGCCAAAATTGAAAACAGATACCATCGGCGCGGTCAAACTGCTGTCGCGTCAGCAGAAAGCCGCTGCCTTCAGTTGACGGGATCACCGATGGGTGAGTATGGCGGGAATCAGCCAAAGGGAGCGATGACATCCAGGTCGGGAAAATACTGTTTTACCGCCGCTTCACTATCCGCCGTAAACAACAGTTTAATATTTGGCCCCGCATCCATGGTGAAATAAACCTCAACCCCTGCAGCTCGGGCCTGCCAGATAGTTTGCATCGCCGCGACAGAGTCCGGCTGCCAATACAATAACGGCGGCCAAGCTGCAATCATTGTGGCATGCATAGACAGGGCGTTCTGTTCGGCGGTTTCACCTAACAGGGTAAAGTTGTTATCAGCAATCGCCTGATGCAAACGCTCAAGGTCAGCAGCCGCCTGCAATGGCCAGCTTTGATACAGGTGCGCGGTGGCTACGGTGCGGTTCATTCCCGAGCGAGAATCCACGGCTTTCTCCGCAATATTGACCTTCACCAAACCGATTCGCAAACTATCCCAACGGTTAGCTAATGGCAAGGCAATACTGTCCATACCATCTTCTTGAACCCCCATCTGCCACTCAACGAAACCCTGATAGAGCGAACGACTCGCGCTACCACTGCCCATACGAGCAAAGGCCGACAATAATGCCGGTTCGAGCTGCAACCCATAAAAACCATCAATCGCCAGCATCAAGGCCGCAAAGCCGGATGCAGAAGACGCCAATCCGGCGGCAGTGGGAATATTATTTTGCGTATCGACCTTAACCGGTAAGCCATTAGGGCCTCGAAACAGCTCGATAAAGGCGATTACCTTACGGGCAAACTTATCATCCGCAGCCACTCGTTGACCATTGAGCCAAACCTGATCTTCATCGCTAACCGAGATAGCGGTATTACTGCCTAAATGTGCCAATGAGATCGACAGACTACTGTTAATCGGCAGATTCAGCTCGACATCACGCTTGCCCCAATATTTACACAGGGCAATATTGCTCGGCGCAAAAACGGCATCGATATGGTCAGCGACCGGAGCCACCACGGTGGGCAGATAGTTCGCAATGACACTTTGTTTTGTTATCGGCTCAGACATACTCAACGGTTACCCCCTTCGCCGACACGGCCACTGGTATCTGTTCATAATACTGTTCATCCGCCCCTTCATACGAGCGCTTATAAGAGAGCGGCAGCTGCGCCGGATGCCCCAACGCCAAGACACAATCCCCCAACCCAGAGCCGGAAATTTTAGCTCCTAGCACATCGGGAGAGCTGCGCAGCGAATAGATAATCTCGGCCAAATAGGCATCATTTACACCCAAGGCATCCATCAGCCCCTGATAAATATTCATCAGCCGACCGAGTTGCGGCCAATCAGCGCTATCCACCGCCTGCTCAGCCTGCTCGGTGGTCTGGCCCATTAACTGGTACAAACTGGCATACAGTTCTGGCGATTGCGCGGCAAAGCCTTCTACCCGTTTGAGGACATCCGGAGTTTTCATTTTATAGCCCACATAGAACAAGCTGATCGCCGGAATGCCCTGCAAGCGATGTACCTGTGGTACAGCGCCGGCTCGTGCCACGGTGTATCCCACCACGCCGCCATATACCGCCGCCACTAAATCGGTGCCCGAACCACGACCATCCTGTACCTGATGCACCACCGCCAAAGCTTCCTCAAACAAGCTTTGAGGATCATAATCGCGATCTGCTCCGCTGATCAACGCCTGCAATGCAGCCACCGCCGCCGCCGTCACTGCCGCAGACGAACCTAAACCAACGGTATGGGAAAACTCAGAACGAATCCGCAGGTCAAACCCCTGAGTTAACCGTGGTAACTGACGTTCGATAGCGGTCAAAACAAAGCTTAATGCGGGCTCTGCAGTTAAAGCGTCGAGGCTGCCACGGTATTGCGCCAATGCCGAATCAATATTCACCAAGCGATCGGTTCGCGTCGTTAGCGTAACACTTATCCGTTTATCGACCGCACAGGCCAATGCTCGATGGCCAAACAATACCGCATGCTCACCCATCAACATCAGGCTGCCGGGGGCTGTCACCTTAATTTTCAAGTCGGGCTCCCTCTCTATCTTCTTCAATCGCCATATAACGAAACCCTGCTGACTGACAGGCGGCGTCCACATCGATACCCGGTAAATAAGCAATCAAAGCGCCGCCGAAATCACCGGCCACCGCCCCTGCCCCGCTCACTTTCGCCGCACCACCTAAACGTTCCAGATGGCTAATAAAGTGCTGTACTGGTGCCGGCACCACTCCAATCTGGCACAGCAACCGATGGTTTTGTTGAATCAAGGGACGAGGATCATCGCCTGCGACTATAGCCTCGCGAAGCTGCTCAGTGAGTGTGGCAAAGCGCTGCCAAATAGGTGCATCAGCAAATCGCCCGCGCACATAATCAACACACTCACCGGTGCCCACCGCCGGCACGCCGGTATGAATATAATACCAACCGCTAGCTAACTGCACCGGTAACTGTGTCACTGCGCCCTCAGCAACCTTGACCATCCCACCATAGCTGACGGTGGCCGCATCAATCAAACCACCGCGTCCATGACACAGGCGCTCACAATAACGAACTCGCTGAAACAGTGCGGCAGTATCAAGGGAAGTAGAAAACAGTTCTTGTGCCAAACAGGTGACCGCCGCACTCAATGCCGCTGAGGACCCCATGCCCGAGCCTAAAGGTAGTTCAGAACGAATTTCGAGGGTTAAACCGGTATCGGGGTCGTTATCAGGTAAGCACTGACACAGGGCATATAAGGCCAGTTGCTGTGGTGCTTCAAGGATATTACCTGCGCCTAACTCGCCCTGTTCAAACTGAGCGAAACGCTGGTTTAGATTATCATTTAAAAAACGTAACTCAGACCAGCTCATCTGCGCCTGCCAACCGGCTTCGGGTAGATGGAGTGTTAAGTCGTTAGTTGAGGTAAAGGTGCTGTGACAGCGGATATAACGATTCACCGCGAGGGCGATAGCCGGTGCCCCATATACGGCTGAATGTTCTCCACTGAGAATCAGCTTACCGGGGGCACAAGCCTTCATCAAAGACGTTCCTTAGCAGGCGATATATTCACGCTTGTGGTGGGAAATGCCAACCAAACGAAAACGCCCGGTGGTGCCTTCCGCCTTAGAATGAACGCCGCCATCAACCGGGTCGGTGTCATTATAGAGTGCTAGATATTCGTCGTAGGAAACTTCGCTCCGGGCATCCAACATCGCCCGATGTTTATCCACATGCAGGCACTTTTCATAGCCCGCCACGACTTTTCCAGAGAAAAATTCAGCGACTGAACCGGAACCATAACTGAAAAAACCGATCCGCTTACCGGACAAGTTATCCTTACAGTTTTCTAACAGTGAAGCCAAACCAATATACATCGACGCTGTATAGCTGTTGCCGATAATACGGTTGTAGCGCAACGTATCCTCTACTTGAAGGTCCAGCATTTCGGGGGTTAACACGCTCTGATTCACCCGCGCCAGATGCTTATGGGCTTTTTGCGCCATTCGGGTAAAAGGCAGGTGATAACAGAAATGTTGAAAATCCGTGAACGCTAGGGAGCTAACTTCGCGGAAGTGCTCCCACGCATGCTTCAAGGATTGCAGATAGATTTTGGTCGAGTACTTACCATCCACCAAGGCGGTAGAACGGTAATTGGGGCGCCAGAAGTCCATCACATCTTCGGTGTGATTTCCCACTTCAGGATCTAATTCGACCAAGCGAGGATTCGCCGCAATCAGCATCGCTACCGCACCACAGCCCTGAGTCGCTTCACCGGGCGTACCGAGATCGTAACGGGCCACATCTGAAGCGATTACCAAAACTTTCTGTTGCGGTTGACGGGCCACCAGCGCACAGGCCATTTGAATAGCCGCCGTAGCGCTATAACAAGCCTGTTTCAATTCGACCACACGGCACTTAGACGTCAAGCCGAGCAAGCGGTGCACATAAACACCGGCAGACTTAGATTGGTCTATCCCCGTTTCAGTGGCGAACATCACCGTACTGATAGCATCAGTGCCAACCCGCTCAATCAGAGGCAGGGCCGCATTTGCCGCCATCGTCACGATATCTTCGTCTGGGGCAGGCATTCCCATCTTTTCCTGCCCGATACCCTGATAATATTTTCCAACCTCGATCTCTTGGACCATGGCCAAGTTTTTCAGATCCAGAAAATAGTTGGAAGTGTAAAAGCTGATTTCATCAATACCGACGGACATACGTACTTAAAATCCTCAACGCTCGCCCAGAATGAGAGCCCGATTCATAAATAAACTATTTACATCCGGCATGCCCAGCAAAAACATCGCTGTAGTAAATTCACGCCGGCGTTGCTCTATTACCCTGACCACTGAATCGGCGGATTCCATTGCCGGTTTCAGGAACGGTGCGGCCATGCCGCAGAGCGAGGCGCCGAGTATAACAGATTTAACCATATCAATCCCATCCCTGAGACCGCCGCTGGCAATGAAAGCCGCACTATTTTGATACGGTTGAGCTAATTTTAGTGCTTGAGGCGTCGGAATGCCCCAATCCTGGAAGCAGATGCCCAGATCATCGCCGCTCCTTTCACTGCGGTGATGTTCGATGCGACTCCACGAGGTGCCGCCGCAACCGGCAATATCAAACCACTTAATTCCCGCCGCAATACCCGCTTCAATATCCGGCGGTGACAAGCCTGCGCCGACCTCTTTCAGCAGCACCGGTTGCTTCAACTGCGCCGCTAAGGAGGCGATCTTCGCCTGTAAACCGACAAAATTGGTATCGCCTTCCGGCTGGACCGCTTCCTGCAGTGGGTTCAGATGAAGATACAGGCCATCGGCACCAAGCACATCTGCCGCTTGCTGACATTGTTCCAGCGAGAAACCGTAGTTCAACTGCACCGCACCAATATTGCCCAATAACACTGTGTTTGGTGCATAGGCCCGTAGATCAAAACTGTCTCGCGCCGAAGGCTGCGTAAACATCACCCGCTGAGAACCCACTGCCAATGCCACGCCGGTCCGCTCTGCCGCTTCCGCCAGATTACGGTTAATAGTTTTGATTAACGCGTGATCACCACCGGTCATCGACGAAATCAGCAGCGGGAAGCTGAGTTTTTTACCGAGAAACTCGACCGAGGTATCAATCTGCTCCAACGCTCTGTCGGGCAACGCCCGATGACAGAGTTGAATCTGATCAAAGAAACGACCATCACGATCGGTTAACGGATCTTTTTCAATAGCACGGATATGTTCAATTTTTCGATCGTTGGTCTGATCAGACATCAGCGTTCCAATTTAAGATGAGATTCCATCAACTCGCCCGGATTGGTCTGCGCCGCCATCAAGGATAACTCGCCACACAACACCGTCGCCGCACAGATCGCTGCCAAACGGCGTGCATTCGCTGCCGGCTCTCGATCTTCTTTACACCCTAGGGCCGCTAAATTCTGTTCAACAAAATCGATCCCTTTACCATTACCGACGCTGCCAACAATCAGGTTAGGTAGGGTGCAGGAGAAATACAGATCGCCGTTGCGGACTTCCGCATGGACAATCCCCTGAGAGCCTTCAATAATATTGGCGGCATCCTGCCCTGTGGCAAGATAGAAAGCCAACAACATATTGGCATAGTGAGCATTAGCGCTGCGCAGGCCACCGGCCAACATGGTGCCGATCAGGTTTTTCTTAATATTGAGATCGACTATCTTTTCCGGGGTGGTTTTCAGGCGGCGTTCACACAGGTCTCGGGGGATCAGAATTTCACTGATCACATACTTGCCTCGCCCCAGAATACCGTTAACCGCGGTAGCTTTTTTATCTGAACAATAATTGGCCGAGATAGAGGAATAGCGCAGCTGAGGATACTCAGTCAAAATCCACGGGATCAGTTTATCCGCGGCATTGGTCACCATGTTGTGGCCCGAAGCATCGCCGGTGGTAAATTCAAGCCGCAGATAGATCAAGTTGGCTACAATCTGACTATTCATGTCGATCAGCTTGGCAAACCGACTTGAGGTCGCCACTATCTGATTCAAATCATCTTTGCGGGCTTTGATCGACTCCAGCGCTTTAAAGGCTTCAAACGCATCGTCGGCCTCCAAGAGAATGGAACGGCTCATCCGCTCATCGACTACCGTGGTTTTAATACCCTCTTCAGTCAATACGGAAACCCGAGCGCCGCGCCCTACCGATGGCCACAAAGGCGTTTCATAGGTCGCCAGTGGCACTGAAACTTTTTCATTCAGTATATGCCCACTGATTTTAATGGGCCCAACGGTGCGCATTGGAATCGGTGCTTGATGAATTTTATGGGATTTCATAATCTCTCGGCACAATAAAAAAGGGCTGCCGCGATCATAAAAACATGATCTGCATTGCAACCCTTTAGGAAGCTCGTTTAAGGAGTGGATTTTATATAGCCACTCCTCATTATGCAATCCAAGGGCCATCATCAAACCGTTAGCAAAGAAAATCAATTAGCGGCATTTGTACCCAAACTGCCCACCCACACTTGACCCATCCAAAGAATCGCCGCCATACTTAGCTTCATTCAAATTAAAATCTGCGGAAGTTTGGCTTATGTTGTATGCAATCAGAAATGAACAGGGACAGGTCACTTCATTGTCCGCACATCCGACTGAACACGCCACGGTCGCCGATATTTCAGATCCTGATGTTATTCGCTTTCTCTCCAGCAATAACAACATTGATAGTCCACAGGAAATTCTCGAGAAGTCGGATACCGAAGTCAGCCGGATCATTGAAGATCTCATCGATCTACTCATCTCGAAACAAACGATCCTGTTTACTGATCTACCCGAAGCGGCGCAGCAGAAGCTTCTCACCCGAAAACTGGCCCGTTCGGCGTATCAAAGCGACGACGATTCGGCATCAGAGATCGGCGGTTCAATTTTGACCGATGACGATTCCATCTTACTTTGAGTCATAGCTATAGCAAAAAGTGTGCAGACCACACTGGATATTCAAATAAGAATGCTTGAATAAGAAGCCCGTCAATCAAGGCTCGCCTCATCAATGGTGATTAAACGCGAAGCCGCGTAAAGGAATTAAAAAGAAGGCAGACTAACGAAGAGGATCAAATATTCTCTTCGGCGTCGCGCTTCCCTTCTGCCATTATTTTGACCATATCCGCGCACCGTTCGGACAAAGTAAGATAGCGCTTCTGCTGTCGCACACTCAAAGCACCATAGTTAATACTGTAGAGTGCATTATCACATTGCAGCAGTAGTTCATTACGCTCACCTCCCGGCACCTTAGCCTGTTCAAGGGCGGTCTGTACTAGATTTAAGGTTAGGCTAGGGTTGCCCGGTAAAATACTATCGGCACGGACAAAAAAGCCCAGCGCTTTACGGTAATTTTTACTGCGATATGCCAGCATCCCCTGAATATTCAACTTCCCCCACTCCAACGCCGCACTGTCACGGTTAACGCGCTGCTTGAACATCTGCGCATCACTCTCGACAGAGGTCCCCTCCATCCCTTCAAGAAACACTTCAATCCACTCAGCTTGCTCCGTTAGATCGAGTTCACAAAACAGATCGAAGGCATTCCGTGCAGCCCGATCGGCTCGCTCTGAGGCACCAGCCCGTCCATACACCTGCGCCACCATGAGGCGCGATTTAAACTGCACAATAGCGGCATCAGGAAACGCCTGGATAACATCTTCTAGGGTTCGAATAGCGTTTTCTTCGATCTCTCGATCAAAATTATCCCGCGCTAATAAGGCCGCCACTAAACTGAAATAATAATCCTCGGATTGAAAGCAGCTCTGCCGAGCATGCTTTATCGCTTGAGTGTAGGCGTCCACCGCCACATTCCATTCCTGATTCTGCGCCGCCAAGCCACCTAAGGAGCCCAGTAACTCTGGCACCGTTGGCTGTAACATAACCGCCTTTCGCAATAGACTGATCGCCTCACCTCGCTCACCCAGCGAACGGTAAGTCCGCGCCAACCAGGTATAAGCCTCTACACAGAAGTGTGATTCATCGATCACTTGCTGTAATACCTGACGAGCATTCAGATAGTCGCCCTGCTGACACAGCGCAGCGCCAAGGCCAACCCGCGCCCAAGGCTGATCCCGCTGCGATACAATCGATGAGAACAACTGCCCAGCTTTACTAAACAGTCTCTCCTGCAGCAGGATAATGCCGCGAAAGCGACTCACATAAAGACGCAATGCAGGATAACTTCTAATCAACTGAGCGCACATTTTTAACGCTTCCGGCAAACGCCCCTGATCAAGCAATTCATCCAACGGCCGAATAACCTGCTTTACCCGCATGATTTTTTCCAGCCGAAAACGCACCTTGGGCTCGGAATAGGGCTTGGAGATATAGGTATCAGGGGAGCTATCGAGTGAACCGAACAATAATTTAGAACGATCAGGATCAACCACGAGGGAAAAAATAGTCGAGAACTGGCGCACCCGCTCAGCAGTCGCTTCTTGAATTAACTGCAGTCCATTCTTATGCTCTTTGCCTAAATCAAAGACAACAAAACACAGGTCGTATGGCGTCTCGCGTAACAACACTAACGCCATATTGACCGATGAGGCCACCTGAATATCAGACACACCCATATTGGCCAAAATCATTTTGAGTTCAGCAAGGTCTTCAAGACGGTTATCAACAATCAGTACTTTTTTATCCGAGTAACTGATTTCCATAGGCTTTACATCAGAATAGAATTTATCAAAGTATCATATAAATCAGGCAACTATCAAAGTATGACAGCCATAAAAAAGCCCCGATATGGGTACATATCAGGGCTTTGTTAACTTAATCGCGTTTAGTCGTTCAGCAGATCGCGACCTTTACTAGCGGCAATGCGCATCCGCAATGCATTCAGCTTGATAAAGCCAGCCGCATCTTTCTGATCGTAAGAACCCGCATCATCTTCAAACGTAGCGATACTCTCGTCGAAAAGGCTATTCTCAGAACGACGACCCACAACGATAACATTACCCTTATAAAGCTTCAGGCGTACATCACCATTCACGTTACGCTGAGAGAAGTCAATCATCTGCTGCATCATCTTACGTTCTTCAGACCACCAGAAACCATTGTAGATAGTCTTAGCATAACGAGGCATCAACTCATCTTTCAGGTGCGTGACTTCACGATCTAAGGTGATGGATTCAATCGCCCGGTGTGCACGCAACATAATGGTGCCCCCCGGAGTCTCATAACAACCGCGAGACTTCATACCAACAAAGCGGTTCTCAACGATATCCAAACGACCAATGCCGTTTTCGCCACCCACCTTGTTCAGGTATTCCAGTACGGTTGCTGGGCTCATCTCTTTGCCGTCGATCGCAACAATATCACCCTTATCATAAGTCAGCTCAAGATAAGTCGCCTCATCCGGTGCTTCCTCAGGAGAGACAGACCAACGCCACATATCCGCTTCAGCTTCAGCCCATGGGTCTTCCAGAATGTCACCCTCATAAGAGATGTGCAGTAGGTTGGCATCCATAGAGTAAGGTGATTTCTTCTTATTAGTGGAGAAATCAACAGGGATATTATGTTCTTTACAGTAGTTCATCAGGGTTTCGCGGGACGTCAGATCCCACTCACGCCATGGCGCGATAACCTGAACACCAGGTTTCAGTGCATAAGCACCTAGCTCGAAACGTACCTGATCGTTACCTTTACCGGTCGCACCATGAGAGATGGCGTCGGCACCAGTTTCATTGGCGATCTCGATCAATCGCTTAGCGATCAACGGACGGGCGATGGAGGTACCCAGCAGGTATTCACCTTCGTAGATAGTGTTGGCACGGAACATCGGGAAAACAAAATCGCGCACAAACTCTTCACGCAGATCTTCGATATAGATCTCTTTCACACCCAGCGCTTCGGCTTTGGCACGAGCAGGCTCGACTTCTTCCCCCTGACCTAGGTCAGCGGTAAAGGTAACGACTTCACAGTTATAAGTATCTTGTAACCAACGAACGATTACAGAAGTATCAAGGCCGCCGGAATAGGCCAGCACAACCTTTTTGATATCGGACATAATAGAGAGGCTCCAACGCAAATCAGCCCGCCAAGAGCATCGTTGTCTTTAACGGGTACCTAAAAAAGGAAAGGGCGCAATTGTACCACGATTACGACAGAGTAACAGGGGCAGAAAATCATCTGCCTTCACGCCGCAGGTAATCATTAATTACGGTCTAAACGGATGGTCACGCGACGGCTACGATCCCGAGTTAGACGATCATTCTTCTGTGCTACCGGGTAACGCTCACCATGATAACGGGTCGTAATGCGATCAGGACTAACCCCCTTTTTCTCAAGATAGGTGGTCACCGCTTCGGCCCGTTTTTTTGAGAGATCTCGGTTTGCCAATCGCCGCCCCTGAGCATCAGAATGCCCATCAACAAAGACGGCTTTCACCGAATCATCATTATTCACATAGATCGCAATCAGATCGAGACGCGCTTTGGTTGAATCAGACAACTGCCACTGTGCCGAGGGGAATAGCACGGCAGTACGGGCTATCTGTCGATAATTAACCGGCAGTAGACCCGAAATACAATCAGTATAGGCTTCATAGGCAGGCGGGAAATTAGCCGCCGACAAACCAATACGTACTGACTCACCGGTATCCGCCCAGTTTTGGGCTAAAAAAGTTGGCATCCGGCCACGAAATAAACTACCTAGCATCTGCTGCGAATAGCCGGTCGGCACCGATATCGTGCCATTGCTCGCAAATGTCACCTCACCAATTTCACGGGGGGCAATCCCCGGCTGCCAAGGCGAAGCACCCTCAATAATCTGCACCTGCCCTTTCAGACCATGGCCCTGTAGCGGCTTAAGGGTAAAACGCACGGTTTCGCCCGCTTCTTGATTAAACTCACCATCACCAAACAGTGGGATTTTTTGCGATAAACGGCAGCTAAACTTAGATGCTTCGAGCTCCCATTTAGACTGTTCAATAGACGCAGAATAGCCCACCGCAAACCCCGGCAGAGAAAACATCAACAGAAGAGACAAAACAGCTACGCGCATAAACAACCGGAACCCAGAAAAATTAACAAGTTAGCTTGCCCCTTTTGTATCGGCAATAACTAAAAGAGCTTTAGAGTCTATCACTCCAACCCAGTTCCAACGAAGCACTACAGAGTTATTTGTGAAAACCAGAGCAAGTCTTTACACTAAGCCTAGCGAATTACCAATATAGGCTGTTGAAATCAGCCACTAAGGATATGCATTGAACAGAAGCGCTCAGTACCAGCACCCAATGTCGAATCGTTTCCGCGGCTACCTGCCTGTTGTTATCGATGTGGAAACTGCCGGATTTAATTCACAAACCGATGCTTTATTAGAGATTGCAGCCGTCACCCTCACGATGGATGATGATGGCAATATCATGATCGACCAGAGCTACGAATATAATGTTGAGCCATTTGAAGGTGCCAACTTAGAACAGTCTGCACTGGACTTTACTGGTATAGACCCGTTCAACCCGTTACGTGGCGCCATCACCGAAGCCGAAGCGATGGAGAAAATTTTCAAGCCGATTCGCAAATCGGTCAAATCCCATAACTGCAAGCGAGCTATTCTGGTCGGCCACAACGCCTCTTTCGATCACGGCTTTGTCACCGCCGCCGCCGAACGCTGTGATATCAAACGCAACCCGTTCCACCCGTTTTCAACCTTTGACACCGCGACCCTTGCGGGTCTGGCATTTGGTCACACCGTACTCGCTAAATCCTGTGAGCTGGCGGATATCGATTTTGATGGTAAGCAAGCTCATTCTGCGCTGTACGACACAATGAAAACAGCCGAGTTATTCTGCACAATCGTCAATCGCTGGAAAGACCTTGGCGGCTGGCAGATGGCCGAATCCCGCTTCGAATAACTACTGTATAAAACGGTTTTACCTGTCTTATACCGACAAATAAAACCGCCTCATAAAAAAACGCGCCCGAAGGCGCGTTTTTTTATTTTAGTACTGAGTGCTAACGATTATAGAGCGTCAGCATTTTCGCTCAGATATGCAGCAACACCTGCTGGTGATGCATCCATACCTTTGTCGCCTTCAGTCCAGCCTGCTGGGCAAACTTCGCCGTTTTTCTGGTGGAATGCCAAAGCATCAACCATACGCAGCATCTCATCAACGTTACGACCCAGTGGCAGATCGTTAACAACCTGGTGACGTACCAGACCATCTTCGTCGATCAGGAAAGAACCACGGAAAGCCATACCGCCTTCAGATTCAACATCGTAAGACTGACAGATGCTGTGAGTCATATCAGCAACCAGTGTGTACTTAACAGGACCGATACCACCCTGATCAACAGGGGTATTACGCCATGCGTTATGAGAGAAGTGAGAATCGATAGAAACACCAATTACTTCAACATTACGCTTAGTAAACTCTTCGATGCGGTGATCAAAAGCCAGCAGCTCAGACGGGCAAACAAATGTGAAATCCAGTGGGTAAAAGAAAACTACCGCTTTCTTACCTTTAATGGCTTCAGACAGCGTGAATGCATCAACAATGTCACCGTTACCCAGTACCGCTGCAGCGGTGAAATCCGGAGCTTGCTTACCTACTAATACGCCCATTTTATATCTCCATTGTTAAATAATGTGCAAAACAATTATGCAAACTAAAGATTTACATAACGTGAAAATTTTAAGTAGAACAGCTTAGTGCCTGTCGCATAAGAACACTAATAAAAGACAACTATGCTAACGATAAACTGTATCTATCAAACCCTCGTAAAATCAGGAACGGCATCAACGACGCCGCTTTCCATCATCAAACGGGCTTAACTTGCTGCTGCATCATCTTCAGAAGCAACAGAATCGATCAACTCTTTCAGCTCACCATTAGCCGCCATTTCAGCAATGATGTCACAACCGCCGATCAGCTCACCTTTAATCCACAGTTGTGGAAAGGTTGGCCAGTTGGCATATTTAGGCAGCTCGGCACGGATTTCAGGACTTTCCAGAATATTTACAAATGCAAAACGAGCACCACAAGACATGATCGCTTCAGACGCGCGGGAGGAAAATCCACACTGTGGAAAACGTGGAGTACCCTTCATGTATAAAAGGATATCGTTGGATTCAAGTTGCTCTTTAATCGTATCTACAACGCTCATAAACTTACCTATGCTTTAACTGGTCGCCAGATGTCTGGCATTAATCAATATTGGATGAAGAAATCCTAGCATAAACCCGATCAATTTACTCAGGTATAGCGCAAAAATAATCAACACAGTGCTCGCCGATATCATAAACGCTGATTAGAAAAACTGCATGCAAAACTATATGGGGTCGACTACATTCAATCTCAAGTAACAGCAACTTCAGCCGCCTATCTTGCTTATTCTAAGGCAAGTAAATAGAATGGCTGGTTTTTCCGTTCGGCGGCCCGATACAAGCGAACATAGGTTTGCATTGTATAGAGGGACTAATAGAGGGACTTAAATGTCTACACAGCCCGTTATGAATACTTACACGCGCCTTTCCGTTGCATTTGATCACGGACAGGGCTGCTGGCTGTTTGATACAGATGGCAATAAATATCTGGACGCCCTCAGCGGTATTGCTGTCTGCGGCCTTGGCCATGCCCACCCAGCGGTAACAACCGCCATTTGTGAGCAGGCCAGCCAGCTGATTCATACATCCAACCTGTACACCATCACTCATCAGGAACGTCTTGCTGAACGGTTGACCCAAATTTCCGGAATGGACAACGTCTTTTTCGGCAACTCTGGTGCCGAAGCGAATGAAGCAGCGATTAAGATTGCCCGCAAATACGGTCACTCGAAAGGCATCGACACGCCAACAACGATCGTCTTTGAAGGTTCATTCCACGGCCGTACCATGGCCACTCTCAGTGCCACCGGTAATCGCTCTGCTCAAGCGGGCTTCGAACCCCTAGTGAGTGGTTTTGTACGTGCTCCATATAACGATGTTGAAGCAGTTAAAAACATTATCACCAACAATAGCAATGTGGTTGCCATTCTGGTTGAACCGATTCAAGGCGAAGGCGGCATCATCATTCCGGCCGATGATTACCTCAAACAGCTACGTGATATCTGCGACGCTAACGATCTATTACTAATGCTGGATGAAGTACAAACCGGTAATGGTCGCTCCGGGACCTACTTTGCTTACCAGCAAAAAGGCATCCTGCCTGATGTTGTCACCACCGCTAAAGGACTAGGCAATGGCGTTCCTATTGGCGCCTGTCTGGCTCGCGGTAAAGCAGCGGAAGTCTTTGTTCCGGGCAACCATGGTTCAACCTATGGTGGTAACCCACTCTGCTGCGCAGCCGCACTGGCCGTTGTAAACACGATTACCAGCGAAAAACTGGATCAACGCGCCGCTGAACTAGGCGACAAAATCGCCGCTGGCTTTCGTGAGCAACTCGGTGATGCTTCCTATGTCAAAGAAATCCGCCATCAAGGCTTACTATTAGCGATTGAGTTGACCGAAGCCGGTACGGAACTTGCCGTACTCTGTAAAGTAAAAGGGGTGCTGCTCAACGTAACCGGCGGTGGTAAAGTCGTACGCATGCTGCCACCACTCATCATGAGCGACACCGAAGCGGAACTACTGGTTAACACCGTATCCCGTATTATCAAAGTCTATATGGCTGACGAATAACTGACATTGAGCAAAAGCCTGCTTGGGCGGGCTTTCTAAATTATGACGACAAGACACTTTCTCACCCTATTGGATCTGACGCCCGAAGAACTGAATAAGCTGATTCGTCGCGCCACTGAACTAAAACAGATTCGTAACAACGGCGAAATTTACGAGCCGCTGTCCAACCAAGTGATGGCGATGATTTTTGAAAAATCATCCACCCGCACCCGGGTTTCATTTGAAGCAGGGATGGCTCAGTTAGGAGGCCACGCCCTATTCCTTTCATCACGAGATACCCAACTAGGTCGCGGTGAACCGATTGAGGACAGCGCACGCGTCATCTCCAGCATGTGTGATGTGGTGATGATTCGTACTTTTGAGCACGAAATTGTGACCAATTTTGCCGCCAACTCTCGCGTGCCTGTGATCAATGCACTGACCGATGATTACCATCCATGTCAGTTGCTAGCCGATATGCAGACATTCCTTGAACACCGAGGCGAAATTAAAGGCAAGACCGTCAGTTGGATCGGCGATGGCAACAATATGTGTCATTCATATATCAATGCCGCCCGCCAGTTCGACTTTAAACTGCAGATCGCCTGCCCTGAAGGGTTTGATCCAAATCCTGAACTGGTTGCCGCTAACAACGACCGAGTAAGTATCTTCCGCACCCCAGAAGAAGCCGTTAATGGTAGCCATCTGGTGGTGACTGACGTTTGGGCCTCAATGGGTCAAGAAGAAGAACAGAAACAACGGGAACGCGAATTCAAAGGCTTTCAGGTCACCACTGAGCTGATGGACCTGGCCGAACCCGATGCCATTTTCATGCACTGCCTACCCGCCCACCGGGGTGAAGAGGTTAGCGGTGAGATGATGGATGATCCACGTTCCGTGGTCTTTGACGAAGCAGAAAACCGTCTACATGCGCAGAAAGCGCTGCTGGAATTTTTGCTGATTAAGCCAGCCAAATAACCATCAAAGCCGGTCATACCGGCCGCTTCATCAAGCCTCTAGTATTACTAGGCTCGCCTTTGGGCGAGCCTTATCGTATTCAAAGATCCCGCATGAGTGGAATTCATACTATACTCTGACTCACACCATAAACTCTGAGGCCTGCCAGCATGATCGAACTTCGACACCTGAAAACCCTTTCTGCACTGAGGGATGCGGGCAGTCTGGTTGAAGCTGCCGAACGTATCCATCTGACACAGTCCGCACTTTCACATCAAATTAAAGACCTTGAAGACCGTTTAGATTGCTCGCTGTTTATTCGCAAAACTAAACCGATCTGTTTTACCAGCGCCGGCCAGCGTATCCTCACTCTAGCAGAAGAAGTGCTGCCGATGATTCGCAACGCCGAACGGGATATCGCCCGCTTAGCTGGCGGTGAAGCCGGGCGGCTTAATATCTGCATTGAATGCCACAGCTGCTTTGATTGGCTGATGCCCACCATCGATCATTTCCGCCAAAACTGGCCCGAAGTTGAAATGGACCTAACCACAGGCTTTAGCTTTCAGCCGTTACCGGCACTGGCGCGGGGGGATATTGATCTAGTAATCACCGCCGCCCCAGAAGAACGCAATGGTATCGCCTATATCCCACTGTTCACTTATGAATCGGTGCTGGCGATGAGCAAACAGCACCAACTGGTGGCCCGCAAAGTTATTCAACCGCAGGATTTAGAGCAGCAAACGCTCATCACCTACCCGGTCGAACAACACCGTTTGGATGTGTTTAAACATTTCCTCGACCCCGCTGGCGTCGAACCCCTAGAGGTGCGCACCTCAGAGCTCACCGTGATGATTATGCAACTGGTGGCCAGTGGTCGGGGTGTCTCTGCACTGCCTAACTGGGCCATTCATCAGTACATTGAACAGGAATACATCACCTCTCGCCCGCTCGGCGAAAAAGGGGTCTGGTGTACTCTCTATGCGGCGATTCGCGATGATCAGAAAGATGCCGACTTTATGGTCGACTTTCTAAACACCGCCAAAGAGATCACCTTCCGTAACCTAAGCGGTATTAAGTCAGCCTGATGAGTGCCGCCTTCGCCCCCCTTACCAAGCCAGACAAGATACTGTCCAGCGCTCCTCTCACGGGCCAAGCGCTCGGCAACACAGATAGTGCAACCACCCTTCTCTATCTGCCAACACCACCGTTAATCGACCCACAACAGCCGCTCGATTACGATCGGCTATGCTCCTTAAACGGCAACCATTGGCGGAAAATCCTAATCATTCTGGCCAAGCTGCAATCATCCGATACACACTGGCGCGAATACCGAGATCAACAGCTATTACAACAACACGAAGCGATCTGCTTCTCTGAGCAGCTACTCGAACACAGCCAAAACCCGCAGCGCCTACATATTGTCGCCGGCAAAGCCAACTGGCAGCGGCTTGGGTTTGATCCACAACAGTTTATCGCTCTCGACGACAACAGCCGGCTATTCCAGCGGGACAATATTATTCTTACCCCCTACCCTGATTACCGGCAGTTTCCGAATCAACTCATTGATCAACTAAAACCACTCATAAAAGCATTTAACCGCTAGCTATTCTGCCACTCATCCAATACCTCTTGCGCTGCTCGAAAGGCTTCCTGTGCCGCCGGTGCGCCACAATAGACTATTGAATGAAGCAACACCTCCTGAATCTCTTCAGGCGTACAGCCATTATTGAGTGCACCTCGCACATGTCCCTTCATTTCAGCGGGCGCTTTCAAGGCCGCTAACATCGCAATGGTCACCAGACTCCGGGTCGAACGAGGCAAGCCTTGCCGCTGCCAAGTAGACCCCCAAGCATGCTCGTTAATCCACTCCTGCAATGGCTCAGTCAAGGGGGTGGTATTGGCCTGCGCCCGGGCAACAGAGGGTTCCCCCATCACTTCGGTGCGTACTTTCAAGCCATTCTGCTTATCCTGTTCAGACATAATTTCTCACTTAATTTAGTGTTGTAGCGCATTTAGCCGATTAAATTCACCGGCGACAGGCCGTAAAAATAACCCGCGGCCCCATCAATATCAATTCTGCCAATCTACCTTTACCCCCGCCTAGACACCTCCATAACCGCACCACAACTGCTCACCAAGAGGCCATCTGAGCTCAGCTTGTCAGCAAAATGACAGCGATAGACAACACAAAACAGAGAAGAGTATTAAGTACGCTGCGGCTGATGCCCGTTTTTTCTGCCTAACAGCGGTATCGACAGGCTAAAAGCCTGTAATTTATCCGTTCAGCCCTTACCTGAAAAGGCGAACAGCGCTAAACTAAGGCCCTATAAAAGCCCCTTAAATAGTCTCCTTTCAACTCGGTATTTTTTTGATGGATAACTGGTCTCCAGAAAGCTGGAAAAGCAAACCCATTCTGCAACAGCCTGAATATCAGGACAGTGATGCGGTCAAACAGGTAGAAGCAGAACTGGCACAGATGCCACCGCTGGTATTCGCCGGTGAAGTACGTTCACTGCATCAACAACTGGGCGACGTTGCCGAAGGTAAAGCCTTTCTCCTGCAGGGCGGCGACTGTGCTGAGAGCTTTGCTGAATTCAGTGCGACCAACATCCGTAATACCTTTCAGGTGCTACTACAGATGGCGGTGGTAATGACCTTCGCCGGTAGCTGCCCTGTCGTCAAAGTAGCCCGAATTGCCGGACAATATGCTAAGCCTCGCTCTGCTGGCACCGAAACCGTTGGCGGGATTGAACTGCCAAGCTACCGCGGCGATATTATCAATGATATTGCCTTTGATGCCGCTGCACGACAACCCGATCCACAGCGACTCATCCGTGCCTATCATCAGTCGACTTCGACCCTTAACCTGATGCGCGCCTTCGCTCAGGGTGGCTTTGCCGACCTGCACAAAGTGCATCAATGGAACCTCGGCTTTGTACAAAAAAGCCCGCTGCGAGAAAAATATCAACATCTGTCCAATCAGATCGACGATACTCTGGCATTTATGCAGGCCTGCGGCATCAGTAGCAATAATGTTCCACAGCTGAAAGAAACCTCCGTTTATACCTCTCATGAGGCGCTGTTGCTCAATTATGAACAGGCACTCACCCGCCAAGACAGCCTGACTAACCGTTGGTATGACTGTTCGGCCCATATGCTCTGGATCGGCGACCGTACCCGGCAACTCGACGGCGCACATATTGAATTTCTGCGCGGCGTAGAAAACCCGATCGGTGTTAAGGTCGGCCCAAGCATGAAACCCGATGAACTGATCCAGTTGATTGACGCCCTCAACCCGAACAACTTGCCGGGCCGATTGACCCTGATTAGCCGCATGGGTGCCGACAACATCACCGAGATACTGCCGCCACTGGCACGTAAAGTTAAAGAAGAAGGCCGCAATGTAGTTTGGAGTTCTGACCCTATGCATGGCAATACCGTTAAAGCCAGCAGCGGTTACAAGACTCGCAGCGTGGGTAGTATTCTGAAAGAAGTGAAAGGTTTCTTCGAAGTACACCGCGCCGAAGGCACCTATGCCGGCGGAGTTCACTTTGAAATGACCGGTCAAAATGTTACCGAGTGTGTTGGCGGTGCTTACCAGATCACTGAAGAGGGCTTGGCCGATCGCTACCACACCCACTGCGATCCACGTTTGAATGCAGATCAGGCACTAGAACTCGCCTTCTTGATTGCTGATACCCTGAAGCAAGCACGCAAGCGTTAATCCGCTTTGCCTATTACGGCGCAATGGCCCCCCATTGCGCCGACGCCTTCCTCCGTTAAACTCTTTGTTTGCACTAATAAGCCTCCTACGCCAGAACAGTTCTGTGAACGACTGCTTTTATAAGCCCAATAGCTAACGATTGATAATCCCTATTGATAACAACCGTCGCTGTATCTGTCCTGTCCACGCTGTTAAAATAGCCGGCGTTTTCACCTTATCAGGCACAGGCAGCAGAATGGCACACTTTGAAACACTGACCGACTTTATCCGGCAAACTGAAGCACAGTTCCGCATTCTCGATATGGGCCGTTGCATTAGCAAACTATCCCCCGATAGCTTTCGCAAAGTTGAGATGGGACAGATTCCCTACCCCAGCCCTTTTCTGCATCAAGCCTGGATCGCCATATTAATGTGGAACCCTAAACGCGCCGAGGAAAATGTTGTTTGGTTTCTCAAACTACCTTTAGACGAGCAGGGCTTCTTAGTGCAAGCAGCACGGGATGACTTTCTTCATCGCTTGCTACAGAACCTCAGCAATAGCATGGGCAAGGGGCCATTAGACCAACCCACCGATGCCACTGAATATCGTGATGCACTAAAAGATAACCCTTTTAGCTTCACCCCAGACCAAGAGAAAATGGCGGCCTTTCATGCCACCGCTAAACAGATAACACGACAGCCAGCATCATCCTTTTATACCGCGGCTAAGCAATATTTTCATGGCCAAGCCGATCTGAACAGCTGGGACACCCTAGGCTATCAAGGTATTGCCGACTATGTTATCCGTCACCAAGAGGATAACAATGAACAGAAATTAGCCGAAATATTCTCACAACTGCCCGACGTTCCTCTGGAAGCGGCCTGTACCTTTATCGAGCATATCCAGCCCGGTGAGGCATTAAGCACCGCTATCCGTCAACGTCTAGCAGACAACGTCGCTGAAGCGAAAGCCTCAGCCAATCAAATTGGGGCGTTGATACGGGCTATTTCACAGACCCCCGAGTGCGAACAAAAAGTAGCCGTACTCAGCCAGGTATTGACCAGTCATTACGGCCGTGAAGCCGAAGTAATCGCGGCATTGGCGAGTCGCTGCTGGGCCAGCCTACAATATCCACAGCTGCTGCAACTGTTTTTAGCAACCCTCGCCGAGAATAACGCCGGACAAGCCTGTTTTAATCGCGTCATGGCAGATCTGATGTTTATACCGACGCTGCGAGCGCTCTCACTGCAGCAGTTCCGTTCACCGGAACGCAGCGATGCCCTGAGCCGAGCAATTGGCGGGATGTTTGGCGACGGTTTTCTCTAACAGCCGAACTAAGGCGTTGTGTTAAAAAAACTCCGTCAAAAACCAGGCATAAAAAAACCGGCATCAATGGGGAGCACATCGCTCGCCCTTTGATACCGGCTATCACTATGCGGTTATTTAACCTTCAGACATAAAATGAGCAGCGCAGATCTTATTACCGGAGGGATCACGCAAGTAGGCTAGATACAATTTTCGAGTACCGCTCACACGAACACCGGGAGGCTCTTCACAGGTCTCACCACCGGCGGCTACTCCTGCAGCATGCCAAGCATCGATCACTGCTGGTGAACTAGCAGCGAAGCCCGTCGTCGTGCCATTACCATGAAAGGCAGGTTCACCATTGATCGGTTTAGTCAGTGCAAAAATACCCGTATCACTGAAATAAAAATAACGTCCGTGGGGATCTAACACACCCGCTTCATACCCTAGTTCACCCAGAACCGCATCATAAAAAGTTTTAGACTTTTCAATATCATTGGCACCCAGCATTACATGGCTAAACATAACTAAAACCTTTTTTATTAGAGGAAGAGTAGAATGTGCTTCATTCTATTGAGTTTGTCTAGCTTGAAATCATCTGGATAAAGCAGCATAGCCCAAACAGTTAACCCCAAGCCCAATTATCTCAGTACGGCTAATAAATAAAATAGATGGATAAGACAAACGAGCACAGTGGATAACAAAAGCCCTCTGAGTCGAGGGCTAAAGATTGAGCTATAAAAAACGCTAAAAGCGACTACGACTGATAGTCATCCGGTAGCTTGACCGTCAGCCCCCAGCTTTCCGCCCGTTGCTGACTAGCCTCACGGAAGCGTTCACGCACATCCGTTCCGGCAGGCTTAGTAAGGTAGAACAACAAGGTGCTGGCTTTTTCAGGGCTGAGATTTTGCTCTTCACCCCAGCGCTGAATAAAGGCCACCAAGGTGTTATCGCTTTTATCTTCCAGCGCCACCGGCACCTCAACACTCAGGTCTTCACCGGCACGTACCCGACGGCAGATCACCTGATAGTTATAACGGAAATCAGGATAGACTCGATCTTCTGTTTCGCAGCGTAAGCGGAACCAACCGGTGGCTTTACCCGCATGATAGAGCGCTATATGGGTCCAGTCATGCTGGGTAGGATGATCCGCATAACGGCAGACCTCTTCGTAGGCTATTTTCGCTGGCGGCAAACCAAAATCACCGCTCTGCTCGTTCAGAATAGTAATAAATTCTGAAATAGTCGGCATCCACGCCAATGTCTCTTTGCAGCGATTGATCGCCGATACCAGTTCCGCCTCGCTATAACCTTGCATGCTCAGCGCCCACTCACGCTTGGCGATGCGGAT
Organism: Amphritea sp.; assembly: GCF_048266285.1. Taxonomy (GTDB): domain Bacteria; phylum Pseudomonadota; class Gammaproteobacteria; order Pseudomonadales; family Balneatricaceae; genus Amphritea. The sequence continues at coordinate 86,060 of NZ_JBLWZV010000004.1, forward strand.
CTCATCCTGAGTCTCAAAACAACTTTTAAACTTATGCCCGTAAATCGCCATAAAGCGAGCAAACAGCATATTGATTAGGGTTTTAGTGTCGTTATTGATTACCGTTGATTCAGCTGCCGCACCGGGCTCACCAATCGGTGTCCTTGATGTCCATGATGGCTGCGGTAACCCGCTTGCGCTTTTCCCGATTATCTGGGCGGGTGTTTTCATGGTTTACACCTTTATTTGCTTCGTCTGCCCGCTGTTTGCGTGCATCTCGTGTCTGTTTATTAATCCATTCCCGCTTAACCCAAGCAAGGAATTTCTGATCCCAATTAGATTCTTTACGGTCTTTATCCAGCCAATAGAGAATAAACTCATCTAGCAACTGCTCAGCAAAAGGCTCGGGGATACTGTGGCGCGGCAACATATCAAGCAGCGTCCGCGACGGTTTCCAGCCCAAAAACATGGCGTGTAGTTTTTGGTTTTTCTCTTCAATCTCATTTAATCGACTAGCAAAATCATTTTCTGGCGTGGTCTGACGGCTCGGGGTTACCTGGCGGCTTTTCGACCAACCAATGCTGCCACCAAAGGTTGGCGCTGGGCCGAGTCGGCGCGGCTGAGCCTGCTGTACTCGACGACTAATCTCATTACGCTCAGGCGGCTGCTCAACCACCGGAAGCTCCTGCACAATCACCGGCTCGGGGGCCTCAGACGGTGCGGAAAAATGGCCTGTCGCCATCGGTTCAGTCGGCTGGTCACTATCGGTCACCAACGCCAACTTAATCGCCCGTCCATGGCCAAAGGAGGCTTGCACATAACCTTGCGACACCAAGCTACTGGTGACCATCGCCAGCTTTGCTTCATCCCAAAAAGCCGCCAATGACAGCCATTCAGAACGGCTTAATACCGCCGATGGCACACCGTCTTTATCAGGTAAGCCATGCAGTTGAATATAATCGTGATAAATCGCTAAAAGGATCGCTTCATCAGAGCCTGCCGTACGTGCCAGCGAGGGGTAAAACAGTACGGGTTTTTCCGGAAAGCGGAAACTCATAATGATTCCAATAATCTAACGCAGAGAGACACCACAGAGCGATCTATTCGGCAGCGATGCGAAAGCCCACTGCCGTCAACGTTGCTCAGTCTCTCACCTAACAGCGATAGACATCTAAAACAACGGCTCTGATACCAACCGGATCAGCCATCTTGAGCGAATTGCTCAACGGCACGTAAGACATCACGGCGACTGATCTGGCCGATCAGTTTACCATTTTTTAGCACCGGCAAGCGACGTCTTTTGTTGGTAATAAACTCTTCTGCCACCGAAATAATATCGGCATCATGAGCGATGGTGAACACTTCGGGCGACATATAATCACCAACCCGGCCACCCATCTCTTCTTCATGGTAGGTCAGTGTCAGAATCGCTTTCAGACAATCAGCCTCGGACAACAGCCCCACCAACTGGCCCTCTTTATTGAGCACTGGGGCGCCGGTAATCCGGTGTTCTAACAACTGATTTATCGCCTCAAACAGATCAGTTTCGGGAGTAAAAGTAATGAGTTGTTCAGCCATGTAATCGCTGGCTTTAACAGATCGCAGCATCAAGAATCCTCCAACCGGATATCAAAATAGTCAAACAGGCCGGTGACTCCGGCGCTTATACTAAATTCATAGTAGCTCAGGAGAACACAACAAAACACTGTCCGATGTCTATCAATTAGACGATTATTGATTCTTTAGACAAAAAGATGGGCCGCAAACGACCCATTCGGTATTAATTGAAGACAACGGTTTTATTACCGTGCACCAAGACTCTATCGTCTAAGTGCCAGCGCAATCCTCGTGATAGCACGGTTTTTTCAACATCTTTACCTAAGCGCACCATCTCTTCTGGCAGGTCACGATGGCTTACCCGCACCACATCCTGATCAATGATAGGCCCGGCATCGAGTTCTTCGGTCACATAATGGCAGGTAGCACCGATCAGTTTTACACCACGCTCATGGGCTTGATGATAAGGTTTCGCTCCGGCAAAAGAAGGCAAGAAACTGTGATGTATATTGATAATCCGGTGGCGATAAATATCACATACGCTGCTTGGCAAAATTTGCATATAACGGGCCAGCACAACGGTATCGGCTTCATGCTCCACAATCAGCTGATGCACGCGATCAAAATGGGGCTGTTTATTCTCTTTATCCACCGGTACGTGGTGGTAAGGAATGCCATGCCACTCGACCATGCTACGCAGATCATCGTGATTTGAAATTACACAGGGAATCTCACAATCCAGTTCGCCTTCATGATAGCGATACAGCAAATCGGCAAGACAATGGGAGTCGCGGCTGGCCATCAATACCACTTTTTTAGGTATTGACGCGTCAGTTATTTCCCACTGCATCTGAAAGGACTGAGCAATCGGCGTAAACTGTTCGATCAATTGTTCACGGTCGAAACTTCCTCGGGAGGTAACAATTTCCACCCGCATAAAAAAACAGCCAGTAGAACTATCGGAATGCTGATTGGCGTCGGCAATCGAGCCGCCATGACTAGAGATAAAATTACTTACCATTGCTACGATACCCAGTCGATCCGGGCAAGCCAATACCAGTCTGAATCTGCGTTCCATGATGTTCCACTTTGTCTATCAGTTTTGAAGTAGGCGACATTCTATCAGCAATCGAATATCGCGCCACCTGTCTTAGCTCAGATCACTTCGATGGATCAATAAAAGTGGCAATGACATGTACACAGATGAAGAATCTCTGCTATAAACAAGACAAAAGACCACGCTAAATTGGCAGCCAGACAGCCGTCTACCGTCTGGATTGGGAGCAAAGCAACGATGATTTCCACCCCCGAACGAGCCACAACCCTACAGGCCCGCAGGTTAGGTATCGATACCCGTCAAGAACCCATCATCTATCTAAGAGCCGACAGCCCGGTATGCCGCTCGGAGGGCTTTTCTGCCCTCTCCCGGGTACTAGTACACACCGAACATTGCAAGATCATAGCGACCCTCAACATTATTACCGGCGAAATGCTGCGTCGGGGCCAAATCGGTTTTTCCGAATCCGCTTGGCTTCGGTTGCAACTCAATGCCGACGATAATGTCTGGCTCTCTCACCCGAGACCGGTGCAGTCGTTGTCCCATGTGCGGGCCAAAGTGTATGGCCACACACTCAACAAGCAACAGTTTCAAGAGATCATTAACGATATTGTTGATGGCCGTTATGCCGATGTACATATTGCCTCATTTATCACCGCCTGCGGCGATGACAAACTCAATGATCTCGAGATTACCGCGCTAACCCGGGCGATGATCGATTCCGGTAGCCGCATCGACTGGGGCCAACCCATGGTGATCGATAAACATTGTGTTGGCGGCTTACCGGGCAATCGCACCACGCCAATCGTAGTCTCGATTCTAGCAGCCAGCGGCCTGACCATGCCGAAAACCTCATCCCGGGCTATTACCTCTCCTGCGGGTACCGCTGACACTATGGAAACCATGACCGAAGTGAGTCTGTCACTCGAACAGATGAAACAGGTGGTGAAACAAGAAGGTGCCTGTCTCGCCTGGGGTGGATCAGTCCGCCTAAGCCCATCGGATGACATTTTAATTCAGGTCGAACGCGCCCTCGATATCGATAGCGAAGGGCAACTGATCGCTTCGGTGCTGTCGAAGAAAATCGCCGCCGGCGCCACCCATGTTTTAATCGATATTCCGGTCGGCCCTACCGCCAAAGTGCGCTCACAAAAAGCTGCCGATAAACTGGCCGCCTCTTTTATGAAAGTAGGTGAGCAACTGGGGATTTATATTAAAATTTTATACACCGATGGCAGCCAACCGGTAGGCAACGGTATTGGCCCGGCCCTCGAAGCAAAAGATGTGATTGCGGTGTTACAAAACGCGGCTGATGCTCCCCAAGACCTAAAGCAAAGAGCCCTCACGATGGCCGGCACTATGTTAGAAATGGCCGGGGTAGAAAAACCCGGCTGTGGCGTTGCCAAAGCTAGTACGGTGCTAGAAAGTGGTGCTGCATGGAAAAAATTTACCGCCATCTGTATGGCTCAGGGCGGTATGAAGCAACCCGGTGAAGCGCCCTACCTATTTAAACTCATGGCGGATAAACAGGGTATCGTCTCTCAAGTGGACAATCGCCGTCTGGCACAGGTCGCCAAATTAGCTGGGGCACCTGTCGACTTAACCGCAGGCTTAGAGATCCATGTCAAAGTCGGTCAGCAGGTGCATATCCATGACCCCTTGTTAACCATCCATGCGGAAAGCTCCGGCGAACTTAACTATGCCGTCGAATATCTGGAAAGCCACCCTGACATCATCAGACTAAACACCGAGGAGAGCATCATTGAAAACCATTCTGATTAACTTAGAATCCGATCCGGCACTCGCAGCCCAACTGTGCCAAGCCCTCGATGCACAGCTCGGTAAGATAGAGCTACGTCGCTTTCCCGATGATGAAAGTTACCTACGGGTGCTCACCGATTGCCAAGACCATAACATCGTAATCTTCTGCAACCTCTATCAGCCGGACAGTAAGATACTCAGGCTACTACTGCTGAGTTATACACTGCGGCAAATGGGCGCGCTAAAAGTTGGCTTGATTACCCCGTATCTGGCCTATATGCGGCAAGATAAGCAGTTTCATGCCGGTGAATGTGTCAGTTCACGGCCATTTGCCAAATTGATCTCGGACTCCCTCGACTTTATGGTTACCGTCGACCCTCATCTACACCGTTACGACTCGTTAGATGAGATCTACAGCACCCCCTCTCGAGTGGTGCATGCTGCGCCGCTCATCGCCGATTGGATTAAAACCCATATCCCTAAGCCCCTACTCATCGGTCCCGATAGCGAAAGCGAACAGTGGGTTTCTCAGGTGGCCGAGCTGGCTAACGCCCCCTTTCAGGTTCTCCATAAAATTCGCCGCGGCGACTATGACGTGGAAGTAACCCTCCCGGAGGTTGAGCGTTGGCGTCTGCATACGCCGGTGTTAGTCGATGACATCATCTCCAGCGGCCGTACCATGCTGGAAACCATCAACCATCTCGAGCACGCGGGAATGCCTCGCACCACCTGTATTGCCGTGCATGGAATCTTTGCCGCCGATGCCTATGCCGAACTGCAAGCAGTTGCTGAGGTTATCACCAGCCGCACGATCCCCCATCCCAGCAACCAGATTGAAATCGCATCAGCCATTGCGCGGGCAACCCAGGAACTGCTGCAGGCATGAGTAAAACGCGCCTGCCACAGGGAGAGCTACACTTCGAGTCAGCATTTATCGCCCCTGATGCGGCTCAACGGCTCTATCAATCGCTACTGAAAGAACTACATTGGCAGCAACCCGAAATCCGTATGTTTGGCCGCGCTGTTAGTATTCCGCGGCTGCAGTGTTTTCAAGGCGAGCCGGGCATACATTACCGTTACTCGGGCCTGTCACTACAAGCAGAACCCTGGCACCCGCTGATAGCAGCTATCAAAGGGCGCATCGAAACACTTAGCCAGCAGCCCTTTAATACCGTGCTGATTAATTATTATCGTAACGGCCAAGACAGTATGGGCTGGCATAGCGACGACGAACCCGAACTTGGCAGAAATCCGGTAATCGCCTCCTTGAGCTTAGGGCAGCCCCGCCGTTTTCTGCTGCGCCACCGTTATGATAAAAATATTGCCCGACAAGAACACTTGCTCAATAGCGGCTCTCTGCTGATAATGTCAGGTCAGTTACAACATTACTGGCATCACAGTGTGCCAAAAACCAGTCGGCAGCTGGAGGGGCGTATCAACTTAACCTTCCGGCAGACCTTCACCACCGATACCCAAATGGAATAACCGATGAACGCCGTTATCGAACTCTTAAACAGTCACCGATCAATCCGTAAATTTACCGATCAGCCTATTCCACAGGACACTTTGAATACGCTGATACAGGCCGGACAAGCGGCTGCCACGTCCAGCTTCATTCAGGCCTGCACGGTTATTCAGGTCAATGATCAGGACAAGCGCAACCAACTAGTGGAATGCTCTGGCGGTCAGGCCTATGTCGGTCAAGCTCCGGTTTTTCTGGTTTTTTGTGCCGATATGCAGCGACTGAAACTGGCTTGCGAGATGAATGATGCCGAAATCAACTCAGGCTTCACCGAGCAGTTTATTACCGCCACCGTTGATGTTGGCCTATTCGCGCAAAACGTGACCGTTGCAGCGGAATCTCTTGGTCTCGGCATCGTCTATATTGGCGGTATCCGCAACCAGATCGCCCGCGTTGCAGAGCTGCTCGACCTGCCTGAACTGGTTTATCCTGTGTTTGGCCTCTGCCTCGGTTATCCTGATCAGGATCCAGAGGTTAAACCACGCCTGCCGGTTGAAGTTGTGCTCAAACAAGATAGCTATAACGACAACGGTAATCAGGAAACCATCGCCGATTACGACAAATCAGTGCGCGAATATTACCAAACCCGCACCGGTGGCAATAAAGAGATGACGTGGAGCGAACAGATGTCCGGCATGCTCGTTAAAGAAGCACGGCCACACATGCTCGCATTCCTGAAAGAAAAAGGCTTTTTGCTGAAATAATCACGGCGTAAAAAACTTCGCTAAAGCGGCCAGTCGGTAAGTACGACTGTGCCGCTCATTAGCTCACAGCACGTGTCTATTCTCGCTTTTTAAACAGCCTTCGCTCACCTAACACCAGCAAACAAGGTGTTAAGAACAACGTCAGTATGGTAGCAAACGACAGCCCACCGGCAATCGCACTGGCGAGCTGGGTCCACCACTGGGTTGATGGCGCACCAAAACTGATATCCCGATTCAGCAGGTCGATATTCATCGACAACACCATCGGTAGCAAACCGAGCACCGTGGTGATCGCTGTCAGCATTACCGGGCGTAAACGCAAACTACCGGTTTGTAACGCCGCATCATAGGGAGACCGCCCCTGCTTACGCAGATCGTTATAACAGTCGATCAGCACGATATTATTATTCACAACAATACCGGCTAAAGCGATGATACCTACACCCACCATAACAATCCCAAATGTTTGCCCCGCCACCATCAAACCGATCAACACCCCGGCGGTAGAAAAAACGATAGCCGACAACACTAATCCCGCTTGGTATAAACTGTTGAACTGAGTAACCAGTATCAAAGCCATCAAAAACAGTGCGGTGCCAAACGCGCTGACCAAAAAGTCACCGGTCTCTTTCTGCTGTTCATCTTCACCTTTAAAGGTTAAACGCACCTGAGGGTCAAAGGTATGCTGCGCGAAACGCTTTTGCATCGCGACCACCAAATCATTAACCAGATAGCCATCTTGCGCATCCGCCTGAATAGTAATCACTCGGCGACTATCGACCCGTTTCAACATCCCCGTTTTCGGCGCGGGCTCAAGTTCAATAAAGTTAGACATTGGCACCATGCCAAAGCTGGTGCTCAGCTGCATCTGCCTCAACTGATCAATATTGCGTTTATCCTCGGGGAAACGGATCATAATATCCACCTCATCGTCAGAGGTGTCGGGACGATAATCCGTGACTTTAATACCGTTGGTGATCAAACGAACCGCCTGCCCAACGAGGGCAATGCTGGCACCATAACGACCGGCTTCCTCCCGATCAACGAGAATCCGCCACTCAATCCCCGGCAATGGTCGGTCATCTTCTGCCCCGGAAAAGCCGCCCATCTCTATCATCATCTGACGAATATCCGCGACCGTTTGATAGAGTACTTCGCTGTCATAACCACTGACCAACAGCTTAATCGGCTTACCTGAATTCGGGCCACTTTCTGCTTTGCGGGTTTCGACTTTAATACCCGGTAGGTCCGCTGTTCGCTTATGTAGCAGGGCCAGAATCTCGGCGGCTTTTGGCCGCGTGTCCCAATCATCTAACTGAAACTGAATCACCCCAATAACATCTTCAGCGGTATCATTAGAGGCTTGATTGAAGCTGCGGGCATAAATCGACTTAAGACCGGGAACATCCATCACTCGGGCTTCGACCTGCTTTAACAGTGCATCTTTTTCATAGATGGATAAATCGCCCCGCGCATGTAAGTTAATCAACACCATTTCAGGCTCAACATCGGGGAAAAACTCCACCCCTTTGCCAAACACACCATAGGCGGCATAGCTGCTGCCGAGCGCCATCAAGACCACCAGCAGCACCGTAATTGGATAGTGCAGCAGCTTAGCCATCAATCGTGTATAAGCGCGGTTCACGGGGGTTTGCGGCAGTTCGTATTCATCACTACCAATGGTGCCCGCTTGTTTACGCACACTGATGGCGCCGAGCACCGGAAGAAAAATCAATGCCATAAACAGAGATGCCGTGAGACACACCACCACCGTTGCCGGTAAGTATTTCATAAACTCACCGATCACCCCCGGCCAAAACATCAACGGCATAAATACCACCAAGGTGGTCGCCGTCCCGGCAATTACCGGCCACGCCATCCGAGATGCCGCATAACGAAAAGACTCTCGAGCACTCAGCCCCTGACTCATGCGGCGTTCGGCCAGTTCAGCAACGACAATAGCGCCATCGACCAACATACCAACCACTAAAATCAGGCTGAATAACACCACGATATTAAGCGTGAAACCGATTAGATTCAGCACCATCATACTGGCCAGAAAAGAGCCTGGAATCGCCAAGCCCACCAGCAATGAGGTGCGCAATCCCATCACCGCTAAGACCACGATCATAACCAACACAATGCCACTTAAGACATTATTCATCAGATCTCTCAGCATGGTGCGTGTCTGAGTGGATTGATCCAAAATATAGGAATACTGTAAACCCTGCGGCCAAAACTGGCTCCGCTCTGCCACAATCGCCTGCACTGATTCGATTGTTTCGATAATATTGGCGCCAACTTTTTTCTTAACTTCCAGCACCATAGCATCACCGCCACCCACGCGAGCAAAGCCTTCAGGGTCTTTATAGGTTTTACGGATAGTGGCCACATCGCCAACCGTCACAACGGTGCCAGCGTCAGACTTTATCGGCATATTGAGCATATCGTCCAAATCGGAGACCACCCCAGGCACCTTCAATACTTGCCGCCCACTGCCCGTATCAACCGCACCCGCCGCGACCAACTGGTTATTCTGAGCCACAACGTTCAGCACCGTTTCAAAGTTCAGTTGATAGCTTTCGAGTAATTGCGGCTCAATCAGGATCTCCATTAACTCTTCACGCTCGCCGCCGATATCGACTTCAAGCACCCCCGCAACCCCTTCAATTTCATCTTTCAGATCTTTAGCGACTTTAAGTTTTAGGCGCTCGGAAACGGGACCCGAAATAGCAATATTCAACACCGGAAACAGCGCGACGTTAACCTCATGAATTTGCGGTTCGTCGGCACCGGAAGGTAACTTACCCTTGGCAATATCGACTTTTTCACGCACATCCTGCAGTGCGGTGTCACTATCGAACCCGGCATCAAACTCAAGGGTAACGGATGCATGCCCTTCGGAGCCGATCGAACGCATCTCTTTAATGCCCTCGATCGATTTCAGCTCTTTCTCCATCGGCCGCACCAACAAGCGCACCGCATCATCCGGCGAAATACCTTCATAACCAATAGAGACATAAATAATGGGAATCGCCACATCGGGCTCGGCTTCTTTAGGGATGCTCTGGAACGCGGCCATCCCGCCAATAAGAAAAAACAGCAGAATAAGAATCGTGGTGCGGCTACGGTCTATCGCCGCGGCAATCAAGGCTGCAATCATCGATCAACCCTCCTGCAGCGGCGCGTCATTGGCGGATGCCGGCGCCAATTCAGTATCGCTTACCGGTTCAACCTCTTCCCCAACGGCAACAAAATCTTGCCCGATGGTGATAATGCGCACCTCATTATCTAAGCCGCTCAGCCAGAATCCCTCCGTATCGGTGCGGATAATCTCGACCGGCACGGTAACGACCCGATTATTGTCATCAACCAACTTTACTTGCAGATTACCTGCAGCATCTAATCCTAGAACCGAACCGGGTAAAAGGTGGCCGAGCGCTTCACCAGCAGGCAGTTGCAGGCTTGCCGACAAACCAATAATACGCTGGTGCGACGGATTCGGAATCTGTACTTCAACCCGGTAACTGCGGGTAACCGCATCGGCAACCGGGGCAATAAAACTTAATCTGCCGGTCATCTCCTGGCCATTACTCAGAACAACCTGAACCGTCTGGTTTTCGACCAAGCGCCCGACGCTGTGCTGCGGCACTTGAGCGGTCACTTTAACCGTGCCATCGTCAACCAACTCGCCCAGTACATCACCGACTTTCATATAGTCACCGAGTTCAACCATACGCTTATTTAGCACCCCAGCAAAAGGCGCTTCAATGCGTGTACCCTGTGACTCATAACGTGCTTTTGCCAGCTGCGCTTCGGCTGCCTGCACCGCCGCTTCATCGGCAAACAGTTTACTCTCGGATTGTAAGCCGCGGGTTTTCAACTGACGGCTGGCGGCCAAATCACTTTTGCGCTGGGCTAACACAGCCTTAGCTTCGGCCAACTGCGCGGTACGATAATCAGCCGATAATTGCATCAGCTGATCCCCGGCCTTCACACGTTGCCCCTCATCGACCATCAGTGCCGCAACACGGCCATCAACCTCTACTTTGATATCGATAGATCGATTCGCCTCGACATGCCCTTGCACCAAAACGAACTGTTGCACTCGATTCGCGCTCGAATGTTCAACTTTAACTTTCATTAGCGACTTATCTTGGTCTGATGGCGCTTGTGGCGCAGGCTCTGCCTCTTTTTGCATACCCGATGCCATCCACACAGCAATCACGATAGCAACAATAACGGCCATTAAGACTGATTTATTCATCTTCATTTCTGCTCACCGATTGGCTGACGGATAAGGGCGGCGATCATGTAATCAACCACATGGTTCATATAGGTGTTTTGTTGTTCTCTGGTCTGTATCAACGACTGATAACAACCGCTATCTTCTTGTAGCATAATCATGGCGCCTTCAAACGTCGCTTTCATACCCGCCATCATCACATCGAGTGGCATATCCGGATTAACATCGCCCTCGGCAATGCCTTGCTGGATCGCTTGGCCAAAGGCTGCGGTAAAGTGTTGCTCATTCTCTATGAGTTGCTGTTGATAAGTACCACTAAGACGTTCACGAAACGCATTCTGAATAAAGTGCACATGCATGCGTTGCTCAGCAATATTATCCCGATGATGCTCAAATGCGTATATCAGCATACGACGCACCTGTTGCACTCCGGTTAAGCTTTTATCCGCCGCTATCTGTTGAAAGTGCATCAATATGCGCTGGTAATTATCCAATAATAACCGGGCGTAAATATCATCTTTACAGCCAAAATGCTTGTAAACGGTGCCTTTACCAATCCCCGTATGCCGCGCAATTTTATCGACGCTGAGGGTTTCCCATTGTTCACCCAATAATAACGCCAGCGTCGCATCGAGAATATCCTGTTCACGGCGCGCAAACTCTCTCGCTTTACGATCATTCATACGATTTACACACCCATAAGAACTAATAGTCAGATTATGACCGATAGTCACAAAATATAATAGGCATGACATTAGGCTTTTATTGTTTATGTTTTACGGCTAAAAACAGCCCTAAACAACGAGGGAATCGAAATTAAAGATAGGAACGAAAAGGGAATATTAAAACCAAACAACGCGCTGACACTCAAAGCGATCACCGAGAAATTCTCGACCACAATACTCTTATTCCAGCGCGGCCGGCCGTGAGATGCAGTAGCCCTGTGCGAAATCGACGCCCATCTCTCTTAGATGTTCGAGTATTTCGTCGTTTTCAACAAACTCGGCAATAGTACGCTTGCCCATAACATGGCCAACTTCGTTGATCGATGCCACCATGGTGCGGCTGGTCTTGTCGTGGACGATATCTTTGACAAACATGCCATCAATTTTTAGATAATCGACCGGTAGAATTTTTAAATAGCCAAAAGAAGACATGCCACTACCAAAATCATCCAACGCGAACAGACATCCCTTCTGTTTGAGTCGCTGGATAAAGTTGAGCGCCAAGGCTAAGTTCGATACGGCCGCGGTTTCTGTTAGTTCAAAACAGAACTTACTGGCATCAATTTCGGGCGAATCAAGCTGCGCTTCGATGTAGCTAAGCAACGCATCATCCGACAACGATTTACCCGATAGATTGATATTGCACAGCACCAACGCCTTCATTTTTTCTGGATTCCGCCTAAACCAATCCATCGTGTGGCTCACAACCCAGTGATCAACCTTAGGCATCAGCCCATAGCGCTCGGCAGCGGGAATAAAGGCGCAGGGGAGCACCAAGCTACCATCGGGTTCAACCAAACGAACCAAGATTTCAATATGGTTTTCACTACAACCTCCCTGTTGCAACGGTAAAATAGTTTGCTGATATAGCACCAAGCGGTCTTCTGCGAGCGCCGCATTTACTTTACCGAGCCAGTTCATCTCACCTTGGCGACCGATCACCTGGTCATCTTTAGCGGTGTACACATGATATCGGTTTCGACCGAGCTCCTTCGCCGAATAACAGGCTTCATCTGCTTGCTCAAGCAGGCGCGCAGCATCGGCAGATGTCGAAGTGATCGCCACTATGCCAATACTCGATCCGATAGAAAAACCAATATCATTCCAAACAAACCTGAAGCGCTCGACCGATCGACGGATCGATTCCGCAATCTCGATACCGAACGACAGCGGACACTCGTTGAGCAAGATTCCGAATTCATCGCCGCCAAGCCGAGCAAAAATATCTCCTCGACGAAGCTCGTTGCCGATAAGCTGCGACAACTGCTGTAACAGCGCATCCCCAGCCGCATGACCACAGGTGTCATTCACAATTTTAAATTGATCAAGATCGATATATAACAGCGTATGCCGCTGATCCTTGTGACGCAGGTCTTCCCGATACTGAAACAGTTGTCGATCAAACTCTTTGCGGTTGATCAGATCGGTCAGACTATCGTGAGCGGCTTGATATTGCAGTTCACGGGTCATATTTCGGGATGCGGTCACATCATGGAAGACCATCACCGCACCGATAACCTCACCACTGCGGCTGCGAATAGGAGAACCGGCATTATCAATTGCGGACTCCAGCCCGTTCCTGCCAATGAGCAACGGATGGCTCTCAGACGCGACGGTCTCAGTGCCTTCTAAACAGCGACGGATAATACAGGGCAAGGCGTTACGAGTGATCTCATCAATAAGGTTAAACACCTTTTCAATCGGCTGGCCACGGGCTTCGTCGGTACGCCAGCCGGTTAATCGTTCACTGATCGGGTTGAGGTACTGCACATTGCCATCAACATCGGTCGAAATGACACCATCGCCGATGGAGTGTAGGGTAATTTCGGCAATCTCTTTGGCTTCGAATAACTCTCGCCGAGCTGACTCAAGCTCCGCTTCCCGCAGTTTCTGCATCGCCAACGCATCCGCAAGGTTATTGACCGCATTACTCAGCAGCGACAGTTCGCGTGAACAATGGATATCGATACGGCTTTTTAAATTACCTCGATTGAGGGCTAGCAGGTGTTGATGAATTTTACCGATCGGGCGAACAGCAAAGAAATGGATCAACACCAGAATAATCAGGGTTAATGTGAGTAATGACGCAATCACCCAGTAACGCATCATATTAATATGATGTATCACCTCGTTATCGAGGCGTTCGGTGCTCCAGTCAATTGACAACACTCCAAACAACTCAGACTCAAAGATTAGCTCTTTGGAGAAGCTCACGAGGTGATGCCTCACTTTGTCTGCATCACGAGAGGATGAAGCCAGCAAAACCCCCTCTTCATTCACGACTCGGATAGCATGGATGTCCGGCTGTAATCGAGCGGTTTCATTGACGATACTACGCAGCTGTGGAATATCTTCGCTAATCACTGGTTCGAGCGCCGCGGCAGTCAGCAATAGAAAGGTGTCCTCGCTGGTGCTGCGCAAGCTTGCCGAATAGTCTGCTTGAAGCTGTAGACGCATAAGCTCACCAACCGCCAATACCACCAAGATCAATGTCAGCAACAGCGACAACATAATTTTGATCCATAACGGCGGCCGTTTAAGAAAGATAGCAACTTTCTCCGACATCCCTTGAGGCAGCAACCTTTGCTGAGTGGCAACAGCTTCCTGCTGAGACTTAGCCTCTAAAAAGCCCATGCTAACAGCCCATTCGCAGGTCAGTAAGACTGATTAAAAAAACGTGGATTTTGGTCAATAGCTCTCCTTATAATCGCATAATCGGTATCATTTCCATCAACAAAACCATCTTTTTGTAGCGCTTCGAGCGCCATAGGATCTGAGATCTCAAGTAAGCTCGCTTTAAGCGCAGACACTATTCGCTCATCAAGGCCCGCGCGTGCTATCCAGGGTTTAGTCACATTATGAAAGGTGGCTAAAACCCGCAATGCCGCACCGTTATCGACTAGACGCTTATAGGTACTTTGTTTCAACGCTCCCGCATCGAATTGCCCGGAGGCGACCGCCGCACCGACTTTATCGTGCCGCCCGAGATACTCATAGTACGCAAGATCAGCCGCCTGTAACTGTTTTTCAAAGAGATACAACTGCACCAGATAGCGACCAATGGTGGAGCGTTCATCACCAAAAGCAAAACGCTTGCCTTTTAGATCGGCGACATCTTTGATCGAGCTATTTTCCGCCACCGCGATCACTCCACGAAAAAGCTTTTGCCCGTTTTTAGCTTCGAGCGCAAGAATGTGAATATCGGGTTGTAAACTCTTGGCCTTGATATAGGAGGCAGGACCTAGACGCGAAAAATCAACTTTTCCCGTACTGATATCATCAATACCACCGGCATAGGTGCTGGCGACTTGCAGTTTAATTTTCACCGGCTCACCGAGCGTCTTCGCCACAGAGCGTTCCAACAACTTAAGCAATGGCTTGAATGTCTTTACTACAACCGTGGGTTTATCTGCAGTATAAACACCGAAACTCAATTTGATCTCAGCAGAGGCCGGTGTGGCCCAGCAGAATGGCCCAAGCAACAGGGCGAAACTCAAACACTTAAAAATAGTCCGTTGGGATATATTCATCTCGCACCTGTTCGGATTAAAGCTCCCTATACCTGCACCACAATGACACTGAATAAACGATGAAAATGAGAGAACAACTTAAACTTAGGTCAATACAGTGCAAATGCAATTTGCGTCCCTTATCAGCAGCACTGATATTCCCCTTCTGCCTATACCATATGTTTTTATTTCTACACCCGCCACGCCAGTCATGAGCCAGCAGAGGCCTAAGACCTTCTTATTAAGAGAAATCTGTTGCCTAATAGCCAAGTGCAACACGCCAAAAACTCAACCGAGTAAGCGATACCAGACCGTCTTTTTATTTAAAAACAGATAAAAAACAAAGCGTTAATAGATCAAAATAAAATGGTTAAGCGAACTTATCGAGATATTCTATCGTCAGCTAGCGCGCGACAAAACTTACTACTTAAAATGGTGTATTAACGATCAACGACAACACCTAAGTCAGATTATCAGTCGAATCTAGCACTCGAACTTCAGCCGCTTGCCGTTTTCGACCCATCGCATATTCAGTTTAAAGTCATAATGCCGCTATATAGTAATGACAACCAATACCGGTAATACGTTGATTTTTGAATTCAGCATTTACCCAACTATTTCTGTCAACTATGGTATATAGGACAGTATTAACAGGGGAACCAGACTATGCCCAATAACCATGTGGCCAATCTTCTCAATACATTGGAAGAACAATCGACTGAAAAGCGTAAACGAGTTGATTGTAATTTTGCAATCAACGAAGAGGACAAACTTAAAGTACAGGCCTTAGCTGAGCTGTTTCACCTATCTGAAGAAGAACTGGTTGCCGAGCTACTACACACCGTGTTACTCGATGCCGAAGAAAAGATGCCATACCGGGCGGGTACTAAAATTATACGAATGGAGGAAGGTGATCCCGTGTACGAAGATGTCGGCCCGATGCCACGTTATATGGCGATAAAAAACCGCCTGAGCCAATCGACCAAGTGCGCCTAACACCTACCGAAACGGATCGATTTAAATGATAAAAAACAGCGGGAATCGCTCCCGCTGTACTGATGACTATAACGTCTTCAGATAGGCGATCAGATAATCCTGCTCGGCCAGATCGGTAATAGACACATGCCGCATGCGTGTGCCCGGTACCAATTTTGTATTGTCAGCCACCCACTGTCGCAGATTGCTTTCGGTCCAGGTGATACCAGACTTTTGCAACGCTTCTGAGTAAGCAAAACGGGGCAACGATGCTGCCTGTCTACCTACCACGCCGGTCAAGCTCGGGCCAAAAGCATTCTTGCTACTGTCAGCAGAGTGACAAGCCTGACAGCGTTTAAAAACCTCTGCACCGGCAGCAGCCATTGCCGCTTCATCTGCCTGCACAGAAGAGACCATCACACCGGCCATAGCGGCGGCAGATAGCAACTTAAGTATTACTTTCTTCATCATCAGGTACTCTCATCGTAATTTATACGGGTCTGAAAATTATACGATTGGAGAGTCCGTAATAACCTACTACTTGTGTGCCCTTTTTTAGCGACTAACGGCCTACTTTGCCACCTGACAGATACAAAAAACGCGGCCGAAGCCGCGTTTCATCATGCAGATTAAAGATCAGACCTGTTCGGCGATGATCTTCTTCCACTTAGCAGGGCCTGTGTTGTGAACCGAAATACCGTTCGAGTCTACAGCGACAGTAACCGGCATATCTTTCACTTCGAACTCATAGATCGCTTCCATACCCATCTCAGGGAATGCCAGCACCTTAGCACTGGTGATCGCTTTAGACACCAAATAAGCAGCACCGCCAACGGCCATCAGATAAACCGCTTTGTTATCACGAATAGCATCAATAGCCACCGGACCACGCTCGGATTTACCAATCATACCCAGCAGCCCAGTGCTTTCGATAATCTGACGAGTGAATTTATCCATCCGCGTCGCCGTTGTCGGACCTGCAGGCCCTACAATTTCGTCACGTACGGGGTCAACAGGACCCACGTAATAGATAAAGCGGCCTTTCAGATCAACCGGCAGAGTTTCACCGTTGTTAAGCATCTCGACCATACGCTTATGCGCAGCATCACGTCCGGTCAGCATTTTACCGTTCAACAGCACCGTTTCACCGGGCTCCCAACTCAAGACATCTTCAGGCGTCACGGTATCAAGATCGACGCGACGGGTGTTAGAACCCACTTCGAAGGTCACTTCAGGCCATTGATCAAGGCTTGGTGGCGTGAGTACCGCTGGGCCATTGCCGTTGAGTTTAAAGTGCGTATGACGGGTCGCCGCACAGTTCGGGATCATACACACCGGCAATGATGCCGCATGAGTTGGATAATCCATGATCTTCACATCCAATACGGTTGTCAGACCACCGAGTCCTTGAGCACCAATACCGAGACCGTTAACGGCATCCATGATTTCCAAACGTAGCTCTTCGACACGGTTTTGCGGGCCACGTTCACGCAGCTCATGGATATCGATAGGATCCATCAGAGATTCTTTCGCCATCACCGCCGCTTTTTCAGCGGTGCCGCCAATACCAATACCCAGCATGCCCGGCGGACACCAGCCAGCGCCCATGGTAGGTACAGTTTTCACGATCCAATCAACAATACTGTCCGATGGGTTCAGCATCACCATCTTAGATTTGTTTTCCGAACCGCCGCCTTTCGCTGCCACATGCACTTCAACTTCATCACCTTCAACGATTTCGTAATGAATCACCGCTGGCGTGTTGTCTTTAGTATTCTGACGCTTACCGGCAGGATCGGCCAAAATAGAGGCACGCAGTACGTTATCTGGATGCGTGTAAGCACGACGAACACCTTCGTTAACCATATCGGTAACGTTCATCTGCGCGTCCCAGGTCACGTTCATGCCGACTTTCAGGAACACCGTCACAATACCGGTATCCTGACAGATAGGACGTTTGCCTTCGGCACACATACGGGAGTTAATCAGGATTTGAGCCATCGCGTCTTTCGCCGCTGGGTTCTGTTCCTTCAGATAGGCTTCATGCACGCCTTGAATAAAATCAATCGGGTGGTAGTAGGAGATAAACTGCAGCGAATCTGCAATGCTACTGATGAAATCGTCTTGGCGAATTACGCTCATTATTGACTCCGCAATTTCAGGCTCTTGTCGAGGTTGAGGGCTCTCTGCGTAACCCTTAACAGTGTTGAGTAAAGTCGGTGGATAACACTAAACACCAGCTTTTTATTCGTTGTTCTGTACATCGTTCTATAAAGTTGCTGCGGAATTATACACTAATTTAATCCACAGGCGGTGCCCGGCCTTAGTATAAAACAGCGCACAGCAAACCTACCGAATTGACAAAATCGTGCGGTTTACAGACTCAGGCAATACAACAATCCAAATAGCATAAAAAACCGTCCGCTGGCCGGAGGTAGGGAAGCTCGACCGGCATCATCTTGTTGCTGTTTATATAATAGCCAGATCATCGGTAAACTCGCCAACCACCAGAAACCCGATATTGCCCCCAAGCTCCAGAGCACAGTCGCGATAACCATCACACTCGCCAGCAACGTCAGATATAACACTCGCGCACGGTGCAGGCCCAATCGAACCGTTAAAGTACGAATACCCTCTTGCTCATCACTGATGACATCCCGGATCTCATTGGCCAGCAACAACAGCGAACTGATCAAGCTGACCGGCACCGAACGCCAAAAGATCAGCCAATTGATCTCACCGGCGAGAATATAGTAACTGCCGCACACCATCAGCACACCCATCAGCCAAAACACTAACACCACCGCCAGTCCGCGGCGCTTAAAGTTAATCGGCTCGACGGTATAGCCCAGCGCTCCCGCTAAACCAACCAAGAGCAACGCTAATAAGCCCAGCCCCGCATAACTGATCAGATAGATACCCACCGCAGCCGCCACTAGTAGACAGCCTAATCCTAGCCTAAAATTGCGCACGATCTTTGCGCGCACAACCCTATCCGTCAGGTACTGCAGATCAGCATGATCATTAATCAGGTTAACGGAGGCTTGCAGCAACAATGCCCCTAAAAGAATAAGAGAGGCCACCGGATAACTAAATCCAGCGGTATCCGCCGCACTCACAATACCGACTAAACAAGTAATCAGTGCCACCGAAAAAGAAAAAGGGCGCAATGCTCGACCCAGTGAGTACTTATCGTATTTCATCAACCCCAACCGTACTCGAATAAACGATCATCAATGCTATAAAAAATAATGTAAAAAAAAGGTATCTCTAGATACCTTTTCATATCGCGGTGCCGTTATTTACTGACCACTTTCAAACTTAGGTGCATTCGGTAGATCCCGCATTAACAATGCATACTCCAGATCGACATCGATATCCAAGGGCAAACGCACTTTATGGCCAGAACCCGGCGCGCAATCCCGCACTTCACCCTTAAGGTTTTCGAGGTGTTCCAATTTGAATTTGCGATTACCCGAGGGGGTCATCAATTCCAGTGTGTCACCCACCATAAAGCGGTTCTTCACTTCGATATCCAGCGTACCCTTTTGCTTATCTTGACCAATCACCTCACCAACAAACTGCTGGTGCACCCCCACGGAGTTGCCGGTTTCATAGTTCTGATATTCATCGTGCACATGGCGACGATAAAAGCCTTCGGTATAACCCCGGTTCGCTAGGTTCTCTAAGGTATCCATCAAGCGCATATCAAACGGACGGCCCGCAACGGCATCATCAATCGCCTTACGGTAGGCCTGCGCGGTACGCGCCACATAATAATGGGACTTAGTCCGTCCTTCGATTTTAAGCGAGTGTATCCCCATCTCCGTCAGTCTGTGGACATGCTGAATTGCCCGCAGGTCTTTCGAGTTCATGATATAGGTGCCGTGTTCATCTTCAAACGCAGGCATAAACTCACCGGGACGAGTTTCTTCCTGCAGCAGGTACATTTTGTTGGTCGGTTCACCTTCACCCAGCGCCGGCTGTACTAGCGCTTCGTTCGGATCAAAATTCTGCACCGGGATCAAATCGCCATTGTCGCCTTGGGTGGCTTCATGTGCATCGTATTTCCAGCGACAGGAGTTCGTGCAGGTACCTTGGTTTGGATCACGATGATTGATATAACCGGATAACAAACAGCGGCCAGAATAGGCAATACAGAGTGAACCGTGAACAAATACTTCCAGTTCGATCTCAGGACACTTCTCGCGAATCTCAGCAATCTCATCGAGGGATAGTTCACGGGACATAATAATCCGTTCAATACCCGCCTGATGCCAAAACTTAACACTGGCCCAGTTCATGGTATTACTCTGCACAGACAGATGGATAGGCACATCCGGCCATTGCTCTTTGACCATCAAAATCAAACCGGGATCAGACATAATCAATGCATCCGGTCCCATCTCTATCACCGGGCGCAGATCATCAATGTAGGTTTTCAACTTACTGTTATGGGGCATAATGTTACTGGCCACATACAGTTTTTTACCCTGCCCGTGAGCGATTTCAATCCCCTCACGCAGGTTATCCAGATTAAAATCGTTATTACGCACCCGCAGACTATAACGAGGCTGACCGGCATAAACCGCGTCGGCGCCGTAAGCAAAGGCATACTTCATATTGCGCAGCGTTCCTGCTGGCGAGAGGAGTTCTGGTTTAAACATGATTCACTACGTTGATAATTTAGATTTTGCAGCTGGCTTAGGCCATGTCCTGCAGGGGAATTTCAAACAGCGGCGTATAAATAGAGCCCCGTTCGCCCGGTCTACTCTGAAACAGGATCACCGAATCAGCCAGACTAAAAAGATCCAATGACGGCCACTCTGGTGGCGGTACAAACTTATTTTTAGCGGGTAAGCGTCCAAGAGTGATATGTGGCTTAAAATCTTCCTCTTTAAACTCAATACCCGCTTCCAAAGCGATCTCCATCATCGCTCGGTTCAGACTATTCAGTTCTTCATCTTCCTCGCCCATCGCAGCAATCACCGAGAGCTGCTGGCTCACCGCGTAATAGCCGGCAGTATCGATATGCACCTGAAATGAACGCACCTCGGCTAATTTACTCCGGGCGATGCCTTCCAACTGATCGATCTGCACTAATGAGATCTCACCGAGGAAACAAAGCGTCAGATGATAAAACTCCGCATCGACCCAATTTACTTCAATCTGCTTGTCATACTGACACAGGGTATCAGCGTAATCTGCCAACCATCGAGCCACAGAACCCGGCAGGGCCAGCGCAAAAAATGCACGAATTTCCATTAAAGCGCTGTCTTCCTCGTCAAAAAATGACTGACTATTTTGCCCTTACAACATCGGGATCGCAATCACTAACCTGTATAAAAAAACGGCATTTTTTAACTTAGGCGCGTTGCATCACTTTTTGTTGTACGGGTAATCCCTGTATGTGTTCAATCCAACGAACCACCGCAGGATACGCCGAATAATCAAATCCTGCCATCTTTGGCCACGCCAATACCGCCGCACCATGAAAGTCGGCCACCGTCAGTTTATCGCCAACAAGGTAATCTTTGCCCTGCAGATGGCTTTCTAAGGTGGGTAAAAATCGTTTAAGTAACAGTGCCTGAGCATCAATCACCTGCTGATCGGGTTCGCCTTGGGCATACTTCACCGCCAACAATAACGCTAATGCCGGCACTTCAAGCTGGTTGCTAATATAAAGACTCCAGCGATAAAGGTCGGCTTCCTGTTCTAGGGTATCAACCCACAACAAACCCGCGCCATATTTACGCGCTAAATAAAACAAAATCGCCTGGCTTTCCCACAGAACCAAATCGCCATCGACTAAGGTTGGCAGCTTTCCAGTGGGGTTTAATGCAAGGTAATCGGCACTCTGGGTTGGCTCGCTGCGCGGCATCATGGCGATATGTTCATACTCCAGCCCTAACGTCTCGAGTGTGCACATCACCATGCAGGCGCGGGAATAAACACCCCCGTAAACTTTAATCATCACTTTTTCCTATGCTTAGCGGTGCAAGACTTACAGTTTCTCAACCTTCAACTGTAAGTTATTCAGTTTCTGGCGGATCTGCAGTAACTCATTATTCAACTGTAAACGCGAACCATCGATCGCTTTAACCGCTTGCTCATTTATCCGGACCCGCCGTTCAAGCCCAGCCGCACTGCCTTGATTGCTCTTCAACCCACTAACCTGTTGAGCCAAAGCGGATAAACTCTTGCCCTGCTCGGCCTGCTGACGCTCGAGCGACTCTGACAGTATCTGAAACTCGGTACTCAATGAAGCGACGCTCTGCTTGATAGCCGCAACCTGCTTCTGATTATCACTCTCTTTCGCCTCAACCGCCTTCAACTGTTTATCTAACTTAGCCAGATGCGCAGCCGTATCGCTGACCGCTTTAGTTTGCGTCTCAACCTGAGTCAACGCGGCCTTAAGCTGGGTCTCTAATTCGGCAATTTTGGGGGTATTACGTTGATGAGCAATCACCCACAACTTGGCGATCTCATCCTGTGTCTTCGCAACATCACCCGTCAGTTGAGTAAATTTCTGCTGTGTCGTCGTGGCTTGTTTCTCCACCTGACTCTGTAAGGTTTCACCGGTTTGCGCCGCGCTATTACCCGCCACCAAAAATAACTTCTGTAGTTCGACTATTTTTTGATCAACGCTGACCCGTTCAGCCTCAAGTGCCAACAACTGTTGATGCTGCAGAAAGCTCCAGTATCCTAGCCCACCTACCGCGATCACGAGCAGCAACATAATAAAATAGCCCAGAGCCCCCGACCCTTTTGTCTCACGATGCTGCGGCGATGCCGCCGGATGAACGCCCGGGTTGATATTCAGTTCTCGCTCCGCCGGACCAAAACTCGGTAACTCCAGATCTTTATCCTGATCACGCATGTAAAACTCTCTATAAGACCAATTTTTCAGTTCAGATCTGTCGATATTACACTATTCAGCCGTTTTTTTGCCAAAAGAAAAGCCCCGTGCAGAACACGGGGCTTTCTTCTAAGCGAGGCTTAAGTGGGGGAAAATTACATCATTCCGCCCATACCACCCATGCCGCCCATACCGCCCATATCAGGCATACCAGCGCCGCCTTCAGATGGCTCATCAGCAATCATCGCTTCAGTGGTAATCATCAGACCAGCAACGGATGCTGCAGCTTGCAGTGCAGAACGAGTTACTTTAGCTGGATCAAGAATACCCATCTCGATCATATCGCCGTATTCACCGGTAGCAGCATTGTAACCGAAGTTACCTGTACCTTTTTCACGAATGTTAGCAACGATCACTGAACCTTCTTCACCCGCGTTACCAACGATCTGACGCAGTGGCGCTTCGAGAGCACGGAAAGCTAGCTCGATACCAACAGTCTGATCATGGTTGTCGCCTTGCAGCGCGCCAACATTGTCCATTGCGCGGATCAGTGCAACACCGCCCCCAGGTACTACGCCTTCTTCAACGGCAGCACGAGTTGCATGCAGCGCATCTTCAACGCGAGCTTTCTTCTCTTTCATCTCAACTTCGGTAGCAGCACCGACTTTGATGACAGCAACACCGCCAGCCAATTTGGCCACACGCTCTTGCAGTTTTTCACGGTCGTAGTCAGAAGATGTTTCTTCCATCTGCGCACGAATTTGAGAAACACGCGCTTCAATGCCAGTATGATCGCCAACACCGTCAACAACAGTGGTGCTTTCTTTCGTGATTGTGACGCGCTTAGCCTGACCCAGTTGCTCAAGCGTTGCAGTATCCAGACTCAGACCAACCTCTTCAGAGATCACAGTACCGCCGGTCAAGATAGCAATATCTTCCAGCATCGCTTTACGACGATCGCCGAAGCCAGGCGCTTTAACCGCAGCGACTTTAACGATACCGCGCATGTTGTTAACAACCAATGTTGCCAACGCTTCGCCTTCAACATCTTCAGCAATAATCAGCAGCGGACGAGAAGTTTTAGCCACTTGCTCCAGAATCGGCAGCAGGTCACGGATGTTAGATACTTTTTTATCAACAATCAGCATGTATGGGCTTTCCAGCTCAACACTCATGCTTTCTTGGTTGTTGATGAAGTAAGGAGACAGGTAGCCACGATCGAACTGCATACCTTCAACGACGTCCAGTTCGTTTTCCAGACCGGAACCTTCTTCAACGGTAATAACACCTTCTTTACCAACTTTTTCCATCGCTTCAGCGATGATGTCACCCACGTGGGCGTCAGAGTTAGCAGAGATAGTACCGACCTGAGCGATCGCTTTACCATCAGCACAAGGAACAGACATCAGTCGCAGCTGCTCAACTACCGCAGCGGACGCTTTATCGATGCCGCGCTTCAGATCCATTGGGTTCATGCCAGCAGCAACAGACTTCAGGCCTTCGTTAACAATAGCCTGAGCCAGTACGGTTGCAGTAGTGGTGCCGTCACCGGCAACATCGTTGGCCTGGGAAGCAACTTCCTTAACCATCTGTGCGCCCATGTTTTCGAACTTATCTTTCAGCTCGATCTCTTTCGCAACAGATACGCCGTCTTTAGTGACAGTAGGAGCGCCGAATGCTTTGTCCAAAACAACGTTACGACCTTTAGGTCCTAATGTGGTTTTAACTGCATCAGCCAGAATGTTTACACCCGCTAGCATACGTACGCGAGCATCGTTACCAAACAGTACTTCTTTAGCCATTTTTAAAAATCCTGTGTCTAAAAAAATTCAATTAGAAATTCTTACCAGAAGCTTTAACTCAGCTTTCCAGTACACCGTAAATATCGCTTTCGTTCATGATCAGCAGTTCTTCACCATCAACTTTAACGGTGTTAGAACCTGCGTACTGACCAAACAGCACAGTGTCGCCAACCTTAACATCCAGAGCTTGGATCTCACCGGTACTGGTAATACGACCAGTCCCTACAGCAAGAACTTCACCCTGGTTAGGCTTTTCAGCAGCAGAACCTGGCAGCACAATACCACTGGCAGTAGTTGCTTCTTCTTCTTTACGGCGAACAACCACACGGTCGTGAAGCGGACGAATTTTCATTGAATCTCTCTCCTGATCCGTTGATCAAAAAAAGTCAGTTTTGTTTTATAAAGTGCAGCAACAAAGCGTTGCTACAAATCCTTGGATGACACACTAAGTGGGGGCGCCAAAAGACATTTCAACACCCAGAGTAAAAATATTTTTAGTCTTCGCGACGAAAATCACCATCAATAATATCGCCGGGCTTACCCGCATCCGAATGATGTGGCGGATACTGACGATGGTGCAGTGAATCGCCCATGTCAGGATTTTCCTGCCGGTGCGACATCGCCACAATGGTAAAACGACTCATGGCCTGACGCACAAGCCACTGACGGGTGAAGGGAATCAAACACAAAAAGCCAATCACGTCGGTAACAAACCCCGGTGTCAGCAATAAAGCACCGCCCACCGCCAGCACAATCCCTTCAACCATTTCATTACCGGGTACCTGCCCAGTATTCATCCGTTCCTGCGCCCGAGCGAGCGTAGACAATCCCTGATAGCGCAGCATGTTTACCCCGATAAACGCAGACAACAACACCAAGCCAACCGTATACCAGGCTCCGATCGCCTGACCGACATTAATCAGCACCGTGATTTCAATCACCGGGATAATAATAAAAAGCAGTAGAAGAAAGCGCATAATGCTCCAATCCTGTGTCCGCTAAGAGAAAAGAAAAGTAAGCCTTATCCCCTTGAGGACATCTTGAACTTACTTTCCACGATCCCTCAACAGCCCATCACAGATAAATAAATAGCCCCGATAGAAATTTTGCACAACATATAGGGCAATCAGAAAAAACACTGAACATTCAATATAGTTAGGGACTCTTGTGGTTTTTTCAACCCCATAAAAACCAATCGCATTCGCAGCATTACGACTAAAAAACTATATCAAAACGCACCTAAACCTGCATACTTTACAACTTGTCAAGCTGACAAATCGGCAAAAAAGGACAATAAATTAACATCACAAGTCATTGTTTATTATACACTTTAAGCAATTGACCGTTTAATCAGTAGACTTTTTTGCAGAAGCGTTATAAGTTCTTACCAAAGCATTTTGCATCGCACAAAATAGCCATAATAAAAAAGAAAATAAAATATAGAAGATAAGGTAGTAAAACTGATGGAACTGAAAGATAAAGTAATTGTTATTACCGGCGGCGGCCGCGGTCTGGGTCGTGCAATGGCACTGGAACTCGCAGAAAAAGGCGCAAAACTTGCCCTCGCCGATCTCGATCAGGAAGGTCTAGATGAAACTATTGGTCTGTGCATGGAGTTCGGTGTAGAAGCTCGAGGCTATATTGCCAACGTATCTGACGAAGATTCTGTTGTTAAACTGTTCAATGATGTTGCCGCCGACTTTGGTGCTATCAATGGACTGGTAAACAATGCGGGTATCACCCGTGATGGCCTGTTTATCAAGGTTAAAGAAGGTAAAGTTGTCAGCAAAATGAGCTTGGACAACTGGAACCTCGTAATGGATGTTAACCTGACCGGTACATTCCTGTGTGGTCGTGAAGCCGCAATCAAGATGATTGAACTGGGCAACGAAGGCTGCATCATCAACATCTCATCTATCTCACGCCACGGCAACATGGGCCAGACGAACTACACGGCCACTAAAGCCGGTGTACAAGCGATGGCTGTTACTTGGGCAAAAGAACTGGCCCGCTACGGCATCCGTGCGGCTTCTATTGCACCAGGCTTTATCGGTACCGAAATGGTATTGAGCATGAAACCTGAAGCACTGGCAAAAGTCGAATCGACTATCCCAGCTAAACGTCTAGGTAAGCCACAAGAGATCGCTAATACCGTTGCCTTCATCCTGCAGAACGACTATGTAAACGGTCGTTGCATCGAGGTCGACGGCGCACTACGTCTCTAATAGACGCCGTATACCACGTTAACAAAAGCCAGCAGCGATGCTGGCTTTTTTATGGTTTCATTTAATTACACTAACAACAATCAACCGGCAAAGTATAGATATCTCATAATCAACTCTCCAAAATGAGTAAAAATATCAACAACAATGCTGCCCTCCTCTTGTTCGTAATAATCCGATCAGGCTAATATCCCCCCCTCGAATGGAGGAGCTGTCAATCTAGGCACTCTTGCCTGACGAGCAACCTTTACAGCATCAACGTTCTATAAAATAAGGATATTTTTTATGCGACAATTCATCAAACCGTTCATTGCCGCTATCTTTGCGGTGTTAGTTACCGGCTGTTCAAACTCACAATTAATCTCTGATGTAGATCCCCAAGTCGATATCTCGCAAATGAAATCATTTCATGTGGTCAAGTTTGAAAAAGATAATCGAGGCATAGAAAAGCTGATCGCCAATCGTCTCAATAGCATGGGTTTGCAAGCGACTTCTGGAACAAATGCAACGCCACCCCAACCGACACAGGTCATTGTTGAATATCGAGATAAGTGGATGTGGGATATAACGATGTATATGCTCGAACTGAATATCAATTTCAGAGATCCTGAGACTAACTATCAGTTCGCTACAGGAAGATCATATCGAACCTCATTGGTTAGAAAAAACCCGGAAGCCATGGTCGATGAAGTATTGACTGATATTTTCAGCAAAAACAAAGGAGTGTCCCAGTGAGACTGTGTAAGTATTCTATTGCCATTATATGTTTATCTATTTTAACGGGCTGTGCCGTAGGTAATAAATATGACTATCAACAAGCCGATATGTCTCTACCAATAAAGGGAACCGCGAAAGTCGGCCTTGGCGTTATCGATAACCGAAGCTATGTTATCAACGGCGATAAAACCGCTAATTTCATTGGCCTTCAACGGGGAGGTTTTGGTAATCCATTCGAGGTAACAACCCTTAGTGGCAAACCTCTAACTAACGATATGTCAGATGCGTTGACCCGCTCTCTCGAAAAATCAGGTTTCCAAGTTAACAAGCTCTACTTTTCCTCTCCAGATACATCGATGGTCGCCAGTGTTATCAAAAATAATGGGCAACAGAAAAATATAATTTTGACGGTCTCGGAATGGAAGACAGATGTCATGATGAGCATTGCTCTGATTTATGATCTTGTCTTGCAGGTAAAAGATAGTGAAGGCCGGGAAATAGCATCAGCATCGTCACGATCAGCAGGAAAGGAAAAGATTTCAGGGGCAGGCTTCGCTGGGCAAAACTCTCGCGTTGCCGTGTCGGCCTTCGAAACTAAGATATCTCGTTTGTTTAACCACCCTGACATCATCAAGGCATTGCAAGACTGATACTCTAAAAGTAGTTTTTAAAAAGGGACAGCATGTATGCTGTCCCTTTTTTATGCCTGAATATTTCTATTTCATCCGTGGACTTGACACCATACTTATAATCTTTCGCGAAAAGGCTTTCCTTGCAAGTGCTATTGCCCCACTTGCTCACTATTCCCAGCGTTTAAAAATGAGAGAGGTATTAATTCCGCCAAACGCAAAGTTATTGCTCATGACATAGTCGGTATGGATGCTTCGGCCTTCAGCCATAATGTAATCTAGAGTGGCACACTCGGGGTCTACATGGGTGAGGTTTGCCGTTGGACAAAACCAATCATCGTTCATCATTTCAATGGCAGTCCAAGCTTCCAATGCACCACAGGCGCCCAGGGTATGCCCGGTATAACTCTTCAATGAACTAATCGGTGCCGTATCACTAAAGACAGCGGCGGTTGCATGGCTTTCGGCAACATCGCCACGATTGGTTGCGGTACCGTGAGCACTGATATAACCGATATCGCTGGCAGATAGCTTAGCATCGCTGAGCGCCAACCGAATGGAGGTTTCCATTGTTTCAGCATTCGGCTGGGTTACATGCTGACCATCCGAGTTTGTACCAAAACCCACCACCTCAGCATGAATATTGGCCCCCCGATTCAAGGCATGTTCCAATTCTTCAAGAATAAGAGCGCCACCCCCCTCACCGATCACGAGACCATCACGGTCTTTATCAAACGGACGAGGAGATTTTTCCGGCGTATCATTCGCAATGCTGGTCGCAAAGAGCGTATCAAAAACAGCCGCCTCGGTTGCACACAACCCTTCACTTCCGCCCGCCACCATGACCTGCTGCAGCCCGTGTTTAATCGCCTCATACGCGTACCCAATTCCCTGACTCCCTGATGTGCAGGCGCTTGACGTGGTAATAACACGGCCACGAATACCAAAATAGACGCCTATATTAACCGGGGCGGTATGCGCCATCATCTTGACATAGGAGTTTGCATTTAAACCATCTGACGATTGGTTTATCAGCATTCTACCGAAATCGACAAAAGCATTTGTATCTCCGGCAGACGAACCAAACGCGACCCCGACTTGTCCCTGGCCCAACTCTGAAGAGCCCAACAAACCAGCATCAGTCAACGCTAACTCAGCACTGTAGACGCCAAATTGAGCAACCCGCCCCATACTACGTAGATCTTTACGTTTATAGTGGGTGGGCATAGAAAAATCGGTAACAGGGCCCGCAAGACGAGTATTTAGGCCATCATAGATATCCCATTCATCCATTCTGACAATACCGGTTTTCACGCCTTGCAGGTTTTTCTTAATTGTTTGCCAGTCATTCCCTATAGGAGAAAAACCCGCCATTCCCGTTACAACAACACGCTTCATCAATGCATTCCACCATTAACCGAAATCACCTGCCGAGTAATATACCCAGCATCTTCAGACATTAAAAAACTGACAGTACCCGCCACCTCGCTGACACTCCCAACCCGCTGCATTGGAATCATCTTCATCGCTTCATCCAACACCAACCGCTCGGTCATTTCGGTTTCGATGAGCCCCGGAGCAACACAATTGACGGTGATTTTACGTTTTGCCAACTCAACGGCAAGGGCTTTGGTTGCACCAATAATACCAGCCTTTGCCGCACTGTAATTAACCTGACCACGATTGCCCATTTCACCGGATACCGACGACATTGTCACAATACGACCAGGCTTCCGCCGCCGAATCATCGACATAATCACCGGATGAAGTACATTATAAAAACCATCTAGGTTGGTTCTAAGCACCTCATCCCACTCATCCCCAGGGATCGCAGGAAAGGCATTATCTCGAGCGACACCGGCATTACAGACAACCCCGTAATAGCCACCAAATGCCTCTGTATCCTGCTCTAAAACGTCCCGTGCTTGATCACGGTCAGCAATATCAAACTGTAATATCCGAACCTGCCGTCCTAGCGCCTTAATGTGAGTTGCCACCGCTTCGGCATCCTCACGTTGGGTTCGACAATGTAGCACAATATCATAACCATCTTCAGCGAGTCGCAGTGCGATGCCTTTACCGATACCCCGGCTTGAACCTGTTACCAATACTGTGCCTTTCATTGATTCGCATCCTTCAAAAACTGCTCTCCATCCTCAGGCTGAAAGACATTCAGGCTGGCGCTAGCGCTAACGTCTCGGCCCTGCAAATGACATTCAAAAGCACTCAAACCATTTTCAGCCTGCATATTTCTGATCACCCTCAGTGCCAATCGATCACCCAAAAGAAAATAATCTGCGCTACACAGATACTTACGGGTGCCCAATAAAAAGCCCAACTTCGGCGCTTCACCTTTAAGTCTTTCTTGTAAACCCGCATAGGCTCCGATAGCCTGCGCTAAATACTCCAGCCCAACCCACGCGGGCACCCCTCGAGAATCGGCAAACATACTATCTGCATTAATGGCGACCTCTGCGGTCAGCCAATCATCCCCATAACCTGTTATCTCTGTTAACAAGCTCATCCGTCCAGAGTGAGGGACGAGATCTGCGACCTGATAGTCAGATTTCATCGCAACCCTCTTAATATCAACGATATATTATTGCCACCAAAAGCAAATGAATTACTCAACATATACTCGGGTATCTCAGTGGTATTTGTTTCTGTCACAAGGTTGATCGGCGGTAACTCAGGATCGTAAACACCATCCCAATGATGCACTGGCGTAAAGCCTTCCTGTAGTGCTAACCAGCAGATCGCCGCCTCAAGCGCACCGGCTGCACCGAGCGTGTGACCGGTAAACGGTTTGGTAGAACTACACTGAGCTGATGACCCAAACACCGCCGCTACCGCCAGCGCCTCCATTTGATCATTCAAGGCAGTCGCCGTACCGTGTAAATTGATATAACTAATCTGTTCTGCAGCAATGCCGGCATCGGCTAATGCTGCAGACATACAGCGTACAGCACCCCCACCGGAAGGATCGGGTGCAGAAATATGATGTGCATCCGAACTTTCACCAACTCCAACTAGCTCAACCCCCTGCGCCTCTGTTGTTACTAGAAACAGGGCGGCAGCTTCACCTATATTGATGCCATTTCGGTTGACGCTAAACGGATTACAGGGCTGATTACTCACCGCCTCTAGGGACGAAAATCCCTGCACGGTCAAATGACACAATGTATCAACACCACCGGCGATCACGGCATCACAAAGGCCTGAGCGAACTAGCCGACGAGCAGACGCCAGAGCTTTACTGCCCGATGAGCAGGCTGTCGATATAGCAAAAATTGGCCCGTTCACATTCAATTGCTTTGCTACAAAAGCGGCGGTGGCCCCCATTTCCTGAAGCCCATAATCATATTCATCAGACAATTGGCCCGTCTGCGCCCGATGACTAAGAAATGCTTCACTATCGCCAATACCCGATGTCGATGTACCGATAACGACACCTACACGATCCGCCCCATAGCGCTTTACCGCGGCGTCAATATCACTGCGAATCTGTTGCAGGGCAGCTAAAGCAAAACGATTATTACGACTCTGCCATTTCGTGTCACTAAATGAAATCTCGGGTAATGTACCGCCATATAAGCCGAGCGGAAGAACTTCGCTTGAGCTGAATTGATCCGTGAACGTTAACTCAGGCTGACCTGATATCAAGCGTTCACAAACCTGTGCCGGTGAATCACCTAAAGCACTGAGCATCGCCATTGAGTTGAGATAACATCGCTTCAAGGTCGCAATTCCTTCTGTTCTAGAGTCTCTATAATGACCCGATATCCCGCCAACTGATTATCTATATTCACCTGCTGCCCCGTATACTCTACATCCAGCCAAAGCTTACCGTTGTAACTTAACTGCCGATGATCATCGGCTAATGCTACAGTCCATCCCTGCTCAGCGCGGTAACTACGTTGTAAAGTATCATCAGGCCAAAGCGCGAACTGGATCAACGCCAGTATATCGTGACCCGGCAACTCAATCGAGGCAGCCGCGCGCTGCGTTAACTCTTGCCCATCAAACTCAAGAGAGAGTAGTTGTTGCCCCGTTGGCAGAAGCGCCACCAATTGAGTCTGGGCATAGGTAAACCGCCCGATCGCAATAAACTGCTGTTGCTGCCCCCAGCTATCTAATGTCACCCGTTGCGTCAGCAATACCGGAGACGGCCCATCAACGGGTTGAAGCAGCTTCATCTCGGCCTGACGGTTACTAGTACCAATAACACTACAGCCTGTCATCAATAACAGAACAAGCAACGATACGAATAACAGCTTCATTTTCGACATAATTCAGCCAAGGTCGTCAAGCGACTAGGATCTCGCACATAAGGGTTCTGCTCATCCCAAGCATAACCGGCAAGAATTGAACTGATCATCGCCTTAATCTGTTCACTTTTATCCGCTGCAAAAATAACATCTTGCAACCGACCATCATACCAACCTTCTACAAAGGTTCTGAAAGTATTCACCCCACGCATCAACGGATCGGCATATTCGGTTTGCCAATCAGGCTTCACCCCTTGCAACTGTCGGTGCACCACCTCAGCAGCAAGCGAGGCCGACTTTAAAGCGATAGTGACGCCAGAGGAGAACACCGGATCAAGAAACTCACCGGCATTACCGAGTAAAGCAAAGTTGTCGCCATAGAGACTTTCCACATTGCAGGAATAGCCATCGACCATACCAACACGAGTATCAAACTTAGCTTGAGCAAGGCAATCATTTAGCAGCCCACTTTCTGCGATAAATCGCTGCAGTATGTCACCTTCAGAGCCCTCAGACGCAGCATAAGTCTCTCTTGGTAATACCACCCCAACCGATGCCCGTCCGTTACTAAAAGGAATTAACCAATACCATACAGCTGGATGATGGGGGTGAACTGTAATCAAAATCTTGTTTCGATCGAAACGATGATCACGAATATTGTCCTCAATATGAGTAAACAGTGACACCCGTGAAGCAAGGCTTGAGGATTTTTCCAATTGCATTAGCCGTGGTAAGACCCGGCCAAAGCCACTGCCATCAAGCACAAAACCTGCACTCACCTGAAAAATAGAACCATCGTCGGACACCACATCAATTTGCATCCCCTTTTCAATTGAGGT
This sequence comes from Amphritea sp., assembly GCF_048266285.1. Lineage (GTDB taxonomy): Bacteria > Pseudomonadota > Gammaproteobacteria > Pseudomonadales > Balneatricaceae > Amphritea. Next base: position 119,431 of record NZ_JBLWZV010000004.1, read on the forward strand.
GACGGCAATCACTGTCTGCCCATAACGAACCTCAGCTCCGCGCGCACTAGCGCAATCGGCTAGCACCTTATCAAACCGTTCTCGCTGTACCTGAAACGTCGTCCCCCAACCTGAGGTGAATTTTTCACGAAAGTCAAAACAGTCATATTCGTTAGCCCGGGAAAAAGCGGCGCCATTTTTATATTGAAAACCGGCCTCGACCACCGCCTGCAACATACCGGCCCGTTCGAGGAAGGCCATACTTTGAGGCAGTAGACTCTCACCAATTGAAAAACGTGGGAAATGTTCTTTTTCCAGCACCAACACTCGGTAGCCATAGTCCGCCAATAAGGCTGAAGCAACAGCCCCCGATGGGCCTGCGCCAATAACAACGACGTCGTAACATCCCTGTGAAACAGTCATTCTTTAATCTCCGATTGTGACCTGCGCATCAGTGGTGCAATTAGCCAGACTAAACAAAGTCCGGGTAACACAATAATGCCAAAATGATAAAGTACGGGAGTTTGGCTAAAGGTTAATAAACCAAACGCCAATAAACTCGTGATGGCGGATAGACTGACAGCCAACCAAGTATGATCACTGTCCGCCGCTTCATAGAGAAAAATCCCCATATCAAGGCCGATGCCCAACACCAACATCAAAGCAATCAAATTAAACAGATTATAACCACCATCACTCAGTATCAAAGCTGCAAAGGTAATTAAAGAAGCCATCAGTGGTGGCAGAATAATCCGCCATAAATCATAGCGATATCGCACAGTTAATAGCGCGATAACCACCCCATAGGCGACCAACAACCACTGAATGATCTGCTGTCGATAATCTGACAATAGGTCAGTGATGTTAGCAACACGATCAACCCAATAGACCCCTGACTCAGCATCAGCCAATAACGTTAGCTGTGCTTTGAGAGCGGGGTTCAACGTGCCCGTAAAACGAATAACACTCGCCGCAGCACCGGAAGAATCACTGACAAGCAGTTGACGCCAGCCTTCGCTGGTCGCTAAATGCCGCCATACCGACGGCGTTAACGGCTGGCTCAGCCCTTGCCTTAGCGCGGCTTCAGTCGCCTCCAACTGGGTTTCAGAAAAATGCAGCACCTTGGCGAGTTCAGGGAGGTATTGTCGATATAATTCGCTAGCTAATTCACTGTTTTCAATTTGACGTTGTCGTGACGGCAACATTTTCGATAGAGCCTGATAACCTGCTAGCTCGGAGCTATTAACCATCTCATCAAGCTGCGACCGTAGCCGCTCTTCGGTTTGTAATACGGTTTCCACACTGTTTGCAGTAATCAATATAAATGCCGCACTACTACTATTACCGAGTAACTGCTGTACCTGCTGGTCTTCATTTAAGAGTTCTGCCGAAGAGGTTTGCAGCAAGCGAATATCATCCTGCGGCTGCCCCTGCCCAATAATCATCAAGCTAATTAGAGCGACAATGGAAAAACCGCCCATCAGTAACGGCTGCGATGCCAAACGCGGATAGCCCTTGCGCCACCGATTTAACCATGCAGCAGAAGGTAACGCACGATGACAGGTGTTACGGTTAATCAACGGCAACCACAGCAAGACGGTCAACCAAGCAGCGATTAACCCCGTCACGGAAAACACCGCCATCTGTCGTAAACCCGGAAACGGAGCTAAGGCAAGCCCGGCATAAGCAATCACACTTGAGGCCAAGCCCAAAAACAAGCCAGCAAATAGCTTTTTCACTACTAGATCAGCGGGTTGGACCTGCCTTTCACACATAAAATGCAGTGCATAATCGACCGACACTCCCACTAGCCCTGCCCCAAAAGCCAACGTTATCAGGTGGATATTCGCGAAACTGAGCAATGTCACCGCACCAGCCATTAAGCAGCCGACTAAGACCGGCAATAAAACCGATCCTAAAGCACTAAAACGCCTAAAAACCAACAATATCAATAAGGTAATACCAAGGATAGACCCCACCCCTATCGTCGATATTTCACTTTTGGCCTGCTGAGCCCCCGCAGCGGCATGCCAAATCAAACCTGAACGGAAAAGCTGAGCGCCAAGCGATGCTAAGGCTTGATCAAGCGGGCCTACCACTGCTAATACACGCTGCTGTATAGGCAGAGAGAAGGGATCGGGATGTAGATCAAGACGAATCAGATACGCTGGTTTGTCACTGGCGGTTAACCGAAACAATCCCTGTTCCAAGGTTATCTGTAAACTCGATTGACGGCTCATTTGTAGATCGGCATAGAGCGCAAAAGGATCGCCAATGGGATCTAAAGCACGGCCCGACAAAGGGCTGAACAGTTGCTGCAAGGCGGCTTGATATTGCTGTTGTCCTTGCCCCGCTATGAGTCTAGAGCGGACACTCTCACTTAATACAGAAAAGCGAAAAGAATAGAGTTCATTACTGGCCTCTGCGGAATCATTCAATTGCCAATCAATACGAGCAATATCCGACAATGTCTGTAACCGTTGCGCCGCCATCGTGACTGCTTGGCGGGCTGTATCACGATCATCCGCCGAAACGACCAGTAGTATCTGCCCCGAAAAATCAGCACTCAGTTGGTCGACTGCCTGACTAATCTCCGGCCGCTGTTCAGTGACGGGTAACAACGCCATCAAACTGGTATCAAAGGTAGGCCCTTGTCGCAGCGCAACCAGCGTAACGCTCAACACAACGATGAGCCATAGCAGTGCCATTAATCGCTGCTGCAACCATCTAATCATGGCTGTAAATCAAGAAATTTAATCTGTGTTTGATCCCCTGTCGCTTCGAAAAGCAACACCTCTCGCAGCAACTCATCACCCCGCAGCTCAACCTTAGCGACGACCTGCTCAACACTGCTATCAATAGGTATTAATGTCACTGTCCAACCTTGTTTAGAACCCTCAACATTCATTTCAAAGTATTCGGCGAGGGTCTGCCACTGAGCGGTCATTACACCAAAAAAGATATCACTGAAAACAGTCACCACTGGATTCTGTTGGCTATCAAGCTTGGATAGCACCGTAGTACCTTGCTGATTAGAAATAGTCTGAGGGGTCAAGTTAAGTAAATTATCGATGGGCTCGAGTGTATGCCAGCGGATCGAGCTATCCCGTTGATAGTCAAAACGGCCGGATGATTCAAACCGAGCATCCAAGGCTTTAACCAACTTAACTTGGGTAAACCGTCCTTGTAATGTTTGCGGGGCACTCGTGAGGGATTCCAACAACGTAAAATCCGCAGCTTGCCCAATCATTGACCAACCCAATAATAGCCCTAACACCCAGCCTCGTATCACGATATCAGCCCCAACTTTTGCAACACAATATCTGGCGAGACATAAAGCATTTCACCACTGTTCATATCCACCGCAACTTGAACGGTATAGGCTTTCGTCAACCTTTTTCCGGTTTCGGCATCACTGATCAGGTAACTCACTTTCAATCGATGTTCCCACTCGACCAACGTTGCCTTTACCTTAACTTTCTGTTGAAAACGTAACGGCTGAGCATAACGAATACGCATATCGATCACAGGCCATGCATAACCTGATGCTTCCATCTGCGGAATGTTATAGTCAAACTGCTCGAACAACTCACAACGGGCGATTTCCAAATATTTAGCGTAGTGCCCGTGCCAAGCAACCCGCATAACATCAACATCATGAAACGGGATCTCAATGCTAACCTCTGTTTCAATCATACGATTTCCTAAACGACTCTCGTTGCATAAAACCATTAATCCTGGGATTCATCAGTAGGCGACACTACTTGCCAAAAAGGAAAGAAATTAAACCACTGCAAGGGCGCTAGCTGGCAATAATGCTCTAGTCGCTTCGCATAAGCTTGCACCGCACTCTGAAGTTGTTCACGACGGTTACGCCGATTGAAGCAGATTTTCGCCGCAAATGACTCCAAATAAAGGTGATATTGCTGCCTATGCTTCAAACAAAACAACAGATAGACAGGGCAGCCCAACAACCCTGCGAGGATAAAGGCCCCTTGAGGAAAAGCAGCTTGAGCACCTAAGAAATCAACCGTCGAAGTACGGCCAGTGCCATTCACAGGTGTACGATCAGCGGCAATAACCACATACTCGCCCGCCGCAACGCGCTCGGATAAAAGCATCGCCGTGGCTGGCGTCATATCGGTCACTTGCATCAAATTAATACAAGCGTTGCTATTGGTTTGCTGCATCAAAGTATTAAACTTTTCCGCATGGCGAGTGTGCACCAGCATAGTGATTTTGATATTAGGAAGTTGGTGAGCCAACGCACTACATACTTCGGTATTTCCCAGATGAGACACCAAAATCACGCCACCACGGGTACTTCGGTCAACCTCTTCAAAAACTTCAGGTGTTGCAAAAACAACATCCTCACGGTGAATGCGCCCCATCCAAACCAATAGTTTATCCAGTAATATTTCACCAAAGCACCAAAAGTGCCGAACAGTGCTCAAACCCGCCTGATGACACTGGGGAAAAGTCTTTAATAACCTAGTTAAATATTCAGCCGACGCCTGCCTTGCTTGACGCCGAGTAAGATAAAAATAACTTATCACCGGCAGTAAAATCAGTCTAAATCCCCAGCGCCCAAATAGCCGATAAACCAGCAGCAAAAACCGCATTCCAAGCAAGGAACCTGCCTCTGCGACGCCTGACCAATGTTTTTTCGCATCAGCCATTTAACTTATTCCGTAGTAGTCGCGGGAGGCGCTGTAACATGCCAAAAAATAATCCTGCATGCATCCGCGAAATAAGTATATTGTCTTTTACCGCATTAAAATGGGAAACGCCATCGATCGGATAATGCACTTTTGTCGGCAGGTTTTCGACCGCTAGACCCTGCCACACCCACCTCACAACAACTTCAGTATCGAACTCCATGCGATCACCGCAGCCATCTTCTCGCAATAACGACACCACTTGCGCTAACGGATAAACCCGAAAGCCACACATCGTATCTTTCACGGAAAATGACAAGGTATTAATCCACACCCAAACATGGGTTAGGTAGCGAGCTAAATAACGGTGCGTTGGTACTGACTCATCATATCGGGGATAACCGATAACCAACGCCTCAGGTGAGGCCTGAGCGGTATCCATAAACAGTGGCATATCCTCTAGATCATGTTGCCCATCGGCATCGACCTGCACCGCATGGCTATAACCAGCTTCAAGAGCCTGCTGAAGCCCAACTTTCACTGCAGCTCCTTTGCCACTATTGCGGGGTAGCCGTATCAAACTGACCCGCTCAGCATACTGATCACATAGTTTCACCAGCACATCACGACAGATAGCCGAACTACCATCATCCACCAGCATAACGGGATAGCCGAAACGTAAAACATCCACCAGCGTGACGCCAATAGCGTCTTCATGGTTATACACCGGAATAACCACTACCGGCTTGAAATCATCTTCAGCTAAAACAGATCCGGCCACTGGAGTGGGCTCCTTTGTCGGAATAGAAACGAAAATTGAGTTTCCCTTTTTCAGGTTGATATTCAAGCGTCAGATTAATAGTCGATTCAGGAAATATAACCTGCTGAAACTTAACAACCTCTAACCGATCAAATTGCCCTACCAGCGACAGCAACTGACGCCCATAATGCTCCGCCCAATGCACCTGCACGATACCGGGCAAGATAGGATTCCCAGCAAAATGCCCATCAAAATAAATAAGATTAGCGGGTATTTGACAAACCAGTTCGGCGCTATTTTCCGTCACCACCTGACTCGTCAAATTTGGCCATTTCACCTCTTGCGATATAAACATCGCTTGTAGATTATCCATGGGTAACTTCCCTTGCGCGTTATAGGGCATCTGTTGAATAAAACGCCAACGTCGAGGCAACAACACCGGTTCAAAAAAGTTTTGTAGATGCTGTTTGAGTTGCTGCTGCAGTTTTCGCTTGCCTGACAAGCCTAACAGCTGCTCGCCCGCTTCAGTCAGTTCTATCACTAAAGCAACCTCCACTCGCTGACGGTTCAGTATCAAAGCCTTAGCTTGCTCAACCAGATCAGACTGCTGAACAATCCGTTCCACTTCGGTCAGAGATACGCGCTTGCCTTCTACTTTAACAATCCGATCAACCCGCCCGCGTAGATGAAACCGTCCTTCAGCAATAAACTCTACTTGATCCGACATTTCAAATGCGACGCCAGCCAACTGGTCGGCAGTCACCAACAATAGCGCGTTATCCGTCGGTGATAGCTGTACGCCGGGTAATGCCTGCCAAGGCTCATCTCCGCTACAGGACTGCTGTCGCCACGCAATGGCTCCGGTTTCAGAACTACCATAAATCTCTCGCACCGGCGCTTGCAGTAATTGGGCAATCTGCACACTATCTCTTTGTTTCAGAGGCGCTGCAGATGAAAGCACCGAGCAGCAACGATCAGCCACCTCAGCCCATGCGACAGCAGTATTGAAGCGCCCTAGGTGTGATGGAGTCGATACTAACGCAAACGAAGGATAGCGTAACCCGCGGCTAAACAGGTCTTCGGTGTATTGCCACTGCTCCGTTTCAAAACGTTGTCCTCTGGCAAGTGGCCATAACAAACGAAAAATCAAGCCATAAAAGTGCTGATGAGTCGCGGTTGAAATCACCACAGCCTCATGATCAGTTGGCCAGAGGGTTTCCAATCCCATTAACTCACTATCGAGCTGAGCTACGGTTTTCTGTATCGCTTTAGGTTCCCCGGTCGAACCTGATGTATAAATTTCAAGCGCAGGAAAATCTTCAGAAAGAGTTTGCCAAGCAAACCTGGACCCATCACTATAAGCCGCTGACCCTGATTTACTGTGAGCAACATCATCCAAAAAATCAGCAACAAACCCCTGTACTTGAAGACTTAACCGCTCACGGGTCGCCGGTCGATTATCACCGGGTACACAGGCGGTACAACCGAGCTGCCAAAGCGCCAATAACATCGCCAGAAATTCCGCTGAATCCTGATGATAGAGCGCCCAACGCTGACCACTTTTAGCCGGCAGCACATTGATCCAATGGAGAATCCGACTTTCCAAATCAGATTTACTGACCGAGCTATTCGCCGTATAGGCAATAGTGCCAGCTGGAGCTGTGTTTAACCAATCCGCCAGTGATAATAATCTGCTCATCAATTCCGTTTAACTCTTTGCCGAACCATCCATTCAACTATCATCAGTAAACCGATGAGGATATAAGCGATAAAACCGTTATACAGCATCCATATCTGTTCCGATGCCCAGACCGCAGTCACCGCAGACACCGCGCCATTGAACACAAAAAAGGCGCACCAAACCCGGGTAACATTACGGGTATAGGCAACGCCCTGTGGCGATAAGTCAGGCTCTTTCAGCCGAGCCATTTTTTCAACCACCGTTTGCCGGGCATACAGACTGCTGGCAAAAATAACCAACATACTGAAATTCACCAGCACAGGGTAAAACTTCAAACCCTGCTGTATCCCCCCGATAATAGCGATCAAAGTCACGCCTATCGCACTGGCGACAATCACCTTACGTTCGCTACGCTGCTCCCCCGCCAGCCACCGCAGCGCCAACACCATCGCGAGCAACGGCAACAATAGAGCAGCGTTAAAACGCTGTAATCCCCAATAAACGATAAAGGGATACCCGAGTGTCAGCAGCAGAACCCCAGCCTTGAAAGCTATCGACATCAGCCAAGCAGCTTTTCAACTTCGGTTACCACATCCTGCACAGTCCGAACCGATTTAAAGTCTTCAGGTTTAATCTTCTTGCCTGTCATTTTTTTTAACTCGACCACCAGATCAACCGCATCGATACTGTCAATATCGAGATCCTGATACAGATTAGCGCCAGGGTGTATCGCCGCCGGATCAATCTCAAACAGCTCAACAAGCACCGCCGAGATTTTCTGATAAATTTGTTCTTGATCAGTCATACCAACCTCTTAACTCGTGCGTTGTGATTCAATTAAAACAGCCAACGCATTGACGCTAGCAAAATGCTCACGGGTATCTTCCGAATCAGCCTTAAGCTTAATGCCATAACGCTTTTGCAATGCTAAACCAATCTCTAGCGCATCAATCGAATCAAGCCCAAGACCGTCAACAAACAATGGTTCGTCATCAATGATCTCATCGGGCTCAATATCTTCCAGATCCAATGTTTCAATGATCATCTGTTTAATTTCCAGCTGCAGATTGCTCATACAGTACCAACTCCTTATTAAAATACTCTGTCAAATCCGCTGTCAGCTTCCGAGCAGCTACCGATGGTGCACTCTCAGCTAGATAAGGTTCCACCGGAATTTCTGCACATACTTTGATCCGAAAATGAACTTTTTGGGACGGCACATCATACCACCGATTTTCTTTGCTCAATGTGGTCGGAACACACTCGATAAGAACGGGTGTGATGTTGGCAGCGGTTCGAATAGCCACATTTGCAGCTCCACGCTTCAGACTTAATGATTGTTGTGGCGTAGTGCGTGTACCTTCCGGAAAAATAATAAGGGCATCATCCTTAGCAAACGCCTCTGCTGCTGCAAGGATAACCGCTTCACTATTTTCATTAATAATATAACCTGCCGTCTTAATCGGCCCCCGTGTAAAAGGGTTACGCACTAATCCACCTTTCACAACACAGTTGGCATTAGGCACTAAGGCAATCAAAAAAATGACATCAATCAGGGAAGGATGGTTAGCCAAAATCAATTTAGCCTGACGCAACTTATCCACATCCTCTAGTTCATAACTCAAAACACCTAAGCACTTCATCATGCCAATATAAAAACGAAACGAATAATGAATAATGCCCTGAGCTCTACGTTCCCGCTGGCGTTTGCTACCGGGTATAAGATACAGCACAGGAACCGCAAATAATGGCAGAAGAATTCCGCCAAGACCGAAGACAAAAAAACTAAACGCAGTACCGAACCAACGCCAAATATGATTAATATGATTAGCCAAGCACCTCATCCGCGACTGACCCGCCAACCGCTGGAATCTGAAACGAAGCGGGCACTCGTGTCTAAGCCACACAAGACCCTCAGCAGTCCGATAAAATCATCGTGATGAGCAGTACCACTCGGGCTATTTTCACGCTGTACGACAAGATCATCACCCTCATCACGCGTTAAAATCATCGCCACTGCACAAGGGAAGTCGACAGAATCGCTATAGGCCTGATAAAGCTCAGGCAGCGGCACATCATAAATGACACAGAGCACCTGAGGTTGCTCCTGGAGTTGTGTGGCCGCTTCAATAAGCGCATTAGGAATAAGATTTTCCATTGCCGCAATCGCCGTCACCTCACTCACATCTTTTCGCGCAATCGATAACAAGCCACTTAGCGCATTATGTACGGCAAGGCTAAAACCCGTTGGCGACATCGGCTCACCGTTAGCAATACCTTCAAGCAGAGACAGCGTTAAAGGGGTATCACCATGGCGAGAAGCAAACACCCCGGGAATCGCATCGATATCGCTCAACACGGGTAAAGCGGCACCAGCGGCACACCGGCCCAACGGGGTAAAGCGCCGTCTCAGCATGGGTGGAATTTGCTTAAGCGATGTTTTTCCCAACTCAAGGGGAAGATCTGATGGATGCAATAGCCATTCGCGCCAAGCATGATGACTTTCAAGTCCTGGGGCAAATGCATTCCATGATTGCAATTTAAAACGTAACAAGCGACTTACTCCGTCAACGACCGTAGCATTAGCCATTTAATCGCATATGTTAAAATATTATCCCTAATTTTCAGGCTGGAATTTTACCTGCTCGCCTCAGTGATGCAACCTAAAGATCATTGAAGCGGATCATTTATCTCCCTATAATCCATGCACTTAATGGAAACGATCTTCAAGGAAAAACCTGTGAAACTGTTTATAGCATTGCTAACCTCGACCCTTCTACTGCTCGCCCCAGAGGCTTACAGCCGTGATTCAAAGCTGATGCTCTCAATTGAAGACGCGATGCAATCTGCTGATTTTAAAGAACGCCTGGATCCCACTATTCAATTGTATTTCGGCCACCAAAAACACGCTAAAAAACTAAGTTCTTTCGGTAACTTCACCACCAACAAAAAAACCAATGCTTTTGGCAAAAGTGATGGAGAAGCATGTCGTTGGGTATTCCTATCAGCTCTACTGGCATTACAAGAAAGAGCCAAAGCCGAAGGGGGTAATGCCGTCGTTAATATTGTCAGCTATTACAAAAAACAGAAATACAGCAGTAACAGTGAATTCGAATGCCATGCGGGTGCTATCATGGCCGGTGTTGCACTGAACGGTGATGTCGTTAAACTTGCCCGCTAACGAAACAAAGAGTGCGCTGCAGTTCTGGTATTACCGAATCTCAGCGCATCATGACAAAGAAACACAACAATACCTTTCTCTACTGCCTCTCACGCAACAACGTTATTACAAAGAACTGCAACATCCTCGCAGAGCGCAACAATATCTATTCAGTCGATTGCTGATCTGCACGGCACTGAGCGAGCGATTTAATCAACCCCTTAGCTACTGGCAAATAGAGGAACGGCGTCACTCTACACCGCTTATCCACAACCTACCAACCGCCCACATTAGTCTGACCCATAGCAAAACACTCATCGGCTTTGCACTGAGCGACAATAACGTTGGAATTGATCTGGAATATAAAAAAAGCACCAGAGATTTTATCTCTGCAGCTGAGCTATTTATGAGCCCTGATGAAATAAGTGCGATGCCTAAAGCAACGTTAGCCAGAAAAAACTATTTTTACCAATTGTGGTGTGCCAAAGAAGCGCTCTATAAAGCGCTTCCCTCTGCACAGCAATCTCAAGTGACTCTTACCTCACTGTGTTATCAAGACCTGAAAACGGGAAATACCCCGTGGCACCTTTATGAAGCCAGCATCGATCAATATCAACTCGCGATTATCGCCAACGGCATATACCCAGAGCCCCATCACATCAGCGAACTGAAACTTTAGCCCTTAACACCAGCGACACAGTACTCAGCCTATTGTTTTTATTAAATCATTAGGCTGATCAGCCAATTTACACTGTAAGTTAGATCAAATACCGATATTATCTCTATAGAACAGCCGCAAAATCAGCCGCTTAATCATACTTTCACTCCCATATTATTTGGAAACACCATGACAATATACAAATCAACCGACGGTGAGCACGCGGTCAAACAATGCTATAACGAGGTGCTTAAACTCTGGCCGGTTGCTTTTGAATCGCTAACCTTGCCAGCCCACCACGGGGATACCCATGTGTTGGCCTGTGGTGACGCGATACTGCCGCCGCTATTGCTCCTGCACGGGGCAATGTCTAACGCCACCGCTTGGTTACCGAATATAGAGGAATGGTCGAAGCATTTTCGCATCTATGCGATCGATATGATTGGCGAGCCAGGCTTAAGCGCACAGGTTCGTCTACCCATGGCCGGTGATGCTTACGCTTTATGGTTAGATGAGGTGATGCAAGGGTTATCGCTGTCTAATGTTGCCATCGTAGGTGAGTCACTCGGTGGCTGGCTGGCACTGGACTACGCTAATCGCCGACCAGAAAACGTCAATCGACTCGCCCTGTTAGTGCCCGGCGGCGTTGGCCCACAACGGAAATTTCTTCTCAAAGCCCTACCACTGATGTTGCTGGGCAAATGGGGCAAACGGAAAGTACGTGAGATGATCTTCGGCCCTGAAGAGAAAAACCCATCGGCGACAACGCTGAAATTTCAGCAGTTTTTTACGCTGATCAGCCAACATGTTATCCCCCGTATGGATAAGCTACCTATCTTTAATGATCAAGCCCTACAAACCATCAAAGCCCCGACGCTGGCGATCGTTGCGGGTAAAGACGTACTGCTCAATTCTGCAGTCACTCAAACACGGTTAGAAGCGAACCTCACCGATATTCAGGTGATTTACCAACCAGAAGCCCGTCACCTGATTCGGGACAGAGACGCTATCTTAGGTTTTTTATTAACAGCGACAGCTTAAAGCGTACCCCGACGGCATAGTCACTTGGCCGTCGAAAAACGTTCTAAACGCTCAAGCAGTTCGACCTTTCGCTCAGGTGTGGCAAAACTATATTCAAAACTATTACGCGCTAGCTGTATCGCTTGCTCACGGGTCATACCTAAGCTTTTTTCGAGGGCCATGAAGTTCTCGGTGAGATAGCCACCAAAATAGGCAGGGTCATCAGAATTAACGGTGACCTTAACGCCCTGCGCTAGCATCTGCAGGATATTGTGTTCGCTCATATCGTCAAAAACTCGCAGCCGAGTATTCGACAATGGACAAACGGTCAATGCGATATCTTCCTCGGCTAAACGCTGCATCAAGGCGGTATCATCGATCGCTCGGACACCATGATCAATACGGTCTACTTTAAGTATATCCAGAGCATCAATAACATTCTGTGCCGGGCCTTCTTCGCCAGCATGGGCAACCGCCAGTAATCCCAGCTCACGTGCCTGAGCAAAGACCTGTGCAAACTTCGCCGGCGGATGGCCAAGCTCCGAACTATCCAAACCAACCGCGATGATCTTATCCAGAAAAGGGGTTGCCTGCTGCAGCGTCTCAAACGCATCTGCTTCGCTCAGATGGCGGAGAAAACACATAATCAAACCATAACTAATACCATACTCACGCTCAGCATCCTCAAGAGCCCGGCTGATACCGTTAATCACCGTGTCAAAAGCAATGCCTCTGGCGGTGTGAGTTTGGGGATCAAAAAACGGTTCAATATGGATAACATGCTGCGCCTGACATTGCTGAATATAGGCCCAGGTTAGATCATAGAAATCTTGCTCGGTTTGTAGCACTGCAGCCCCTTGATAATAGAGATCAAGAAAATCCTGCAGGTTGCCAAAATTATAGGCGTTACTTAGCTGTTCGACTGATGAGTATGGTAATGCAATACCGTTACGCTCTGCCAGTGCGAACATCAGCTCAGGCTCTAATGAACCTTCTAGATGAAGGTGTAACTCAGCCTTGGGTAAGGCATTCAAAAACTGATCCATCCATCACTCCCTTGGCTTGTCTAAGCACTTAACAACGGAGTGTTAAGTGCTTTTCAAACTCTATCTTATTCGTGTTACGCGATCTTGAGGACGCATATAACTGTCAACTTATAATCAAAGTAAAAATTAAACTTGGTCGCTTTTAAATAATAGTCGCACCTTAATATGTTGCTTTCAGTTTATTCCGGTACGCTATTCGGTTTCGCTGTAACCTCATGCCAAGGTGCAACTTTGAGTAATAACAGCATCCCCGGTATCGCCAACAACGCACAGAGATAAAAGAACATATTCCAACCAACAGCATCGACAATATAACCCGTCAGGGCATTTACAAACGTACGAGGTAAGGCGGCTAACGCGGTAAACAGCGCAAATTGGGTGGCCGCAAAGGTGATACTGGTCGTACGAGCGATAAACGCGGTAAACGCCGCCGTGCCGAGGCCCACACCGAGATATTCAAAGCTAATCACCACCGCGAGTACCAGTTTATCCGGACCTAATTCGGCCAACAGTGCAAAACCAAGAATCGTCACAACCTGAACAACCCCAAAAATCCACAGTGCCCGGTTGATACCCAGTTTAATCATCCATAGGCCACCAAGAATCCCCCCAACCACGGATGCCCATAACGCTGATGCTTTGGCGATAACCCCTATTTCCGTCAGGCTGAAGCCCATATCAATATAAAACGGCGTCGACAACGCGGTAGCCATATTGTCGCCTAACTTATATAGAAACATAAAACAGAGAATCTGCAGTGCGCCGGTCCAGCCCAACCGAGTAATAAACTCATTAAAGGGTTCGACCACCGCTTCTTTTAGGGTTTTCGGTGCCCGGGGGGCGGTAATAGGCTCTTTGACGACGAGGGTCATCAACACGCCCAGTATCATAAAGCCCGCGACGATCATAAAAACGCTACTCCAGGGCATGATATCCGCGAGAATAAGCCCCAAAGCACCTGGTACTATTCCTGAGATTCGATAAGCCTGCACATGCACCGAATTGCCCCAGCCTAACTCCTGCTCCGGCAATAACTCCCGGCGATAAGCATCCAAGACAATATCCTGACTGGCGCTGAACAGAGCAACAGCAGTGGCGAGGTAGGCAATAGTCATGATCGACATGCCCGGGTCAAACAGCCCTAAACAGGCAATCGAACCGAGCAATGCCAATTGCATCAATAACATCCACCCACGACGACGACCAAGAAAAGGCGGAATATACCGATCCATCAGTGGTGCCCACATAAACTTCCATGTGTAGGGGAAGGTCACCAAAGCAAATAAACCGATCTCTTTCAGCCCAACCCCTTCCGCACGCAGATAGGCCGGCAGTAATTGAAACAATACATAAAGAGGCATACCGGAAGAAAATCCGGTAAAAATACAGATCAGGGTGCGACGGTTTAAAACCGCATCCGACCAGTGTTGTTTGTTCTCAGTCGCGTTTACCGGGTCCACTTAAAATCCTTGGAATGAAGTCTAAACCTGTGTCAGCCTAGCCGATATAAAGTAACGGCAGCTGAACGCTGCCGTGTATAGGAAAGATTAATCCCGGAAGTTGGTATATTGCAGCGGCAGCTCGAGATCAGCCTCTCGCAACATCGCCATCACACCTTGCAGATCATCACGCTTCTTGCCGGTCACCCGCACCTGATCACCCTGAACCTGAGCCTGTACTTTCAGTTTTTTATCTTTGATCATCTTGATAATTTTTTTACTCAACGGCTGATCGAGTCCCTGCTTTAGCGTAACCAGTTGGCGGGCACGCATGTTAACCGTTTGCGCCTCACCGATATCCAGACTTTTCGTGTCTATCTTACGTCCCACCAGCTTGTTGCGCAGAATCTCCATCATCTGCTGCAACTGGAAATCCACTTCGGCCTGCAAGGTAATCACCTCACCGGCGAGTTCAAATTTGGCATCAACTTTATTAAAATCATAGCGAGTGCCCAGTTCCCGATTCGCCTGGTCGACAGCATTCGTCACTTCATGCATATCCAGTTCAGAAACAATATCAAATGATGGCATCCAAAATACTCCTTAAAATACTGCGACCGCTCCGCTGGCGGCAAATTCGTTTGATCCTGCCTATCATACCGTTATGATGGTCAGACACATACCCCAATTCAGTACAGGATTCTGACCTATGCACTGGCATATTCTGGGCGCTGGCGCTATCGGGTTACTTTGGGCAAGCAAACTAGAAAAGGCGGGCCACCAAGTCTCGTTGATTCTGCATACCCCTGAAAAACTAGCGCACTATCGTCAAGTAGGTGGCTTTACACTCACCGATGAGACAAACACTGAACACTTCAATCCCCCGGCAGCACTGGCGGATAACGATGAATCTATCACTCACCTGCTGGTCACCACAAAATCATTTGCTGTCACGGCCGCATTCGCCTCAATTCAGTCACGCCTGAGTGATAGCAGCCGAATCCTATTGCTCCACAACGGCATGGGGCCACAACAGCAGTTGGCCGCGAACCATCCGCAGCTAGAAATATGGGCTGGCAGCACTACCGACGGTGCCTATTTTGAACGCCCCTGGCAGCTGATCAGAGCCGGTATCGGCGCCACTCAGATAGGTCGTCTATCGGACACCGGTAACGAGCAACTCTATCAAGCACTGACCGCCGCGGATGATCAACTCAGCTTAGCGACCGATATCCAGAGCGTTCTATGGCGCAAACTAGCCATTAATTGCGCCATTAACCCCCTGACTGCGCTGTATAACTGCCGTAACGGCGAATTAATCAAGTACACCGACCGGCGAGCCGCGATGGCCCAGCTCTGCAAAGAGGTGGATGATGTTGCCCATGCATTGGGAATCACGCTATTTGAACGTAAGTTGATGGAACAAGCTTGGGATGTGGCCGAATTAACGGGGGAAAACTACTCCTCCATGCAGCAGGATATCAGCCATCAGCGGCCAAGTGAGATTGAAACCATTACCGGTTATTTCTGCGCTATTGCCGACCAGGCCAGCATCCCTGTTCCAGCGAACCAGCTTGTATTGGAAGCCATTCGCGGCCTCAGCGAAGCCGCCGCAAACTAAACACAGCTTTTTAAACATAACGGGATTTACAAAGGATATTAGCATGGCCAAGAAAAAGCAGGATATGAGCGCATCTGAAACACGCCAATCACTGGGCCTAGGGGAGGATTACCCCTACGACACAAAGATGTCCCGTGAGGATTATGAAAAAGAGAAGAAAAGGTTACAAATAGAACTGCTACAGATGCAGAACTGGATTAAAAAAAACGGCCAAAAAGTGATTATCATTTTTGAAGGCCGCGATGCCGCTGGCAAGGGTGGCGCGATTCAGCGGTTCACCGAACACCTGAATCCACGGGGCGCCCGTATCGTCGCACTCGACAAACCCTCTAGCGTTGAACAAGGCCAATGGTATTACCAGCGCTATATGCAAGAGCTTCCCAACGCTGGTGAAATCGTCCTGTTCGACCGATCTTGGTATAACCGCGCAGGTGTTGAGCGAGTCATGGAGTTCTGTACCGAAGAGGAATATAAGTTATTTCTCAAACACACACCGATGCTAGAACAGATGCTGGTTGAAAGTGGTGTATGGCTATTTAAATTTTGGTTCTCAGTGAACCAGCGGGAACAGTTTCGTCGTTTTGAAGAGCGCCGAGAAGACCCTTTGAAGCAGTGGAAACTCAGTCCTATGGATATCGCCTCCGTTGAACGCTGGGCAGATTACACCAAAGCGAAAGAGGCGATGTATCACTATACCCATACGGAGCACGCCCCTTGGACCACCATCATGTCTGATGATAAAAAACGGGCCCGTTTAAGCGTTATGAAGATTGTTCTTAACGCCCTACCCTACAAGGACAAAAAAGATAAAAAAGACCTCAAACCCGACAGTAACATCGTCGCCGATGCGATGGATCGCACACCCCAGTTTAGTCATAAACATATCCCGGAGATTGATTAAAAAAGAGGGGCAGATGACCCTGATTCATTGATGCCTGACTGATTTTCATTTGACCAGAGCGCAACTGCAACATAGAGTAGCGCCTCGTTCTACTGGTGCCCAACGCTGATTCTACAGTAAGGGTTAATCGGGAAGACTGGTGCGCTCCTCAACAGAGCAAGTCCAGCGCTGCCCCCGCAACGGTAAGTAACTGCAAAACTGATATAGCCACTGTGATGGGAAGGTGTCAGTTGTTGTTCGATGATCGGCTCATCACCGATCAAGTTACAAGCCCGGAGACCGGCCAGTAGTCAGTCCACTATTTAAGTGCACGGTGGGTGCGCTAAACAGGAAATACAATGAACAGACTCCCCCTTTATCAGGCCGTACTGCTGGGTACTTCACTGATTTCTGCTGCCGCTGTAGCACAAGAAAACAACACCTTCGATCCTCAAACACTGGAAACGATCGTTGTATCTGCCAACCGCATTGAGCAACCGATTACAGAAACCATTGCTTCCGTCTCGGTTATTACCGCAGAAGATATACAGCGTTCTCAAGTTAGCTCAGCTAAAGCGGCCATCAACCTGTTGCCCGGCGTTAACTTCACCAGCAGTGGTGCCCGCGGACAGGCTGCTGCCATGTATACTCGTGGTACAGAGTCAGATCATACGTTAGTTCTGCTCAATGGTATTCGCATTGGTACACCCTCTGCTGCCGGCACACGCTTAGAACTAATCCCAATTGATCAAATTGAAAGAATTGAGTTTGTCAGAGGGCCACGTTCTGCGCTTTATGGCTCTGATGCCATTGGCGGCATTGTTCAAATTTTCACCAAACAACCGACTGGAGACGCAACTGGCTCGGTTGCCGTTACTCTTGGCGACCAAGGTACCCAGAAAATCGCCGGAAATATCTCTAAACAATACAGTGATACCGGCAGCATCTTATTATCAGTATCCAGCGATCAAGATGATGGTATCGATGTAAAAGATGACGCCGAGACAGATAAAGATGGTTATCGTAACCTATCCGCGAACATCACGGTAAACCAACAACTAAGCGAACAGTTCGATCTCACCCTGCAAGCCGCTAAATGGCAAGGCAACAGTGAGTTTGATACGTCTTATGGCGGCAATGAGTCCGATTTTGAAAACGAACTCTATTCAGCCCAAGTGAGTTACACCGGCGAGCGTTTTGAAAGCAGTGTCACAACCGCCTTTGTCAGAGATGATAACCTGACTTACGGCAATGGTATCAGCCGTAAAAATGGCTCTCGCTATGTGACTGAAAGAACTCAAATAAACTGGCTCAACAGCTTTTTCATCAATAATAGTACCCTCTCAGCCGGTATCGATTACCTCGATGACGACTTAGGTGATAGCAGCGAAAACTACAGCGAGACGAGTCGTGAAACCAAAGCCGCTTTTATTGGTTTGTTGCATCAAGGGGAGCGCTATCAAGTTGAAGCAAGCGGTCGTTATACCGACGATGAACAGTTTGGCGATAATTCCACTTTCAGTCTAGGTTATGCCTATCAGTTTGAGCCATTGACCGTCGCATTAAGCTATGGCACCGCGTATAAAGCTCCGACTTTTGATGACCTTTACTACCCTTCACAATGGGGTTATCAGGGCAACCCAGATCTAGAACCTGAAGAATCTCACACCGCTGAAATCACCTTTTCGGGTAATAAACAGAATCGCTGGGAAGTCAGCCTGTATAAAACAGAGATTGATAACCTGATCGAAATTAATGACACCTGGTCAACCATGGTCAATACCGCTGAAGCGGAAATTGAAGGTGCCGATGCTAGCTATCAAATTAGCTATGGCAACTGGAATCATAAACTGAGCTATCAATATGTCTACGCGATTGATGCTAACAGCAAAAAACAGCTACGTTTCCGGCCAAAAGACACTGTTAAATGGCAGATCCAATATGCTAAAAACAACTGGTCAGGTGGTAGCGAATTACTCTGGGAGGGCAAACGCTACACCACTTTGGATAACAGCGCTTCACTCCCAGCATTCACGACAGTTAATTTGTTCGCGCAATATCAAATCACCCCAGAATGGCTGTTAGGTGCACGGGTAGAAAACCTGTTTGACAAGGTATATCAAACCAATCCCGGGTATAATACCCAGGATCGCTTAGTCACTGCGTCGGCCCGTTACAGTTTCTAATCACTAAGCACATTTATCGCTGAACACCAGAGGCCGGGCTATAGCACCCGGCCTTTTTATTGGGAGTTAATATGGCAAACCGTCTGACTAAAATCTACACCCGTACCGGTGACAAAGGCACCACGTCGCTGGCCAATGGTCATAAAGTAGATAAGTGCCACCCACGTATCGAAACCCTAGGCGATACCGACGAGCTGAACTGCCTACTGGGCGTATTGATTGCTGAGCTACCCGCTCAGGAACCGTTAAGGCAACGTTTGTTACAGTGCCAAAATGATCTGTTTGACCTCGGAGGCGAGTTAGCCGTTGCCGACCCGGGTTACACTGTAATCAATGATGCGGTGATATCCGAGATGGAACAACAGATCGATGCGATGAACAGCACTCTGCCACCGCTAAAGGAGTTTATCCTCCCCGGCGGCAACCGCGCAGCAGCACTGTGTCATCAAGCACGAAGCGTATGCCGACGGGCCGAAAGACGTATAGTGGAACTGGCGCAGCAGGAAACGGTCAATCAGATTAGTGCGAAGTATCTGAACCGGCTTTCTGATTTGCTATTCGTCGCCGCTCGTCTTCTAGCCCGCCAGCATGGCGGAGAAGAAGTTTTATGGCAGCCACGTAAGCCGGCTAAATAACCGCCATAGACGCTTTAGCTTTACTAAACCTAAAATGAAACCTGACAACTGTTGAGAGAGACCTATATGTTGCGTTCAATCGCCCCACTGACCCTTGCCCTTTCAGCCATGATGTTAGCCCCGCTGGCACAAGCGGATTGCGCCGATGATCAAAACTGGTGTGAAACAAAGTGCGAAGTTAAACACATCACCGATGAAGCGGCGGCCACCGGCTGTAAATCCAAGTGTGTTGCCGAACGGGCAGCCTGCAGCACTAAAGCTGGCGCAGAAACGGCTTGGGATGCCACCAAAGAAGCAGCCAAGGACACTAAATCGTTTTTTAAAGGATTAACCGAATAAGACCTGTAAGGCAGCGGTTTGCACCATAAGGCTTAGCAAGCCCTGTTATTAATGCCTAGTAAAGATAACGATTCAGCCAGCTTTAGTCTTGATCTATTTTCAACCGAGCTTGCTGAATCACATTACACATCTGTTGCGTACCGTCCAACAAACGCATCGTTGGCCGGTATAACAGGTCTTCATTCAAACGATAAAACTGCTGATAACGGCTCGCCGCCAATTTAGGCCAAGCCAACCATTGTTGCTCCCAACCGTCAGGCACATTTTCACCGGTTAAGATGACCTGTGGATCGGTTTGTAAGACAGATTCTATGCCCAGATGAGGAACCGCTTCTCGATGATCAGCAAACAGGTTTTCACCGCCACACAGATCGATAGCCTGACTGATCATCTGGCTCTTATTCAGCGTCATCAGTGGCTGATGCCAGAGTTGATAGAAAACCCGTATCTTTGTCCGCGAGGCATAGCTGTGCTGCAATTGTTGTAAGCGCCGTTCAAACTCGCTAGCCAGCGGTTCCGCCTCTGGTCGTTGTAGCAACCGCCCAAGCGCTCGCAGGTTATGAGCAATATCACTAAACACTTTAGGATCTGAGTAATACACAGGAATACCTAACCGCTCTAACCGCTGCAGCGGCAAAAGCGGATTCCCTCCCGCCCAAGCCACCACCAGATCCGGCTGCAGGGCAATAATCGCTTCTAAATTAAAACCTTGTGCATCCCCTACGATGGGAATATCCAGCGCTTGGGGTGGGTAATCACTGTGGCTCACCACCCCAACGACACGATCACCTGCGCCAATAGCGAATAAGCTTTCGGTAATATGTGGGGCTAACGCGATAACCCGTTTAGCCGGTTGAGCAATATCAATCACCCGACCATGATTATCTGTCACACTAATGCCTGCTTGCGCTACCAAAGTGAATAAACACTGGCTGCATACAAATAAGATTAAAACGGGTAACTTTAGCCGCATAACGAATCGCCGGAAGTAGAGTGAGTCAAACAGAACCTCGATTCTACCCTAGCCGACGGTGAAAAATATCATTGTAGCCATTGAAATTTAACAATATTTTATGATTTTGTTCTTTGAACAGATCGTCAGGGTGTAAATTTTATGCAAATTCAAGAACCACGTCAGGGTAACGGGTTGGCGCTGTTCAACCTAGGCTTTCGCCCCTTCTTTTTATTCGCCGCACTGTCCAGCATGCTGTTGATGATCCACTGGCTAATGCTATTAGGAAAAGGCCAAACGACTTACAGCTATTATCTGCTTAGCCAGATATGGCATGGCCACGAAATGCTGTTTGGTTATGCCGTGGCCGTGATCGCTGGCTTTCTGTTAACCGCCGTTCGCAACTGGACTTCGATACAGACACCGTTCGGTGCAAAGCTTGCCGGATTATTTTTGCTCTGGCTCGCTGGCCGTTTACTACCCATCATAGCGGAATTTGTCACACCGCTACCGGATCTGTTAATCGCACTAACCGATCTGTTGTTTTTACCCATGATCGCATTATCGATTGGCATCCCCATTATCCGCTCAGGTAATTATCGCAACCTTGTCTTTACCGTGATTCTGTTGGCGATGACCATTGCTAACCTGTTGATCCATCTGCAACTACTCGGCATCACTGAAACGACACTGGCGACTGGTTTGCAACTAGAATTGGGCCTGATCATCATGGTTATCGTGGTACTAGGTGGACGGGTTATTCCATTCTTTACCGAGCGCGCCCTCGCATTTGAAGCGAAACGCTATACTTGGCTTGAGCATGCAGTTATCCCTTTAGCCGCGGCTTGGCTACTGGCCGATGTCTTTCAACTTATCCTCGTTACATCTATTTTAGCGGCCCTTAACGCAGTCCTACACCTAGTACGACTGATCGGTTGGTTCAAGTTACGCATGATACGTAACCCATTGATCTGGATTCTGCACCTAGCCTATCTGTTTATACCCCTAGGGTTTGCGCTGGATGCGCTAACGGGATTCATCTCACTATCCCCTTATCTAGCAATCCATGCCTTTGCTGCCGGTGCCATCGGCTCGATGACGATTGGCATGATGGCCCGCGTATCGCTCGGACACACTGCCCGGCCACTAAAGCTTGCGAAGATAACGATCGTCGCTTTTATCTTGATGATTATCGCCGGTGTTGTTCGGGTCTTTATGCCCATGATTCCAGAGTTGCATATGATGGGTGTGCATATCTCTGGCGGTCTATGGGTGCTATCTTGGCTGCTGTTCCTGATTCCTTATACCCCGATACTATTGAAACCAAGGCTCGATGGGCAGTTTGGCTAAACTGCCATATAACCAGCCCCATAATCAGTATTCAACGAAAAAGCTAACTCTGCCGCCCGCTGCACGTTTATGTGCCAGCGGGCTCAAAGATGGTGCAAAATAACTTACAACATCGTATCTTCGATGACTTATCACGACGGCATACTCTTCAATAGCGCCAGAACCATTCAGTCACAGTATAAAACCATGGTAATACACTAAAATTATTCCTAATATGAATTTTATATTCATGTGGAACAAGACTTGCTTGTAGATAGTCTTATTAGGTACTCCTGATGGAATTAGCAATGACACTATTGAATAAACTCTTTGGCACATCAAACAGTACCGCTTCGGATCTTCATACGCCTATTATCGATCCCCCAACCCAGACTATCGATGTTCCATACTTCTCTGACGATGAAAAGCGCTTCTATCGTGCATTGCAGCTAATTAGCAGCCAAACAGCACAGCTCTCTCGCCAAGTTTTCAGAGCGTTAGAGGCTCAGGAAAACTTTCTTTCAGAGATTAATCAACGAGCTGCAAAACTAGATACCGAGTTAAACGTCGCTAACGACTATTTAAACAGCTCTAACGCCACAGTCAGCTCACTGCAGCAGCAAATTGAAACAGAAGTACAGGACGTAAACAGCTCGATTAACCAATCACTGGATGAGATCAGCCGCTCCCTTGCGGATAAATCCAGCAATGTGAGCGAGGTACTTAACGGTATTCTTAAAATAGGCAAAGGGGTTAATCTGTTAGCACTCAACGCGTCTATTGAGGCCGCCCGAGCGGGGGAACATGGCCGAGGATTTGCTGTTGTGGCCGATGAAGTCAGACGCCTAGCAAACGTCACCACAGAGCAAGCACATCAAGCCGCCAAGCAACTCGACTTCTCCCAAGTTAACACTGAGCTAAGTAATATCAGCTTAGCCAATACCAAAAAACTCGATAATTTCGTCAATGTTACTCAATCAGCCACAGAGCAATTAACCGAACTATTTAACTCCATCGCCACACAACTGAGCGCCGTCATGGAGAATACCGCGGTCATCTTTGAAACCCTCGAGATGAGCAATGGCTCAATGCAACGAATCAGCAACAAAAACCAGTTGATTAATCATGTTGTCGAAGAGATGTCCCAAGGGTTGGATAAAGTAGATATCCACAGTGCCGATATCTCTTCTGCTTCTTTCGCGATCAATAATACACTCAAAAAATTACACCTCGTGGCCGATGCTGGGCACGATCAACTAGACGATGTACTGCGTCGTGGTAAATTGCGCGTTGCCATTGAACCTAACTTTGTCGGCTTGTCATTCCGCGAAAAACTGGGTGAGCCACTCAAGGGCCTCGATGTCGATTACGCGTTAGCATTTGCCCGCTATCTGGGCGTTGAGTGTGAATTTATCGAAGCCCCTTGGGATATGTGCACAGAATTGCTAACGTCAGGCAAGAAATTTGGCCAACCACCCGCCGATATCGTCATCAGCGCATTACCGCCTTCGGCTGAATATGACAATGTTGCCTACTCCGATGCTTATACCTATCTGCCTTGGGTGTTAGCCCGCCGCAAAGGGGACAAGAGAATCAATTCAATCCACGATCTACAGGATAAAGTTGTCGGCGTGATCAACGACCCTGCGGCCTTAATGATCTTAGAAGACCTTGGCATTCGCTGGAGTAGTAACGAGAAAAAGTCTGGTGGCAATATTACCCTCAATAACCTGATCGCATACTCCGACCAATCTCGCATTCACCACTGTCTGGCCGATGGTATCGTTGATGCCTTTGGGATTGATCTGCCAATTTATTACTGGGCGTGTAAAAACCCTGCCAGCCCTTGGTTCGATAAGATTGAGATCATACCCGGCAACTTAGCTCCTCGGCCTTTTTTCTACACCATGGTTGTTAATAGTAGCGCCTCCAGCTATCGCTTATTAGCCCAAGCCAACCGTTTCATCCATTGGTTTAAGCAGCAAAGCGAGCGCACAGCGATTGAACAGAAATGGCAAGGCAAAGCCCTCGATGGCAGCGGCTCCTACTGTGACGAACCCGGCAATCTCTTAGGTGAGCCTGAGCTGAAAAAACGTTATGAAGCTCACTGCCACAAATTTAGTCTGGAGCCTAAACCACTGAAGCAGCAATAATATAGCGACCTTTTGGAGTGACGTCAGAATCCGATAGGATCATAAGGCAACCGAAGAAGCTCCCTGAAAAACGGGCAGTGTAAACAGGTAAGTAAAACGAAAAAGGAGACAGCAAGGTCTCCTTTGGTTATGCCAAGTGCAGCATAGATATCGATTATCCACCGAAAGGTCAGGTAGTCAAAAGAACCTAATCCAAGTCAGGCGGCTCTTTTATTTATTCGGATCAACCAAAGTACGCCCCTGTATTTTACCCGCAACGATATCCGCCGCGGCCTGAGGCACGTCAGACAAGCCGATCACATTGGCGATCTCACCCAGTGCATTATCAGGCAGATCCGTAAGTAAACGATTCCAAGCGGTTGTACGGATATCCACAGGACACATCACCGAGTCCACCCCCTGCAAGCGCACATTACGTAAAATAAAGGGCATCACCGTGGTCGGCAGCTTATAACCACCCGCCAGACCACAGGCCGCTACTGTGCCGCGGTAATCGGTCTCAGCCAATACTCGAGCCAACATGGTGTCACCCACCGTATCGATACCACCGGCCCAACGCTGCTTTTCAAGAGGCCGAGCCGGTTCCGCCATTTCACTACGAGGAAGTAACTCACTGGCACCTAATCCACGCAGATATTCATGGGTCGACTCACGCCCCGTAACAGCCGCAACGGTATAGTCCAGCTGACTCAGAATAGCGACCGCAACACTACCCACACCACCCGCAGCACCCGTGACGACCACAGTTCCACGATCCGGGGTAATACCGCCCTCTTCCAACGCCATCACACAGAGCATCGCCGTCAGCCCTGCGGTACCGATCGACATCGCCTTAGCGGCGTCCATCCCCTCAGGCATTTTAACCAACCATTCGGGCTTCATTCGAGCATACTGGCTATAACCGCCCCAGTATCGTTCACCGACACTCCAGCCGGTCATAATCACCTGATCTCCGGGCTGATAGTCAGGGCTGCGAGATTCTTTAACCACCCCAGCAAGATCAATCCCCGGCACCATCGGGAACTTATGCACAATTTTACCCGTACCCGTTACCGCCAAACCGTCTTTATAGTTCAGTGAGGAGTAGCTAACCTCCACCAGCACATCTTCATCCGGCAGGTCACTCAATTCCAGTGTTTTGACCGAAGAGAGTGTTTTCCCCTCTTTCTGTTCCAATACCAGAGCATTAAACATAGTTCACCTCACTTCAAACGGTTTTTCGATTCGTGATTCGATGTAGACTCGATAGGAGACTTGCTCGTTAGCTATCAGCACGATGAAGGGGCATAAACCTCTCTCGATGATGCTTCGCATCAGTCAGCACAACAGGTAATCCGCATCTCTATTTGTCTTACAAATGAATAGATGGCAAATTTATACCCTATTTCTATTTGTCATACAAATCAGCCTTTAGTCTAATATCAAGATAATCAAGGCAATATTTTTTCGCCTATTTTAATAAACGAGCAGCGCCATAACCGCCAATCTAAAACATCTATTTAAGAAGCCCTTCTGCCCATACAATCTTCAAACTTATACTACAATTAAGTCAGGATAACGCAATAACTGGAGAGCAAGCGGATGTTGACACAAAACAAAAGCATTGTGCTGATGATATTGGTGGCATTCACCCCCATAACACTTGCTAGCGAACTAGGGAAAACCATCGTAATGCAGGGTAATAGCAGCGGCGCTATGGCATGTTCTATCTGCCACGGTGCCAATGGTGCAGGTCAAGCTCAAGCCGGATTTCCACATCTAGCGGGGTTAAACTCTGCCTATATGCAAAAGCAGCTACATGACTTCACCACCGCACAACGTCACAACCCAATAATGACGCCCATCGCGACAGCACTTTCAGCCGATGAGGTAAGCGCCGTTTCTAACTATTTTGCCCAGCAATCGACATCAGGTATGAAGCCAACCGTCGTTGATGAATCACTCATCTCAGCCGGCCAACAACTCGCTCAAAATGGTAATTGGACAAATGATGTGCCCGCCTGTTTTTCCTGTCATGGCGCCCAAGCTAAGGGTATTGGCACGCACTTTCCAGCTTTAGCCGGTCAGCATGCGTCCTATATAGAGCAACAACTTAATAGCTGGCGTTCTGGACAGCGAAGTAACGATCCCAATCAACTGATGGTAGGCATAGCGCAACGCCTCAGCGAGACTGAGATAAAAGCAGTGAGCGCCTATCTGGCTAACCTAACTGCAACTGACAATTAACAACGCTGGGGGTTTTTATGTGGCTAACGAAGACAAACAGTAGACCGCTACAAGGTCACAACGGACGGCTAGCATCCCGCCTCTTAGGTGCAGTATTACTCAGCTCATTGCTATTCAATCCGGCCCTTGCCGAAGAAAAGGATTACCAAGTTGAATTACCCGCAGCGCCTAAAGGCCCGGCGAGCTTTACTCCGCCAAATGAGGCTGATATACCCAATAATGCCTTTGGTGAAGCGGTACGTTATGGCCTGTCGTTATTTACCAATACACAACAATTGCGCGGCCAATATGTTGGTAATGAGCTGAATTGTGCGAACTGTCACCTAAATAAAGGCCGGCAAGCCAATGCAGCACCACTCTGGGGTGCATTTCCTATGTATCCGGCGTATCGCAAGAAAAATGATCACGTTAATACTATCGATGAACGTATTCAGGGTTGCTTTACCTACAGTATGAATGGTACTCCACCACCGTTTGGTAGCAAAGAACTGACCGCCTTGGTAACCTATCACTACTGGCTATCAACCGGCGCACCAACCGGACAAGCGTTACCTGGACGTGGCTATCCTAAACTCGCAAAAGCAGCCGAAACACCCAGCGTTAGTCGAGGAAAGACCATCTATCAAGATAACTGTGCTATCTGTCATGGCGAAAACGGCGCTGGAACACAGGTCGATGGTCGTTATGCCTTTCCGCCTCTATGGGGTAAAGATTCTTTTAACTGGGGAGCGGGTATGCATCGCATCAATACGGCAGCAGGCTTTATTAAAGCAAATATGCCGCTTGGTAAACCCAATAGCTTAACCGATCAGCAAGCTTGGGATGTCGCCGCCTTTATGAATAGCCATGAACGACCACAAGATCCTCGTTATGAGGGAAACCTTGAACAAACGGCAGAAACCTTCCATCAACATCAGTGTTTTTACAATAAAGAAGTTGACCAGCAACGCATAGGCCAAGGAGCAAAATAACCCACCGCTCGGCAAAGGTGACAAAACTCAGGTCACCTTTGCCCGCTGACGAACTTAGCGCCCTCCTATAGTTTCCGTCTCTGCGAATCTAAATCCAACACCAAAAGTGATTCACTCTTGGCGCATCAGCTCAGGTTCAGCCCTGTGCTTGTTTCAGCACTTCGTTATGCGATAAAATAACCGTTCATCAATAATAACTGATTGATTATTCAGGCTTACTTATTGGTTTAACAGGCCAACTCGGATTACAAGGAGCAATTCTATTCACTATTGAATTCTCCCACACGACTTATCTAGACCGATTTCACACCCATTGGTAGTTCAACGGTGGTATCGCATTTAATTCTGGCACCAACAGTAGGAGAGATTCTGTGAGTTTAGACATCACCCCCAGCTTATCCAGCCAGATTGCACAGCAGATCCGCCAAGCCATTATGGATGGCTCTTTAAAAGCCGATGATCGCTTACCTACAGAAGGTGAGCTAGCGCTGCGCTATAAAGTCTCTCGTCCGACGATTCGTGAAGCATTGAAACGTTTAGCCGCCCAGAACCTCGTTCGATCCCGGCGCGGCCCCACCGGCGGCACCTTTATCAATCGTCCATCGACGACCGACCTCAGTGACGCCTTAACCAGCGCCACCACTTTATTGGTTGGTATGGATGCCTTTTCCATGGACGATATCAATCAGACTCGCTTACTCTTAGAAACAAACTGCTTACAGCTCGCTGCGCCCCGTATCAACAGCATACAACTCGAGGCGCTTGAGCGAGAACTGACGGAACAACAGGATGACGCTCTCACACCTGAACAGTTTTGCGCTTCCGATGTACGCTTTCATCGCCAGATAGCCGAGGCTTCAGGTAACCCTCTGCTGAGCTTTATTATGTTCAGTGTGATCGAGGCGTTACAACCGATTAGCAATATGGTCACCTTTCGCTTTCGCGAGCGCTCCGTCATCATCGATCAACATGAGCGCATTTTGCAGGCTCTCAGCCAACATGATGCCGACCAAGCCTGTGCCGTGTTAGCAGAACAGGTGGCCTACCTGACGGAGAAATCCAGTCAAGCACAGCAATGGAAAGCCAAAAAGCCAACCTAACAGAGGTCATAATCAGGCGAAAATAGCATAGGATTTATCCGGTAATTGCGGTATTCTTCAGCTATAAATCAGTGCATTTAAGGAGTTAATGTGGAAGAGAATAGCGTCTGGATTATTGGTATTGTCACCCTGTTAGCAGGAGCACTCATCGGCTACCTGATGGGGCGTTCCGGCGACACTTCCAGTCAGAAGAAACTGACTAATCAGCTCAATGAGGCGCAACGCGACCTAAGTGACTATAAAGAGAAGGTGAACGGTCACTTCGAGAAAACCGCAGAACTGGTCAATAATCTGACTGAAAGCTATAAGCAGGTGCACCAACATCTGGCTCAAGGTTCAGAAACGCTCTGCATGGGCGTACACTCACCAGATAAACTGAGCAGCGATGGCAAGCCACAAATTGAGGAACAACCGCTGGCCGAAGCCGTTGAAACTAAAGGCGATATTGAACCGGCGGCAGTCGTAACAGAACCCGCAGTCGATGAGCCTGAAGTCGTCGAACCTCCCCGTGACTATGCACCTAAAAAGCCCGATGAAGAGGGTATGCTGTCAGACAAATATGGTTTGAAGAAAAAAGCCGACAGCGAAGAGGAAGCATTGGAGGAAGTTATTCCACCACTGCTAAAGGATCAAATTCCCGGCACTCATGTCAGCGACAAAGGAACAAAACACTCTGCTAACTAACGATCTAATATTTAATCCTAAAAACCGGCAAATATGCCGGTTTTTTTAATGTTTGCACTTTGGCTCTAGTTATACCGGGTTATGAATATCAATAAACTCATGCTCAAGATCAAACTCCTGTGCCAGCCGGCTTGCCAACGCCTGAACACCATAGCGCTCTGTGGCATGATGCCCCGCCGCAAAATAGTGAATACCTAACTCTCTCGCATTATGCACCGTCGGTTCGGATATCTCGCCAGAAAGATAAGCATCTAGACCTAGGGCCGCCGCCTGATCGATATACCCCTGAGCCGCCCCGGTACACCAACCAACGGTTTCAATCCGTTCAGGACCACCCTCAATATGCAGTACTTCGCGCCCAAGCGCAGCCGCAATCTGCTGACGAAACGCCAACGCCGTTAATGGCTGTACCAAACGTCCGGTTAAGCCAATGCTCAATGGATTATCAGGTTCCAATCCGCCATCAACCTGTAAGCCTAATTGTTCAGCCAAACAGGCATTATTACCCAACTGTGGATGACCATCCAACGGCAGATGATAGGCCAGCAAACTGATATCATTGGCTAATAACGTTTGCAGCCGGCTCTTCTTAATACCGGTTATGGCCTCAGCCTCACCTTTCCAAAAATAACCATGATGTACCAAAATAAGATCGGCTTGCAGCTCTACCGCTCGATCAAGTAGCGCCTGGCTCGCGGTCACACCGGAAATAATCCGACCAACTTCATGACGCCCTTCAACCTGCAAACCATTAGGGCAGTAATCCCGGTATTTTTCAGGGCTCAACAAAGAATTACAATAATTAACCAACTGTTTCAGTGATACCGCCATAATCTTGTCTTAATCTTCCCAAAAAGGTTTTATTATCCGTATAATTCTAAAATAGCTGAATAACTTTATCACTGTTTATAAAGGCATCTCTAATTGATTCAACGTTTTGCTTTTCTGGTCTGGCCTACCCTGTCAGGAATCCTCGCCGCCGTGGCGCTGCTGATCTACCTACCTGACATGTTTGCTCCCCAAACCAGCACCGTTCAGATACGTCAGGCAGGAGCGCCTTCAAGCAAGGTTCTAGGCCCCTATTCCTACGCCGATGCAGTGGATCATGCTGCTTCCAGCGTCGTCAACATCTATACACGCACGGTAATCCCTAGTACCAATCAACAGATCTATAACGACCCCAATATCCGTAAATATTATGATGCTAAAGCGGGTCATAAAGAGCGCATACAATCTAGCCTCGGTTCCGGCGTAATTCTTAGCCCTGAGGGTTATATCGCCACCAATAATCATGTTATTTCCGGTGCAGATAGTATTGTCGTAGCACTGCAAGATGGTAGAGAAGCTACCGCTACGGTAGTTGGCAACGATCCGGATACCGACCTAGCCGTACTTAAAATCAACCTCACCGATCTACCTAGCATCACCGTCAGTTCTTCTGCTAACTTGCGCGTCGGCGATGTCGCGCTGGCTATCGGCAACCCCTTTGGCGTTGGCCAAACCGTAACCATGGGTATTATCAGCGCCACCGGCCGCAACCAACTGGGGCTAAACACCTATGAAGACTTTATTCAGACTGATGCAGCGATCAACCCAGGCAACTCCGGTGGCGCTCTAATCAATGCCGAAGGCAACCTGATTGGTATCAATACTGCGATCTTTACCCGCTCCGGCGGCTCTCAGGGCATAGGTTTTGCCATCCCTTCCGATCAGGCCCAGCAAGTCATGCAAGACCTCATAGAACATGGTCGAGTAATACGTGGCTGGGTCGGCGTTGAGGCACAGGAGATAACTCCAGGGCTGGCAGAGTCATTTGGACTAAAAGATACCAAGGGCCTCATT
The DNA here is from genome assembly GCF_048266285.1 of Amphritea sp. Lineage (GTDB taxonomy): Bacteria > Pseudomonadota > Gammaproteobacteria > Pseudomonadales > Balneatricaceae > Amphritea. The sequence goes on from NZ_JBLWZV010000004.1 coordinate 150,750, forward strand.
ATTGCCGGTATTTTCCGTGATGGGCCGGCACATCAAGCGGGTTTATTACCCGGGGATATTCTGTTGGAGATCAACGGTAAGAAGATCGTCAATAGCTTTAACTCCATGTACAGCGTGGCTCGCATGGTACCGGGCACCGTGTTGCCGGTGAAAGTTTGGCGTAATGGCGAGGTCATTGAACTAGAAGTAACTGTCGCTGAACGCCCTGCGATTGAGAACCCCATAAAAGAGATTCCTGCTGAGAAGACAGATAACAGCGAAACCCCTACGCCGTAATAAATAATCGCCGTGCACAAAAAAAGCCCATAATGGGCTTTTTTTATAACGTGATATTAAGTGAAGCTATTTCAACAAAACTCAGGCTTTACTCTTTAATACGATATTCAGCAGAACGAGCATGAGCGGTCAGGCTTTCACCTCGTGCTAAAACAGAAGCAACTTTGCCCATTTCTGAAGCCCCATCCTCGGAAAACATAATCAGCGATGAACGTTTCTGGAAATCATACACCCCTAAAGGTGATGAGAAACGCGCAGTACCGGAGGTGGGTAACACATGGTTAGGCCCAGCACAGTAGTCGCCTAATGCCTCAGCGGTGTACCGTCCCATAAAGATCGCACCCGCATGCTTAATCAACGGTAACAGCGCCTTAGGGTCTTCAACAGACAACTCTAGGTGCTCCGGAGCAATTCGGTTGTTAACCTTGGCCGCTTCGGCAAGATCCGCCACTTTAATTAGCGCTGCACGATCAGCTAGAGAGCGACCGATAATCGCTTTGCGCTCCATGGTTGGCAGCAGCTTCTCGATACTGGCACTCACTTTATCTAGAAAGTCCGCATCGGGACTGATCAGAATCGGTTGCGCATCTTCATCGTGCTCAGCCTGTGAGAATAGATCCATCGCGATCCAATCAGGATCAGTACCGCCATCGCAAATCACCAAGATTTCAGATGGTCCCGCGATCATATCGATCCCTACGGTGCCATACACTGCGCGTTTTGCCGTAGCGACAAAGATATTACCTGGGCCTACGATCTTATCCACTTTAGGAATCGTTTCAGTACCATAGGCTAGCGCCGCAATCGCTTGCGCACCACCAATAGCAAAGGCGCGACTAACACCTGCCAATGCAGCTGCCGCTAGCACCAACTGATTAACTTCACCATCCGGCGTTGGCACCACCATAATCAGCTCTTCAACACCGGCAACATGGGCCGGAATCGCATTCATCAACACCGATGATGGGTAAGATGCTTTACCACCAGGGACATACAAACCGGCCTTATCCATCGGCGTGATTTTTTGACCCAACAGGGTACCATCAGCTTCCTGATACTCCCATGACTCACCCTTCTGGCGTTCGTGATAATCACGCACCCGCTGAGCAGCCACACGGAGCGCTTTATTCTGGTCGGCTGGCAAACCTGCCAATGCCTGATTTAAATCATCCTGAGTAAACTCAAGTTCGGCCATAGTGCTAACACTCAGCCGATCGAAACGATTGGTGTATTCAACTACCGCACTATCGCCTTCGGCTTTAACGCGCTCAAGAATATCTTCAACCGTTCGGTTAACGTCTTTATTAGAAACCGACTCCCAAGCTAACAATTTATCCAACTGTTCGCTGAAATCAGCCTGCTGGCTGTCTAATCTTAAAATATTTGGTTGGGTCATGGTTATTCCGACCTATCTTTTCGTGCTTCTACTGCGGCGGCTAATTGCTCAATAATCGGTTGTATCTGCCGATGCTTCATTTTCAAAGCCGCTTTACCCACCACTAAACGTGAGCTGATATAGCAGATGTCTTCCATCGGCACTAAACCATTAGCCCGCAACGTATTACCCGTATCAACAATATCAACAATGCGATCCGCTAACCCCATGATGGGAGCCAACTCCATCGCGCCATACAGTTTAATAATATCAACCTGACGCCCCTGACGGGCAAAATACTCTTTGGTGATATTGACAAATTTCGTAGCGACTTTCATGCGGCCTTCAACGTCAGTCGCATCTTTCATGCCGGCAACCATTAATTGGCACTTAGCAATATCCAGATCTAACGGTTCATATAGATCTTTAGAGCCGTATTCCAACAACACATCTTTACCCGCAACTCCCATATCAGCGCCACCGTGTTCAACATAGGTAGGGACATCAGTGGCACGGATAACAACCAATTTAATATTGTCATGGTTGGTATCGAAAATCAGCTTACGGCTGCTGAAAATATCCTCAGCCGGAATAATGTTAGCTGCTTCAAGAAGCGGCAGCGTATCTTTTAGAATACGCCCTTTAGATAGCGCAATGGTCAAGTTCTGTTTCATAGTTGCTATTTCGTTACCACTTAAAAATTCAGTACAGACACCGCCTGTTCTGTTAATGCTAAAGTCCGTTAAGGGATAAACACATTAAGGACTCAGTTCAGCGCGATATTAACTCTCGGTTGGCGCTGCGTTCCGATTGCCTGGCACCCGTTTAATGGTTGCCCCCAGCAACTGGAGTTTCTCTTCAATACACTCATAACCACGGTCGATATGATAGATACGATCGATAACTGTATCACCCGTGGCGACCATCGCCGCAATCACCAAGCTTGCAGAAGCCCGCAGGTCGGTTGCCATAACAGGAGCACCGGTGAGCACTTCACGCCCTTCCGTAATCGCAGTATTGCCATCAATGGTAATCTTCGCCCCCATGCGCTGCATCTCTTGCATATGCATAAAACGGTTTTCAAACACCGTTTCCTTGATCACGCCAACGCCTTCGGCAATCACATTCAAGGCGGCAAACTGGGCTTGCATATCGGTCGGGAAAGCCGGATAAGGTGCAGTGGTTAAATTGACCGCTTTAGGCCGTTTGCCTTTCATATCCAGACTGATCCAATCCGAACCACACTCAATCTCAGCACCGGCTTCAATCAGTTTTTGTAACACCGCATCGAGAATATCGGGGCGTGTACTTTTCACTTTAACCTTACCGCGGGTTGCTGCGGCGGCCACTAGGTAAGTGCCGGTTTCAATCCGATCGGCAATCACCGGGAAGGTGCAGCTTTTCAGCGAGGCCACGCCATTAACGATAATGGTATCGGTACCATGGCCGGTAATATCGGCACCCATGGCGATCAAAAACTCAGCTAAGTCGACGATTTCAGGCTCGCGGGCGGCATTTTCAATAATGGATTGCCCTTCGGCCAGCGATGCCGCCATCAGGATATTCTCGGTGCCCGTTACCGTGACGATATCAAAAAAGACCCGCCCACCTTTCAGACGGCCATCACAGGTGGCCCGAATAAAGCCTTCTTCAACGGTGATTTCGGCGCCTAGCGCCTCAAGCCCTTTCAAGTGCAGATCCACCGGACGACTACCGATAGCACAACCGCCCGGCAGTGACACTTCGGCATGGCCAAAATGTGCTAACAAAGGCCCCAACACCAAAATCGAAGCCCGCATGGTTTTCACCAAGTCATAAGGTGCAATCGTTGAATTTAATGTTGTTGCATCGATTTCGACATTGAGCTTTTCATCCACTGTCAAATCAACGCCCATCTGCCGGAGTAACTCCAGCATGGTGGTGATATCGTGTAGATGCGGCAGATTACTGATAGTAACCGGTTCGTCAGCTAACAGTGTAGCGGCCAAAATAGGCAAAGCGGAGTTTTTCGCTCCAGAAATGCGTACTTCACCTTCTAAGCGGCTTCCACCGGTAATGATCAGTTTATCCATTAAAATAGGGTCTCTCTGCGCTTCAGTTCTGTTCTGCCCACTGGGCACGAGTAAAAGTTCTAATGGTCAGAGCATGGATACTACCATCAGCGATCTGATCGGAAAGACAGCCATAGACCATCTGTTGTTTTTTAACTGGGCGCTGACCTTCAAAGATATCACCAACAACGGTGACCTGAAAATTACAACCTTCGCCTTCAGGGAATACTTCACAGCCTTCTAGTTTTTCTTCCAGAATACGTTTTACATCTTCGATTTGCATGCATGACACCAATGAGAATTGGGGGAAAATAATAGGTTGGCAATGATAGCGGAAAGTGTGACAAAAGGCGACGACTGTAGTTAAACAGCCATCGTATAACAATGTATGCTAAAGCCTGTCGTTATGGATGAAGAGCAGAATCCTCTAGCCCGACCAACCGCACAATAGCCCTCAATTCAGCAGGAATATTTCGTGCGGTTAAAGACCGCTGTAAAATTCGGCTTTTACGCTCTAAACAGAGCCAGAGCGATACTGCCGAACTATCGACCCGCCCGACACCGGCAAAATCGATGACCACCGTTTGACCAGCCTGATCAAAGGCCTTTTCAAGCGCCGCTCGCACCGCGATGATCGTACTAAACAGTAAATCACCTTTTAACAGGATTGCATCGGCACTAATTTCAACCTGAGAGGCCATTAACTATCCTTACTACCGTTACTGGCAATCGCTGCTTTCCAGTCAGTGATCACCTGTTTAACATCACCATTGGTACGGGACACCATATCGGCAAACTGGTTTTTAAAATTCAGTCGTAAGTTAATGCCATCGACCAATACATTCACCAATTTCCAGCCGCTATCTTGCTTTAGCATGTAATACACCAAGGTGTACTGCTGGCCATTCGAAGCAAACACATGCACGCTAACCACTTGTTTGTCTGCATCAGGGCTTGGATGACCTTCCGGCGCCACTTCATATCTAACGATATCAAAGCCGGTCAGTGATTTTGCATAGGTGCGCACCATCGTATCTTTAAATACATTGGAAAAACGCTGCTGTTGCTGCTCATCAACACGGTTGTAGTATTTGCCCATAACCCGCTTCGATGCATAGTCAAAATCCACCACAGGGTTAAGAATGGTTTCAATCTCAGCAATCAGCGCTTCGCTTTGCTCTGGTGCTTTTAGCGCCTTATTCTCCAGCACTTTCATCATCTGAGATGAAGCTTGTTCAATAGTCGCTCGCGCTTCGTCCCACGATGCCTGTACGGCAACCGAGGTAAACATCAGCGTCAGCAGTACCAGCCAACGGTTAATATATTTCATTTTTACGATTCCTATAGTTAGGTGGCAATACTTAATCACAATTACTCAGAGGCCTGATTAAAGAGAAATTTGCCAATCAACTCTTCGAGCACCAACGAAGATTGAGTGTCTTCAATGAAGTCACCCTCTTTCAATATCTCATCGTCAGCGGCACCGGTAGTAATACCGATATATTTTTCCCCCAGCAGCCCGGCCGTCAAAATCGAAGCTGAGCTATCTGATGTCAGATAATCGACATCCGAATTAATCTCCATCTCGACGATCGCCATCAACTTTTGACGATCGATGCTAATGCTGGTGACTTGACCAATGGCCACACCGGACATCGTCACTTTTGAGCGAGCAGTAAGGCCGCCGACATTTTCAAAGCGGGCATAAATTTTATATGAGCCCTCTTGCTTCGCAAGGGTTAGACCGCTGACATTAATCGCCAGCATGGCCAGGGATAAAATCCCGACTAACATAAAAACACCCACGCCCAGCTCAATTCCACGATTACGCATGTCTTACAAATCTCCAAACATCAAAGCTGTCAGAATAAAGTCCAGCCCTAGGACAGCGAGGGATGAATACACCACCGTTTTAGTCGTCGCCTGGCTAATGCCTTCAGAAGTGGGCACCGAATCATACCCCTGAAAAACAGCCACCCAAGTCACCACGACCCCGAATACGAGGGATTTAATCAATCCGTTCACTACATCATCAAAAAAGTCGACTGAGTTTTGCATGTTGGCCCAAAAAGACCCTTCATACACCCCCAACCAATCAACCCCAACTAACAGTCCACCCCAAATACCGACAGCACTAAAAATCATGGTCAGAATAGGCAAACAGATCAGTCCAGCCCAAAAACGGGGTGCAATAATCCGCCGTAAAGGATCAACACCGATCATTTCCATGCTAGACAACTGTTCAGTGGCTTTCATCAAACCAATTTCAGCGGTCAAGGCTGAGCCGGCTCGACCGGCAAACAACAGCGCGGTCACCACGGGGGCTAACTCCCGCACCAGACTTAAAGCGACCATCTGCCCAACCGCTTGTTCTGTGCCGTAGTCGACTAAGATAGTGTAGCCCTGTAGCGCCAGCACCATACCAATAAACAGGCCCGACACTATGATAATGACCATCGATAGCACACCGACGGAATATAGCTGACGAATCAGCAGAGGAAATGACGTCAGCGGATCAGGGCGCGCTACCACGGCATGGATCAACACCAGCCCTGCACGGCCAATCGCCGTCACCCGCTCCATCGTAGAGCGCCCTAGCTGCGCCAGGTTTGCCGTTACTGACTGCATTAACGCCTCTCCATCAGTTCAGTCTCATAATCACTGGCCGGAAAATGGAACGGCACAGGCCCATCAGGTAAGCCTTTCATAAACTGGCGAACCTGCTCAGAATCATTTTGATCTAACTGCTCAGGCGTGCCATGAGCAATCACCCCGCCATCGGCAATAATATAGATATAATCTGCGATACTGAGGGTTTCCTTAATATCATGAGACACAATAATACTACTATGCCCCAATGCCTGATTGAGGGTCTTGATTAGGTTAACCAACACCCCCATCGCGATCGGGTCTTGTCCGGTAAACGGCTCATCGTACATAACTAAGGCAGGGTCGAGCGAAATGGCTCGAGCGAGAGCCACTCGGCGCCCCATACCGCCAGACAGTTCGCTCGGCATTAGTTCTGCCGCGCCACGCAATCCAACCGCCTGCAACTTCATCAAGACGATATCGCGGATCATATCTTCCGGCAGTTTGGTATGCACCCGCAGTGGAAAGGCTACATTTTCAAACACCGTCATATCAGTAAACAACGCACCGCTTTGAAATAACATGCCCATTTTTTCACGCACGTTAAATAGCTCGTTGCGCCCCAAGCGAGGAATATCATCGCCATCGAGCAAAATAGAACCCGCTTCAGGCTTGAGTTGACCACCGATCAGCTTAAGTAGCGTCGTTTTACCCGTTCCGCTCGGCCCCATAATCGCCGTCACTTTCCCCCGGGGAATACGTATATCCATATTTTTACAGATATAACGATCACCTCGGCTAAAGGTAAGCTGTTTAATATCAATGATGATATCGTCGAAAAAATCCATAGTAACGGTGACTCAAGTCAGGACAATAAAATAAAGAGTTTCAGCAGGAATGAGATGTTCACCGCCTCAAATAGTTCCTCTAACCACTACAAATAAGCGGACAGTCAGCGATGTAGACACCACGACATTGCCATCAAAAAAGAGCGCAGATTGTAACACCCTTGCCTATAAACGTGAATAAAATCGCTCTCAACGGCAGCAACCTCTTGCACATAGATCCGATTACTCATTAAATAGGCCTCCGTTTTAACCACAGCTGAACAACTAAACCGATGCTATACCCCATTATTGCACTACTTTTAGGTTTCATTATTTTAGTCTGGAGTGCCGACCGTTTCGTTATCGGTGCCGCCGGAACTGCCAAAAACATGGGCATGTCACCGATGTTAATCGGTCTGACGGTGGTTTCTTTTGGCACCTCGGCCCCCGAAATTTTGGTTTCAATCATGGCAGCCACCACCGGTGCCGGCGACCTTGCCGTCGGCAACGCTCTGGGCTCCAACATCGCCAATATTGGTCTGGTACTGGGGATGACCGCCCTGATTGCCCCGTTGCCTGTACGCTCCAAAGTGCTCAAACAAGAAATTCCGCTATTATTAGCCATCACGTTATTGGCCGGCGCCGTACTCTACGATCTCTATCTAGGCCATATCGATTCGATTATTCTGTGTTTATCACTGGTCGCCTGCCTGTACTTATTTACCCGTTTCCAGCGCAACGCCAGCGATGACGAAATTAATGATGAAGAGGAGGAGTTACCAGAACTCTCCACCCTCTGGGCCATCTTTTGGCTCATTACAGGACTATTACTGCTGGCAGGCAGTTCTCGCCTACTGGTATGGGGTGCCACCGAAATAGCCACCACCTTAGGTGTAAGCGACCTGATCATCGGCCTCACCATTGTCGCCATCGGTACCAGCCTACCCGAACTCGCAGCCTCGGTAGCCAGCGCCCTAAAAGGCCATACCGATATTGCACTGGGAAATATTGTTGGCTCTAATATATTTAATATAGCGGCGGTAATGGCGGTACCCGGTTTACTCGCGCCAATTGAGCTGGATTCAGCGGTGCTCTGGCGAGACTATGGGTCAATGTTGGGCCTAACACTCCTACTTGTCGCATTAGCCATCTATCAGCGCCCACCCCGAATCTCGCGTTTCGAAGGCGGAATACTACTGGCAGCCTATGCAGGTTATCTTGCACTACTATACAATATGAGCGCTTAACCCATCTATCGGACTGCAGCCTTCACGACTGCAAACAGAGTTGTGAATAAACAATGATAAATACAGAACTGGATTTTTTAGCCTCCGCCAAGCGTACCATTGAGCTAGAGCGGGATGCCGTTAATGATCTGCTAGAGCATCTTAATGATGATTTTAGTAAAGCTTGCCGACTAGCACTGACATGCCAAGGGCGGGTCATCGTCACGGGCATGGGTAAAAGCGGCCATATCGGCAACAAAATTGCTGCGACATTGGCCTCCACAGGAACACCGTCATTCTTTGTACACCCCGGTGAAGCCAGCCATGGCGACCTAGGTATGATTACCCGTGCGGATGTGGTTATCGCTCTATCGAACTCGGGAGAAACCAGCGAAGTCCTATCGATATTGCCACTCATCAAACGGATGAAAGCACCGCTGATCAGCATTACTGGCAACCCTGAATCAACTCTCTCGCGCAGCGCCGATGCCAACCTGAATGTCGCCATCCGCCAAGAAGCCTGTCCTCTGGGGCTGGCACCGACATCCAGCACCACCGCATCACTGGTCATCGGTGATGCCCTGGCCATCGCCTTGTTAGAAGCCAGAGGCTTCAGTGCTGAAGACTTTGCCTTCTCTCACCCCGGTGGTAGTTTAGGACGACGCCTGCTGTTAAAAGTATCCGACATTATGCACAGTGGCGATGACATCCCGAAAGTCACTCATTCTACTATGCTCAAAGAAGCGCTGATGGAAGTCACCCACAAACACCTGGGCATGACCACCGTCGTCGACGATACAGGCGTTCTACAAGGCGTATTTACCGATGGTGACCTACGTCGTACGCTTGATCATGACGTGGATATGAAAAGCACTCCGATTACCGAGGTAATGACCACCGAATGCACTACCGTGACCAGCGATATACTCGCGGCTGAAGCCCTGCAAATTATGCAGGACAAACAGATTAACGCCTTGATCGTACTTGATGATGCCCGTCGCCCAGTCGGCGCCTTAAATATGCACGACATGCTCAAAGCGGGAGTCATCTGATGCCAGCATCTGTAGTTAAAAAGCTCACCAACGACCTTAATGAAGCATTGATTGGCAAGTTACAAACGGTCAAATTGGTGGTATTTGATGTCGATGGTGTACTCACCGATGGCAAGCTCAACTTCCTAGCCGATGGCAGCGAAGTTAAGAATTTCAATACCTTAGATGGGCTCGGTATAAAACTGCTCGCCCAAGGTGACATCAAAACCGCCATCATTACCGGTCGCTGTTCACCTCAAGTTGAACGCCGAGCCGAAGCCTTGGGAATCGATTACCTCTATCAGGGACGGGAAGATAAACTCACCGCCTTGCAAGAACTCTGGCAGGATACCGGCTTTAGCGCACAACAAACGGCTTATATCGGTGACGACCTACCCGATCTCGCTGCCATTCGCGCCGTCAGCTTTGGCGCCACCGTCAATGGTGGTCATCCATTGGTTGCCGCGCATGCCGACTGGTGTACCCAGCGTACTGCAGGCAACGGTGCGGGCCGTGAGTTTTGCGAAACAATTCTGGCAGGCCAGGGCAAACTGGAAGCCCTGTTCAACGAGTATTTATAAATGCTGACCGGACGCGCCCGGCTAATTGCAGCCGCTGCTATTCTGATCCCTGCGGTTATCTATTTGGGGATGGATACTGAACGTCACTCCGTTAGTCTGAAAAAGGCCCCGAATCCAGCCTATCAGCAATCCGATTATTATATCGTCAATGGACGGATCAGAGACTTTGCGCCGAGCGGTCAGCTAAAGCAGCAATTAAGTTCAACTCAGCTGGAACATCAGCCGGCTTCACAACAGATATTAGTGACCAATCCTGAGATGCAAATATACAACACTCAGCAGCCCACGCGTAAGATCAGCAGCCTCAGAGGACTCATCAGCGACAACGATGACAGCGTTATTCTCGAAGGCGAGGTATTATTTCAAGACAACCCTAATATGGCAGTGGCAAACAGCCTACGTACCGAAACATTAATTATTCAGCCACAAGACAATATTGCCAAGACCGATAAGCTGGTGACTATCACAAGCCCTTCGGGCACAACCACCAGCGTGGGCATGACAATCGACACCGACAGTGGCATTCTTAACCTCCTGTCAGACGTTACCGGGGTATATCATGTTAATTAACCGTATAAGCAAAGCCTTATGCGTGGTCCTGCTCAGCTGGCAACCGGTGGCAATGGCTCTACCCGGTGATGCCAACAAAGCAATTCACATCACAGCAGACAGCGCGACGCGTAATGATCAAACCGGCATCACTCTCTACAAAGGCGATGTATTGTTGACCCAGGGCAGCATGAAAGTCAGCGGTGATAGCATAGAACTAAGACAAACCAACAACACCATCAGCATGATTATTGCCAAAGGACGCCCCGCCGAGTTCCAACAACGCTCTGCCGCCGACCAAGAGGTAACCCATGCATACGGTGAGGTTCTCGATTACAATATTCGTACAAAAGAGCTAACCATCTCCGGCCAGGCAAAAGTCTCGCAAGGGGCTGATGTATTTAGCGGTAACCGAATTGTTTACAATATGAAGAAAAGCACAGTAAATGCATTCAGGGATGAGAGCGCTAACGGCGAACGTGTACAGATTGTCATTCAGCCTAAAGCAACACCGTTGGATGAATCTGAAACTACAGCTACTGGGGAACTCAACAACTAATGAGTCGACTAGAAGCACTCAACCTAGCAAAGAGCTATAAAGGCCGCGCAGTTGTAAAAGATGTCTCGATGAGCGTCGATAGCGGCCAGATCGTTGGTTTATTGGGGCCTAACGGGGCGGGTAAGACAACCTGTTTTTACATGATTGTTGGGCTAGTGGAAGCCGACAAAGGCCGGATCAAAATTGATCAATTGGACTTAACCAAAGAGCCGATGCACGGCCGAGCGCGAAAAGGTATTGGTTACCTGCCACAAGAAGCCTCCATTTTCCGAAAACTCAGCGTCCATGATAACCTGATGGCTATTCTGGAAACCCGTAAAGAGTTGAGCCGGACTGAGCGTAAACAAAAATTAGACGAACTACTGGAAGAGTTTCATATCTCCCATCTAACGAAAAGTTTGGGAATGAGCCTCTCCGGTGGAGAACGGCGACGGGTTGAAATTGCCCGCGCACTGGCAACTGAGCCCACTTTTATCTTGTTAGATGAGCCCTTTGCCGGTGTTGACCCAATTTCAGTCAGTGATATAAAACAAACCGTAAAGCACTTACAAAGTAAGGGGATTGGCGTCTTAATCACCGATCACAATGTTCGCGAAACACTGGATATTTGCGAACAAGCTTACATCGTCAGTGAAGGTTATATTCTTGCAGAAGGATCGCCAGAGGATATTCTTGCCAACCAGCAGGTCAGGGAAGCCTATCTCGGTGAGCAATTCAAGCTGTAACAGGTATATAAGCGACTCTCTATGAAACAAGCGTTACAACTAAAAATGGGTCAGCATCTGACCATGACCCCACAATTACAGCAGGCGATTCGCTTGCTGCAATTATCGACGCTTGATCTGCAACAGGAGATTCAGGAAGCACTAGAATCGAACCCGATGCTAGAAGTAACGGAAGAGGATAGCGCTTCAGATAATGCCGCCGAGCAAGCGAGCTCTGATGCAGAAGTCAGCAATCATGAATCCGTCTCAGCATCGGCCAAAACCACCGAGTCTGAAGAGATTCAAGCCACCGATAGCGACTGGAATGAAGATATTCCCAATGAACTATCGACCGATAGTAATTGGGAAGACACTTATCAGACGGTCTCTAGTTCATCTTCATCATCCCATGATTTCTCCGATATGGAGATGGAGTCGAATGACACTGCGGATGAAACCCTGCAAGATCACCTGAACTGGCAATTAAACCTCACGCCGATGAGTCCCATCGACGAACTGATCGCCACCAATATTATTGACGGCATTAATGTTGACGGTTATCTCAACGTTGAACTCGATTCGATCCTGGAATATTTCCATCAACAAGATGATGAGCAACTTAACGGCATTGAACTGGATGAAATCGAAGCGGTACTGCGACGCATCCAACAGTTTGATCCACCCGGCGTAGCCGCACGCGATCTAAGCGAGTGCCTAGCCATTCAGCTACAGCAACTACCCAATGACACCGAATATCGCAACGAAGCGCTAAAACTAGTCACTCAATATATCCACTTACTGGGTAATCATGACTACAAACAGCTGATGCGCAAAGCCCGGATGCGAGAGCCACAGTTACTACAGGCGATCAACCTGATCCGCACCCTGAACCCTAAACCCGGCTCAATGATCACTAGCTCGCAATCGGAATATGTTATTCCCGATGTGCTGGTTTACAAAGAAAAAGGTGCCTGGCAGGTAAGCCTGAATCCGGAAGTTGCGCCTAAACTACGCATTAATGATGGCTATGCAGATTTGATCCGACGCGCTGATACCAGCCCTGACAACACCTATCTGAAAAACCATCTACAAGAAGCTCGCTGGTTTATCAAAAGCTTATTAAGCCGGAACGATACCTTAATGAAGGTCACCCGTGAAATTGTACACCGCCAAGAAGGTTTTCTAGAGCATGGCGATGAGGCGATGCGTCCGATGGTGCTGCACGATATCGCTGAGGCGGTCGAAATGCACGAATCGACCATCTCTCGGGTGACCACCCAGAAATATATGCATACCCCAAGGGGTATATTTGAGCTGAAGTATTTTTTCTCCAGCCATGTCACTACAGTGAACGGTGGCACCTGCTCATCGACCGCTATTCGGGCGCTCATCAAGAAATTGGTGGTCGCTGAAAGTCCAACAAAACCCTTAAGCGATAACAAGATTGCCCAACTGCTTGAGGAACAAGGTATCAATGTTGCGCGAAGAACCATTGCAAAATATAGAGAATCGCTTAGCATTCCACCTTCTAATGAACGAAAACGTTTAGTTTAATGACTTTTTTTATCATGGGAACCGGGCGGCAACCCGGTACAATAACACTAGGAGATTACCATGCAGATCAATATTACCGGTCACCACGTAGAATTGACTGATTCCCTGAATGAGTATGTTCAGAATAAATTTGAGAAGCTGGAGCGGCATTTCGATAACATCACCAATGCACAGGTAACTCTAAGCGTTGAGAAGACGCGCCAAAAAGCTGATGGTGAAATTCACGTAGCCGGTGGTCAGCTGTTTGCTTCCGACGAACAAGAAGATATGTACGCCGCCATCGATGGGTTGATCGACAAGCTTGACCGTCAGATCATTAAACACAAAGAAAAGATGAAAACTCACAAGTAACTATTATACGATGCTAATTTCAGAATTATTAGCGCCCTCTGGAGTACTCTGTGCTCTAGAGGGGGGTAGTAAAAAACGTATCCTCGAAATTGCCAGCCAACAGATTTCCGATCTGCACCCTGAGCTTGAAACTGAAACGATCTTTGCTGGCCTACTTGGCCGTGAAAGACTCGGCAGTACAGGCATCGGTGAAGGCGTGGCCATTCCCCATTGTCGTCTGGATGAGTGTGAGAAAGCCACTGCGCTACTTATTCAGTTAAAAGAACCGATCGACTTCGATGCCATTGATGGCAGCCCGGTCGACTTACTCTTCGTTCTGGTGGTGCCCTCCGAAGCCTGTGATCAACATCTACAAACGCTGGGTAATCTTGCCGAGCTATTCAGTCAGGCATCCTTCCGTCAGCAACTTAGAAACGCGGGCTCAGCTGAAGAACTCTTCACTGTCGCCACCGGAGCTAGACAGGTCTAGCCAGATGAAACTAGTTATCATCAGCGGCCGCTCAGGGTCAGGTAAATCAACCGCCCTGCAAGCACTGGAAGATGTTAACTTCTACTGCATCGACAACCTTCCCGCCCCGCTGCTACCTGATTTGGTCAATCAGATTTTATCCGACCCAGACCATCCTAATCAGCTTGCCGTCAGTATCGATGCCCGTAACCAACACAGCAACCTGAAACAGTTTCCCGATATTTATACACAACTGCGGGAAATAGACGCACTAGACTGCGAAATACTCTACCTCGATAGTTCAGAGACAACCCTGCTAAAACGCTACAGTACGACTCGGCGTAAGCACCCCCTGTCCAATGATTCCCAAGGTTTACAGCAGGCGATCAGCTATGAAAAAAAGTTACTCGAACCGGTATCCGATTTAGCCAATATCCGTATTGATACAACCCACCTGTCACTCTATGAACTCAGAGACAGTATTAAACTGCGTATTGCCCAACGACAAGAGCAAGAACTGTCATTACAATTCGAATCGTTCGGTTATAAGCACGGTATCCCGCTGGATGTAGACTTCACCTTCGATGTGCGCTGTTTGCCTAACCCATACTGGCTGCCTCACCTGCGAGGTTATAGCGGCCAAGACAAACCGGTCATAGAATTCCTCGAGCAACAGCTTGAAGTGCAAGAAATGCTCGCTGACATCACCGCTTTTCTAGAAAAGTGGCTGCCACTGTTTGAAAAAAATAATCGCAGTTATATCAGTGTTGGCATAGGCTGTACGGGAGGTCAACACCGCTCTGTTTTTATCAGCGAATGTCTCGCTGGTCATTTCCGAACAACTATGGATAATGTCCAGATACGCCACCGCGAACTGAACTGATTAAAGGTATTAATCAATGCTGGAAACCAAGATCACCATTATCAACAAACTGGGCCTGCACGCCCGGGCGGCGGCAAAGCTGATCAATGTAACCACCTCCTTCTCAGCCGATATCCAGCTCACCAAAGATGGCCGACAGGTGGATGGCAAAAGCATTATGTCGGTCATGATGTTAGCCGCCAGTAAAGGCACTGAGCTGAATATCTCTACCAGCGGTGAAGACGAACAACAGGCGATGGATGCCATTGTTGCACTGATCAACAACCGGTTTGATGAAGAAGAATAACCGCCCTCCCTCTATTCGTTTAAAAACAATACGCTATAATGCCCACAACGATTAATGCTGCAGTTATCGGTGATCACTGACTGACTGCAAGGCAATCTGTCTCTATCTGTCTGACCGGGGTCCGGCCATGAACGCCAATGTAAACGAAAGTGAACTGGATAAGCTGAACACAGCCCTTGAAGAAGGTGCTTTCAGACAGATACGTTACACCCTAAATAAAACACTACGCCCCTCCGAAGTCGCCCATCTAATCGAAAAGTCACCGCCTAAAGAACGGCGCTTACTTTGGAGCATGATCCATAAAGACATCGAAGCGGATGTTTTGCAGGAACTCGGCGATGATGTAAAAGCCGAGATCCTCAGTAAGATGAATACCTCAGAGGTGCTAGCCATCTCTGAATCGCTCGAACCCGACGATCTAGCCGATATGATGCAGCAGCTGCCGGAAACGGTCATGCACGAACTGCTGCGCTCGATGGATCATCAAAACCGCGAACGACTGGAAAAAGTACTCTCCTATCCGGAAGATACCGCTGGCGGTTTGATGAACACCGATACCATCACCATCCGGCCCGATATCACGATTGAAGCGGCGCTGCGTTATTTACGACGACACGCTGAACTCCCTGATATGACAGATAGCCTGTTTGTCGTCAGCCGAAAAGACACCTATATCGGCAGCCTCCCTCTGACACGCATGTTGGTCAGCGACCCATCCAGCACCGTACGAGAGATGATGGTCACCGATAAACCGCCTATCCCGGCGGATATGGAAGATACACTGGTCGCCAAACTATTCGAACAAGAAGATTTGGTCTCTGCACCCGTGGTTGACGAAGACAATCAGCTACTCGGACGTATCACCATCGATGACGTGGTCGATGTTATCCGGGAAGATGCAGACCACTCGCTGATGAGTATGGCGGGTATGGACGAAGATGAAGATACCTTCGCGCCTATTATGAAAACCACCCGCCGCCGTGCCGTGTGGCTAGGTATTAATCTGATTACCGCTTTTCTCGCCTCTGCGGTCATCGGCCTGTTCGAGGAAACCATCGGCAAGGTAGTGGCGCTGGCCGTATTAATGCCAATTGTCGCCAGTATGGGCGGTATTGCCGGTAGCCAGGTCTTAACCCTGATGATTCGTGGCCAAGCACTAGGCCATGTAGAGCGCTCCAATGCGGGCTGGCTGCTGAATCGTGAAATGATCGTAGGTCTATTGAACGGTCTACTCTGGGCCGTGGTCGTTGCGGTCATCGCAATCCTCTGGTTCGAAGACCTAACCATCGGTATCATCATCGCCTGTGCTATTATGATTAACCTATTCGCAGCCGCACTGGCTGGTACTCTATTGCCGATCCTCCTAAAAACCTGGGGTATTGATCCGGCATTAGCTGGCAGTGTGTTACTAACCACGATTACTGATGTAGTCGGATTTTTTGCATTCCTCGGTCTAGCTGCGTTTTTTTATAGCTAGAACGGCCTACACAAGAGAGTTTTATGAGTCAAAATGACGATTTCCGCCCCGATGACGAACTTGAGTTCGATGAAGAGTGGGTGTCAAAATCCCAGCGTAAGCGGGAGATGGAACACCTACAAGAGCTGGGTGCCAAACTGCCTGAACTGAACAAAGAACAACTAGCCAAAGTGCCTATGAGTGATACTTTGCGGGTGGCAATAGAGGAGGCACAGCGCCTTCAGCCACGTTCTGAGGCCACTCGACGCCAATTGCAGTACATCGGCCGACTGATGCGCGGCGAAGATGCCGACGAAATACAAACAGCAGTAGATCAGTTCGATGCCGGCAAGCAAGCCCATTTACAGATCTTTCATAAGTTGGAACGCTGGCGCGATCGATTAATACTGGGTGATAACACCGATCTGCAAGCTTATTTAACCGAAGATGCCGGGGCTGATATTCAGCATCTGCGCCAGCTATTGCGCAACGCCAAAAAAGAAGCCAGCCTTGGCAAGCCTCCAGTCGCAGCGAAAAAGCTTTTTAAATACCTGCGCGAACGAGCTGACGTATAAGTTGTCACCGCTCAGCGAGGCTTTCGATCGAGGTCACTCACAAGCGAGGCCTCGATCACGACGGGCAATAACGCAGTAAGGCTTTACTTAAGAGCTTCACTTAACTTAAGAGCGTTACTTCAGATCTTGAGTTAAAGTCTTTATTTAAGACCATCCTGTTTCTGTTTCGCATCTGGCCTCAGGAGCAATTCCACTTTCGGGTCGCTCCAGTCCCCTTCCATCGTATAGGTGACGG
Source organism: Amphritea sp. (assembly GCF_048266285.1). Classification (GTDB taxonomy): domain Bacteria; phylum Pseudomonadota; class Gammaproteobacteria; order Pseudomonadales; family Balneatricaceae; genus Amphritea. The sequence continues at coordinate 168,306 of NZ_JBLWZV010000004.1, forward strand.
TGGCAATCTCCTTTTTCACCTCATCACCAATCAGCTTATCCAACAGAAAGGCTAATCCAGCAATCTGCGGCGCACCTAATAACACGGCAGCTAACGGAATATTATCGGTCACCGGCAAGGTTACCGCCATCTGCTGATTCACGGTCTCATTAACCAGATCAATATCACCACTACTCGCCATATCAACCGAAGGGCCGCGCATAACGAAAGGCGTATTTGTCGAAGCAACACCATCCACTATCCGATAATCCCCCTGCATACGATCAAAACTAACCCCTTTAGCGAATAGATCCGCAAAATTAAGCTTGAGTCGCCGCCCTAGCGCATTCATATTAAGAATACCAAACACTCGCAAAAGGCCCGTGCCACTCCCCGCTTCAATCAACCGACCATTACGAACATCGAAGGTTAGCGCCCCATCAGCACTGGCTAAAGCATACTCCCAAGGTGCGCCTGGCCATTGTAACTGCATATTAGCGGTCACCTTTTCCGTTTGCAGCACCTTTTCATAGCCAACATTCTCTAAAGTGCGGCTCAGATCTTTTGCTTCAACCTTCAGAGTTAATGCACTCTGACTAACCTCTCCCGGACGCCAGATAATATCACCACGGGCATTAAAGTCGGGTAGTTGAGCAATGATATCCTCGATATACATGCTCTGCTCGCGGTTACGTACTTTAAAATGCCACTGTCCCCAGTGCTTACCCTTGACCCTGAGATCGCCAATCTCAACATCAAGATCCGGCACATCACCAGGCTGCAAACGGCCCGGCATAGATGGCTGGTCATCCGGCGTCAACGCGGGCGGTTGATCACTATCCGCTGGTAACAGACCATCAAGATTAAGGCTGGCAAATAGGAGTTGCGGCGCAATAGCACTGTCATCAGGAAGGTTCACCTGCAGATTAAGATCAGCACCCGATACACCAATATCCCAGCCATCGCGACGTCGTTCAAGCAAGATACGTGCGTTACTCATCTGCAGGTAGTCATAGCTTAGCGCGGCAACCTCAATATCCGCCTGCACGGGCATTACTGGCTGTTCAGAGCTCTTGCCGCCCTTCGCGTTAGTTGCCGCATCACCGAAGATACCCGCCCGTTCAAGCATGCCAATTAACTGCTCATAATTTAGCTGTTTAAGCTGACCACTCACTTTCAAGCCAGCAAAGGCACTCGGGCGCGCGTCTGCGGCCCCCAGTACCAGATTAGCCCGACTCAACTGATCACCCTCAAGCTGCAGCCAAGCACTCAACTCATCTCCCGCGCGAATATTCACGGTTTGTGGCGATTCAAAGTCAGTGTGTAACAGTAAAGGCAACGCCTTACCTACGGGCTTATCATAGGGCGCAATAAGATCTAATTTTGTCTGCTGCAAATCAGACTTCAGCGTCAGTCCCGAACAACCAGAGCGTAAACAGATATCTAGATCAGCTTCGTAGGTTTGCACCCCTTCAGCCAACGCTAACATCTCAATCCCAGTCCAGTCCTTTAGCTCAGACAAACGGATAGCAGATTTTAAGCGAGCGGTAATTTTCTCAGCCGCTCCCTGACCACTGGAGATGATGTCGGCTTTTAATGGCTGACCAAAAAACATGCCCTCGAGTGACTTAGCATATAAGCCCTTATCGTTACGATAATTCACCTGCCCAGCTAACTGGCTGATAGCCAAGTTGCGCACCTTTGAAACGAGCTGTAGAGCTGTGAATGCAGAACTGACATCAACATCAGGATCACCACCACTCAGCGGGATCTTCAACTTCAAGCGGGTCTGAGCTGGCCCTTTAAGGGCCCAGTTTTTTAACTCGGCATTGCCACCCTCAAGCACCGGACTATTCAACAGGGTCGACGCGATATCAGCACTATCACCTTTGATACTCGCAATAATGTGCAGATCTTGAGAACCCGGCGGCAGATAGACCCAACCATGCTCCACCTGGCTATCGTACATTTGCCCGCGACTAACGCTAATCGCTAACCCTTGATCACGTAACAGTAATGAGGCATCCGCCGCTTTTACCGCCGGCCAACCTGATTGATAATCCACCTCGGCACTGGCGATATCCATAAACATCTGCACCGTGGGAGACTGACGAGAAGGGATACTCCGGGTGCCAGTATGGAGCATAAAGCCCCCCTGATTCAGCCTCCCCTGTTTAATCGATTGAGCAACCCAGGCTTTAATACCCGGATCAATTTCATGATCGGGAATCAATTCAGGCGCCAAACGACCATCGGAGTCTTTTACACCAATTAGCAGTGTCAACTCACTCTGTATCTCACTGTCCAGTGGCAGATATAAACTCCATCGCCCACTCGCATTAATCCCCTCTTTATGTAACTCAACGTATTCACTACTAAGGTGCAAAATATTCTGCGCCAGACTAAAGTGAGTTACACCCTCGGCTTCACTAAAGAGCCAGCCTTGATCAAACACATCAGGAAAGTGCAAACCGAGTCGATCGCTGCGCAGGTCGATGCGCCCCTCTAGTCCATCGACGCCATACTGAAGCTGAAGTAATCCGCTAACACCGGACATCGCGGGTGCCCCATAGGCACCTTTAAATGCAACCTCTTCCAAGTCCCCTTGCAGCGTCAACTGTGTCCAGTCCTGAGACTGATCATCGGACACCACAGGCGTGGCCGTTTCAGCAAGCGGTTGGGAAGAGTCTACTACGGTAGAGACCGCCTCAGATGCGGTGCTATCGACAGCGATATCAGTAACAGCAGTAGCAACGATCTGCCCTTCAGCCTTAGCCTCTGATGCTGCTAACGACGATGAAGACAGCGGCCACTGCAGTAGCAGACGATGAATCATTCCGCTTGGCGCTATGGTTGTTAGCACATTACGCAGATCTTCCGGTACAAACGGCTGATTTTCCAGAAAGGCGGCAATCTCCGTTACATTGAATTCACTTAATGCGACCGATTCGACTCGGTTTTGCTGACGATTAATCACCAGCTGCGGCAGACTCAGTGGCTGATTATTAATACGTGCCGCAAAGTTGTTTATCTGCAGCTGATAACGCCCTTTCTCTGGCTGAAGCAAAGCAAAACCGGTGGCTAAGTCTTGAATAGACAGCTCCGCCAAGGATGGCTGATCCGTCTGCAACTGTAACCGCCCTCCGGCCACATCGCCAAATATCCGCGTCAACCGCCCTTGTGACCAATTACCCCAGATCTCGCTATTTAACTCCAACTGCTCGAGTGACGCAGGAACCGGGAACAACTCCCGCGCGGCATCCATTAACGGTGTATCGATGCCCGCCAACTTAAGGTAAAAATCAAAATTAGTATCAGGATTAATAAGATGGCTATCGGATTCGATTCTTAAGGTTGCCGCGGCTTCACGTTGTTCATAGGTTATCTGTAGCTCACCGGCGAAGTGATGCTGATGTGAGCTATTTTCTAGATTAAACCGTTCACTCTGCAACAACATTTGCTTACCAGAGGGTAAGGTTAGGTCGATCTGTGTATCGTAGAAAAATATATGAGGTTGCAACCATAGGGTCGCTAATGGGTCAGACGATGAAGATTCTGTGGTGGCGTCCGTCGTATTCGTTTTTGCCGCGTGGGGCCAACTGACCAGCTTCGCCTGGGTATGCAGCGACCAGAGCTCCACTTTACTTAACACCGGTTGCCACTGTAACAAGCTACTAACGGGGTTAAAGCCCAACACCAGCTGACCTAATTCTATCCGGCCAATATTCTGCGAGCGATGATCAGCAATCACCACATCTTGTAACAGCAAGCGGGGAAATTTACCCTCCCAACTGGCGTTAATATCTCGAATGGTCACTTCAGTGCGTAAGCGTTCACTCAGATATTGTTCAATATCAGCTCGATAATCCCATACCGCAGGCAGCAACAAACGCACCACCACGGTGAGTAAGGCTATCGCCAGTATTGAGATAACAACAACCCAACCTAACCAGCGATTCAGCGCCTTTAATAGCCAAACAATGGATGACACTATTATCTTAACACCACATCATACTGTTCAGGACCATACATCGGCTCAACCTGAAAACGGATTGTTTTTGCGATGAAGGCTTCCAGTTCAGCCACATGGTCGGATGCCTCATCGAGCAACATTGCCACGACACGATCGGATGCCAACACCAGATAAGAATCGGTATCATAGGCCCGATGTTGTCGCAGAATTTCCCGAAAAATCTCATAACAGACAGTTTCAGGGGTTTTTACTGATCCCCGGCCCTGACAATGCTCACAAGGTTCACAGAGAATATGCTCTAAACTCTCGCGGGTGCGTTTGCGGGTCATTTCCACTAAGCCCAACTCAGAAACACCTGTTAGTTTGCACTTAACATGATCTTTTTCCAACACCCGTTCTAAGGTTCGTAGCACTTGGCGTTGGTGATCTTCATCCAGCATATCGATAAAGTCGATAATAATGATGCCGCCTAGATTGCGCAGCCGTAGCTGGCGACCAATCGCCGTGGCGGCTTCTAGGTTGGTTTTAAAAATCGTTTCTTCTAAGTTTCGATGCCCAACATATGCCCCGGTATTGATATCTACCGTGGTCATCGCTTCAGTTTGATCAAAAATTAGATACCCTCCGGACTTCAACTCAACTTTACGCCCCAGCGCTTTTTGAATCTCCTCTTCGATATTGTAGAGATCGAAAATAGGCCGTTCACCGGGGTAGTATTCAAGAATACTGCTAATTTCCGGCACTAAGGCTTCGGCAAACTGCTGCGAACGTTGAAAGGTCTCTTTAGAATCAACCCGGATACGCTCGATCCCGGCATGGGCCATATCCCGCAGCGCTCGCATATTCAAAGGTAGGTCTTCATAAATACAGGATGGCGCGCCGAATTCTTCCACTTTACGGGCGATCGATTCCCATAACCGGCATAGAAAAAGAATATCTTGCTTCAATTCTGGCTCTGAAACGCCCTCAGAGACGGTACGTAAAATAAAGCCCCCCACCTTGGCATTCTGATCTTCCATGCCGGCAACCACTTCTTCAACCGCCGCGCGAAGCCGCTCTCGCTCTTCGTTATCTTCGATTCGCTGAGAGATACCGATATGCTCATTACCCGGCATATACACCAAGTAACGAGAAGGAATAGAAAGGTTGGTGGTCAGGCGAGCGCCTTTAGTGCCCAGAGGGTCTTTGGTAACTTGCACCGTTAGGGATTGCCCCTCACGCAACAAGCGATTAATAGTCAGGTTTGATTTACCGGATGTACCACTCTCTTCATCCGGGTGCTGCAGTTCATCTACATGAATAAACGCGGCCCGTTCAAGGCCAATATCAACAAAGGCTGCCTGCATCCCCGGCAACACACGTACCACTTTACCCTTATAGATATTGCCAACAATACCACGTCGTTCAGCTCGCTCGACGTAGATCTCCTGCGGCATACCATTCTCGATAACCGCAACACGGGTCTCAATCGGGGTAAAGTTAATCAGAATCTCTTCACTCATAATCCATCCCTAGGAGACCGTTAAGTTGGCTCCGTAGTATTATCTGTCTTGGTACGTTAACGCGATAGACGCTCTTTTCGAGCGGTAAGTACCGTACACTTTATAAAATCATCATATAAATACTAAAAGCTATAAGTTGTAAAAGCGATCAATAACTCGAACCATCAACATCAGCAGCCCACCTAAAGTGACTCATCTTTAGACGCTAAACTGCTGCGCTGCCACACCGGAATTCTAAACGCAGCTAATAATGCGGCTGTTTCTGTCAAAGGCAACCCAACAACGGCCGAGTAACTCCCCTTAATCGCAGCAACAAACACCGCGCCTAACCCCTGAATACCATAGGCTCCTGCCTTATCGCAGGGTTCACCGGTATCCCAATACTGCTCACATTGAGCTTGGCTTAATATTTGAAAGCGTACATCTGTAGTGACTACCTGACAGAGAATTCGTTCCCGATTTGTCACCGCAACAGCGGTCATTACTTGATGCTCGGCACCCGAAAGCTGCTGTAGCATACGTAACGCATCTTCTCTATTGGCAGGCTTACCCAAAATCTGCCCATTACTCACCACTACCGTATCGGCACCCAGCACCACCTCACCGGCAAGCGTAGATGCTAATCCAGCACAAGCTTTTTCCCGCGCGAGACGTTCAACGAAAGCAGCGGGGGATTCTCCGGGTTGTGGCACTTCAGGAATATGAACTGGCTTTACCTGACAAACAACACCAATCTGTTGCAGCAGTTCTAAGCGACGAGGGGATGCCGAAGCCAATATGAGTTCAGGCGTATTGTAGGTAGTTTCAGACATGGGTAGCACCGGGGATAAAACGCGGCCTTGATCAGTTGAACTCACCTAGGCCTGCCAGCATTAGGAGACTCTAAAAGCTCTGCGTAAGCCTCTTAGAACAATAAATAACCAGGGCCATAAAATAGCGCTCATGACCGCAGGAAGAAGAAAAATCAGACTATCGCTGCGAGTGCCCATTAAGCTGTGCACCCAATTGAAAATCAGCTGATTAATGCCCACGAGGATCATCACCATGATCGCCTGCTGAATCAACGGAAACATGCGCAAACGTTTGTATAACAGCAACGTCAGATAGGCAATAATCAACAGCGATAAAACATTCAATCCCATTGGGCTGCCCTTGATAAGATCCAACCCTAATCCGACCACCGCAGCCGTGCCCAAGCCAACTCGTTCTGGCAAGGCCATAACCCAGTAAATCAAAATCATCGCGACCCACTCTGGACGGAACCATTCCGCAAATTGCGGCAACGGCATCTGACTGAGTATATAACCCAATAAAAAGGTCGCTAGTATAATCGAGCCGCCACCGCCCTGATTATTCACCGGCACTCTCCGCCGTTTCAGATTCAGCATCTTCCGGCTTTGGTTTTATCTTTTCACTATGAACAGGTTCGACCACCGCCGGCAATTCATCTGCTTTAGGCGGCATATCCACCAGCAAAATATGACGGCTTTTATTCAGCATCGCGGCAGGTTCGGCCTTAACTAGGGCAAAAGGCTCACCCGGGTCTCGCTGCACACTCACCACCTTCGCTACCGGATACCCGCGGGGAAAGCGCCCACCTAAACCGGAGGAGACCAGCAAATCACCTTCACGAATATCGGCGGTATCAGGCACATGCACGAGTTCAAGCTGATTCACCGAGCCATTACCTAACGCAATCGAGCGAAAACCATTACGGTTCACTTCAACGGGTATGGCGTGACGTGAATCAGTAATCAACATCGCCCGGCTGGTATAGTGACTTACTTCGACCACCTGGCCCATAATACCGCCGGAATCTAATACCGCCTGTCCCACATAAGCGTGATCTTCCGATCCCCTATTAAGGACAATTTGGTGCTGGAACGGGTCGGGATTCACCCCAATCAACTCGGTCAAAAAGACATCCTGCTCCAGTCGCTGCCGACCATTAAGCAATTCTCTCAGGCGAACATTCTCTGCGGTCAAGGCAGATACCTGTAACACCCGTTGCTTTAATAGCAACGCTTCTTGACGTAAACGACGGTTCTCATCGGTCAGCTGACTACGATCCACCAGCACATCACTGAGTTCATCAGCAACCTGAGCCGGTGTGTCGACAAGCCATTGCAACGGCGTGATCAGCAAAGAAAGATAGGAGCGTGTCTGATGCATGCTGGACCATTTTAGATCCAATACAATCAGCAGCAGCGATAACACGACAAGAACAACAAAGCGGGTCCGTAAGGACCCGCTAATGAAGATACTAGCGATGGAACACCCCCTGGTGGAACTGTTCCGTTACATCGGGTAAATCAAGCATTCAGATCAGTCAGACTTATTCAAAGGTGAGCAGTTCAAATGCATGCTTATCTAGCAACTCTAGGGCACGGCCACCACCACGAGCAACACATGTCAGCGGGTCATCGGCAACAATTACCGGCAGACCGGTTTCTTCACTGATCAGCTTATCGAGGTTACGCAATAACGCACCACCACCGGTCAGCACAATACCGCGTTCAGCAATATCAGAGGCCAGTTCCGGTGGGCACTGTTCCAGAGCGCTCTTGACGGATTGAACAATCGCCGAAAGAGGCTCCTGCAACGCTTCCATAATCTCATTACTGTTGAGCGTAAAGCTACGAGGAATACCCTCAGCCAGATTACGACCACGCACGTCGATTTCAAGCGTTTCAGAAGTTGGATAGGCGGTACCTATCTCCTGTTTAATCCGCTCAGCAGTGGCATCGCCGATCAGGCTGCCGTAGTTACGTCGAACGTAGGTAACAATACCTTCATCAAAACGATCACCACCGACTCGCACAGATTCAGCGTAAACAATACCATTCAAAGAGATAATCGCGATCTCAGTGGTACCACCACCAATATCAACCACCATTGAACCGTTCGCTTCGTCAACGGGCAGGCCCGCACCAATCGCTGCCGCCATTGGTTCTTCAATAAGATATACTTCACGCGCACCGGCACCCATGGCCGACTCTTTGATTGCTCGGCGCTCAACCTGTGTCGATTGACAGGGAACACACACCAAGACCCGTGGGCTTGGCGTCAAAAAACTGTTGCCATGCACTTTACTGATAAAATGTTGCAACATTTTTTCAGTAACATGGAAATCTGCGATAACACCATCTTTCATCGGCCGGATAGCGGTAATATTACCCGGCGTACGACCTAACATCCGTTTCGCATCGGTACCGACTGCTGCCACGGTTTTCTGTGCCCCATTGCTGCTCTGACGAATAGCAACAACGGACGGCTCGTTCAGTACAATGTCTTTATCGCGAACATAAATAAGGGTGTTGGCAGTGCCCAAATCAATGGAAAGGTCACTGGAAAAAATCCCTCGAATCTTCTTAAACATCGGTTGTCCGCCTTAGATTGTGCGACTGCACATTCACTTGATCAAAAAAACAGGCCCACTGTAGCAATGGCGGGGATTTTGGGCAAGCTGCAAATGTGTTAACGTAGCGCTTTATTTAGTTATCAGACCAAATTACACAGCAATGAGAATCCAATAATGTCGTTAGACCGCACAGACGTCGAAAAGATCGCTCATCTGGCAAGATTAAATATCGCCGAGCAAGATATTCAAGAATATGCCGAGAACCTCAGCAATATTCTTGACCTGGTCGACCAGATGCAAGCCGTCGATACCCAAGATATTACGCCGATGGCACATCCCATGGATGCTATTCAGCGTTTACGTCTGGATGAGGTAACCGAAGGAAACCAGCGCGATCATCTTCAGACCGTCGCCCCGGCCGTTGAAGCAGGCCTGTTTCAGGTGCCTAAAGTAATCGAGTAATGCCGGACCAGACATCCGCTTGAAGGATTTAAAAACGTTATGTTAGACAAAACACTCGCCGAACTGGCGCAGGGGTTAGCAACGGGTGAATTCAGTAGTGTAGAACTGACCCAGAACTACCTTGACCGGATCAGTGCCGAAGACGGCACACTAAACAGCTTTATCACTGTTACCCCAGAGCAAGCTCTGGCTCAGGCCAACGCCGCCGACCAACGTCGTGCAGCTGGCAATGCCGATGCCTTTACCGGGCTGCCCGTTGCCCATAAAGATATCTTCTGCACCGAAGGCGTTCGCACCAGTTGCGGCTCAAAGATGCTGGATAACTTTATCTCGCCTTACAACGCCACCGTGATTGAGCACTTCAATCGTGCGGGCGCGGTTAGCCTGGGTAAAACCAATATGGATGAGTTCGCCATGGGCTCTTCTAATGAGTCCAGCTTCTACGGCCCTGCCCGTAACCCTTGGAATACCGATTGTGTTCCCGGTGGATCATCCGGCGGCTCTGCGGCAGCGATTGCCGGCGGCCTAACGCCAGCGGCGACCGGCTCAGACACCGGTGGTTCAATTCGTCAGCCAGCAGCGCTGTGTGGTATTACCGGACTGAAGCCGACCTACGGCCGCGTATCCCGCTACGGCATGATCGCCTACGCCTCATCACTCGATCAAGGCGGCCCAATGGCCCGTACCGCCGAAGATACCGCCATGATGCTGAATGTGATGGCTGGGTTCGATCCAAAAGACTCCACCAGCTTGGATCAGCCGGTACCGGATTACACTCTTAAACTGAACGATTCCCTGAAGGGTTTAAAGATCGGTCTGCCTAAAGAGTTTTTCTCCGGCGAGATCGATCCGCAGATCACCGCTCAGGTCCAAAACGCGATCCGTGAATTTGAAGCCCTCGGCGCGACGGTCAAAGAAGTCAGTCTGCCAAATACTCATTTGGCGATTCCGGCATACTATATTATTGCCCCGGCTGAAGCGTCTTCCAATCTGTCACGCTTTGATGGCGTACGTTACGGTTATCGCTGTGAAGACCCCGTCGATCTCGAAGATATGTACAAGCGTAGCCGCGGCGAAGGCTTTGGCGAAGAAGTTAAACGTCGCATCATGGTCGGCACCTATGCGCTGTCAGAAGGCTTCTATGATGCCTACTACAAGAAAGCATTACAGATCCGCCGGTTAATTCAGCAGGATTATGTTAACGCGCTGTCCGAAGTCGATGTCATTATGGGGCCAACCACCCCGCATCCCGCCTTTAAACTAGGCGAAAAGACTTCCGATCCCGTTGCCATGTATATGGAAGATATTTTCACCATATCGCTCAACTTAGCAGGTATGCCGGGCATTTCGGTTCCCTGCGGTTTTGCTAACGGATTACCGGTAGGCCTGCAACTGATCGGCAACTACTTTGCTGAAGAGCGCTTACTGAATGCCGCGCATCAGTTCCAGCAAGCCACCGACTGGCACACACAAACGCCCGGCCAATAAACGTCTGGCCTAATGCGATACAGAATTTAACGCAGCAGCATGGCTGCTCAAACATGTCAATTTGCTGCAATAAGAGGTTTACATAATGGAATGGGAAGCAGTCATCGGGCTTGAGATTCACGCCCAACTGGCGACTAAGTCCAAAATATTTTCGGGTGCCAGCACCGCCTTTGGTGCCGAGCCGAATACTCAAGCCTGCGCGGTCGATCTCGCGCTGCCAGGCACCTTACCGGTATTTAACGGTGAAGCTCTGCGGATGGCGGTATTATTTGGCTTAGCGATCGACGCTGAGATCGGCTACACCTCGGTGTTCGACCGTAAAAACTACTTTTATCCCGATCTACCAAAAGGTTATCAAACCAGCCAACTGTTCCACCCGATCGTTGGTACCGGCTATGTGGATATCACCCTCGACGATGGCACCATCAAACGTGTCGGAGTTACCCGAGCTCACTTGGAAGAGGATGCAGGTAAATCGCTGCATGAAGAGTTTCCAAACATGACCGGCATCGATCTTAACCGCGCAGGCACACCGCTGCTAGAGATCGTCTCCGAGCCGGACATGCGCAGCGCCGAAGAAGCCGTTGCCTACGTGAAGAAAATTCATGCCATCGTTACCAACCTCGGTATCTGTGACGGCAACATGGCGGAAGGTTCTTTCCGTTGTGACTGCAACGTATCGGTACGTTATAAGGGTGAAGAAGAGTTCGGTAACCGTACCGAAAGTAAGAACATCAACTCTTTCCGCTTTATTGAAAAAGCGATCAAAGGCGAGATTATCCGCCAGATCGATATTCTCGAAGACGGTGGCCATATCACTCAGGAAACCCGTCTGTATGATGCCAACAAAGATGAAACTCGCTCAATGCGAAGCAAGGAAGAAGCCAACGATTACCGTTACTTCCCCTGCCCTGACCTACTGCCGATCGTCATCGATGATGACTACGTCAATCAGTTGCGTGAGACGCTGCCAGAGTTACCCGACGCTCGTAAAGCGCGCTTCTTAGAGCAGTATAAACTGAGTGATTATGATGCGATGGTACTATCCGCTTATCGTGATCTGAGCCACTATTTTGAAACCGCCGCCAACACTGCAGGCGATGCCAAACTAGCCGCTAACTGGGTGATGGGCGAACTGTCCAAGCTTCTTAATCAGAATGATACCGACATTAAAGATTCACCGGTTTCAGCTGAACAGCTCGGCGGTCTGTTATTGCGCATCAAAGACAACACCATTACCGGCAAAATAGCCAAGCAGGTGTTCGAAGCGATGTGGGCGGGCGAAGGCTCGGCGGATGAGGTTATCGAATCCAAAGGCCTGAAACAGGTAACCGATAGTGGTGCGATCGAATCGATGGTCGATGATGTCATCGCCGCTAATCAGCCACAGGTTGATCAGTATGTGAATGCTGAGCCCGATAAGCGCGGCAAGATGATCGGCTTCTTTATGGGTAAGGTGATGCAAGCGTCTCAGGGCAAAGCTAACCCTGGCCAAGTACAGGGTCTACTAAAACAGAAACTGGATGCATTAGCCAACGGCTAACACACTTCACCGTCACGCGTCTAAACCGGTCGATATTATCGTATCGACCGGTTTTTTTACCTTTAAATGCCGCCTCCCTCTCCCGTTAGTGATCAACGCCTCGTTGCAGAGCTTGTTGATAACGATCCTCGAATCGCCCTTTGAGCCACTCGCTCAACGCTCTCACCCGCTTCAACTGATGTCGCAACGGCGGACATAACAGTGTTAGCTGTGTATTTTCCGACCAATCAGGCAACACCTCGACTAATCGACCCTGCTGGAGATCCGCTTGCACATACACATCGGCAAGCCGCGTAACACCTAATCCAGCCAATGCCGCCTGCCGCATCACTCGGCCACTCGTCACTTTGATACCCTGCTCAACATGCACGGTTCTGCGCTCGCTCCCCCGACTCAACGTCCAGTGATCCACACTGCCATAAATTAATGACAATGTTTTCAGATCTTCTGGATTTTCAATAGGGTGATTACTCTGCAAAAAATCGGGACTGGCCACATAACGCGTTGTCACCCGGTGCAGCTTACGAGCAATCAAACTCGAGTCCGGTAACTCACCCATCCGCATCACCAGATCATAATGATTAGCGATCAAATCCACCTGTACACTGGAAAAATCCAGATCCACACAGATCCCCGGATGCTGTCGCTGAAAATCAATCACCAGCGGCGCTAACAGCTCTTCGCCGATCAAGCCACCCACCGCATTCATGCGAATCACACCTTTCAGCTCATCTGTCGATTGACTCGCCCATTCCGCCGCCGCATCCAACTGCTGCATCGCCAATTTACAGCGTTCATAATAGCCCTGACCGATCTCCGTCAACCGCAACTGCCTCGTTGTACGATACAACAGCTGCACACTCAATACCGCTTCCAGTTCTGAGACCAATTGGCTCAGGTGCCCCTTAGAAAAACCAGAAACCTCAGCCGCCGCCGTAAAACCGCCTGACTCGGCGACATAGATAAAGGCACGAATACCGCGCCACGAGATATTGTTCATATATACCAAACAATTATTTCAGATTGAGGATATTTATCACCCTAATACAGAGGTCTATTATCTGCAACATCGATTCACTTCAATACCTTTTGGTATTTAACTCCCGAGATAAAATGATGACTCAACCACTTATCGTAATCACCGGCGCTAGCTCTGGCATTGGCGCAGCCATGGCACAACAATTTTCGGCCGCCGGACACCCATTACTGCTCGTCGCCCGCCGTATAGACAACCTGCAAGCGCTACAACTACCTAATACTCTATGCCGTCAGGTCGATGTGACCGATGCCGAAGCGCTACGCTCAGCCATCCAAGAAGCAGAAGGGATACATGGCCCTGTCGATTGTCTGATCAATAACGCCGGCGTAATGCTGCTGGGTCAAGTCGATACTCAAGACCCAATCGAATGGCAGCGAATGTATGAGGTGAATGTTCTCGCCGTGCTGAACAGCATGCAGGCGGTACTCAGTGATATGAAAGCCCGCCGCAGCGGTACGATCATCAATATCAGTTCGATTGCCGGTAAAAAATCATTCCCGAATCATGCCGCGTATGTGGGCAGTAAGTTCGCTGTTTCCGCCATCAGTGAGAACGTGCGTGAAGAGGTTGCCGATCACAACGTCCGTATCATGACGATCTGCCCAGGTGCAGTAGAGACCGAACTACTGAGTCACACCACCTCGCAGGAGATTATTGATAACTATGAGGCTTGGAAAGAATCGATGGGCGGAATACTAGCCGCTGATGATATCGCTCGTACGGCTATGTTTATGTATTCGCAGCCACAACATATAAACATCCGCGATGTACTGATCACGGCAACCCGTCAACAAGCGTAATTCACACATCCCTCATCTTTTTACACGGATAAAAAGCCCCTGCACAGGTAGGGGCCTCAAACCAATCTATTCAATATTAAGAGACAAAGATCAAAGTGCTGACTAAAGGAAAAGCTCAGTTAAGCAGGATTACTGCTCCAGTAATGGGCAAAATCATGATCACATAACAACCCCGCACAGACCGACTCAATCCTTGATACACCGCCCCATAGCCAGCTTCAACGCACGACCCGTCTACGTCACCATCATCATCGAGCAACACAGATGACAGGACATCAACCGTTAACGAAAAAGCCATCTCACCGAAACATCGATAAATATATGAAAAAAGTGATCCAAAACAGTCAAAAAACGTCTAATATCCACTTAGATATCGGTTTTTTCACAGGAGTCACAGTATGCCAACCGCAACATTTGCAGCAGGATGCTTTTGGGGAGTTGAAGCACGTTTTGCCAATACACCCGGAGTTACCTCAACCGCTGTAGGCTACATGGGTGGACATACACAAAATCCCACCTATCAAGAAATCTGCAACAAAACCACCGGCCATGCCGAAGTGGTGCAGCTTGAATTTGATGAACAGGCCGTCAGTTATGACACCCTGTTGGATATATTCTGGCAGATGCATGATCCAACCACCCTTAACCGTCAGGGCCCTGATATCGGCGATCAGTACCGTTCAGAAATTTTTTACCATAATGATCAGCAACGTATCATGGCGGAACAAAGTAAGGTCGTGCTAGATAAGAGCGGCATCTTCGGCAACCCCATCGTGACAGAGATCACACCAGCCGCTGAGTTTTGGCGGGCGGAGGAATATCATCAACAATATAATGCCAAGAATGGCCACGGCGGTTGCGCTATCTAAGTATTAACACTTTTGCTGGGCAAACCCCATGCAAACATGAAAGCCAACAAAAAAGCCGTCGATAGTGATATCGACGGCTTTTTTAGTTTAGTGGCTAGCAACGCAGCCCTATGAATTAAAACACAGCAGGGCTTACAACTGCACCGCTAGACGTGTTCCTTGATCAATGGCTCGCTTAGCATCCAACTCGGTCGCCAAGTCAGCCCCACCAATCAGATGATACGGCTTAGTCAGTCCCTCCGTTAGCACTCGCAACGGCTCCTGCCCAGCACAGAGGATAATATTATCCACCGTTAGCAACCGCTCTTCACCATTAATACTCAGGTGTAGACCCTCATCATCGATGCGCTGGTACTCACACCCAGCAAGCATCTCTACGTGGCGCTTCTGCAAACCTAAACGATGCGCCCAACCGGTTGTTTTACCCAAACCACCGCCGACTTTCGAGGCTTTGCGTTGTAACAGGTAGACCTGCCGAGCCGCAGGCTCGGGTGCGGGAGTAACCCCTTCAACACCGCCACGGGAGGACATCGTCATATCAATACCCCAATCACGCATAAAGGCGGGAATATCCTGACTAGTGGACGGCCCTTGATGAGTCAGATATTCGCTGATATCAAAACCGATACCACCGGCACCAATCACTGCAACCGATTGGCCCACCTTCGCACCGCGAATAAGATCCAGATACCCCATCACTTTCGGATGGTCGATTCCTTCAATCGCAGGCACTCGAGGCACAATACCCGTCGCAATAATCACTTCGTCGAAATCACTCTGCTGCAGCTCATCAACACTCACCCTGTGGGAGAGTTTTAAATTAACCCCATCCAGCTCTATGCGGCGGCGATAGTAACGCAGCGTCTCATTAAACTCCTCTTTACCTGGAATTTTTCGGGCAATATTGAACTGCCCACCGATCTCATCGGCCGCATCAAACAGAGTAACCTCATGGCCTCGCTGAGCCGCCGTGGTCGCAAATGCCAAACCTGCCGGACCTGCACCAATCACGGCCAACTTTTTCACCTGTTCGGCCGGCGTGATAATAAGCTCAGTTTCATGGCAAGCCCGGGGATTAACCAGACAGCTGGTCAGCTTGCCAACAAAAATATGATCTAGGCAGGCCTGATTACAGCCAATACAGGTATTGATCTCATCACTGCGTCCTTCTGCTGCTTTACGAACAAACTCCGGATCTGCTAAAAATGGCCGTGCCATCGATACCATATCCGCATCGCCACGGGCTAATACCTGTTCAGCAACCTCCGGCATATTAATTCGGTTAGAGGCGATCACCGGCACCGATAATGCCTGACGCACTTTAGCGGTCGCCCAGGTAAAGGCCGCTCGAGGTACTTTCGTCGCGATAGTGGGAATACGCGCTTCATGCCAACCAATACCGGAATTGATAATGGTTGCCCCTGCTTGCTCTATCGCCTTACCTAGAGCAACAACTTCATCAAAACTACTACCGCCTTCCACCAGATCTAACATGGATAGACGGTAGATAATAATAAAATTAGTGCCTACCCGCTGTCGTACGCGTTTAACGACCTCTACGGCAAAACGAATCCGGTTATCATATTCACCACCCCAGTCATCCTCTCGCTGGTTAGTCCGCCGAGCGATAAACTGATTAATAAAATAGCCTTCGGAGCCCATCACCTCAACGCCATCGTAGCCCGCCTGTTGAGCCAGCCCTGCACAGCGAACAAAATCTTCAATCTGCTGTTCAATCTCATCCACCGTCACTTCATGGGGGGGGAATGGATTAATCGGCGCTTTTATCGCCGAGGGTGCGATCAATTTCGGATTATAGGCATAACGTCCCGTATGCAGAATTTGCATACAGATTTTACCGCCATCGGCATGTACCGCATCGGTCACAATACGGTGATTTTCAACATCCTGCTCAGTCGCCATGACAGCGCCACCGGCCACCACACCACCTTCTTGGTTAGGCGCAATACCGCCCGTCACAATCAGGCCCACACCGCCTCGAACGCGCTCGGCATAAAATGCAGCCATCCGCTCAAATCCACCAGGCTTCTCTTCTAAGCCAATATGCATTGAGCCCATCAGCACCCGGTTCTTTAGGGTGGTAAAGACCAAGTCTAACGGGGCTAACAGATGTGGAAAATTCTGGCTGGTATGGCTCATGTTATGGGTTCCTCAATATTCTTATTTTCTGATCATACGACCAACACAGGCTGTTAAAGACACAGCAAAAAAGTCGCTTACAATGAACTGGACAGTGTCAAGATAAAGCGATATTTTGACACTGTCAAGATTGGTTGATAAATTGCCTTGATGAAAACGACCAATACCTCAGCAACCACACGCAATTATCATCATGGTGATTTGTACCAAACACTGTTGCAAGCCGCGACCGATATGATCGCCGAGGGCGGTAGTGAAAGCCTATCAATGCGTAAACTAGCCGACCGCGTCGGTGTTTCCCGCACCGCGCCCTATCATCACTTCAAAGATAAAAACGCCCTATTGTGTGCCATTGCCGAACAGGGGTTTAAGAATGTCGAAAAACTGCTAGAAGAGGTCAGAATCCGAGAGAAAAACGAGCCATTAAAACTCATTTTTACCGAATATTTTCACCACTATATCAAACGCGCCTATCAGCACCGGGAGCAGTACGATCTGATGTTTGGCCGGGAGATCTGGCGACATGGCTCACCCACCGAAGCCCTGCAAATCATATCCCGCCAACACTTCAAGAGCTGGTTAAACTGGATTGAACGCCTTTGTGAACAAGATGTTATTCGTTTAAGCGACTCACCGTTAAGAACCGCACAAGTCTGTTGGGCAACATTGCACGGGCTTTGCCGGCTGTTAAATGATGGTATTTATACTGAACAAAGCCAACTGGATGAAATGGTCGATAGCGCAATTGCGATGATGCTAACAAAACCTTAATCGCTCAGCTAAAAAACAACGTCCTCAAGCTGATTTTGCTTCTATCATACTAACAAAGTCTGCCATAGCCTCTTCGAAGGTGAGAAAAATTGGGCTATCCAATACATCCTCCCTAACCCATAGGTAAAGATAACGCTTCACTTTAATTGTCAGATCCAGTTCTAACTCGACAAAATCACCAAGTGACGCAGGCAAAGCAGCCATAGGAATACGTGGTAATACAGCCAAATAACGACCACGTGACAACATAGTCGCCAAAATAGCGGCATCATTACCAAAGGCTATTTTTGTCCTAATTTCCTTTAAACCAGCCGTCATCAACAACTCTAATACCTGATTTTCAAAGGTAGTAGTTAAACCAAGGCTGAGCCAGTCAGACGCCTCTAGGTCCTCAATTTTAACGATTTTCTTTTGCGCCAGTGGGTGGCTCTTATCGCAGAAGATCCCAATATGATCTTCCATCACCAACCGACGTTGAACGCCTTGAATAAAACGATCATCAGTTGTGGGGGCCAACATAATATCAAAGCGGCCTTCAGACATTTGCGGTAATGTAATGGCCGGTGAACCGCAGGTAACAGTACAAGCTGAAGTCGGATGCGCCTGAGTCAGGCGCTCAAGAATATCCGGCATGACACCAAGCCCTAATAATGGCCCGGTTGCTATTCTAAATTCAGATTTAACCCCCAGTTTCTGATGTGCCACCTGCTCCTGCGCCAACTGTAAACTTTGAATAATCGATCGCCCTTCCCTTGCCAATACTTCACCAAAAGGCGTGCTTTTTACACCGTAACGACTTCTCAATAATAGCGGCGTGCCCGCCTGCATTTCTAGGGTTGCCATTGCTCGGGTCAATGTTGGCTGGGCCACCCGCAACGCATCTGATGCGGCGGTGATAGAGCCCTTATCAATAATAGTTGCAAGATAAGAGAGGTGCTTAGGATTCATAGGCTTCAGATATTCATTTTTGATTGATTGGAGCAACAAATAATCATTTTACTACGCATTCAACCTACCGTAACCTATCTACGAAATTTAAAACAACAATAACTCGGTAACTTCTATGTCTAACTCCACTAAATGGCTACGTAACAGCCTATGTGCTGCAACATTGATCGGCTCTATGGCCGCTACCACCTCACAAGCAGAGCAAGTTTCAATGGAATCTGCGAGCCCCAATAGTTTGCTTGGAATGATTCCACAAGCGATGGCGGGCTACTGGGCCAATAATGATATTGAGCTGCAATTATCGCTAAACCAGACACTGACTAAATCACTGCTTAAAGTCGCCGCAGGCAAACTGGATCTGGCAGTCGCTCCACCCCTCTCATATAACGCAATGACAAAAAATTCAGGTCCCTATAAGCAGATGGGAGACAAAGCTAGCGCTTTGGCCGCCAATGTTCGCTCGCTGTTCGGCATACCGGGTGGCACCTATCATGCAATCTCCTGGGCCGATGACAATATTAAAAATTGGCCTGACGCGGCAGGTAAGCGAGTCTATATAGGCCCCCCTGCTGGTGCTGCTAATGCTCAAGTCATAGCCCTAGGCGCCAAAGGCGGCCTTGTCGAGGGCACATATGATCCGGTTAAAGCGCCATGGGGAGCGGCCACACAAAGCTTCCAAGATGGTCAATTCGACCTTTACGTAGCCAATACAAGCATTGGCTCACAAACACTTGCCGAACTAAGCCTGTCTCACGACATTCGCTTACTCAGTTTAGCCGATGTGAGTCAGGTTCCGGATGAGAGTTTGGGCTTGCAAGTGGTTGTGATTCCTCCTAACACTTACCCTGGGCAAGTTAATAAATCACCCGTCATAAGCTGGCAAACACTTATGATGATGACAGCACATAAAGACTTCTCTGAAGAGATCGCCTACAAATTAACAAAGACTTACTTTGAACACCGTGAAGAGGTCGCCAAAAACAACGCGATGCTTTCACAGCTTTCAGACACCGACTATTTTGCCGGGGTTAATGCACCACTTCATCCAGGCGCTATTCGCTATTACAGAGAAGCGGGTATAACCATTCCTCCCAAGCTGCTCATTCAATAATCATTTAATTACCGCCATATAAGCAGGCTCCCGCCTGCTTACGGAGTTATCTATGCATCCCTCATCAAAGCCATCCTTTGATCCATTATTTTGGATGAGTTCCGTTCTCTGTCTTATTGTGACGTTATACGGTCTTGCCAACATCATGCCCGCCATTGGGGATTTTCGCTTGGGTCCCTTCCCGATGATTTTCTTCAGGGCAACATTCTTCGGCCTTTGTATATTGGTCGTCACCTTAGGCATTGTTAAACAATATCGTGATGGAAAGACTAATGCTTGGATCGCATTAACGAGCGTTGTCCTCGCTATTGGCTTAATAGGCTCATGCCTCTCTTTTTACAACATCAGCATCATGCTCGATGACGGTATGTTTCTGTTTGATAATGAACAGATGTGGATCGCTTTAATCGCGGCTGGTGGTGCTCTCTTCTATTGCTGGCGCTTATGGGGAGCCCCCGTCGCGCTGCTAGGAATCTTCGGCATTCTTTATATGGCGACGGGTCACTGGTGGCCTGGCCCTCTACAAACGATCAACACCGGCATCGCTGAAACGTTGGCACAAAACTTACTCTACAGCCTCGACTCAGGCATTTTAGGTAGTACTTTTAGCATTGTGATTACCACCGTATTTCCCTTTATTATCCTCGGCTCGATGCTCGAGAGTGTCGGTGCCGGCAACTCAATGATCCGCATTGCCTTTTCATTGATGAAACGTACTGCGGGAGGCCCTGCACATGCCGCTGTACTCTCTTCAGGCTTATTTGGCACCGTCTCTGGTAGTGCCGTTGGTAATGTGGTGGGGACCGGGGTTGTCACCATCCCGATGATCACTAAACGGGGTTTTTCACCTAATTTTGCCGGTGCTGTGGAAGCGGCTGCCTCTACCGGCGGACAGATTATGCCTCCCATTATGGGTGCTGCGGCACTGGTCATGGCAGACTTTGTCGGTGTCAGCTACCTCACGGTAATTATCGCAGTACTGGTTCCGGCTATTGCTTATTATGGCAGTCTGTTTGCCATGATCGTATTTGAGTCTCGCCGCCTAGGTATTAAAGCCAATGACGAGATTGCCGGTGTCGATCAACCCGTACGGCAAGATTATCTCAACTTGTTACTCATCTTCTTACCTATCGGTCTGATTGTTTCGCTACTGATATATGGGCTCTCGCCTTCCGGCGCATCTATTTCAGCACTCGCATTACTGCTACCGCTGAGCCTAATTAACCCAGCCGTTCGGACTAAACCCGCCATACTACTTCAGAGCCTTTGTGACGGGGGTAAAACCTTTGCAGGATTATTGATGGCCATCGCTGCTGTCAGTATCGTTATATCGGCACTTTCAGCAACCGGTGTACCGGTGAAATTCGGTATTCTTTTGACAAGTCTCGTCACCGACTCGCTGCTTATTTCACTTTTACTCGCGGCTTTCTGCTGCATTGTATTAGGTATGGGTATGCCGACATTGCCTGCCTATGTCACGGTTGCAACCATTGCTATTCCTGCCATGGAACAACTAGGACTAGCTCCCCTAACCGCCCACATGTTTGTCTTCTTTATCGCCATTGCATCAGCCATCACACCACCCGTTGCTATTGCCGCTTTTGCCGCAGCAAGTATCTCCGGGGGCGGCCCAATAGGGACATCAGTACAAGCATCTAGAGTCGGTATCATGATTTTCATTATTCCATTCACCTTTGCCTTCAATCCGATGTTATTGACTGTCGGCGCAGCCGGTGTGGAGTTTGACTTGCTGACATGGTGCTGGCTGCTGCTTAAGTTAATTGTTGGCATCATGCTGACGGCCACAGCACTGAGTGGGTTTCATATTCACAAACTCCGTTATTACGAAATTGCTGCCCGATTAGCGGCAGCCATTATGTTATTCGCCCCAGGTGTTATTTGGGATCAAGTAGGTATAAGTCTCGCGCTTATTCTTTGGTTCTGGCACCAGCGTAAAGACCTTAAATTTCTGCCCCGTACAAAAGGAGCTGTCTAATGACAAATATTATCTACATTGTGGCCGATGATCTGGGCTATGCCGATCTGGGTTGTTATGGTGGCCGAGAAGCTCAATTCGGTCAGGTATCGCCAAATATTGATAAGCTAGCTGAAGAGGGCATGCTATTTCTTGATGGATATGCCAACTCACCGGTGTGCTCACCTACCCGCTTCGCCCTAATGAGCATGGCTTACCAGTACCGCTTACGTGGTGCTTTGGAAGAGCCCATCAACACTAAATCCAAGGGTAGCGACGTACTTGGCTTACCCCCCAATATCCCAACATTACCAGGACAGCTGAAAAAAGCAGGTTATTACACCGGCCTCATGGGTAAATGGCATCTAGGATACCCTCCTCATTTCGGACCTCGGGCGTCTGGCTATGATGAATTCTTTGGCATTATGGCGGGTGCTGCAGACTACTTTAGCCACAAGAGTGGTTATGGTGATCACGATCTATGGATAAATGAAGAAGAACATCGAGAGATCGGCTATCTCACTGATCTTATTTCAGAACACTCGGTCGATTTTATTAACCGACGTGCAATAGATGACGAACAAAAACCATTCTTTTTGAGTGTTCATTACACAGCGCCCCACTGGCCTTGGGAAAGCAGAGATGATGAAGAATTATCAAAAGAGATCTCTACTCTCTATCACCTAGAAGGCGGTAATATTCACACCTATCGCAAGATGATTCACCACATGGATGAAGGTATCGGCAAGATCATGGATACCTTAGAGCAACATGGCCTGACTGAAGATACAATTATTGTCTTTACCAGCGACAATGGCGGTGAGCGCTTCTCCGATAACTGGCCTTTGGTCGGCGGCAAAATGGATCTTACCGAAGGCGGCATTCGAGTTCCTTGGATCGCGCGCTGGCCCAAGGGTATCGAAAAGGGTACTACGAGCATGCAACATTGCATGACAATGGACTGGTCACGCACCCTACTGGAAATCGGCCAAGGAGAGTATGATCCCAGCTATCCCGTTGATGGTGTTTCGCTGCTACCCGTTATTACCGGCGACATTGAACTATTTGAAAGACCCCTCTACTGGCGCATGAATCATCGAGACCAGCGCGCACTACGCGTCGGTGAATTTAAATATTTAAAAGTCGATGAACATGAATATCTCTTTAATATCACTAATGATGCAAGAGAACGGGCAAATCTGAAAAAGGTTTATCCTGAAAAACTGGAGGAGATGCGACATCAATGGCTAATGTGGAATGAAACGATGCCGGCTATTCCAAGCGATGCAACCGTCAGCCTGGTATATAACACCGCCGATATGCCGCAGCGCTAACATTATAAATAATATTCGGCAGATCTGAAGCTAACCATTCAGCACTGCCATTTGCTTTATCCTGGCGATACTTTCTGGCCTTTCAACCTTCTATGCAAGAAGGTCTAGGGCCAGCTTTTTAAACCAGTTCAATGACAGGTTTATTACCTGCAGATGCCCTATAGACAATATTCAGGCTAACACAATGAGTAAATCTATCAATGCGCTTGCCCGTGGTATGTTTGTTCTTGAAGAAATCATTAGACATAACCCCATAACATTGGCGGAACTTCACCACTCCACCCAAATTAATAAAGCGACGCTACTACGAATTCTTAAAACCTTAATCGATGTTGGCTGGGTTAAACGCTCGGACGAAATGGGTGGCTATATTTTTTCCAACTGCATCAACCAAAATGCACGCCATTTAAAGCTGTCGGTTGCTGCAACGCCTATAATCAATCGACTCTGTTCAGAATTAGCGGCAACCGTCGAGCTCTGGGCTCCGCAAGCAAACCGTATGAGCCTTATTAGCTCGACACAGCCTGCTACTCAGCCATTAACAGATTCTTATTCCCATGAAACGACACTGCCCATGCTAACCTCTGAAGCGGGGTTAACCTATTTTGCATTTCTACCACAAGCCGCACGCGCGTCATTACTACAGGAGATAAGGTCACAAGGAGGCAGAGAAGCGCTTCTACTCGACCGTGATCCTCTCTGGCTTAAGCAAAAAATTGAATTAATCAAGACACAAACATATCTATATCAGAAGCCAATCACCTCTGATGTCAGCTCAGACCGTTCGAGTAGAGTGTCCATTGTGTTCCCGGTAACGAAACTCAATGTCATAATCGGTGTTATCTTACTCTCTTGGGAAGCACAATCTATCGACCAACAACACGTAGATAATACAATCATTATAAAAATAAAAAACACGATTAATGAGATAGAAGCATTATTATAATTAACAGTATTTTAAGATAGTACCCTGCCCATCCAACTTAAAAGCATCTTTAGAGCTGAACCAACAAATAACTAATCATATTTCATTAACACATTCACAAACACATACCATACTCAAAACAATCAACTGTAAAAAAACCCGTTTGCATTTCATCTAGTGAAATATAAAAAACATATACTCCATACTTATTTAATATATTAACTACAAAGACAATAAATAAAAAACTGGAATATTATAATAATGAAACAAACACTTACGATCTCTATTGCTTCGCTTTCCCTTGCCATTACTCTAGCCAGTCATGCTCAAGCCTCCGAGCCTGAATTCCCAATACCTAAACTAACCCTATTCTCTAGTTTAGGTGCTGTTGCTGTTGAGGATAAAGATTTCGATCCAGAAGCCTTCGAACTCGAGCTCGGTATCAAAGGGCTTGTTAAACTCGATAGCTTCAAAATGATTTACATGATCAATGCTGATATTTCTGATGCGATCAATAGCAAGGACACTGGCGGTACTGAAGGTGAAGCTGATATTCACATCAAAGATGCCAAAGTTATCATTCCCACCGCATATGGCACCTTTGTCATTGCACCCCGTACAGCCAGTGGTCAACTTAGAGACCTATACAGCAACATCAATATCTTTGAATATAACGAAACCCACTCAGGCAGTGTCGCACCTTCCGGCATGCCCATTTTTAACCAAGCGGCAGAAGCTCAGGATGTGATAGCCTACATAACACCCGCCGTTAATAATATCAAAGTGACCTTCTCATCGATTTCGATTCCAGAAGCGAATGGAGTCGATTCCGATGTGCTCGCGGTGCGGGCGCTGTATGACGATAAAAAACTCAATATTGGCTTCGGTGTTGTCCAAGCGAATCAAGCCCTAGGGGGTAGCAATGAAGATTATACCCGCTACGCCTTAACCGCCGGCTATGATTTTGACCATATCAGCATCGGTGCTACCTATGAATCAAATCAAGACACCTTCGGCTCAGCTGGAGATTTCGACGCTTACGGTGTTGTAGGCCGTTATCATTTGGATGGGAGCCTATCTCTTGCCGCAGGCTACGTAAATAAGGATTCCGATATCAATACAAATGATAATAATGGCGTTGTATTACAGGTAAAGAAATCGTTTAGTCAGCACGTATCCGCTTGGGTTGAAGCCGCAGACTATGATACTTCCCCTGACAATGTCGCAGCGGGTATCAATATTCAATTCTAATGAAATAAAGGACTAGCTGACATTAGAAGCCCCCTTCGTTTCTAAAGTCAGCTGAGCATTGCCACCTGTCCACTCTTGACAGGTGGCTTTTTATTCACTGAACGGAATAGACCTCTCTCTCTTAACGCGACCCGCTGTGAACTCATCCCTTGCCACCCTCTCAACTTAGCCGACCTCAGGAATAAACTCCCCTCGCCAACGACCCGCTTGCTGCTCTTGTTGCACCACCTCGTAAATCAGTGGAATAATAGCGCGCATTAACGAAGTGCGAGGCCGGTTGGCGGCGGTGGTGATATAAACATCACGTTCCATACCCGGCTCGATAATTTCAAGCGCATGAATTTGCCCTGTTTCCTCTAAGTGATAAAAAGAGGAGGATGGGCTCAATAACATACCGTAGCCATCGGATACATATCGCAGTGTCGTCATCAACTGCCCAAAACCGGGTCGATGCCGTACCTTAACTCCCACCTGCTGCTCATACTGGCGCAACACATAGCCCAACGAATCTTGCCGTCCGGTAACAATCACTTCATGCTTTGCCAATTCGGCAAACGATATACAGCTGCGCTGGCGTAACGGTTTCTGCGAACTAACTTGCGGCGTATCACCCATCGCCAAATACAGTTTCTCTTTAAATAATTGCTCGCGGGTAAGCTGTTTCGTATCGCTACCATCCGGTGATGAGATTGCCAGATCAATCTCGCCACTCAATAGCTGCGAAGACAAGCTATAAGACAGCCCGGCAAACAGATCCAGCTCTATTTTTGGGTAACGCTGCTCAACCAGCTTCAGCAGCGGCACAGACACCACATTACCAATCGGCTGAGTCATTCCCAAAACTAACCGACCCGCAGGCTCCTGCTCCGACTGACGGATATCTAGCTTGGCCTGATCAACCTGACGCATAATAGACTGCGCATGAGCTTTAAAGAGCTGACCACTTTCGGTTAGCCGCACCCCGCGATAGTCCCGATCAAACAACGAGGTGCCCAGCTCATGCTCCAGATTTTCTAGCTGTAGACTGATACTCGGCTGAGCAATATCAAGCTCACGAGCCGCTGCAGCTATACTGCATAACTCAGCGGTTTTCAGAAAATAGATCAATTGTTTGGTATTCATCATGCCAGCATATAAGAAAAATATTGAACCGACCAATATTTATTATTCTTTTTATTGCGCCAGTTTTGATTAATATATTAACCAACAAGCACACAGCATAAATGTGAGGAAAGCCTATGTCTTTATCTAACCGTTATTATGAACGCCCATCAAGATTCAGCGAAGCCGAGTGGAATGCTCGTATTGACTTAGCGGCGATGTATCGTATTTTTGCGTATATGAAGTGGGACGAATCGATCTACAACCATATCTCGTTGCGCGTTCCCGGTGAGGAAGGACACTTTCTAATCAATCCATTTGGGCTGCACTACAGTGAAGTTACCGCCTCGAACCTAGTTAAAGTCGATGTGAATGGCACCATCGTTGACCATTCTGACTGGCCAATCAATCCAGCAGGCTTTACCTTCCATAGCCAAATCCATGACAAAGTTGCCGACGGCCACTGCGTCATGCACGTACACACAACAGCTACACTGGCGGTTTGCTGCTTAGAAGACGGCCTCTCCTATAGCAACTTTTACTCGGCGCAACTTTACAATAAAGTGGCTTATCATGAATTTGAAGGCATCACCGTTCACCTCGATGAAGGTGAGCGCATTCTTGCCAGTGCCGGCGATAAACCCGTCCTGATGCTGCGTAATCACGGACCTGTCGTCATTGGTGCAAGCTTAGCTCAAGCATTTTCACTCATGTGGTTGGTCAACCGTGCGTGTGAGGTACAATGTGCGTCAATGGCAATGGGCAAAGTCCGAGAGATTCCTGAAGCGATTGTGAAGAAATGCACTGCGGATTCTCTCAATTTTGACCCTAAATTTGGTGCTGGCGAAGATGTATTCGCCGCCATGAAGCGACTCGTTGAAAAACAGGACCCTTCATTCAAACGTTAATCGAGTACAGGCCCCCTCTATGAAAGTATGCGTATACGGCGCAGGTGCAATCGGTGGACTCATAGCAGCACGACTCAGTGCGGCTAACGCTAACGTATCAGTCATTGCCCGGGGGGCCACACTGCAAGCCTTACAGCAACATGGCGTGGGCCTTTCTGAGCATGATAATACCCGTTTCTATCCGGTGACGGCGGTGTCACAGCCGGATGAACTCGGCATCCAAGATCTCATTATCATTGCGGTTAAACAACCGGCACTCAATCAAATTATCCAAAGTATCAGCCCACTCATCGGCGAACACACACGCGTACTGCTGGCAATGAATGGCGTGCCTTGGTGGTTCTTCGATGGCCTAACTCAGGCCCCCGCTGATAAGATTCTCCAAACAGTCGATCCACAGGGCAATCTACGCCACGTTATCCCCAGTCACCAGGTGATCGGCTGTGTTATTCATGTCGCCGCAGCCGCTATATCACCGGGTGTGATTCGCCTCAATATGGGCAACCACCTTATTATTGGTGAGCCATACGGCATATCCCCAACGACCAACCAGGTCGCAGAACTACTTCAACAAGCCGGCTTTGAGATAACTATATCGCCGCAGATTCAACAGGATATCTGGTTCAAACTACTCGGTAATATGACCATGAATCCGATATCGGCGTTAACGCGCGCGACCGCCGACTGCATCCTCGACGACCCACTGCTTAATCAGTTTTGCTGTAAAGCGATGACCGAAGCCTTAGAGATAGGTAACGCATTAGGCTGCGTCGTTGAACAAACACCCGAAGAAAGAAATGCCGCAACCCGCAAGCTCGGTGCCTTTAAAACATCAATGCTACAGGATGTCGAAGCCGGTCGACCACTGGAATATCAAGCCCTCATAGGTGTTGTCTATGAGATAGCAGAGAAACTCGGTAAACAAACGCCTTATATTGCCGCGCTCTACGGTTTAATCAGACAACTCGATAAGCATCAAGCCAGCAATTCAAACTAATCACGCCACTCCCTCTTCTACTCACGATTACATTAACAACGCTCTGCCGAATAACCCGCTTTTGCAAACGCGGATAAGAGGGTTCCCGGCACAAAAAAAGGGCTGGCAGTTACCTCAATAAAAGAGATAACCGCCAACCCCTCGGTAAAAACGATCGATACGTTTTACCGGCTGTTATTTAGCCAGTGAACGGTACATTTCCAGAGCCGCTTTACCGTCAACATGCTTAGCATTCGCACGTTCAACCCACTCATCTGCCATACCGGCTGTTTTCGCTTCAAATTCAAGAACCATTGGATCTGTTGCGCTCAGCTTATTAACCTTAATGCCGTTTTCTTCTGCGGCAGCATAGCCGTCAAGATCAGCATCCCCCCAGCTTTTACCTGCTAAACGGGATAGTTTCTCACCAGAAACACTCATCAACGCTTGCTGATCTTTCTCACTCAATGCATCGAAGGAATCCGGATTCATAAAGAAACTAAAGGTTGTAGTATACATTCCATCAGGGAAAGCGGTCAGGTATTTTGATACCTCAGCCACACGCAGATATTTCAGATCAAGCACCGGTAAGAAAACACCTTCAACAACACCTTGCTGCATCATCTCGTAGATCTTAGGTGCTGGCGCGCCAACCTGAGTCACTTCTAATATATCCCCTACTTCATTAACGACACCGCCGCCAATGCGCATTTTCTTATCTTTTAGATCCGCGAGGGAGTTCACGGGGAAAGTGGTATGCAGCT
This sequence comes from Amphritea sp., assembly GCF_048266285.1. Classification (GTDB taxonomy): domain Bacteria; phylum Pseudomonadota; class Gammaproteobacteria; order Pseudomonadales; family Balneatricaceae; genus Amphritea. Next base: position 197,546 of record NZ_JBLWZV010000004.1, read on the forward strand.
GGCCTGGACCATGTACAAACAAGCCCAACAGCTTCAGACCATCATATTCGTTGGCCGCATTAAAATACTTTTGCTGTACCTTCCATAATGCAACGGACGCTTTTTCAGCATCAGGGCTCTCGCCAGGTAGCTCAGCAATATTACCCAATGCAAAACGACCCGGGACATAACCGTTAACGGTAAAGCTCGCATCGATTACCTGATCTTCTACCAAGTCAAACATCGACTTAGGATGGCCTAGGCCATATTCCAGTTCGACTTTCACACGTCCTTCAGTGGCTTCTTCAACCCACTTCGCCCAAGTAGGCCAAACAACGGCGTTTTGGGGAGCGGTTGGAGGCAACCAAGTACCCACTTTAAGCGTCGTCACCGCCGCAGCATTGAAAGACATAAACATGCCAGCACAAACACCGGCGGTTGCTAGCAACTTTGTTATTTTTTTCATTTTTTCAGTTTCCTGATTGATTACACGTTGAGCAAACCCCGCCGTCACAAAACTCACATTGGGATCTTTCCATAAATGTAGCTGTTTAGACTTCTGCTTGATAACAACCAGAATCGACTCTCATATTTTTCGGGCCAAGTATCATTATCATCACCGCGAATGCGATACATTCTATGATTTGTTGACATTCTAAACAATACATACTAATTAACATATTAACAAAAAGACTATACATAAGAATACAAAGTAATGTAGGCCCCCTCAATATTTTTCCTATAGGCAAAACATGGTCATTATTACTTTCAAAAGTTATCGATATACGAAACACTCAACATCATCAACCTACCAAGGAAACCGCTATTATGCATACAGCACCGACGCTAAAACATTTTGCCGAATTAAAGGTGAAGGTCGATACTCCTCAAGAAATTGGCCATGCTCAACATGGGCAACGACGGGTCATTCCTATTACGGGGGGTACGGTGGAAGGTCATGGGTGGTCCGGCAAAGTACTCTCAGGCGGGGCCGACTATCAGCTCATCCTCACTCCTCGCATGGCGAACCTCGATGCCCATTACGTCTTAGAGTTAGACAGCGGTGAGCGTATCTATGTGCACAACCGTGCGATTCGCGTAGCAGAACCGGAAATAACGGCGCGCTTGATCAAAGGGGAGCCGGTTGATCCTTCAGAAATCTATTTTAGATGCAGCCCAACATTTGAAACCGACTCCCTCTCCTTAAAATGGATCTGTGAACGGATGTTTATCGGCACCGGCATTCGCAGGCCCGATCTCGTCGAAATGCACTTCTTTGAAGTGTTATAAAAACCACAAAAAAGGCTCGCATGTGCGAGCCTTTTTCAGAGGGAAAGAAAAAGCGTTAAGCCTTCTCAATCAACACTTTACAAACGGCTGGAACCCGGCTCAAACTTGCCTGTTACCGATGCCTGAGGGCCTGGCACGGCTGAACCATCCTGCTCCGTCACAGGGAAGACACAGTTAATCTGACCAGTACCTGAACTACCAAAATACGGTGTCAGAATCTCAGACTTACCTTCATAATCAGACCACCCCAATGCGCCCAGCATCATTGCGGTATCATGCATAAAGCCTTCACCATGACCTTTAGCGGCATATTCAGGCAGCATCTCGCAGAAGGTTTTCCAATCACCCCGCTGCCACATTTCAACCACTTCTTTATCCAGCGTCTCGAGGAACGGACTCCAGATTTTATTGGCAAACTCGGGCGCCTGACCATTCTGAGCAAAGCGGTGTGAAAGAGAGCCACTGGCAAAAATAGCCACCGTACCATCGTAATGCTTTTCAATCGCTTCACGCATCGCCCAACCGAGACGAGCTGAGTCATTGAGGTAATGGACAGTACACAGCGCCGATACCGAAATCACTTTAAAGTGACGGTCTTCGTTCATATAACGCATAGGTACCAATGTGCCATACTCAGGCGCTAGAGAGGTCGCATCATGAGCCAGAGTTTCAACACCCTGCAGGTTACATTCTTCTGCCAATATCTTGCCTAACTCAGGATTACCATCGTACTCATACTCCATATTAGAGATAAAGTGCGGCAGTTCACCACTGGTATAATTACCTTTAAAATGAGGTCCACAATTGATGTGGTAGTTAGCATTCACTAACCAGTGGGTATCAAATACGACAATGGTATCAACCCCGAGTTCTCGACAGCGCTTACCGATTTCGATATGACCATCAATGGCCGATTGACGAGTACCTTTCTGCGGACCGTCTAGCTCAGACAGATACATACTTGGAACATGTGTAATCTTAGCTACGAGCGCCAGTTTGCCCATCTCACTATCCTCTTATTTTATTGCTGCAGGCGATTCCTGAACCCATCAAACCGTTATCGATTCGACCTACCAGTATAGGCTGCTTTCATTTGAGCGATTCCACCAGCCATTAGCGACGGTTGGATACCTAGCTCAGTTATAATTAACATCTTAACTAATATTACCCTATTTTCACAAGTATAAATATCTCAATTGTCTATTCTTTACTCACCGCGTTCTAACCTTCGCCGTAAAGAAAGCCTCTCTTCATACCCCCAGAGAGGCATCACCCATATCGTTCTATGAACCATCATTAATGGCGCATCCCCGCTGCCTGAACTATGGTTCAGACAACAACTCCATCACGGTAAGATCAAGAATATTAAGCTGGCGCTGGCATTAACGGCTAAAGGATCGCTTGAATGAATACCGAACACTCCGCAACACCTGCAGGCCCTACGGCATTAACCGAGATGGATCCAGCATTAGCTGCGTCTTTATTGGCTCAGGAAACACCCGATGAGATTCGTCATACACTCAATCAGCTTCCCAATGACTGCGCGCTCGATATAGCGGCCCACCTCGCCGACCATACGCCAACGGAGAACAACCCCACGGAACCTCTTGAAGGTATCGACGGCACCATCGCCCCCTTAATGGTCGAGCCCTTTGGCATTTTATCGCCGGATGATACTGTTGCCAGCGCCCTCGCTTATATTGTAAAAATGCCACCATCGATCACTATCACTTACCTCTATGTCACCGACGACAGCAATATACTGCTTGGCGTGTTGGCCATGCGCGATCTACTGCTCGCTAGTCCAGGGCAAACACTAGAGCAGATCATGACACCACAACCGTTTCGTTTCACCCCAGAGGTGCGCATGCCAGAAGCGGTGAACGCCGCTCTGGCCAGACGACACCGCCTCTACCCCGTCACCGATGAAAAAGGGGTATTGCTAGGGCTCATCTATGGCTGGCGATTATTTGAATATGTCGCCACCGAGATCAGTGCCCAAGCGGGTGCAATGGTCGGTGTAGATAAAGAGGAGCGCATATCAACCCCCATCCTTAAAGCCTTTCGGATGCGCCACCCTTGGTTACAAATCAACCTTCTAACCGCCTTTGCTGCGGCCTTTGTTGTCGGAATGTTTGAAGACACCATCGCGCGTATCGTTGTCCTCGCGGTTTTTTTACCCGTGCTGGCAGGCCAAAGTGGTAACACCGGCTGCCAAGCCCTAGCGATCACTTTACGAGGTATGACATTGGGTGAGCTTCGCGACATGCCTCTGACTAAAATATTAAGAAAAGAAGTCATTCTCGGTGCGATGAATGGCTTCTTCGTGGGTTTAGTTGCCGCTTTAGCCATGTGGGTCTACGCCACCCTGAGCAACACTGGCGACCCAGCAACCCTTGCCTTAGTTATTCTTATCGCAATGATAGGTGCCTGTATCGGCAGTGGTATTTTTGGCGTACTGGTACCGCTGACCTTAAGGAAATGGGGCGCCGACCCCGCCATGGCCAGTAGTATTTTTCTCACCACCTTCACCGATGTGCTGGGGATGGGGCTTATGCTATTACTGGCAACCAATCTGTTAATGTAGCCGTGTGCCGATAGTGTTGCCTATCCTCTTGCCGACCGATTTTGGCGAGACCAAATCTATTTATTAAGATTATTGAATAAATTTAGCTAAAACATTTGCCAAGGGGGTGGGTGCTCTGTATTATACGCCCCACGTTGATGCGGGGTGGAGCAGCCTGGTAGCTCGTCGGGCTCATAACCCGAAGGTCGTCAGTTCAAATCTGGCCCCCGCTACCAACGTAATAATTAAAGGTGTATCGAAAGATATGCCTTTTTTTGTGCCTGGAATTTGAGAATACATCGATCATTGTAAGAAAGGCGTCGGGCTCGGCTCTTTATAAACACTCGGGAAGGTCGTCAGTTCCAACTTAGCCCCCGCTACCACAACGGAAGATTAGGCTAACCGAAGGGTTGGCTTTTTTTTCGTCTGAAATTTGAGAATGCATCGATCATTGTAAGAAAAGCGTCGGGCTCGACTCTTTATAAACGCTCGGGAAGGTCGTCAGTTCCAACTTAGCCCCCGCTACCAACGTAATAATTAAAGGTGTATCGAAAGATATGCCTTTTTTTGTGCCTGAAATTTGAGAATACATCGATCATTGTAAGAAAGGCGTCGGGCTCGACCCTCTATAAACACTCGGGAAGGTCATCAGTTCAAACTTAGCCCCCGCTACCACAACGGAAGATCAGGCTAACCGAAGGGTTAGCTTTTTTTTCGTCTGAAATTTGAGAATACATCTAAGATTGTAAAAAAGGCGTCGGGCTCGGCTCTTTATAAACGCTCGGGAAGGTCATCTGTTCCAACTTAGCCCCCGCTACCACAACGAAAAACCAGGCTAATCGAAAGGTTGGCTTTTTTTCGTCTGAAATTTGAGAATGCATCGATCATTGTAAGAAAAGCGTCGGGCCCGACTATCTATAAACGCTAAGGAAGGTCGTCAATTCATAAGCTGTGCTTAGAGCGCGACTTGCATTAAGGTGCGCAGCAGCGAAGCCCAAAGGCATAACAGTCTACAGGCTGTTATGAATAACTCTGCCCATCGCCACAACGGAAAAATAAGCTCATCGAGACCCGGCTTGCTTAGCCTGAAATAAAACAAGAAAGGCCTCCGATTCGGTTCTTTAATAAGCACCCTGATAAAGTAGTTAACTCAGCATTACATCGCGATAAAAACAGCGATTCTGTAAAAATGAATATCCTCTAAAATCAAAAAAACTTCAGTACAAACTTCTAAGCGCTAAAAATGCTGATCATCAGCGATATCCGTTGAATTTCAACGAAAGCCGGGAATTATCTCAAATTACCCAAACAGGATAATTTCCTGCATCTATCGCCTTTTACAACTTTAACTTTAAATATCAGCCATATTACAGATCATTTTCTTGGTTGACTTGCCCCACAACCCGGACTAATGTTTAGCTCAAGTGCACCTCAGAAGGGTGACACTAGAGCCTAAAATACCAACCGGCTTATCCCCGGTAAAATAAAAACAATATATAGACCTAGCTGTGATCCAGCGAAGGCTAAAGGTAATCACCATGAATAACCGCCACTCTTTTCGGCGCACCCTGCTGTGCCAATCTGCGTTACCTTTTGCAATAACCTACTCCAACGCATCTTTCGCTGCGCGAAAACCGATTATCCATCATCGACATAGTTTGCCGTCTAGCATCTGATCCATCATTGATCTGTTGACCTATTTTCTGATTCGTTCTGTAACGAAACACAGACCTGTGCCGTTCAGAACCTGGAGCCATCCGCATGACAAATTCTGTTTCTTTACAAGATAAGTGGGACAAGCAATCGGGCCGAGTATATATCACCGGTAGCCAAGCGTTAGCTCGACTGCCGATGTTGCAAGCCGCGCGCGATAAAAAAGCAGGCCACAACACCGCTGGTTTTATTTCTGGTTATCGGGGATCGCCATTAGGCAACTTTGACAAAACACTGTGGCAGATACGCGACCACTTAGAAGCCGCAAATATCGTCTTTCAACCGGGGGTAAATGAAGACCTCGGCGCAACGGCGGTCTGGGGATCACAACAGGTTAACGTCTTTGAAGGCGCTCGTTACGATGGCGTGTTCGGCCTCTGGTATGGCAAAGGCCCCGGTGTCGATCGTACTGGCGATGTGCTGAAACATGCCAATGCCTTCGGTACCTCTCAGTACGGTGGTGTGCTAGCGATTGCCGGCGATGATCATGCTTGCAAATCATCGACCCTACCACACCAAAGCGATTACGCTTTTATGGATGCGATGATCCCGGTGCTTTATCCTGCCGGAATCCAAGAGATGCTGGATTACGGTCTCTACGGTTGGGCAATGTCACGCTACAGCGGCTGCTGGGTTGGTTTGAAAGCGCTGGCAGAAGTGATGGATTCAGCAATCTCAGCGAATCTAGATCATGATCGCTTAGCCATCAATACTCCTGATGATTTCGAGCTACCCGCCGACGGCCTTAATGCCCGCTGGCCCGACAAACCCATGCAACAGGAAGAGCGCTTACATCGCTATAAAATTCGTGCCGCACAAGCATTTTGCCGCCATAATCGATTAGATAAAATTATTATTGATACCCCGCAGCCTCGTTTTGGCATTGTCACCACCGGCAAATCCTATCTGGATGTCTTACAAGCATTGGAAGACCTGGGTATCAGCCACCAGCAAGCCGCCGAACTCGGCATCCGCCTGTATAAAGTGGCGATGCCATGGCCGCTAGAACCCGAAGGCATCTATGAGTTTGCCGATGGTTTAGATGAAATTCTGGTCATTGAAGAGAAGCGCGGTCTTATCGAAGACCAGCTCAAAGAACACCTCTATAGCTGGCAAGATCGTGCTCAAACGACCCGCCCGACCATTGTCGGCAAAAAAGATACGCTCGGTAATGAGCTACTAACTAGCCTCAGCGAACTCACCCCCGCGATGATTGCGCGTGCCATTGCCGCCCGTATCGCACCGTTTTATAACAGTGAACAAGTTACTCAGCGGCTCGCCTTCCTGACAGAGAAAGAATATGAACTGTCACAGCCTCGGGCACTATTAGAGCGTACGCCTCACTTTTGCTCTGGCTGTCCGCACAACACCTCGACCGTCGTACCCGAAGGCAGCCGCGCGCTAGGCGGAATCGGTTGTCATTATATGGCCACCTGGATGGATCGCGGCACCGATACGTTTACCCAAATGGGCGGCGAAGGCGCAACGTGGATAGGCCAAGCCCCCTTTACCGACAACAATCATGTATTCCAAAACCTCGGCGATGGTACCTATTTCCACTCAGGCTTATTAGCCATCAGAGCCGCGATCGCCTCTAAGGCCAATATCACCTATAAGGTGCTATACAACGATGCCGTCGCCATGACGGGCGGCCAACCGATCGATGGTCAGCTCACCGTACAACAGATTACCCACCAGCTCTATGGCGAAGGGGTGCACCGCATCGCCGTTGTCAGTGATGAACCGGATAAATACCCTAGCCGTTCAGCCTTTGCTGAAGGCGTTACTTTTCACCATCGAGATGACTTACAACAGGTTCAGCTAGAACTACGTGATATTCCCGGCTGTACCGCGATGGTCTACGATCAGACCTGTGCCGCCGAAAAACGTCGTCGCCGTAAGCGCGGAGAGTTAAGCGATCCGCAAAAACGAGTCGTTATTAATCAGGATGTCTGCGAAGGCTGTGGCGATTGCGGCGTGCAATCTAACTGTCTATCGTTACTGCCCAAAGAAACCAGCCGTGGTCGCAAGCGGGCGATCGATCAATCCGCCTGTAATAAAGACTTCAGTTGTGTGCGTGGTTTTTGCCCCAGTTTTGTCACTGTCAAGGGCGGCAAGCTGCGCAAACCGGAACCTTTAGGCAAGCTCAGCAGCTTCCCTGAACTGCCCACCCCACAGCTTCCTCAATGCTCTACGCCCTACAATATTCTACTCACCGGCGTTGGTGGCACCGGCGTTGTCACCGTGAGCGCCCTGCTCGGAATGGCAGCACATATCGAAGGTAAAGGTGCTGGGGTATTGGATCAGATCGGTCTAGCCCAGAAGTTTGGCGCCGTCATGAGTCACATACGTATTGCCGATACGCAGGAGCAGATTCATACCGTGCGCATTCCTGCGGGCGAGGCAGACTTACTCATCGGCTTTGATTTGATGGTCGGCGCGAGTGAAGAGGCACTGGGTAAACTCGACCGCGCACGCAGCCAAGTGGTCATCAACACCCATGAAACCATGCCCGCTGCGTTTACCCGAGATCCGGATGTGCAGGTGCCCAATGCAGCGATGGAACAGGTTATCCGTAATACCGCTAAGCCACAGAGCAGTTTCTGCCTCGATGCCACCACCCTCGCCACCAATCTACTCGGTGATGGTATGGCGGTTAACCTTTTCTGCATCGGTTATGCTTGGCAACAAGGGTTGATTCCACTCACACTGGCATCTATCGAACAGGCGATCGAACTGAACGGTGTTGCCGCCGATGCCAATAAACAAGCACTGTTATGGGGACGTCGTGCCGCCCATAATCTGCAACAAGTTGAGCAGATCGCCACCCCAGCAACCAATATCGAGCCAGTCAAAATGATGCCAGGACTCGATGAACTGGTCAGCCTGGAAACTGAGCACCTGCAACAGTATCAAAATGCCGCACTGGCAAAACGCTATGCAACGCTGGTCAAACAGGTCAGTGATGCTGAAAAAACACTGGGAAAAGGCCACTCACTGAGTCTAGCCGTGGCTGAAAACTATGCCAAAGTGCTCGCCTATAAAGATGAATATGAAGTGGCGCGCTTACTCACGTCTGCCGATTTCAGGCAGCAGCTAGAAAGCCAGTTTGAAGGCGATTTCAAACTCGAATTTAATCTAGCACCACCACTGATATCACGTATTAATAGCGCCACAGAGCGACCTAAAAAACGCACCTTCAGCGAAAAGATTCTACCGCTGTTCCGTCTGCTGGCGCGCGCCAAAACCTTGCGAGGTACACCGCTGGATATCTTTAGTTACAGCGCTGACCGTCGCCTTGAACGACGCTTAATCCGTGAATATGAACAGGATATCGCCGCCATCATGAACAATCTTAGTGTTGATAACCTTCAAGATGCCGTTGAACTGGCGAGACTGCCCGCCGTTATTCGTGGCTATGGTCCGGTGAAAGATGCCGCCTACGAAAAAGCACAGCAGACACGTCAGCAACTATTAGGACGCATTCGCCAACTGGACAGCACACAGTCACAGGTCGCGGTTTAAACATCAACACTCAGCAGCTTCAGGAAAACCGTTATGTCTGTTTTTAGTCATACCGAATTTGATAACCACGAACAGGTAGTCTTCTGCCACGATAAGATAACCGGCCTAAAAGCCATTATCGCTATCCATAATACCCATCGCGGCCCAGCGCTAGGTGGCTGTCGCATGTGGAACTACCGCTCGGACGCGGAAGCCCTCAACGACGTACTGCGCCTATCCCGGGGAATGACCTATAAATCAGCCCTCGCCAACCTAGATCTCGGCGGCGGTAAATCCGTCATTATCGGCGATCCGCGCCAGCATAAAACGGCGGATCTGTTAGCCGCGATGGGGCGTTTTCTTGAACGCACTGGGCATCAGTATATTGCCGCTGAAGACTCGGGAACCTCTGTCGCCGACCTGCAAGTCATGGCACAACATACCCACAACGTGGCCGGTATCACCGCGCACTTAGGTATCGATGGTCAACCGAGTAACGGCGATCCTTCACCTGCCACTGCCTATGGCACCTTTATCGGTTTAAAAACGGCGGTGCGCCATCAACTAGGCCGCACTGAACTGAACGGCCTTCAAGTCGCCATTCAAGGAATCGGTAATGTCGGTTATCGGCTGGCAGAATATCTACACCACGCTGGCGCAGAACTCTATGTCACCGATATCCATCCAGATCAGGTACAACGCGCGGTGCAGCAGTTTGGCGCTACCCCAGTGGCACAAAGTGAAATTTTATCATTGGATGTGGATGTTATTGCGCCCTGTGCACTCGGCGCAATCCTCAACGAGGACACTATTCCACAGATCAAAGCCCGTGTTATAGCAGGAGCAGCCAACAATCAATTGGCCGCACCGCGCCATGATCAGATGTTACGTGAACGGGGCATTCTCTATGCACCCGATTATGTGCTGAATGCCGGAGGTATCATCGATATTTTCTATGATCGTATCGGCCATGATCACAACAAAGTGCGTGCTCATATCGAAACGATTGACGACACTCTCAGCGAGATTTTCAATCGCGCCAACGAACAACAACGCCCCACCGGTGAGATTGCGAATACCCTAGCGGAAGAGCGCTTCAAAAAGTAACCACGCTCTCAGCTTCTACCTAGCCCATCATTGATGGGCTAGTTTTTCTGCCTAACAAATCATATCGGGTAATACCGAATGACCAAACGGCCTAAGCACCTCACTATCACGACAGCTTACAACAACGCCTTCAAGGCCACCCGATACGCCCGCAACATCATTCAGTTCGACTTAAAATAAGTGCCTTTCCCTTAGCCAATCAAATCTCGGCGATCGCTTCCAACGATTCAGGTAAAATCTGACCGCCATCAACAATGATCTGCTGACCGGTAATATACGCCGCTTCTTTAGAGGCAAAGAACAGTGCAGCATTAGCAATATCCGCCACTGTTCCCAACCGCTTCAGTGGAATAGACGCAGCCATGGTATCCAGATAATCCTGCCCTAATCCCTGCAAACCCTCCGTATAGATATTGCCAGGCATTACCGCATTGATGGTGGTGTTATAGCGTGACAGTTCCATCGCGGCGGTTTTCATAAAGCCCAACTGCCCAGCTTTTGATGCGCCATAATGAGACCAACCAGGAAACCCAGTGACAGGACCCGTAATGGATGAAGTAACCACCACTCGACCCTCTCCAGCTTTTTCAAAATAAGGGATTGCTGCTTTCACCGTCAGAAATGTGCTTTTCAAATTAGTCGACATCACATGATCCCAATCGTCCGGGTTCATATCGGCAATTTTCACCTGTGGAAAAATACCGGCGTTAGCACAAACGATATCGACACTACCAAACACCTCAGCAGTCTTAGCAAACATCGCTTCAACCTGACTCCATTCAGACATATCGCAACAACAGTAGTCAGCCTCGCCGCCTGCCGCCACAATCTCTTTAACGGCGCTTACCGCGTCGGCTTCTCCACGAGCAACGATCATCACCTTTGCCCCTTGTGCGGCAAAAACGTGAGCAATACCTTTACCAATGCCTTTCGATGCACCGGTTACAATACAGGTTTTTCCTGCGATAGAAGTTAACATATCACTCATCTCCTTAAAGCGTATTTGGCTTTTTAAAACGTGCTAAAAACGCCGGCACAGAGGGCGCTATCAGTGCAATCGCTAACACCAAGGCGGAAGAAAGCACCGTCAAGATACCGACCGTCGGCACCAGCGGTGAATAACCAGACACCATCTTGGCATATAACCATTCCGGCAACGTTGAATCCGCACCCGTGGTAAATAACGATAGCGGGAAATTCCCCCAACTCAGTAGAAAAGCAAACAATCCTGCTGAAATAACACCCGGCATCAACAAAGGAATTGTAATCTCCCTCATGATCTGAAATGTTGAGCAGCCCATATCACGCGCAGCTTCTTCCAGTGTCGGATCAAAACTAAACGCCCTGATCGAGATAATTAGTGTTGCGATTGGTGAGATCCAAACAAGATGCGCAATCACCGCCGTATGCCAGGTCGGAATCACCTCAAGGGCGTTAAACCACATCAACAGAGCCAAGCCTAAAACCGTTTGGGGAAAGAAAATCGGCAGCAGAATCAGTTTCTGATAAAGCTTCCTAAAACGCCAATGGTAACGGGCAAACGCCAGTGCGCCAAAGAACCCCACGACCATACTAATAATGGTTACGATGCCGGCAACCTGTAACGAGATACGTAACAATTCAGTCACCGTATCACTTTGCAATGCTGCGCCATACCACTTGGTGTCATACGCACGAATAGGGAACGAGAGATAACGCCCTTTCGATATAGAAGCAAAAAACACCGCAATTAATGGTAGGTAAAGAAACACCAATGCCGCAATACCGTAAACCAATAATGCTCGATTTGTTCGTGATGACTGAGCCATTAGCGCTTGCCTCCCATAATAGTATCCAGATCGACACGGCTAACCACCCACAATGACAACCCGCCAATCAGCGTAATAAGCAGCATTGATAAAGCGGACCCTAGGGGCCAGTTTTGCCCATAGGTGAAGGCAGTTTCAATCTCATCGGCGATCACAATCACCGCCTGCCCGCCCAACAGCTTGGATTCAGCCAGTGCACCAGCGGCCAAGACAAAGGTGAGTAACGCGCCAACCACAATACCAGGTGCGGCCAGCGGTAAATCAATCTCCCAAAAAATCCGTGCGCGGCTAGCACCTAAATCTGCCGCTGCCTGACGAGCATCATCGGGCACCATCGAAATACCCTGCGCCAGAGGAAATAGCATAAAGGGAAAGTAAACATAGACGAGACCAAAAACGATGATGGGCACATTATACAGCAGTCCATCAAAGCCAAACCCAAACCAATGGCGCAGATAGCCTTCAACCAGCCCACCTTTCATGAGTGTCAGCACCCAACCAAACATGCGGATATTTTCAGAGACAAACAGCGTCATCACCACACCAATGGTTAGCACAAGCGTGAACTTTTTAAATACTTTGGCCATGGCAAAGGCTAACGGCCAACAAATAATAAGCAAACATAACGTCGCCGCAAACGCCATGCCTAAAGACCACGCCAGCGATTTCCAATAACCCTGTTTAAAAATCTCTGCGTAGGCTGAGAAATCCGGCATATTAGCCAGTGAGAAGACTTTCTCCGGCATAATAGAAAAAGCTGCCACCACGCCTAAAGGCGCCAAAAATGACAAGGTTAACAGCACTATAATCGGCAACGCACACAAGGCTCCTAAGCGTTGATCTAAACGTTGCATTAGACCCTCTCCCTAATCAAGTGACTGTGGTTGGCGCTCCAGCCTAATGTGACCTCATCATTCAGCGCTCCCTGATACATATCATCACGCAGAGCCTCAACAATTAAGCGCTTACCATGAGGGGTGTGGACCTCATACTGAATGCGTGAACCAAGATTAAAGTCGGCTGTAATTGTTCCCTGTATTTTAAGGTCGGCATCACCATCCGCACTGATAAATTTTACATTTTCTGGGCGCACCATAAGTGCCCCCACCTCATCCTGTAAACTCAGCGAACTAGCTGCCGCCTTAGAGATCTGAAGTTCATCTGCCGCTGAATGGCCGATATCAAACAAATTTACATCACCCATAAACTCGGCAACAAAACGGCTGACAGGCTGAGTATAAATTTCATCGGCAGGCGCTATTTGCTCAAATTCACCTTTGCGCATAATCGCGATACGATCACTCATACCCATCGCTTCTTCAAGGCTATGAGTAATATAGATAAAGGTTTTGCCGGTACGGGCATGAAGATCTTTTAACTCTTTCTCTAATGTCTTACGTAGCCGGTAATCCAATGCCGATAGCGGCTCATCAAAAAAGAGTATTTCAGGATCAAACGCCAATGCCCGCGCTAAAGCCACCCGCTGCTTCTCTCCGCCGGAACATTGATTGACACCTTTGTCATAGTAATCTTGAGGTAAGCGCAACAGATCTAATAATTCTAAGGCGCGTTGCTTACGCTCTGCCGCATTAACCCCTTTAATCTTTAAAGGAAACTCAATATTCTGTCCCACCGTCATATGGGGAAACAGCGCTAATGATTGAAATACCATACAGGTGGGCCGCTTATTAGCTGGCACTGTATCGATGCGTTTATTACGCAACCAGATGGTACCTTCGTTTGCTTCATCCATCCCCACCAGCAACCGAATCAGGGTTGTTTTACCGCTGCCAGAAGGTCCGACGATGGCTAAAAACTCCCCCTCTTTCACATCAAGGTCGATACTATTGAGGGCCGTAAACTCACCAAATTTTTTATACAACCCAGCAATGCTTAAAATCGGTAATGCCTTCATTGATTCTCATCCAAACTATAAACATGTCATAACCGTTGCCCGTGAAGTTTCCGGCCTCAACCGAACCGGCAGCCTTAAACTATTACAGACTTAGCTAATGATTTAAGGTTGCCGGCATAGCATCAAGCCCGTTTCACGGCGTTATAAATGGTGATCAGTTCGTCATATGACGCCACTTTGTCATACTCAACCGATAGCGACATCTCCTCTTCAATAGTGTCCCATTGGATCGCATCCAGCTCCTCAGCAGACCACAAACTAAATACCTTCGGGTCACCCATCTGGCTTACTGGGTTATAGGTGCCTTCGGCAAAACCGACGGCTTTAGCAATTTCTGGTTGTTGCACAAACTCAAGAAAGTCTTCCGCCAAGGTTGTTGGCTTAGGGTTGTTCACCAAAGAGGTCAACTCAATCCAAGCAACGCCGCCTTTACCGTCAATCGGGCCTGATTTCGGCGTAATGGCGCGAATATTTGACAAACCATCGAGACGAGCAGGGCTAGCGGTATAGGTCCCGCCGGTGAAGTATGCGTCAATTTCACCATTCACCAGTGCGGTATTCATCGCCACTAAGTCATCCGATAGCAGCTTAGCGCCACCAAAGATGGTTTCAGCGGTCTCTTTAAAGGCAACAAAATCGGCCTCTTGTAGAGGTTTAAACGGATTCACGCCCGCCGTAATACACATATGAATGACGTTCCAATTATCATAGGTAAGAACGCCATATCGACCTTTCATACTTGGATCAAGAAATAGGTTCCAGCCCTCTTCTTCAGCGGTTTTCTGGCTAATTTTGTCGGTATTGACAACAAAGGAGAAAGGACCATAACGTTGCGGCATCCCAATCAACTCACCATCGTCAGCAAACGCCAATGGATAAGGTTCTTTAAAAGCAGGGGCCATCTTGTCAAAGTAAGGCATAAAGCGTTCTTTATTAAGCGGCTTAATCAAGCCAGCAGGGTAAAGCTGAGCCCGAGCCCAAGGCTGGTTAACGTTAATCAGATCCCAGACATTAACCTCTCCGGCACGTAACTTATTAATCATATCGGGGTCGGATGTCCCACTCTCTGCGCGGATAGTTGCCCCTGGGTTAAGGCGACGAAACGGTCCCAAAACCTCATCTGTGTTGTAACCTTCCCAACAAAGAATGTTCAGGTGAGCACTCTCAGCTGCATTCAAATGCCCAAAAGGATTACCCAGTGCAGCCATACCGGCTGAAGCCGCCAATGCTTTGGCGAAATCACGTCTAGAAAGTTTCATTGTCTATCCCTCTTATCAATTCTCAGGATTCAAATGCAATGGGTTACACTGCAACAAATCAGGCTACATTTTGATCAAGTACACACAAATTGCATCAATAAATGTTGTAAGTCAAACATTTTATGTTTAACCTTCAACAACAACAATCAAACAATAGCCCCAGGAGAAACCCTTTATGAGTGGTTTATATGACGATCAATTACTGGATGAGCTACTCCGTGGGACTCAGAGCTTGGTCGGTGAATGGGGTTTATCTGATCAGACTGAAGTACGACTATTGACCATCTCGGAAAATATGACCTGTTTAGCCTATGACCCGACACAAGATAAACAGCTCATACTACGGGTTCATCGCCCGGGCTATCACACCCGAGAGGAAATTCAGTCAGAACTGTTATGGATTAATGATCTAAGACAGCAAGAGATTGTAGACACGCCTAAGCCCATCGCGACACAGGCGGGGACCGCTATTGCTTCATTTAGCACTAACAATGAAATACGCGATGTGGTTGCCTTCAGCTTTATGTCGGGAAAAGAACCCTCCACCGACTCCGAACTCATCAATGGCTTTCAGCAACTGGGGAGCATTAGCGCCAAGCTGCACAATCATTCACAAAACTGGGTTCGGCCAGTTACCTTTGTCCGCAAAACGTGGAACTTCGACACCATGTTAGGTGCCAGCCCCTTATGGGGTGATTGGCGCGCCGCTGCTGGCCTGACTGACTCCGGCCGACAGACTATCGAAGAAGCCTGCTTGATTATCCGCCATCAACTCGAAGCATACGGCATGGGAGATCGTCGCTTTGGCCTAGTACATGCCGATTTGCGGCTAGCCAACCTACTGGTCGACGGTAACCGCTTAGGAGTGATTGACTTCGATGATTGCGGCCTCAGTTGGTTTATGTATGACTTTGCTGCAGCCATCAGTTTTATAGAGGACGATCCTCTTGTAGCCAGCCTGCAATCAGCCTGGATTCAAGGTTATCGTGATCACCGCCCGCTTTCAGCCGTCGATGAAGCGATGTTTCCAACCTTTATTCTTTTACGCCGCGTGTTGTTAACAGCCTGGCTCGCCAGTCATAGTGAAACACCTACAGCCCAAGAGCTGGGTACCGAATTCACTGCTGTCACCGTCAATATGGCGGCACAATACATCTCTAGTCATCAATAGTGGTAAAGCGCATGTCGAATAATAAACGTGGCATTCTGGATATGAATGCTTTCGATGCCAGAAATCAGGAAGCTATCGCCAACCCTCTGCTAAAACGCCGTACCGAGAATATCGGCGCCGCCTCAGTATTGTTCTATAAACAACCCATAGAGATGGTATCCGCCAGCGGCTGCTGGATGACGGATGCCGCCGGCGTTCGCTATCTTGATTTTTATAATAATGTGCCCTCTGTTGGTCATTGCCACCCGCAGGTGTCCGCGGCAATTGCCAAACAATTAGCAACACTCAACACCAATTCTCGCTACCTGAGTGATGTCACCGAAAGCTATCTGGAAAAACTAAAGTCGACTTTGCCATCGACATTAAAAAATGTCGTGATGACCTGTAGCGGCAGCGAAGCCAATGATCTAGCCATGCGCATCGCGAAAGCCAATACCGGCTCTCAAGGTTTTATCGTCACCTCGACCGCTTACCACGGCAATACAGAATATGTCACACAGGTGTCGCCTTCCGCGCTTAAAAACGGCTCCTGCCCCGATCATGTGGTAACAGTGCCTGCCCCCTGTACTGCCGCCTTTGGTAATGATGTTGAAACAGGCTTTAATCAAGCCGTAGTAGAAGCGATAGCACTATTAAAGACGAGGGGTTATGGCATTGCCGCACTACTGTGCGATTCTATTTTTTCCAGTGATGGGGTGTTTAGTGATCCCGCCGGATTTTTAAAGCCCGCCATCGAGACCATACACCAGGCGGGAGGTCTCTATATCGCCGATGAAGTACAACCCGGCTTTGGCCGCACCGGTGACTGCTTTTGGGGTTTCCAGCGGCATAACGTGATACCCGATATGGTTACCATGGGAAAGCCGATGGGCAATGGTTACCCCGTCGCCGCTCTGGTGGTCAAACCAGACCTTTTGGAAACGTTTTGTCACGATGTAGGATATTTCAATACTTTTGGAGGCACACCCGCCGCCGCGGCAGCAGCGATGGCCGTTATGGATGTTATCGAACAGGAGGGCTTGCAAGCGAATGCAAAAAATATTGGTGGCTACCTAAAACAGCAATTCACCAAGCTGAGTGAAACTGACTTACGTATCGGTGAAGTTCGAGGTGCAGGTCTATTTATCGGCCTAGACCTGTGCGACCCACTTACGGCCGAGCCTTCCCCGTCACTGGCAACACAGGTTATCAATGGGTTGCGTGATGAGCACGTATTAATCGGTGCTGCAGGCCCTTATGGCCATACTCTCAAAATACGTCCGCCTTTATGCCTGAACCTTGAAGAAGCCGATTATTTCATAGAGGCAATAAAAACAGTGCTGGGCAGGCTACCTAGTTGAATTGTATGACATATACAGAGGCGTCCGTCTTACACGGTGACTCACTTATCAAACGTGACGACCGATGTTCCTGCCGCCTCAATAACATCGGCCAATGCTTGCGTCGGGCGAACATCAGAGACCAGCGCATCTACCTCCTCCCAGCGACAATAATTAGCGGCAAAAGTCAGATTAAACTTACTATGATCCGCCACAATCATGGTGCGGGTCGAACGGGCAATCATCGCGCCGTACACCTCACCGGCTTCAATGACGGCATCACTTCCGCCATCCAGATCAAGGCCACTGGCTCCCAAGATCGCCCAATCAGCTCGGAAATTTTGCAAGTAACGAATAGTTTGCGATCCATGCAACGCGCCTTCTGGCGCAAAATAACAGCCTGGCGCCATCAACACTTTAATGGTCGGATTCAGCGACAACACCGTAGCAACCCCAAAAGAGTGCGTAAACACGGTAATATTATTCATCTCGTACGCCATACGCCTAGCGAGATGCACGGTAGTCGCACCCGAACCGATCATAAAATGCTTACCACCCATCAGAACAGGCACGGCGGCGCGGGCAATCTTCTGACGCTCCTCCACCATCAAGTTCTGACGTTCATTCAACACCGGCTCTTGCATATTTTTGCGTATCACAGCACCGCCGTAGGTTCGATCAATAATCCCCTGCTCGGTCAACTCATCCAGATCTCGACGAACAGTTTCTGCCGAGACACTCAACTTTTCAGCCAACTCAGTAATACGCAATCCAGGCTGAAAACCAAGCTCTTCAATGATGCGTTTCTGACGCTTTGTTTTTTTATTGGTAACCATGAAATTAAATTAACTCAGTCTATGTAGTTGTGCAACATATTGATATTACTCAGGAGAAACAAATGACGTGGAACTGGAAAACAGCCTATCGATCTTTTTACTATGCCACCGCAGAGGAACCGGAAGATATCCATCTGCAACCTCAGCAAACAGCCCTATTGGTCGTCGACATACAGAACACCTACCTTGAGGCGAAAGACGATACGCAAGAAAATCGGCGCTGGCAGCCATTTTTCCAGCGGATGAATAACACCGTTATCCCTAACACCGCCGAGTTAATCGCCTTTTCACGACAACATAATATAGAAGTCATCTTTGCCCGTATCGCTTGCCAAACAGAGAATGGCAGAGACCGCTCTCTTAGTCAGAAAAAACCTGGCTTTAACTACTTACTTTTACCACAGGCACGTGAAGATAGTCAGATTGTGTCAGCGCTTTCCCCGATCGGCGATGAAATCACCGTGTTAAAGACCACAGACTCAGCCCTCACCGGCACCAACCTACGACTGACACTTCATAATATAGGGATCAAGCAGGTCATTGTCGCGGGCATTTTTACCGATCAATGCATCTCATCGACGGTACGAAGCCTAGCCGATGAAAGCTTTGAAGTACTGGTGGTTGATGATTGCTGTGCCGCCGCAACTGATGAGATTCACCAACAGGAACTAGAAATCATCAATATGATCTACTGTCATGTTATCCGCAAAGCAGACCTCGACAGTATGATCGGGTAAATCAACTCTTTGGACAGCTGAACATTCGATTAGCCTGATTTTCCGTTGTGGTAGCCGGGGCTAAGTTGGAACTGACGACCTTCCCAGGCGTTTATAAAGAGCCGAGCCCGACGCCTTTCTTACAATGATCGATGTATTCTCAAATTTCACGCACAAAAAAAGGCATATCTTTCGATGCACCTTTAATTATTACGTTGGTAGCGGGGGCTAGATTTGAACTGATGACCTTCCTAGGCTTTTATAGAGAGCCGAGCCCGACGCTTTCCTAACGATATTCTACAAGCCAAATTTCAGACGAAAAAAAAGCCAACCTTTCGGTTAGCCTGATTTTCCGTTGTGGTAGCGGGGGCCAGATTTGAACTGACGACCTTCGGGTTATGAGCCCGACGAGCTACCAGGCTGCTCCACCCCGCATCAACGTGGGGCGTATACTACTGATACATCGGCACTTATGCAATGCAAATAAACAATATTTATCATTAATTACGTCTTTTTATCTGATATAACTAAAACCTCAATTAATGAAGCCTTCTGGGCGGAGCCTTATATGACGCTGATTTACGTTATGGACCCTATGTGTAGCTGGTGTTACGCCTTTCACCCTCAACTAAAAGAGATGATCAGCCAGTTACGTCCGGGGATAAAGCTTGTTTGCCATATGGGCGGCTTAGCGCCCGACAGTGACCAACCCATGCAGCCACAGATGCAAACAGCGATTGCCCAAACATGGCGCAACATCGAGCAACGCACAGGGGCACCGTTTAACTATGAATTTTGGCAGAGATGCCAACCCCGTAGATCCACCTACCCTGCTTGCCGGGCGGTCATCAGCGCCGAACAGATGATGACGGGCAACGGCATGCTGATGACTGAAGCCATTCAGCAAGCCTACTATCAAGAAGCACAGAACCCATCCGATGTTCCAGTATTGGCGGGCCTAGCAGAAAAGATCGGTTTAAACCGCGAACAATTTATCGCTCAAATGAGCAGCGAGAAAACAGCTCAAACATTCTTTGATGATCTTAGCTTCTGTCAGCAGCATGGTGTCCAAGGATTTCCTTTCCTCGGCGTGCAAACTGATGCTGGGCTGGAGATGATTAGCGCAGGTTATTGCAGCCGGGAAGCCTTATTTAAGCGTTGCGCCGATCTTAATTTAATCTAATCGATATAACCGATGGCGATAAGACTTTCGCAGGCATAAAAAAACGGGAGCCAATGCTCCCGTTTTTAATCAAAGGCTAGCTTAGGTGCGGGCAACAGACACATCTTCTGCCTGTAAACCTTTATCACTCTCTTTCACCGTAAACCGAACACTCTGACCTTCGGTCAGCGAACGGTGACCGCGCCCCCGAATATTACGAAAATGAACGAACACATCGTCGCCATTTTCACGGGTAATAAAGCCAAACCCCTTTGACACATTAAACCACTTTACAGTACCTAACTCGCGATCATCATTTTCATCCGCTTCCTCTTCACTACCGGAACCCCAGCCAGCAATAACACAGCTAACGAGTACAACCGCAAACACAACAAGAATATTAAAAACCGGCAGCCCGCCTTCACCTGGCAATGATCCTTGTACAAAAAGGATAATGGCAGTGGCGAGTGCGCTGACAACTACACTACGTATAAGTTGATTAACACTCATATAGATCTCTTATAATTAATTAAAGTTATTGAATATCAACAGAGTTCAGGATAAATAGAACCCAGACCATTCTATATACATAGTTTTATGCTTTTTTTCAATAGCTTAGCCCCCCAAACACTGATACAGCACCAGAATAAGGTATAATTACGACTAATTAATTGCCACTGGGCAAAACACGTAGGGGAAATGACAATTTTATGAAGCTACAACAGTTACTCGAAGATCTGGAATCACGGGTCGCTTTTCAGGAAGATGCGCTAGATAAAATGAGTGCAGAGATGGCTAATCAGGGGGCTGAAATTGCACGCTTAACGCAAATTATTAAAACTCTCCACCAGCAGGTGAAACAGTTTGCACCCGATCAAATCAGTGCACCTGAAGATGATGTGCCTCCTCCCCATTATTAAGCGAGTACCGCCAGAAGCCGCCCGGTTATAACAAGCTTTTTAAGGTGTAAATATCATAACGACTGGATTTACCATTAAGCTGATAACTGGGGGCCTGCCCCTCAATGGTGGGCGCTTTACGGGGACGTTTAACCACCACCCGATATTCCGCAAGTGCTAACGCCCGCTCAAGCAGAGTCGCCGAGTCCTGATCGTCACCAACAATATCACGAAACACCCGCATCTCTTTTTTCACCAATGCTGACTTATCGGTATGCGGAAACATCGGATCGACATAGATCACCTGCGGCTTACACTCAGTGGTTAACTGATCGGCTAGCCAGTCAATACTATCGGCATTCACCAGTTGCATCCGAGCCGCAATGTCCGCCACGTCTGGATCCCTCTGCGCCTGCTGCAAGCCACTTTCTAGCAACGCATGAATAATCGGTGAACGCTCCACCATCTGCACCTCGCAGCCTAAGGTTGCTAGCACAAAACTATCGCGCCCAAGCCCGGCAGTAACATCGGCTACCTGTGGACGCACCGATCCTTTAATTCCGACCGCTTTGGCAATCATCTGCCCTTTACCGCCACCAAATTTTCGCCGATGTGCCACCGCCCCCGAAACAAAATCCGCCAACACCGGGCCCGGCGCTTTACGGCCCGTTTGCTGCAAACAGCGACGACCAGACTCGCAGATCAGCAACTGAGAAAACTGCTCATCCCTAAGATCATATTGGTCTAACAACGGCAGGCTCAAACGACTCGCTAACTGCTGAGCGTCCTCTTGCCCTGCTTCATCGACATAACACAGGGCAATACCAGCGGAGTTAACGGGTTCGGATTGCGGGGTCAAAACGGCACCTTTTTAAAATCAACGTCTGCCATCAGGTCAGACCATAAAATAAACACCGAGCAACACGAAGCCCAGTAACAATCGGTAAATAACAAAGGGCAACATGCCGATTTTATCCAACCACTGCAAAAACAGATGGATACAGGCATAGGCACTGATCGCGGCAAGTACGGTTCCCCCTAACACCATTGTCCATTGGTCCAGTGTACCGGTCTGCACCAGCTCGACGCCTTTGAGTAAACCAGCCCCAAGAATAACCGGAATTGATAGCAAAAAAGAGAACCGGGCGGCCGATTGGCGAGTCAACCCCAACATCAGCCCTGCCGTAATAGTAATACCGGAACGAGATGTTCCTGGAATCAACGCCACCGCTTGGGCTAAACCAATAATAACGGCATCCCTAAGGGTAATTTTTTCTAACGGACGAACCTCTGTCCGACTAAAATCAGCCCACCAAAGCAGTGCACCAAAAATAAGGGTCGCACCAGCGATCACTAAAATACTGCGCCCATAATGATCGACCGCCGAGTTAAACATAAAACCAGCCACAACCGCCGGCAAGGTCGCCCAAATCACATACCAAGCCAAGCGAGAATCGGTGCTTTTGCCCCGCCCGGCCAAACTGCCGGTCCAAGCGACAATCATGCGCCAGATATCCTGACGAAAATAGATCATTACCGCAGTCAAAGAACCAATATGCACACCCACATCAAATGCTAAGCCCTGATCGGTCCAGCCAAACAGCTGTGACGGTAAAATCAGATGCGCAGAACTTGAGATCGGCAAAAATTCAGTCAGGCCCTGCAATAACGCCAAAAATACCACCTGAAACCAATCCATGATAAAGAATCTCCTAATAATCTTTTAAATTGAAAGCACTTATTAACTGCGCACAGGATGTTGAACAACCAAAGCTACGCACTTCGCTTAACTAGCACAGCCCGTGAATATAAAATCGTTCTGTTAAAAACAGAGGTTTACTGGCCTTTCTTTTTTTGCTCACTGATTTTTTTCCAAGAGATGGTATCGCGCAAATAAATAGGTTGAGCCTCTTCCGCTGACACCCCTTCGCCACGGGCAAAGGCATCCATCGCCAGCTCGCACATCAGCCCTGCCGAAGGATAGATATCGAGTACCGGGGTACCGACCGCGTGCTGTACCTCAGCCGACATATTATCGAGATAGACCCAGCCTTTTCCTGCGGCAAACCACCGTTCGCCGGCAGGCACAACTATATTTTCTGGTGCACTAACCGTTTCATGACGCAACGCAACGGGCAAACCGTCACGCATTTCGTAATCACAGCTATACAACTCGTTCATCCGCGCATCCAGCGTACTGACAATCCGCTCAACCTGATATTCCCGAGCAGCCTTCAGGGCGATCGCCGCCAAGGTCGATATCGGCAAGACCGGCAGCTCAGCCGCAAATGCTAATCCCTGGGCGGCACCGGTGGCGATACGAATACCCGCAAAAGAACCCGGTCCTCGGCCAAACGCGATGGCATCCAATTGCTTAACTTTAAGCCCTGCCGTAGTCAGCATCTCATCGACCATCGGTAATAACTGGCGGGTATGTTGGCGTGGAATAATACGAAAATCTTCCTGAATTTCGCCATCAATCGAAAGCGCGACAGAACAGGCGTCTGTGGATGTATCCAGGGCAAGAATTTTGGCCATCTCAATTATCCGGTATGTCAAAGTAAACAGGTTGACGCAGCAACGCCTCAAAAGCGCTGCATTTTAAGCGCTATGATCAGGAAAGGCTATCCTCACCCCAACGCGGCATCAGCTGCTGCTCTATTTGCAACTGATTAAGAATCCGCGCCACGACAAAATCGACCATATCTTCAACGCTTTGTGGACGGTTATAAAAACCAGGGCTTGCAGGAATTACCACCGTGCCCATCCGCGTCAATTTAAGCATATGCTCTAGATGGATTTCAGAATAAGGCGCTTCCCGTGGCACAAGAATTAACTGCCGACGCTCTTTAAGAGCCACATCTGCCGCCCGCTCAATCAGGTTGTTACTCGCCCCCGTCGCGATAGCCGACAATGTACCTGTCGAACAGGGACACACCACCATTTTACTCGGCGCGCCTGACCCCGATGCCACCGGTGCCATCCATTGCTCTCGGCCATAAACCCGCAGTTGCCCCGGCGTCGCCGCAAACCGCTGCGTCAACCAGACCTCCTGCTCTTTAGCAGAACCGGGCAATCGTTCATCGGTTTCCGTCGCGATAACCACCTGTGCGGCTTTCGAGATCATCACCAACACCTGACACCGAGCGGCAATCAAGCATTCCAGCAAGCGTAAACCATACTGTGCACCTGACGCCCCGGTGATGGCGAGCGTAATTCTGTCTTTATAAGCCTCTGCCACGTTCGACTCCATCAGCCTTGCTGCTGTATTTGTAATGCGTCGACCAGACGCAGGTGAATTCCGTCAAAACTACCATTACTCATAATCACGATATGGCTGCCCGGCTGAACATCAGCAACCAACTGAGAAATAATATCTGCCGTATCTCGCATCAACACTGCGGGGTTCTCACAGTGATCAACCACATCCTGTAATGACCATTCCAAGCCAGCCGGCTGATACCAATAAACCTTATCCGCCAGTCTTGCCGAGGCCGCTAACGCCTGCCGATGCATACCCATACGCATGGTATTAGAACGGGGTTCAATCACGGCGATCACCGGCGCATCACCTACCTGGGCGCGAATCCCCTGCAGGGTGGTTTCGATAGCGGTGGGATGGTGGGCAAAATCATCATATACCCGAACGCCCGCTACCTCACCGATCAGCTCCATGCGCCGCTTCACACCACCGAATTGACATAAGCCTTCAATCCCATGGGTGATTTGTACGCCCACATGACGGGCTGCTACCAGCGCCATTAAGCCATTATTAACCGAATGTAAGCCGGTCATCTGCCAACGCACCGTGCCAACGAGTTCGCCTTGATGCAACACCTCAAACTCAGAACCATCATCCTTAAGCAAACGTGCCTGCCATTCAGCTGCACTATCTAGCTGTTGAGCGGTGCCCACCGAGGTTTTCACAAGCGGCGTCCAACACCCCTGCTCAATTACCTGATCCAGCGCGGCGACACCTGCCGGCATAATCACCTGACCGTTAGCGGGTACTATTCTGACCACATGATGAAACTGCCGCTGAATTGCCGCGAGGTCATCAAAGATATCACCATGATCAAATTCAAGATTATTCAGCACTAAGGTACGCGGATGGTAATGAACAAACTTAGAGCGCTTATCAAAAAAAGCGGTGTCATATTCATCCGCTTCGATCACAAAAAAGGGGCACTCACCCACCCGCGCGGAGCGGTCAAAATTGTTCGGCACCCCACCAATCAGAAAACCCGGTGACATCTCGGCAAATTCCAACAGCCAAGCCAACATCGTCGCAGTGGTGGTTTTGCCATGAGTCCCTGCAACCGCCAATACCCATTTGTCCCGTAATAAGTTATCTGATAACCACTGGGGGCCTGAGGTATAAGGTAGGCCACGGTCTAACATCGCTTCAACACAGGGGTTTCCCCGAGTCATCGCATTACCAACAATAATCATATCCGGCGCGGGATCGAGCTGAGCTGGATCATAGCCTTCAATCAAACTGATTCCCTGCTGTTCGAGTTGCGTACTCATGGGTGGATAAACATTGGCATCGGAACCACTCACCCGGTGGCCTAGCTCCTTTGCCAGCACCGCCAAACTACCCATAAAGGTGCCACAAATTCCCAATATATGAACATGCACGGATAGCTTCTCCAGATCAGCAATTAGACTCTAAAATAATGTCAGCATAATAACAGTTAAGACACTTCGGTTATGCTCTTTTTCATTGTTGATCATAGCAACTCAGCTACCCGGTTATTGAAGCATCACAAAAAAACTTGCAAAAAATAAATCACGATTCACACAATTGTCGTTTTTTTACGTTAATTACCCGCTCAACGGTGTAATTCACCCTTAATTCAGCGTAAAATCAGCACAACTTTTAACCCCTCAAATCCACAGGTTTTTTGGCCACATGCGACTGCTGAACCAGTACCTCAAGCACCACGACACTCCCGATGATCTTATTGAACTGATTGACAGCCTGATGCTGTCCTGTAAAGAGATCGCCATTAAACTGCGTGAAGGCGCTCTGGCGGGCGTATTGGGCACCTCCGAAGGCGTTAATGTTCAGGGTGAAACCCAGAAAAAACTGGACATCATCTCTAACGATATTCTTAAAGCCGTGCTGTTAGATAACTCAACTGTTGCGGGTATCGCTTCTGAAGAGGAAGACTACCCTGTTGCCGGTAACCCAGAGGGTAAATACCTTGTCACGTTCGACCCATTGGATGGCTCATCCAATATCGATGTTAACGTGTCCGTCGGTACTATTTTCTCTATTTTAGAACGCCCTGAAGGTCTTGATGGCGGTTCAGAAGCGGCCTTCATGCAATGCGGCCGCAAGCAGATCGCCGCCGGTTATGTTTTGTATGGCCCTTGTGCGGTATTGGTTCTCACTACCGGTAACGGCGTACAGATGTTTACGCTGAGCCACGGTGGCGATTTCATTCTCACCGAAGAGAATGTCACAGTGCCTGAGCATACCCAAGAATTTGGCATCAACATGTCAAATCAGCGTTTCTGGGAACCCGAAATGCAAGCCTATGTTTCCGACCTGCTTCAAGGTGAAGAAGGCCCACTGGGCAAACGTTATAATATGCGCTGGGTTGCCTCTATGGTGGCCGAAGTTCATCGCATCCTCACCCGTGGCGGCATCTTCCTTTACCCATGGGATAATCGTGATCCAAGCAAGCCCGGCAAGCTACGTCTGATGTATGAAGGTAATCCAATGAGTTACCTTATCGAACAAGCTGGCGGCTTAAGCACAACTTGCTACGGGCACATTATGGATGTCCAGCCAGAAAAAATTCATCAACGCGTTTCCGTCGGCCTAGGTTCAAAAGCTGAAGTCGAAACCATGATGAAATATCACGCTAAGGACTAACTGAATTCTCAGTTTATGATCTTTAAGTCGTATTCAACTTATGATCAAGGGCTGTATATAATGCAGCCCTAGAATTCTAAACAGATTTAACACTTAAACAGGAAGGCGACACATGAGCTTTGAAAAAGTCCCTGCTGGCAATGATCTGCCAAACGACATCAATGTAATCATCGAGATTCCAGCGGATAGCGATCCGGTTAAATACGAGATCGACAAAGATTCTGATGCAATCTTCGTTGACCGTTTCATGGCGGCGCCTATGTTCTACCCAGCCAACTACGGTTACATCAACAACACCTTGGCTGATGATGGCGATGCACTGGACGTACTGGTAGTAACACCTTACCCAGTAGTACCCGGTTCTGTGATTCGCTGCCGCCCCGTTGGCGTACTGAACATGACCGACGAAGCCGGTGAAGATGCTAAACTCGTTGCCGTACCACACGACAAACTGAGCAAAGCCTACAAAGACGTGCAAGACGTCACTGACCTGCCAGACATTCTATTGGCCCGCATCAAGCATTTCTTCGAGAACTACAAAGGTCTAGAAGAAGGCAAATGGGTTAAAGTTGAAGGCTGGGAAGGCGTTGACGCCGCTAAAGCTGCGATCATCGAAGCGCAAACAGCTTACGAAGCCGCTAAGTAATTAGCTGCTCGAAACAAAAAAGGCCGATATATAATGCATCGGCCCTTTTTGTAGCTTACTTTTTGCCTTTATCTTAGCTCAGGGTTATTTAACCCAAACACCTGTGCCCCTCCTCCAGTCAGAAAACCAACGACTAAAGATCAAGCCGCCTCGGCTTTCCCCGCCAGTTTTTTACCCAAGCTAATCACCATAAAGACAACACCGCCAGCGGCAACACCGATCAACGCTTCTAACAATACCGGTAACAACATCACAACAACCGCATTCAACCCCTCGGTCAAATGCTGGATAAAGTGATGTAAAAACGGCAAACCATGGACTAAGATGCCGCCGCCCACCATAAACATCGCCACCGTACCTAACACAGAGAGTCCTTTCATCAGCATCGGCGCCGCCGTTAAAATGCCACGGCCAATAGTTTTAGTTAGGTCGGCCGCACCGGGTTTACGCACCATATAAAGTCCGAGATCATCCAACTTAACAATACCCGCCACCAATCCATAGACCCCCACCGTCACTATGAGCGAAATGCCCACCAGCACTCCCAACTGGGTAACCAATGACGCGCCGGCCACCGTGCCTAACGTTAAAACAATAATCTCGGCGGAGAGTATAAAGTCGGTACGCACTGCCCCTTTGATCTTCTCTTTTTCAAAAGCAACCAAATCAACTGCACTATCCTCGAGTGCGTGTTTTAGCTCCGCTTTATGGGCCGCCTTCTCTGCTGGTGAATGGAACAACGCATGAAACACTTTTTCAAAGCCTTCAAAGCAGAGAAACAACCCGCCAATCATCAACAGAGGCACGATCAACCAAGGGATAAAGTAACTGATCGCCAGCGCCGCTGGCACCAGAATAGCCTTGTTAACAAAAGAGCCCTTTGCCACCGCCCAAACCACCGGAAGCTCTCGTTCGGCTTTAACACCCGAGACTTGCTCAGCATTCAACGCCAGATCATCCCCTAGCACCCCAGCTGTTTTACGGGCGGCGACTTTCGTCATCCCGGCAACATCATCAAGCAGGGACGCGATATCGTCAATTAAGGCTAGAAGGTTTGAAGCGGCCATGTACATATCCTTATTTCTGTTAACAGACATTGTCACCCGTTATCGTGAGATAATACAGCTCAAACCGAGGGAGTGACTATGGCTAAGAAACAAAAAGTATCTGGACAGGTGGTAACCGAAGCATTACAGGTGGCTAAAGCCACCCAGCGTCCAGGACAAACGAAAGAACAAACCAGACTTATTGCTCAGGGTATTCAGAAAGGAATCGAGGAATACAAAAAGCGTCACAAAGAAAAAGCCCGTGAATTAGACAAACAAAAGCGCAAACTGCAACAAGCACAACAGCCGAATAACGCTAATAATTCAGACGCTCCAGAGATAGTGACCATTTACAAACAGAGTCGATTAAGCTGGGGCTTATTATGGCTCAGCTGGATAGGCTTCGCTCTCTATGCCGCTGTTTACAACCCTTTCTAACAGGTTGCGTCATGCTGGATGAATAACGCAACCTGCGGCAACATTAAAAGCGGTTTTCAATTAATACCTCGGTCAGCGGGATTTGCCCAGCCCTAGGGTTTGCAGGCTTGTCCGCCGAACCAAGCGTGATGAACATACTGATCACATGGCCTGCGGGTAAATTAACCATCTCAGCCACCCGCTCATTATCAAAACCGATCATAGGGCAAGTATCATATCCCAAGGCCTTAGCCGCCAACATAAAGGTTTGTGCCGCCATTCCGCTAGAACGCATCGCCTCATCACGCTGTAACAACCCTTTGCCCTGATAAAAAGAGGCCAGCATAGGCAACATCATCGCCTGCACATCCGCCGGAGCATTGGCCCAATAACGCTGAGGGTTATCTGACCAGGCTTGAGTGTCAGCACACACAATCACCAACTCAGCAGCCTCGGTTATCTGTGTTTGTCCCCAAGCAGCAGCCTGAAGTTCAGTACGTAGTTGCGAATCAGTGACCCGAACAAACCGCCAATGCTGAATATTATATGAAGTAGGAGAAAGCAATACTGCCTGCATGATGCGTTCAAAGTCAGCTTCAGTCACCGGTTTATCGGCATAGTGTTTGATCGCGCGACGTGCTGCAACGGTTGCAAAAAATTCCATTATTAAACCCTCATCTATTGATCGATTATTAAAGGTGTCACCACTCAACGCCGTGATCACCACATCTGACAAATAGATTAGATTGTTTATTAATGATTAATAACCACTCTTAAAATAAAAACAATGTTGAGCAAAAGACAACAATACTGCGTTAGATAGCGATACCCTGCTCCCAATAGGGCGTCTCACTGCCAAAATACTCGATGGCAAAATC
This sequence comes from Amphritea sp., assembly GCF_048266285.1. Classification (GTDB taxonomy): domain Bacteria; phylum Pseudomonadota; class Gammaproteobacteria; order Pseudomonadales; family Balneatricaceae; genus Amphritea. Next base: position 227,664 of record NZ_JBLWZV010000004.1, read on the forward strand.
TAAAAATACCCGCACCTTCGCAGGCATATACTGTCGCTCAATAAACACCGCGTTATAATCCTGCACCGGCATCTGATATTCAGGAAACAAGACCACCAGTCTGCCAGCGCGAATATCCGGCCCAGCCACAAAGGTCGGTAAGCGCGCAATACCCAACCCTCTAAGCACCGCTTCCTGCAACGCCTCACTGTTATTAACCTGATAGTTACCCGACACCATTACCGACTGCCGCTGGTTATCTTTCGTAAAGTGCCATTCACGCACATCATTGGAATAACTAAAAGAGAGACAGTTATGCTCTAACAGGTCATCCAGTACTAACGGATAACCCTGAGTCTCTAGATATTCAGGAGAGGCACATAAAACACTGTTAAAACGGCCAAGTCGACGGGCAATCAGGCTAGAATCCGATAATTCACCACCACGAATGGCGATATCAAACCCGCCACTCACCATCTCGAGTCGTTTATCATCCATCACCAGGTCGATACTGATTTTAGGATAGCGTTTTAAAAATTCAGGGATCATCGGTGCCATATGCAACCGGCCAAACGACATCGGTGAATTTATTCGTAAACGTCCCTGCGGCTCCCCCTGAAGTTGGGCCACTGCATCTTCTGCGTCACGGGCGGCCTCGGTCGCTTTAAGCGCATGCTCAAAATAACGTTCCCCCACCTCCGTTAAGCTCAGCTTTCGCGTTGTCCGGTGCAATAATTTGACCCCCAGTTGCTGCTCTAACAACGTAATACGCTTGCTCACCGCCGATTTAGAGATACCCAAAAAGCGAGCCGCAGGGGAAAATCCACCATACTGAACCACAGCAACAAAAACGGGAATTGCAGCAATCGTATCCATCACACCAACCTTTGTTCGCTTTTATTCAACAGTTATTGTCCAAAAACACAGATTATCAGCTAATTAAAAACAAGTTAACCTAGCAAGCCTCAGATCCCTTTGCATAGAGCGCCTTATGAACAACCCATTCCAACAGACACCCCGCGTTGTGATTCACTTGCTGATGCTATTGATGGTCGCGCTTATCGCCAGCTCATTTCCTGTTGGCGCACTCATTACCACCGCCCTGCCTCCCGAGGTAATGATGTTTATCCGTTTTCTGCTGGCCGCACTGATGTTCGCACCCTATGTTTTCGTTAAAAACGGCTGGCACCGCCCAAAAGGTAAGCAATTGCTCGGGAATGCTGTTTTAAGCATCCCTTTAGTGGTGTTTTTCTGGTGTATGTTTGAAGCGCTACGCTATACCAGCGCACTCAATACCGGTGCCATCTATACCACGGTGCCCGCGATGACCGCATTCTATGTGTTTCTTATCAACCGAGAAAAAACTAGCAAACGCCGAGCAGCCGGTTTACTACTGGGCACCTTAGGCGCCCTGTGGATTATCGTACGGGGCGATATAAGCAGCTTGCTGCAACTACAACTGAATCGCGGAGACCTCCTATTTATACTCGGCTGCTTATTTATGGGAGCCTATAACCCACTGATACGAAAATTTTATGCTGGCGAGCCGATGGAAGTAATGACATTCTGGGTGATATCGATTGGCGGCTTCTGGCTACTGTTACTATCACTTCCTAGCTTAGCCGCTATTGAGTGGCGCGCCGTCGATATGAATGTTTATCTGGGCATTTTATATCTGGCTATCTTCACCACCTTAGTCAGTTTTTTCTTATTACAACTCGGCACGCTTATCTTGGGCGCAACTCAAGTGGCAGCCTATAGCTTTTTAACCCCTTTGTTCGTGGTAATCCTAAATATATTGATGGGCTCTACATCGCTACAATGGCCACTAATACCCGGCATTGTGCTTGTTATTATCGCCATGTTACTGGTACAAAAAGAGCAACGTTCGCCCCATACCGCATAGCCTAGATGTAGGGTTTATTGTCCTAAATAGTCAATTAGAGCCCATATCCCGATACTATTTTTCTGCTAAGATATTCCTCTTTGGTAACAGTTTTCTCAGAGGTTAAGTCAGATGAAATTTGAAGGTACTGAGCGCTATGTTGCAACGGATGACCTGCGAATGGCCGTTAATGCCGCCGCCACGCTGCAACGCCCCCTACTGATCAAAGGTGAGCCTGGCACCGGTAAAACCATGCTCGCCGATGAAGTGGCGTTAGCCTTTGGTAAAAAATTACTGCGCTGGCATATTAAATCGACCACCAAAGCCCAGCAGGGATTGTATGAATACGATGCCGTATCCCGTCTAAGAGACTCCCAACTCGGTGATGATCGGGTGCATGATATAAAGAATTACATCCGTAAAGGGATGCTCTGGGAAGCCTTTGATGCAGATGAGCAGGTCGTACTGCTGATTGATGAGATCGATAAAGCCGATATTGAGTTCCCCAATGACCTATTAGTCGAACTCGACAAGATGGAATTCAGTGTTTACGAAACCGGCGAAACCGTGGTCGCGAAACACCGTCCCATTATCATCATCACCAGCAACAACGAAAAAGAACTGCCCGACGCGTTCCTGCGCCGCTGTTTCTTCCACTATATTAACTTCCCCGATGCCGAGACCATGAAGCAGATCGTTGATGTCCACTTCCCGGATATCCAAAAGTCGCTGGTGAATGAAGCACTCGAAGTATTCTTTCAGGTACGGGAGGTCAACGGCCTGAAGAAAAAACCTTCCACGTCGGAGCTGATCGACTGGTTGAAACTACTACTGGCCGATAATATTTCCCTCGAATTGCTGCAAAGCCGTGATGCCAGCCAAGCGATTCCGCCTCTCTATGGTGCCTTGCTGAAAAATGAACAAGACGTTCATATGCTACAACGACTGGCCTTTATGGCCCGCCGTGGAAGCCGTTAAGCCAGTTCTGGGAGTATCGCAATGCTAGTCGATTTTTTCTACACCCTGCGCAAAGCTCAGGTGCCCGTTTCCATTAAAGAGTTGTTAATGCTGCTCGAGGCTCTGGAAAATCATCTGGCGTTTGCCAACTGGGATGATTTCTATCTACTGGCGCGCACCTGCATGGTGAAGGATGAAAAATATTTCGACCGTTTCGACCTCGCCTTTGGCCACTACTTCAAAGGTCTCGCCGAGCTACCCGATCCATTCGACAATCTAATCCCCGAGCAATGGCTGGACGCCGACTTTATCCGCAATCTCAGCGATGAAGATAAAGCCGAAATCGAGAAACTCGGCGGATTAGATAAGCTGATGGAAACCCTCGCTAAACGCTTTGAGGAACAAAAAGAACGTCACTCTGGGGGTAATAAATGGATCGGTACTGGCGGCACCTCGCCGTTTGGTCACAGTGGCTATAACCCCGAAGGGGTGCGTATCGGCGGAGAAAGCAAACATAAGCGGGCAGCCAAGGTATGGGAAAAACGGATATTTCGCGATCTCGATGACAGTGTTGAGTTGGGCACCCGCAACCTCAAAGTCGCCCTGCGCAAGCTGCGTAAGTTTGCCCGCACCGGCGCCGCCGATGAATTAGACCTCGATGACACCATCCGTTCTACCGCCAATAATGCCGGCTACCTCGATCTAAAAATGGTACCGGAACGGCATAACGCCGCCAAGGTACTGATATTTTTTGATGTCGGTGGCTCGATGGACCCGTACATTCGTCAATGCGAACAACTGTTTTCAGCGGCCCGCACCGAGTTTAAACACCTAGAGTATTTCTATTTTCATAACTGTGTTTATGAACGGGTCTGGAAAGATAACAAACGTCGCTGGAACGAGCATATCGACACCTTCGATCTGCTGCACACCTATGGCCGCGATTATCGGGTGATCTTCGTTGGCGATGCCGCGATGGCACCCTATGAGGTAACCGAACGATTTGGCAGTGTCGAACACCGTAATCCAGAAGCGGGCGAGGTCTGGCTAAGACGGATTCTCGATACCTGGGATAAAGCCATCTGGCTTAACCCCAGCCATCAACGCTACTGGGATTACACTGCCAGCACCCAGATGATCAAAACGATATTAGATCAGAAAATGTTCCCCCTAACACTGGAAGGGTTAGAAGATGGCATCCGTCATCTGTCGAAATAACCGCAGCCTCTCGCATTTCTATGGCTAATACGGCTTTTCTGCCGCTAAGCCAACTTTCTTTGCTGCCATTGGGCGGGTATGCTGACTATCTTATCCACAGGCATCGATCAATCCTGCATCGCTGACAGTCGCTGCGATATTGATTGGCCAAAAACGGGGTTATTGACTTTGAAACACACCATACCGGCGTTTGCTTTAACACTGATGACGAGCCTCTGTTTGATGCTGCCGATCACGGCCCATGCTCAAGCGCTCGAAACCTGCTTCGTCGACTCGTTAACCGGCAAAGAGCGGAAAGCACTGGTAAAATGGATGTTTTTCTCAATGTCGACCCACCCAGAACTAACCGCCTATAGCCAGATTTCAGCCGAGGATCTACTGGCATCCAAAAAAGAGTTCGGGGCACTCATTACCCGGCTCATGGTCGAAGACTGCTATAACGAATCTAAAACCGCCTTGCACACCGACCCTCGGGCGATACAGAAAGCCATCGCACTGATCGTCAAGCTCCCCATCAAGGATTTAGTCGCCAATACCGCAGTCAGATCAGCTATCTCGGATTCAGCCAAGCATGTAGATCAGGCAAAAATTAAACAGGCTTTTGCGCCGTAACGTCGTAGAGTGCTGGTGAGCTTTGCGAACCGCACCATCGGCTATACGAACAACCGGTGCGATTCATGCTTCATCAGTACCTACACAAATCCAACACATTTCAACGAATCACCGACATAAAAACTCAGTCGTAGGTGTAAAATCCGCGACCGCTCTTACGGCCCATATAACCGGCATCCACCATCTGTACCAGCAGTGGGCAAGGACGGTACTTGGAGTCTTTAAAGTTATCATAGAGCACATTCATAATGCTCAAACAGGTGTCTAGACCGATCAGATCCGCCAGTGCCAACGGCCCCATCGGGTGACTCATCCCTAGCTTCATCACCGTATCGATCTCTTCTGCGGTTGCCAGATTCTCATAACGGCAAAACACGGCTTCATTGATCATCGGCATCAGAATGCGGTTGGAAACAAAACCCGGCGCATCTTTAACATCCACCGGCACTTTGCTCATCTCCAGCGACAACTGCTGTACCGCATCAAACACCGCATCATCGGTTTGCAGCGCGCGGATGATTTCCACTAACTGCATCATCGGCACAGGGTTCATAAAGTGCATACCGATCACTTTACCCGGGCGGGAAGTCACCGCGGCCAAACGCGTAATAGAGATAGATGAGGTGTTGGTCGCCAAAATCGTCTCTGGCTGACAGACTTCGTCGAGCTTACGGAAGATGGTTTTTTTAATCTCTTCATCTTCACTGGCCGCTTCTACCACGATACCAGTTGCAGCCATATCCGCCATATCGGTTGTCAGTTTGATGCGTGCCAACGCCTGATCCGCTTCCGCCTGCGTCAGCTTCTCTTTATTCACCATCCGCGCCAAACTGGAATTGATGGCCTTAATACCTCGCTCCAAAGCGGGATCATTCAGATCATACAACACTACGTCGAAACCAGAACAGGCAGCTACCTGAGCAATACCACCACCCATCTGGCCGGCACCGACTACACCAAAACTGTTAATCTTCATATCGCGTTTATCCTCTTAAAATCAGCCCACAGTGTTCCATCATTAGCGCCAAATTTCAATCACAAAATAAGGGAATACCCCTACGCTTATGTTATTGACAAAAAAACCGACTCTCGCCGGTTTTCTCTTAGCCTAGATTCAGCCCCGTATCGAGAGCCGAATTAAGCGTTAAAGTGGATCACTTCACATGATCAATCAGGTCATCGACCACACCCTGCTCTTCATGCAGATCATCCGCTTCAGGTTTATGACCCGGCAACAACAGGTTAAGCAGAATAGCCACAACACCACAGAGGCTAACGCCCTGCATACTGAATTCACCCTGACCGACCACCATACCGCCGATACCAAACACTAAGGTGGTTGCTACGATCACGAGGTTACGCTGCTCGGCTAGATCAACACGGGCTTTAATCAGGGTATTCAAACCCACCGCGGCAATGGAGCCAAACAACAGAATCAGAATACCGCCCATTACCGGAGAGGGAATGGTTTGTAACAGGATGCCGAACTTAGCCACAAACGCCAGCAGGATAGCAAACACCCCAGCCCAGACCATGATCATCGGATTAAATGAACGGGTTAGCATAACCGCACCAGTCACTTCAGAATAGGTGGTATTCGGTGGTCCACCAAACAGTGCCGCTGCCGACGTGGCCAAGCCATCACCAAACAGTGTGCGGTGCAGACCCGGTTTTTTAATATAATCTTTTCCGGTCACATGGCCAATGGCCAACAGATCGCCGACATGCTCAACCGCCGGTGCAATCGCTACCGGAATCATAAACAGAATCGCTTGCCAGTTGAATTCAGGCAGAACGAACGCAGGCACCGCGATGAAGGCAGCATCGGCAACGACTTGATAATTCACCATGCCGAAGAAGTTAGCCATCAGATAACCCACCACAACCCCCGCCATAATCGGCAGTAAACGGAAGATCCCTTTACCAAAGGTCGCAACCAGCAGAGTTGTCGCTAATGCAGACATCGACACGATCATCGAATCGACATAGGGAAACAGTTCGATGCTACCGTCTCCGGCTTTACCCATCGCCATATTCACCGCCACCGGTGCTAGTCCTAAGCCAATCACCATAATGACGGGACCGACCACAACAGGGGGAAGAACCCGGTGTAAAAAGCCCACACCGCGGAACTTTACCGCCAGCGCCAACAGCATATACACCAAGCCAGCACAGAACAGCGCCCCTAAGGTTGCAGGCATGCCCCAGGTCGTGGTGCTGTAAATAATTGGCGCGATAAAGGCAAATGACGACGCCAGAAATACCGGCACCTGGCCCTTGGTGACCACTTGAAACAACAGCGTTCCAAAACCTGCGGTAAACAGTGCCACACTCGGGTCCATGCCCGTGAGCAGAGGCATCAGCACCAGTGCACCAAAGGCGACAAACAACATTTGTGAACCGGCTAGTATCGTTCGCCAGAGTGGTTCATTACCGTCGAGGGTTTCGCTCATCTTCCGGTTCATCAGAGATTCCTTTATTTAGTGCCAAAGATCTTATCGCCGGCATCGCCTAAGCCCGGAATAATATAACCCTGTTCATTAAGGTGGCTATCGATCGCCGCGGTATACAACTCGACATCCGGATGCGCCTCATTGACCGCTTTGATGCCTTCAGGCGCAGCCACTAATACGAGGGCTTTAATATCCTGACAACCGGACTGTTTTAACATATCGATGGTAGCATTCATGGAGCCACCGGTTGCCAGCATTGGATCGATCACCAGCGCGAGTCGTTCTTCCATATCACTGGTCAAACGTTCGAAGTAGGTCACCGGTTGTAACGTTTCTTCATCGCGATATAGGCCGACTACGCTGATTTTGGCGCTCGGAATAAGATCCAGCACACCATCGAGCATACCGATACCGGCCCGCAAAATAGGCACAACCGTAACCTTTTTGCCTTTAATCTGTTCGCCAGTCATCTCACCGCACCAGCCTTCAAACTGATAGCTTTCTGTTTTCAGGTCTTTAGTCGCTTCATAGGTCAACAAAGCGCCCACTTCTGCGGCCAGCTGACGAAATGCTCGGGTGCTGATATCCGCAGCCCGCATCAGACTAATTTTATGTTTTACCAAAGGGTGGTTAATTTCATGTATACGCATGCTGAAGTCTCTTTTTAAAGCGACGAAGAACGAAAGCGTCAACCGATGGCACACCACCGCACTGAGCCTAAAAATTTTGCAATATAATACCTTGAGCTTAAGAGAAAGTCTTAGACGGACGTCACAAAATAGGCAGCAGAAGGCTAACCGGATCGATTTTATAAACAACCATGAGGAAACAGCTCTCAATAAACGCATCAACGATACGTTTATTGTGGATGGAGGGGTAACACCTTAGCTAGGCGTTTAACTCGTCATAGAGCGCGATAAACTCTAAGGTAAGCTTATGCTTGGGGGCAAAGTGAATCAGCGGGACGCACTCATTATGAGACTCTTTCATCTTCACTGATGAAGAGATCTTCGCATTTAATACCGGCAGGTTATCGTCTTGCAGGGTTTCAACGATGGTCTTTGAGGCATTCGCACGAGGCTGGTACTGATTGACCACAATCCCTTCAATGACGAGTTTTTTATTATGATCCTGCTGCGTTTCCTGCACATTGTACATCAGACTATAGAGCGCCTGACGAGAGAACTCATCACAGTCAAATGGAATCAAACAGCTATCGGCGGCACACAGCGCTGACAGCGTATAAAAATTAAACGCGGGCGGCGTATCAATATAGACCGCATCGTACTGATCCAAATCTTGTAGCGCATCCCGCAACTTGTAGATCTTATGCTTCGCTTCCAACTTAGAATGCAGATCCCCCAGCTCAGGATTTGAGGGCAACAGATGCAGATTTTCATACGCAGTCGGATGAATAAACTCCGTTATTGCTTTAGGACGCACCTGAAAGCTCAGTGTCTGCTCAAAAAAATCGTTAATATCACCAACCGTCTCATTCACCTGGTCGCCCAGTAAATAATGACTAGTGTTACATTGGGAGTCTAAATCAATCACCAGTGTCCGCTTTCCCTGACTGGCACTGATGGCGGCCAAGTTAGTACTAATACTGGACTTACCCACGCCACCCTTCTGATTAAAGACAACTCGAATCATACGTCTTTCCTTTTACTTAACCACCGCGACACAGATACAGGATCAATCGATCTTTCTAGCGATCAACCCTGCTCTAAGAGTGAGCGCAGATCGATAATGGCAGCGTTAGCACGGGAGATATAAGAGGCCATCACTAACGAATGGTTCGCCAACAATCCGAACTCGTTACCGTTGAGAATCATCGGACTCCAGACGGTGCCCTGAGTCGCTTCCAACTCACGAATAATCTGTCGCAGGCTGATCAACGCATTTTTCTTTTCCAACGCATCGGCAAAATCCACTTCAACCGCTTGCAGCAGATGAATCAATGCCCAAGCTGTGCCGCGTGCTTCATAAAAGACATCATCAATCTCAAGGAAGCCCGTTTTAACTTCCCGGTCACCGGCATTATCGGTGGACTGACGCGCACTGGATTCGCCCGCCAAATCAGTATTCACTCGTTTCTGGCCAACACTGGCACTCAACCGCTGAGATAAGCTGCCTAAGCGAGTAGACACATCCGCCAGCCAACCGCGCAGGTTATCGGCACGGGAATAAAACTGTGCATCCTGCTGTTGCGGATCAGACAGACGCACCTCATAGGCACGCAAGTATTTCAAAGCTTTCTTATATTCACCTTCACTGGAAGGCAACACCCAGCTATCGCTATCAAAGTGCAGCAGTGGCTCGGCGGCTTTAAGATCGACATCTTCAGTAGACTGAGACTGTGACCGGCTGAAATCTTTCCGCATGGCCCGAGACATATCCCGTGCTTGCACCAGCACACCAAATTCCCAGTTAGGGATATTATCCAACCAAATACCCGGAGGAGTACGGTCGTTCGATAAATAACCGCCCTGCTTTTGCAGTAACGTATCGGTAATCTTAATCAAGGTTGAAACAGTGGCCGAACCGATAACCTTTTGCGATTGACCATTGGCGCTCTGAACCACTAGCGGTTCAATAGTAAAAGGGGCCGGCTCTTGGCTCCACCAAATACCGAGACCAACACTCACCAGCAGATAGAGACCAACCAGCGCCAATATCGGCCGTAACAATCTCACACGGCCTACAGTGCCTGTCAGTTTATCCCAACATGAGAACCACAACCGCTGTAACATATCCATGGTATATCCTTTAACGTAAACGCGCTTTTATTGCACCGCAATATGTCCGATTTGACCCAACGGGTCAATGCCCGTCGCCTGTAAATAATGGAACATTATACTACCATTGATACAGCGGTATTTATCCGATCCTCAAAACAGCGCGACTAAACACCGACAGAAGATCAAGAAAAGAGCCAATTAATACCGTCATATAGACGAAACTAAATCAAATTATGATCAGAAACCAGCCACAACGTCGGCAAAACTGATGATAAAACACAATAAGTAGTAAAGCTGTTTACACAGTTTAGCTTTTCCGGCAAACTACTCACTTTTATATCCATCGGACGTAATTGTACGTCATTATAGGCTTATTTAATGGCTAAAATACTGCTTCTTAACGGCCCCAACCTAAATCTGCTCGGTACTCGCGAGCCAGAGGTTTATGGCGCTGCGACATTGCAGGACGTTAACCAACGCCTTACTACCCTTGCTGAGCAAGCAGGTCACCAAATTGAGTGCCTGCAAAGTAACGCTGAGCATGTATTGATTGAACGGATCCATCAGGCCCGTGTCGAACAGGTGGATTTTATACTGATCAACCCAGCAGCATTCACTCATACGAGTGTTGCCTTGCGTGATGCACTATTAGGTGTGGCGATCCCTTTTATAGAGATCCATATCTCCAATGTGCACGCCCGCGAAGCGTTCCGTCACCACTCCTATCTTTCTGATGTGGCGGTGGGCGTTATCTGCGGACTGGGCGTCCAGGGTTATGAATTTGCATTACAATCCGCATTCAGCCGGATTGACAAACTTTAACATCTGAATTGATAGAGAATTTCATTAGTATGGATATTCGCAAAGTAAAAAAACTGATTGAGTTGTTGGAAGAATCCAACATCAACGAAATAGAAATTAAAGAAGGCGAAGAGTCTGTACGCATCAGCCGCGGCACCACCGTTCTGGCAGCACCTGCACCTGTTGCAGCCGCTCCGGCACCGGTTGCTGCGCCTGTCGCTGCGCCAGTAGCACCGGTTGCTGCTGCCGCACCTGCCTACAATGGTCAGGCTGTTCTTTCGCCGATGGTTGGTACGTTCTACCGCTCACCATCACCAAGCTCACCTTCTTTTATTGAAGTTGGCCAAACCGTGAAAGAAGGCGACCCAATCTGCATCGTTGAAGCGATGAAGATGATGAACCAAATTGAAGCTGACCGTTCCGGTGTTGTAGAAGCTATCTTGGTCGAAGACGGCCAACCGGTTGAATTTGATCAGCCACTGGTAATCATCGTTTAAGCTATCCACCAGACAGGTTCTCAACATGCTAGAAAAAGTTGTTATTGCCAACCGCGGAGAGATCGCACTGCGTATCCTCCGGGCCTGCAAAGAACTCGGCATCAAAACGGTTGCGATCCACTCCACCGCGGATCGTGATCTGATGCATGTTCGTCTCGCAGATGAAGCCGTGTGTATCGGGCCACCCGCGTCTGCACAAAGCTACCTGAACATTCCTGCCATCATCGCAGCTGCCGAAGTGACGGATGCGATGGGTATCCACCCCGGTTACGGCTTCTTAGCTGAAAATGCTGATTTTGCTGAACGGGTGGAAAAAAGCGGTTTTGCCTTTATCGGCCCGAAAGCGGAAACCATCCGCATCATGGGTGATAAAGTCGCTGCGATTGAAGCGATGCAAAAAGCCGGCGTACCGACCGTACCAGGCTCCGACGGTGAACTACCGGAAGACGGTGACAAGATCATCGAAATCGCGCGCAGAATTGGTTATCCCGTCATTATCAAAGCGGCCGCCGGTGGTGGTGGACGTGGTATGCGAGTAGTACACAGCGAAGCGAGCTTGCTGAACGCTGTATATGTAACCAAATCCGAAGCGAAAGGTGCTTTTGGTGACGAAACCGTCTACATGGAGAAGTTCCTCGAGAACCCTCGCCACGTAGAAGTTCAGGTACTATCTGACGGACAGGGCAATGCGATCCACCTGTATGACCGTGACTGCTCAATGCAGCGCCGCCATCAGAAGGTCGTTGAAGAAGCTCCTGCACCGGGTATCGACCCTGTTGCCCGTGCCGAAGTGCTTAAAAGCTGTGTTGATGCCTGCCTAGCGATTAACTATCGCGGTGCTGGCACCTTCGAATTCCTGTACGAAAATGGCCGTTTTTACTTTATCGAAATGAATACCCGTGTTCAGGTTGAACACCCTGTATCCGAGATGGTTACTGGTATCGATATCGTTAAAGAACAGCTGCGCATCGCCTCTGGCATGCCGTTGTCGTTCAAACAGGAAGACGTCAAGCTGCTAGGCCACTCCATTGAGTGTCGTATCAACGCTGAAGATCCGAAAACCTTTATGCCCTGCCCAGGTACAGTGAATCATTTCCATGCGCCGGGCGGTATTGGCGTGCGTGTTGATTCGCATCTGTACAACGGTTATACCGTGCCGCCGCATTATGATTCACTGATCGCCAAGTTGATCACCTATGGTGAAGACCGGGCAACCGCATTGCGTCGTATGGAGATCGCTCTCGATGAAATGGTGGTAGAAGGGATTCGTTGTAATATCCCGCTGCATCAAATCATTGTGCGTGACACCCACTTCGCTGAAGGCGGCGTCAATATCCATTATTTGGAAAAGAAACTGGGACTGGACTGATCATTTGATGCCAGTTTCCGCGAAAAGCCTCCCACTGGAGGCTTTTTTTCGTTTGATCCTCTTGTTATAAAGAACAGATATCGTAGGTTATAAGGAAAACGTCATGCCCTGGTTACAGATTAAACTGGATGTCCTACCAGATAACGCCGAACAGTATGAAGACCTACTGCTTGCAGCTGGCTGCGCCGCTGTCACCCTACAGGATAAAGAAGATACCCCTATCTTTGAGCCAGAACTGGGAACCACTCCCCTGTGGAGAAACACCGTACTGACTGGATTGTTTTCCGCTGATCATGACCTAGACGCCACTCAGGTCTTCTTAAAAAAATCCCACGAACAGCTATTTCCTAATACCCCTTTCCCACCGATGAAAACAGAAATCGTCGAAGATAAAGATTGGGAAAGAGAGTGGATGGATAATTATCATCCCATGAAGTTTGGTCAACGCCTCTGGGTTTGTCCTAGCTGGAAAGAGGTGCCTGAACCCAACGCGGTTAATCTGATGCTAGACCCCGGTCTAGCATTCGGTACCGGCACCCACCCAACCACGGCACTGTGCCTTGAATTTCTCGATTCTCTAACACTGGATGGAAAACAGGTGGTCGATTATGGTTGCGGCTCCGGCATTCTCGGTATTGCGGCGCTCCTGCTCGGCGCTGAACATGTAACCGCAGTGGATATCGACCCTCAAGCCCTCGATGCCAGTCTCGATAACCTACAACGTAATCAGCTATCTAAAGATAAGCTACAGGTATTCTTCCCCGAAAAAGCCCCACAAGATCAGGCTGATCTGGTCGTTGCCAATATCCTAGCGGGACCACTGGTACAACTGGCGCCAACGCTGACCGCCCTGTGCAAGTCTGGCGGGCAACTAATCTTATCCGGATTGTTGGCCGATCAGGAAGAAGAACTACGTGCCGCGTATAGTCCAGACTTCGACCTAGATCCGGTCACTGAGAAAGAAGGCTGGATCCGCATTACTGGTATAAAACGGTAATCCGGCGCTAGTATGAACCACAACATCATCACCGAGTGCCCGACCTGTGCCACACGGTTTCAGGTCACTCCCGGGCAACTCAAAATTGCCCATGGCAAGGTGCGTTGTGGCGAATGCCTTGAAGTCTTTAATGCTCAGGTCTATCGCTGCGATACGCTGGTCGACCCTCAGATAGATTTAAGGCCGGTTGATCAACTGGACGACCTAAGTGACACGCTCGATAACGACCCGTTATTTGATCAGATCGAAGTAGCACTATTCACCTCACCTGATAACCTTAGCGGTGACGATAAACGCTACCCTTCAAGCAGCGCTCAACCGATTTTGCCCGAACCACTCGATGACGATAACGACGTTCTCGCCGCGGCGAATACAATAGGACTCAGCGCTAATGCTAATGCTGATGCTGCAGCAATAACAACCATCGACATCGATCTAGAACAGCCGGTTAGCGAACTATTACCGATCAGTACCGCAGCACAACCTTCCGTTGCCATTGAACAGCCAGCAGCGAATAATACAACCGACTTGACCGATACCCTTACGGCAAGCATAACGCCAACCAATGCGTCACCTAAGCCCACAACACAATCAATACGCCCCTTAACCGACTTTCAGGCAGAACCCCTATTTATCAATCGTGCCGCAACGCCCACCGCAACACACCGCGGCTGGACAGTACTGACGTTGATCGCGGTTTTACTGCTGCTCGGGCAATACCTCTGGTTTAACCGCCAGCCACTCAGCGCTTACTCCGAGCTATCTGCAGCCTATCAATATGCCTGCCAATATCTACCCTGTCAGCTCGATGCTCCCATTATGCTCGACAAGATCAAGACCCAACAACTATTGGTACGGCAACACCCCGACTTTCAAGGCGCGTTAAGGGTGAATCTGCGACTCGAAAATCTGGCGGATGTCGCCCAACCCTACCCGGCGATTTTGCTATCCTTCTCAGATCGCCTCGGACAACCCGTCAGCCAGCGAACCTTTCAGCCAACCGAGTACCTCGATACAGCACACACCGCACCGCAGATAATATCCCCCAAACGCTCGGTACAGATTGAGTTTGAGATTCTCGATCCGGGCCGCAGAGCACTCAGTTATGAAGCTACCTTAGTCAAACCTACCCAGCCGAACAACGCCCCTCGATAGCCCCAACCACCAAATTTATACACCCCTAAAACAGCAACCAAACCGTCCCCTCCAGCCCTTTCTGATCATTTTGTAACACATTTTGCAACAACAATATGATCAAAAAACCATCAAAAAATCCTTGGCCCTCCCCGCCTGAAAGAGTATGATTGTCCGCCTTCCAAACAGCGGTATCGGGGTTATCATTTTGATAGCCACAGGCAGCTATTTCTCTAAATTCGGGGTTGGCCATGTTTCAAATCGGACAGCACACCATTGATAGTCAGGTTATTCTGGCGCCGATGGCCGGTGTAACCGACCTGCCATTCCGCCGGTTGTGCAAACAACTGGGCGCGGGCATGGTGGTTTCCGAGATGGTCACCTCTGATACGCGTCTATGGAACAGCCGCAAGTCCAGCTACCGTTTACAGAAAGATACCCATAATAGCCTCAATGTCGTCCAAATCGCCGGTGGTGATCCTGAGATGATGGCAGAGGCTGCCAGAGCCAATGCGGCCAATGGCGCGCATATCATCGATATCAACATGGGCTGCCCCGCCAAAAAAGTCTGTAACAAGGCTGCCGGTTCCGCCCTATTGAAAGATGAAGCCCTGGTCAAAGAGATCCTTCAGGCAACGGTTGCAGCCGTGGAACTGCCGGTCACATTGAAGATCCGTACGGGTTGGGATACCGACAACCGTAACGGTGAAACCATTGCCCGCATCGCTGAAGATTCAGGTATTCAGGCATTGGCCGTCCATGGTCGGACACGGGCCTGTGGTTATAAGGGCGATGCCGAGTACGACACCATCGCCCGTATTCGTCAGGCTATCGATATTCCGCTGTTTGCTAATGGTGATATCAACAGCCCGCAAAAAGCCCGCCAGGTGCTCGAATACACCGGTGCCGATGCGGTGATGCTAGGCCGCCCCGCACAGGGGAATCCTTGGATTTTCCGTGAGATAAGTCATTACCTTCAGACCGGCAAAATGCTACCCTCCCCGACCGCCGTTGAAGTCAGGGATACGCTCTTGGAACATCTGTCTGCGCTGTACCGTTTTTATGGCGACTATGCCGGGATACGTATTGCCCGCAAACATGTCGGCTGGTACCTCAAAAACAATCCGGGCGCAGAACGATTACACGATCCAGAGCTATTTAGAAAAGAGTTTAATCAGATAGAAGAAACCGAACATCAGCAAGACGCGATCCGGTCATTTTTCATCGTACCGGGTAAAGCAGACGCTGCTGCCTGAGTAACGGTTCAATTTTTTAGGTTGATGCAAGTGGATAACAAGACATTGAATACACAAGTAACACATATAGAAAACATCGATGTGCAGGAACGCACTTTGCGAGATAGCGTACAAGTATCTATGCATAACTACTTTCGCCAGCTGGATGGACAACCTGTCACCGACGTGTATCAAATGGTACTGGCTGAAATTGAAGCCCCTTTGTTTGAAGCCGTGATGACCTACACCCGGGACAACCAAACGAAAGCCTCCGAGCTGCTCGGTTTAAACCGCGGCACGCTACGTAAAAAGCTAAAGCAGTACGGCCTGCTGTAAACGACTATTTTTTAACCTTAACTCAGAAGACAAAACCATGGCAGAGCAGAAAATCACTCCGGTACGTCGCGCACTGATCAGCGTGTCTGATAAATCAGGTATCGTTGAATTCGCCCAGGCACTTAGCCAGCGCGGTGTTGAGATCCTTTCCACTGGTGGCACATACAAGCTGCTGAAAGAAAACGATATTCCGGCTATTGAAGTATCTGACTATACCGGTTTCCCGGAAATGATGGACGGCCGCGTTAAGACTCTACACCCCAAAGTACACGGTGGTATCTTGGGTCGTCGCGGCATCGATGATGCCATTATGAATGAACACGGCATCACCCCGATCGATATGGTCGTGGTTAACCTGTACCCATTCGAGCAAACCATCGCTCGCCCAGACTGTGATCTGCCACTGGCTATCGAAAACATCGATATCGGTGGACCGACCATGGTTCGCTCTGCTGCTAAAAACCATAAAGACGTTGCTATCGTTGTCACTGCTGACAACTATGATCGTATCATTGCTGAGCTAGACGCCAACCAAGGTCTGACTCACCCAACCCGTTTCGATCTAGCCGTTCAGGCGTTTGAACACACTGCCGCTTATGATGGCATGATCGCTAACTATCTCGGTGCGATCACTGACGGTAGCGTTGACGAGCCCGCTGATTTCCCGCGCACCTTTAACACTCAATTTGTTAAAGCGCAGGAGATGCGTTACGGCGAGAACCCACATCAAAAAGCGGCTTTCTACGTTGAAGCTAACCCGGCTGAAGCCAGTGTTTCGACCGCACGTCAATTACAGGGCAAGGCGCTGTCATTCAACAACGTGGCCGATACTGATTCTGCGCTGGAATGTGTTAAACCATTCAAAGAACCGGCCTGTGTTATCGTTAAACACGCTAACCCTTGCGGTGTAGCGATTGGCGACAATCTGTTAGAAGCTTACAACAAAGCCTACCAAACAGATCCAACCTCAGCCTTTGGCGGCATTATCGCCTTTAACCGCGAATTGGATGCAGAAACAGCTAAAGCGATCGTTGATCGTCAGTTTGTTGAAGTGATTATCGCCCCATCAGTCACACAAGAAGCATCGGATATCGTTGCGGCTAAGCCTAATGTTCGCTTGCTAGCTTGCGGCGAATGGTCAACTGAACGCACCAAGCGCTTCGACTACAAACGCGTTAATGGCGGCTTGTTGGTGCAGGATCAAGATTTGGGTATGGTTGATGTCAGCGAACTGAAAGTTGTCACCACCTTACAGCCAACCGAACAAGAGATTCGTGATCTGCTGTTCTGCTGGGAAGTGGCTAAGTTTGTTAAATCTAACGCGATTGTTTATGCCAAAGAAGGTCAAACCATCGGTATAGGCGCGGGACAGATGAGCCGTGTTTACAGCGCTCGAATCGCCGGTATTAAAGCGGCCGATGAAGGCTTGGAAGTAAAAGGTTCGGTCATGGCCTCTGATGCGTTCTTCCCCTTCCGTGACGGTATAGATTCCGCTGCGGCGGCAGGTATCAAAGCAGTGATTCAGCCAGGCGGCTCAATGCGCGATCAGGAAGTCATTGATGCGGCTAATGAACACGGTATGGCGATGGTCTTTACCGGCATGCGTCACTTCCGCCACTAAGCACAGCGATGACAGCAAGAGCCAGTTTATCTGGCTCTTTTGTTATCGGACGATTTCAGAATTAAGGTAGAGATATGAACGTATTAGTTATTGGTTCCGGCGGTCGCGAACACGCATTAGCCTGGCATGCGGCCAAAGACAGCAAGGTAAGTAAAGTATTTGTTGCACCGGGTAATGCCGGTACGGCACTCGAGCCTAAGCTTGAAAACGTGGCGATCGACGTCATGGATCAGGATGCACTGGTTGCCTTTGCTAAAGACAATGCCGTTGCACTGACCATTATTGGCCCTGAAGCGCCACTGGTTGAAGGTATTGTTGATCGTTTTAGCAGCGAAGGTCTGCGTTGTTTCGGCCCATCTAAAGGCGCGGCGCAACTGGAAGGCTCAAAAGCGTTCACCAAAGATTTCCTCGAACGTCAGAAAATTCCTACCGCCGACTATCAAAACTTTACTGAAATTGAGCCAGCCTTAGCGTATCTACGTGAAAAAGGTGCGCCCATCGTTGTTAAAGCTGATGGTCTAGCCGCCGGTAAAGGCGTGATTGTCGCCATGACGCTGCAAGAAGCGGAAGACGCCGTGCAGGATATGCTGGCAGGTAACGCCTTTGGTGAAGCGGGACACCGCGTCGTCATCGAAGAGTTCTTGGATGGCGAAGAAGCGAGCTTTATCGTCATGGTTGATGGCACTAACGTACTGCCAATGGCCACCAGCCAAGATCACAAACGGGCCGGCAACGGTGATACCGGACTAAATACCGGCGGCATGGGGGCTTACTCTCCCGCTCCGGTTGTAACGCCTGAGATCGATCAGCGCATTATGGCTGAGGTTATCCTGCCAACGGTTAAAGGCATGGCTGACGAGGGTAATACCTATGTTGGTTTCCTTTATGCGGGTCTGATGATTATGGCCGACGGCACACCGAAAGTGATTGAATACAACTGCCGCTTTGGTGATCCAGAAACTCAGCCCATTATGCTACGTCTAAAATCCAGCATCGTCGAACTGTGCGATGCGGCATTAGATGGCAAGCTGGATCAAACCAGCGCCGACTGGGATACTCGTTGCGCCGTAGGCGTCGTATTAGCCGCTGGCGGCTATCCAGGCGATTACACCAAAGGCGACGTCATCAGTCTGCCACAGAGCACTGAAGAAGGCGCTAAAGTCTTCCATGCTGGCACGGCGATGAAAGATGGCCAGGTGGTTACCAACGGTGGTCGAGTACTTTGCGCAACCGCACTGGGCAACAGCGTTACCGAAGCACAGCAACGTGCTTACGAGCTGGTTAAGCAGATCGATTGGAACGGAGTTTACTACCGTGACGACATCGCTTATCGGGCTATCGCCCGGGAACAAAGCTAAACAATCACGCTAGTCTAAAAACAGTCACCCAATGGTGGCTGTTTTTTTATCTCACCAATATGACCTTTGAGGGCTTTCTCATAACTTTTTTCCAGTTATAATCGCAAGTTACGAAAAGCGATAGTGCCTGATTATGCCACAATGGACCTCCCCGATGACAAAGAAAGGTAGCAGACAAATACGTTTAGCTAAGACCCGCAAACTGACCCTCGCACTAGCGATCGGTGTGTTAACCGGCTCTGTTTCAGTCAGCGCAGCCTCGCAACAAGACAGCTTCTGTCAAAGTGCCGGCGCGAAGAATGGTTACGACTGTTCAAAATCTCAGACCTTTCAGGCTAATCAGGACGATATTGAAGCCAAGCTAAATGAACTCAACCGCTGGATGGCCGATGAAGAACAGGCCCAAAGCGCAATGCCGTTAAAAAAGAATCAACCAGAATCAGATAAGCTACGCCAAAAAATTGAGTTTAATGCTCAATTACTGGCCACTGAGTTAAAGCAAGCCAAACAGTTGCAAAGCAAAGGCGACTTGCAAGGCGCATTTAATCAGGTCAACCATTACCTCGTCTCGAATCCAAAAGACCCCAACGGTTGGTTGCTCTACGGTATCTCACTGATCAATCAAAACAAGCTTAATGAAGCGGCTGATATTTTCCGTAAACTCAGCCACCTTTACCCCGATTCACCCGAGCCTTACAACAACCTTGCGGTGGTTTATGCCCGCCAAGGTGATAATGACAAAGCCGTCGAAGTGTTGTTACAGGCGTTTGAGACCAATCCCAGCTACGCTCAGGTTCAAAGCAACTTGAAAACGGTTTATTCTGCGATGGCGACTCAAGCATACAACCGCGCATTGGATCTCAACAGTAGTAACAAAAAGCCTGATCGTGTCAGTCTCGGCATTCTAGATCAGGTCTATCAACCAGCTTTACCACAAACAGTGCTGGCTACAGCAACGCCTCAACCGGTAAGGCCCGTCGCCAAACCCGTAGTTAAAGCCGCAGCGCCAAGCCAAGACACTGTTAGCACTAAACCTGCGGCAAAATTGATCATAGAGGAACGAGATCAATCTGAAGGAACGGTGCCTACGCCTATCGCTGATAAGCCCGCAACTGACGTAATCGCCAGCGCCAAACCGGTCGCTATAACGAAGACCGTCGCCAAAGCTGAGCTGAAAAACAAAGCCGGTGAAGTACTAAGTGAACCGGTACGAGCAGAAATTTTACAAACAATCACTAACTGGGCGACCAGTTGGTCTGCGCAAAATGTTCCGGCTTACCTCGATTTCTATACCGACAGCTATTCACCCGACCCAGCTTCAGTGAGCCACAAGCAATGGGTCTGGGGACGCCAACAACGCCTGAGCAAACCATCGTTTATTAAAGTGGTGATCTCTGATATCTCCTTGGCTGAAGCCGGTGATGGCAAAGTGCGCTCAGTGTTCCGCCAGAAATACCAATCTGACACCTATCAGGATGACGTTTATAAAACCTTAACCCTGACTCAGGAAAACGGTATTTGGAAAATTCTGACCGAAACCACCCTGTAATACTGAGATAAGCGAGCTTACGCTGATAAAAAAACCGCCAATCGGCGGTTTTTTTATCTCTATCATTTGCGGCTAACATGAAGCCTTGCGCTTAAGGCTTACCTTTCTGCGGATCACCTTCATAAGCGATACGCCATTGGCCATTTTCTTTAACCCAGTACTGCCGCTTTAAGCTGCTACCACTATAGTTATCACTCTTATAGTTCTGCTTAAAAGTGGCCACGAATAAATCGGGTTTGTCAGGATGTTGATAAATACTAAGATTCTCAATATCTACATCAATAAATGACTTGCTGCTATTAACCCGGCGCTTATGCTGAGCAAAACGGTTGAAACCCATTTTGCCATTATTGAATTTTTCTGAGTAGTGGGTCAGATAGGTATCGGTATCACGACTTTCCCAATCTTTGCGCCAGCTGTCGACTACCTCGGTAAAGGCTTTCTTCTTTTGCTTCCAGCTGTCCGGATCA
Source organism: Amphritea sp. (assembly GCF_048266285.1). GTDB lineage: Bacteria > Pseudomonadota > Gammaproteobacteria > Pseudomonadales > Balneatricaceae > Amphritea. The sequence continues at coordinate 248,876 of NZ_JBLWZV010000004.1, forward strand.
AGCCACTCGAAATGGGTGCCAATCAACACCGGCGTATCGGTAAAGTCGACAATCTGATCCAATTCGCTGAAGTGATTATTACTCAGTGATAGGCAGCCCTCACTGGCTTGCGGTGGACGACTAAAAGTATCCTTAGGCGATCCATGTACCCAGATACCGCTGCCAGTGTTACCAAGGCGCTGATCCCAAGCATTGGGATAATTGATCGGCAACGCACCGGTGCCATAACGCGGCGGCAGTTGATCATCGGTGAGCCGTCCGGTAGTGAAATAAACACCCAATGGCGTCTTAAGATCACCACGCTTACGCTTATCAACCCCACCCCGACCATAAGAGACGTAATAGTCTTTAATCAGCTGGGGCATACCGTTATTGTTTTCAAACAGATATAAACGGGACAAATTCGTATCGATCACAATGACATGTTTCTGCTTCGGTGACATCTGCAGCAAACTACCCGGAATGGTGCCGGGCTGAGGCTTATAACGGTCGACGCTCATACGTGCACGCGCTTCTGAAATGAGCCCTTGCAAGGTTTTCTTATCACTGCGGCCATTATTACCAACAGCACTCAGAGTGCCTCCCTGAGCCGCCATCAGATCCGCATAGATCAATTGCGCCAGCCGAAAATCAGGCTGCTCTTTTATCAGGGTACGTAACTTATCCATCGCCCCGGTCATCTGATTCTGCTGCAGGTCACCTAAACTAGCTAGCAGAAGACTTTCTTGATCGAGACTTAGAGTATCGGTATCGGCATGTACACCGAGGGGAAACAAACCACAAAGAGATACCAGCACTGCTTTTCTAAGCGGCTTTAGCAAATATACAACAGGCAGGTTTTTCATAACTCAGATTGGTAACCTTTAACACTGACAAATGAATGAAGTTTATCGAATTATACCTATACAGTAGGCATTTGCAGCTGTAATCGCCGACTGATAGAGATTATATTCGGTGAAGCCTTGTCGAACATCAGGATTTACACCATTTAACCAGTAAATCCATCAATTTAATTCATATTCATAGATTTTAGACGCAAATCATCCCTTTCGCTCTTGCAAGTAGCAAGTATTCTGCTTTATTCAAGCAGCAAGATTTTTAAAAATATTTTTTACCCATTAGCACCCTCGGCCTACAGACTATCAATTTCACGCCGAAGCCTTGCCAGTCCTATGATTAATGCGCTGCAGCAAACGATGCCACCGGCTAAGACACAACGCTAAAACTATTTTTCCACTCCTGAGCAAGCTGAACTTTACTTCGCTCTGTGCTATCCAAAAGGCAGAGCAACCAATAAATCGACTCAAAGGTCGATCACACATCGAGCTGAAAACGTGGCGAACAAAACCACCTTCACCGATAGAGACATTAAGTAGTTCCAACGTTTGAAACGCGCACGGAGGATCCCGTCATGTTTAGACAGATGGAAAACACCGGTTTACAGGATCTAGCTATTTGGCAAGATCCAACAGCCTACTTACAGACAATTATCACCCCGGCGGCGAGCAAGCGCTTACAATACGCCATAATCGCCGCTGCGACTAATAGTCAACGGGCCGCTAGGCACCCAGGCAAAGCTCTACCTTGTCGCGGCATACTCGATACACCTGACTATCCGGTCAATGGCGGCGGACTAACCTTCGCTGCCTTACACCACAGTCGACAACCTCATACTGCGATTACCCACAACATCACTCTGATGAGTGGCGCTGTGAACCGGCCTTACCCTCAGGCCAATGTCCAATATAAAAACACCAGCACAACCGACGACCTCAGAGCTGAAAGGCTTACTCAGCAAGCTCGTCTGGCAGAAGCGTACGCCGCCTAAGGAGGCCGAAAATGGAAACCGTCTATCAGGCACAGATCAATTTTAATCGTTATTTATCCGCCAGCGGCGAGCCGTTACAACCACTACCCAACTGGGCAGAACAGCCAGACACCTTAGTCAGTTACTACCGTAATATGGTGCTGGCACGACAGCTCGATCACAAAATTATTGCCCTACAGCGTACCGGCCAGATGGGCACCTATGCCTCTCTACTGGGGGCTGAAGCAATCGAAGTGGTGCTGGGTGAGCAGATGCAGGCCGATGATGTGTTAGTTCCCTACTACCGTAACCATGCGGTACAGATGCTCCGGGGCTTATCAATGGAAGACATGCTCAGTTACTGGGGCGGTGATGAACGAGGTAATGCCTCGGCGGCGATGGGACAAGACTTTCCAAACGCCGTGCCCATTGCAACCCAAGCGCTGCACGCCACCGGCGTAGCAACCGCCATCAAAATAAGAGCAGAAAAGCGCGCCGTAGTCACCGTTTGCGGCGATGGTGCCACTTCAAAAGGGGACTTTATGGAAGCCCTTAATGTCGCCGGCGCATGGCAGCTCCCCGTTGTCTTTATGGTTAATAACAATCAATGGGCGATTTCGGTGCCCCGGTCATTGCAGTGCGGCGCACCGACATTGGCCCAGAAGGCGATCGGTGCAGGCATCCGTGGTGAGCAGATTGATGGGAATGATGTGATAGCACTGCATGAATCGGTCAGTAATGCCCTACAACACGCTCGAGAAGGCAAAGGCGCCACACTGATCGAAGCGATCAGTTATCGTTTGTCGGATCATACTACCGCCGATGATGCGACCCGCTACCGGAGTAACGACGAACTCAAAGCAGCCTGGGAGCGAGAGCCGATTAAACGCCTACAAACCTTCCTGCATCAACGAGGATGGTGGGATGAAGTACAAGAATCCGCTTGGCAAAGTGAAGTTGGACAGATGATTCAACAGGGCTTAGATCGCTATTTACAACAACCGAATCAACCGGTTGAACACCTGATCGACTTTCTTTATGCCGAGCTACCAGAGGCACTGAAAGAGCAGCGCGAGCGTTTGATCCGTCATGCTCAACCGGGAGGTAACCATCATGAGTGACACAATGACCATGGTCGAAGCGATCAACCTCGCGTTACGATCAGAAATGCAACGGGATGATACGGTGGTGATTCTTGGCGAGGATGTCGGCGTGAATGGCGGCGTGTTCCGCGCCACCGTCGGCCTACGGGAAGCTTTTGGTATCAAACGCGTGCTCGATACCCCGCTGGCCGAAACTATGATTGCGGGGCTCTCAGTCGGGATGGCGGCCCAGGGGCTGAAACCCGTCGCCGAAATTCAATTTATGGGCTTTATTTTTCCTACCATGGAGCATCTTATCTGTCACGCTGCCCGGTTACGTCACCGTACCCGCGGACGGCTTCACTGCCCAATGGTCTTACGGGTACCCTTCGGAGGCGGCATTCATGCACCCGAGCACCACTCGGAAAGCACCGAAGCACTGTTCGCCCACATACCCGGGCTTAGGGTGGTTATCCCTTCATCGCCGGCTCGAGCTTATGGTCTGCTATTGGCCGCTATCCGTAATCCTGATCCGGTTTTGTTTATGGAGCCTAAGCGGATCTATCGTCTCAACGCACAACCGGTTGAAGATAACGGTAAAGCCCTGCCGTTAGATAGCTGTTATACCCTACGAGAAGGAAACAATATCACCCTGATTAGCTGGGGCGCGATGATCAAAGAAACCCTCGAAGCAGCCGACCAACTCGCCAAGCAGGGAGTCAGCTGCGAGGTCATCGATGTTGTCACCCTCAACCCGATCGATCATCAAACTATGCTCGCCTCGGTCGCTAAAACAGGGCGCTGCGTGATTATTCATGAAGCGCCAAAAAGCTGTGCCGTCGGCGCGGAAATATCTGCGACACTCGCCGAGCGCGGCTTACTCAACCTACAAGCACCGATCAACCGAGTAACGGGTTATGACACCATCATGCCTTACTACCGAATGGAAGATCACTATCTGCCAAACACCGCCGACATTCTTGATGCGGTTAAAGCCACTCTGGAGTTCTCATGAAATATTTCAAGCTACCCGACCTTGGGGAAGGACTCCCCGAAGCTGAAATTGTTGAATGGAAAATCAACGAAGGTGACTCGGTCAACACCGATCAGATTTTAGCCACCGTTGAAACAGCGAAAGCCATTATCGAGATTCCTTCGCCTCAGAATGGCGTGATTGCCCACCTGTTCGGCCAAGCAGGCGACACCATTCACACCGGAGAGCCACTGTTAGAGTTTGCCGGCGAAGAGGATGATAGCGGCACCGTGGTGGGCGAGCTAAAACAGGAGTCCAACAGTGCCTCGACCGACCATTTCTTTATTGGTGCGGCACCTAGCACCCAAGCTTACCGACAAAAAATGACGCCCGCGGTGCGCTCACTCGCCCATCGTCTGGATGTTGCAACCCATAATGTTCAAGGTAGCGGCCAAGATGGCCAACTCTCTGCAGATGATATTGAACGGCTGGCAAAAACCGACCGCACCCACGGTAAGGCTGAACCATTACGGGGCGTACGCAAACAGATGGCTCGTAATATGGCACTCGCCCACGCCAGTGTAGTTCCCGTCACCCTTTACGAAGACGTAGACATTCACACTTGGGCTGTCGCCGAAGATATCACCATCCGCTTGATTCATGCGGTAGCCGCGGGCTGTAAGGCAGAACCGGCCCTCAACGTCTGGTTCGATGGCCAGCAACTGGCACGAAGAATGCTAAATCAAATTAATCTAGGCGTCGCGGTGGATACCGATCAGGGATTGTTCGTACCAGTGCTACGAGATATCGGCAATCGAAGCCTAAAAGATATCCGTGCCGGGCTAAATCGTCTGAGAGAGGATGTAGTCCAACGTACCATTCCACCGGCTGAACTTCAGGGTTCCAGCATCACCCTGAGTAATTTCGGCACCATTGCTGGGCGCTACGCCAGTCCGATCGTCGTACCACCCACTGTGGCGATTCTCGGGGCGGGCGTGATTCGAGAACAGGTCATTCCAGTCGACAGTAAAGTCGTTATACACCGGGTAATGCCGCTGTCACTGACCTTCGATCACCGGGCCGCAACCGGAGGAGAAGCTGCAAGGTTTTTACGTGCTGTAATAGACGATTTAGCCGAAGAATCAATTAGTTAATTAAAATATTTTTAACCAAAACGAGGATAAAAAATTACAGATTTTCTACCCACTAGCTATCCATGAACTAAGCTTATAGAAAGAAATGGTGTGAGTAGATGATCTAAGCCCTCAATCAATTTCGGGCTATTTGCGACGTTAGCCTAACAAGGTCAGACTATAGCAGGAAGGTGGCATATGAGTATTTTTGAACGATATAAAGCGCGTTATGACTCCAAACAGGAAGAGGAATACTCCCTGCAGGAGTATCTCGAAATTTGTAAAAATGACCCGCTGGCCTATGCTAGTGCCGCTGAGCGTTTGCTGGCCGCAATCGGTGAGCCAGAACTAATCGACACCTCCCGAGACCCTCAGCTCAGTCGCATTTTTTCCAACAAAATGATCCGCCGCTACCCTGCTTTTTATGAGTTCTATGGTATGGAGAATGCCATCGAGCAGATTGTCGATTACTTTAAACACGCCGCGCAAGGTCTCGAGGAACGTAAACAAATACTCTATTTACTCGGGCCGGTAGGCGGCGGTAAATCATCACTCGCCGAACGCCTAAAAGCGCTGATGGAGCATACTCCTTTCTATGCGATTAAAGGCTCGCCAATTCATGAATCACCCTTGGGATTATTTAACCCTTTAGAGGACGGCGCGATCCTTGAAGAGGAATACAATATTCCGCTGCGTTATATCAAAGGCCTGATGTCACCTTGGGCGGTGAAACGCCTGCATGAGTTTGGTGGTGATATCTCGCAATTCAGAGTGGTAAAACTCTACCCCTCTATTCTCAACCAGATTGCAGTTGCCAAAACCGAGCCCGGTGACGAAAATAATCAGGATATCTCCAGTCTCGTGGGTAAAGTCGATATTCGTATGCTCGAAGAGTTCCCCCAACACGATCCCGATGCCTATAGTTTCTCCGGTGCCCTGTGTCATGCCAACCAAGGCATGATGGAATTTGTCGAGATGTTTAAGGCGCCGATCAAGGTGCTGCACCCATTGCTAACCGCCACTCAAGAAGGTAACTACAACAGTACCGAAGGGATGGCAGCCATTCCCTTCGATGGTATTATCATGGCCCACTCGAACGAATCTGAGTGGCAAACCTTCAAGAACAACAAAACCAATGAGGCCTTTATCGACCGGGTTTATATTGTCAAAGTACCCTACTGTATGCGGGTCTCTGAAGAGGTGAAAATTTACCAGAAACTGCTTGAAAACAGTTCTCTTGCTCAATCACCCTGCGCCCCCGACACACTGAATATGTTGGCGCAATTTACCGTGCTGTCGCGTCTCAAAGAGCCAGAAAACTCCAATATCTATTCCAAAATGCGGATCTATAACGGCGAGAATCTAAAAGATACCGATCCTAAAGCTAAATCGATGCAGGAATACAAAGATAATGCCGGTGTCGATGAGGGTATGGAGGGTATTTCCACCCGGTTTGCGTTTAAGATTCTCTCCAAGGTATTCAACTTCGATTCCACGGAGATCGCTGCGAACCCGGTTCATCTGATGTATGTGCTTGAGCAACAGATCGAACAGCAACAGTTCCCGCAAGAGACCCATGACAGACTGATTGGCTATCTGAAAGAGTATATTTCACCCAAATATATCGAATATCTCGGCAAAGAGATTCAAACCGCCTACCTTGAGTCCTATTCAGAATACGGCCAGAACATCTTTGACCGTTATGTCACCTATGCTGACTTCTGGATTCAGGATCAGGAATACCGCGACCCAGACACCGGCGATATCCTCAACCGTCAAGCCATTAGCGAAGAGCTGGAAAAAATCGAAAAACCCGCGGGCATCAGCAATCCTAAAGACTTCCGCCACGAAATCGTTAATTTTGTATTACGGGCGCGAGCCGAGAACGATGGTAAAAACCCAGCGTGGAACAGCTATGAGAAGATGCGCTCGGTCATTGAGAAGAAAATGTTCTCCAATACCGAAGATCTGCTGCCCGTTATCTCCTTTAACCCGAAAGCCTCCACTGAGGATCAGAATAAACACAGTGAGTTTGTGAAGCGAATGACCGAACGCGGTTATACCGAGAAACAGGTCCGGCTGCTGTCAGAATGGTACATCAGAGTGCGTAAATCCCAATAAGGGGTTTACCTAAGTCGGGTCTGATCAGGAGAGCGCTGTATGAGCTATATCATCGACCGCCGCCTCAATGCGAAGAAAAAAAGTACTGTTAATCGACAGCGCTTTCTACGCCGCTACAAGAAACATATTAAGCGGGCCGTTGAGGACGCGGTAAATACCCGTAGCATCCGTGATATTGACCGGGGAGGCGAAGTCAGTATCCCCAGCAAGGATATTTCCGAACCGGTTTTTCATCATGGCAGTGGTGGCATTCGCCAGCGGGTTTTCCCCGGCAACAAAGAGTTTGTGGTGGGCGATGAAATTAAACGCCCCGAAGGCGGCGGTGGTGGCGGTTCTGGTCAGGGACAGGCAAGCAATCAGGGCGAAGGAGAGGATGAGTTCACCTTTCAGATCAATCAGGAAGAGTTTCTCGACTTTATGTTTGAGGACCTCGAACTGCCTAATATGATCAAAAAACAACTGCGCGATGCCACCAGCTTTGAGGTACGTCGGGCAGGCTTCACCAGTGTTGGCTCACCCGACAAACTCAATGTGGTGCGCTCACTGCGGGCCGCTAACGCTCGACGAATCGCACTTTCTGGTAAAGAGCGACGCAAAATACGCGAACTTAAAGCTGAGATCAAAACCTTAGAGGGCTTGCCGCCCAGCCAAGAGACGGTATTGCAAATTGCCGCCCTCAATGAAGAGATCAAAACCCTCAATAAGCGCATCAAACGGATGCCCTTCATTGATGAGTTCGATCTTAAATACAACAATCTAATCCGCACCCCGGTGCCAAGCTCTAAAGCGGTGATGTTTTGCGTTATGGATGTGTCGGGGTCAATGACACAGTCGATTAAAGATACCGCCAAACGCTTCTTTATTTTGCTCTATCTATTTTTAACCCGCAGCTATAAAAAAATAGAGGTGGTGTTTGTCCGCCACCATACCCACGCTAAAGAGGTCGACGAAGAGGAGTTTTTCTATTCCCGGGAAACCGGCGGCACCATCGTCTCAAGTGCCCTCAACCTAAGCGCCGAAATCATTCAAGAACGCTACCCTCCCGGCGACTGGAACGTCTATGTCGCCCAAGCATCCGACGGCGATAACTGGGATGGCGATTCGCATCTGTGTCGTCAAGTGTTAGAGCAACGAATTCTACCGATGGTGCAATATTTTGCCTACGTCGAAATCACCACCGGACCGCACCAAAACCTCTGGTTAGAGTATGAACAGATACGAGAAAAGTTCGGTGAGACCTTTGCCATGCAAACCATCGTAGAGGCTTCCGATATCTACCCGGTGTTTCGTAAACTGTTTGAGAAAAAGGAGTGAGCCTATGAAACAGCGAGAGCCCATTTCCACCGGTTCAGAATGGACCTTCGAACTGATTCAAAAGTATGATCAGGAAATCGCTCGGGTCGCCGAACATTACGGGCTGGATACCTACCCTAATCAGATCGAGGTTATCACTTCCGAGCAGATGATGGACGCCTATTCGTCGGTCGGTATGCCGCTTAATTACAACCACTGGTCGTTTGGCAAACAGTTTGTTTCTACCGAGCAGCAGTATAAACGCGGCCAGATGGGGCTGGCCTATGAGATCGTCATCAACTCGAATCCCTGTATCTCTTACTTAATGGAAGAGAACACCATGACTATGCAGGCACTCGTTATCGCTCATGCCTGCTATGGCCATAACTCGTTCTTTAAGGGTAACTACCTGTTCAAAACCTGGACCGATGCCTCTGCCATTATTGATTATCTCCTGTTTGCCAAAAACTACATCGCCAAATGTGAAGAACGGCATGGTGTCGATGCCGTCGAACAGATGCTGGACTCCTGTCATGCCCTGATGAATTATGGCGTTAATCGCTACCTACGCCCTCAACCTGTCACCCCTGAGGAAGAAAAGAGTCGTCTACTGGATCGGGAAGAATATATTCAGCGTCACCTTAATCAGATTTGGAACACCATCCCGAAAAAGGATGAAGTTATTCAAGATAAGGCGCCCCGTTTTCCCAAAGACCCCGAAGAGAACCTACTCTATTTCATCGAAAAAAATGCCCCATTACTCGAACCTTGGCAACGGGAAATTGTGCGGATCGTCCGAAAAATAGCGCAATACTATTACCCTCAGCGACAAACACAGGTTATGAATGAGGGCTGGGCCTGCTTCTGGCACTACACCATCCTCAACCACCTGCATGATGAAGGGCTAGTCACCGACGGCTTTATTATGGAATTCCTTCATTCCCACACCAGCGTTATCTACCAGCCACCGTTTGACTCACCCTATTTTAACGGGATCAATCCTTATGCGCTCGGATACGGCATGATGCAGGATATCCGCCGCATCTGTGAAAACCCCACCGATGAAGACCGCGAATGGTTTCCCGACATCGCTGGCAGTGATTGGAATGAAACCCTGCAGCATGCCATGCGCAATTACAAAGATGAGAGCTTCATCTTGCAATATTTGTCGCCCCATATGATGCGGGAACTCAAACTATTTACCATTACCGATAACGCTGCGCTCAGTACCATGCAAATTAGCGCGATCCATAACGATATTGGTTATCAGAAAGTACGTGAAGATCTAGCGGCGAGTTATAATATCGGCAATCGAGAACCCAATATCCAGATCTACAATGTCGATATCAGAGGCGATCGCTCTCTAACCCTGCGTCACTATATGCACAACCAACAACCTCTCGACCCAGATACGGATGAGGTACTGAAACATCTGCACCAACTCTGGGGCTTTGATATTCACTTAGAATCCGTCTCTCCCGACGGCAATGTGGAACAGGAACGTCACTGCCCAGCTAAAGTCAACGTCGATGCCGTCGCCTGATCGCCAGCCATAAAAAAACCGCCATGGCGGTTTTTTCCCTATCCTGATACGGCTATACCGGCACTTTTAAAGTGTCTTGATAAGGCGGCCACCCCATTGGTTTTCCGCCCAATACATGTAGATGAATATGATAAACAGTTTGGCCGCCGTGGCTGTTACAGTTAAACACGGTACGATAACCATCAGCCGCAAACCCTTGCTGCTCTGCGATCTTACCGGCCGCCAGCACCATATGACCCACTAGGTCACAGTCTTGTGGCTCAATATCATTTAATGTCGCGATATGCTTGCGAGGAATAACCAGCGCATGGGTTGGTGCCTGTGGATTAATATCATTGAAGGCGATGACTTTATCATCCTCATAAATAATCTCCGCCGGAATCTCTTTATTCAGTATTTTACAAAATAGACAGTCCATTTCTCTCACCCTTCGCTAAAAACTATTCACCGGATTACATCATCTGGGCGGGATAGAGTTCAAGTTAAATTATCAACGACAGAACCACGGTTCAACAGTCTGCCGTTCCCACAGTATGGTTACTCTGCTGCAACAAAAATCATTTTTCCGCACCTGCGTCATAGAAAACACCCTATCATTGGTTATAGAATCATTGTATTAGTCATTTATCTTGTTGCACTGCATCATAAGAAATTCATACACTTGTCATACGTTCAGCGACAAACCGAAACAAAACCGAATATATAATTAATATCGCGACAATCCTGTGTCCAAGACCGTAGAAGACCTACTCGGAAATCAGGACTGAGCACTTGGAGTATTGCCATGATTCTTTCAGATAAGCCCCCTATTCATAATCAACTTGAATTCTTTATTGAAGAAGCAGTAAAAGCGCGCCCCGTCACCACCGCAGTGGTACATCCCGTCGAACATAACGGTTTGAGTGGCGCAATTGAAGCGGCTGAGCGAGGCTTGATCGTACCGATTTTGGTAGGCCCATCCGCTAAGATCAAGGCTGCAGCCGATAAATATGAATTAAACATCGACGACTATGAACTGATCGATGTCGAGCACAGCCATGCAGCGGCTGAAGCAGCGGTACGACTGATCCGTGAGGCTCGCGCAGAAACCCTAATGAAGGGAGACTTAGGCACTTCGGAACTACTAAGCGCTGTGATTCATAAAACCGAGGGGATCCGTACCGAGCGCCGTCTGAGTCATGTTTTTGTACTCGATGTACCAAACTATCATAAGCCTTTGATGATCACCGATGCCGCCATTAACGTCATGCCGGACCTACTCACCAAACAAGATATCGTTCAAAACGCCATCGACTTCTGTCATGCCCTAGGCATCAAAGAACCAAAAGTCGCCATTCTGGCAGCTGTTGAGAAAGTAAAACCCTCAATGCAAAGCACCATTGACGCGGCTGCGTTATGCAAAATGGCTGACCGAGGACAGATCACCGGCGGTATTCTAGACGGACCACTCGCCTTTGATAATGCGATCTCCTTACAGGCGGCCATCGATAAACACATCTCATCCCCGGTTTCCGGCGATGCTGATATTCTATTGGCACCCGATCTGGAAGCCGCCAACATGATCGCTAAGCAGTTGATCTACCTTGCCGATGCGAAATCAGCAGGGATCGCTCTAGGTGCACGGGCGCCGATTATTCTCAACAGCCGCGCTGAAGGTACCCTTACACGTTTAGCGTCCTGCGCTCTCGCATCACATATGGTTCTGCATCCACAGGAGAAAAAATAACATGAGTCTGATTCTAACCGTCAATGGCGGCTCATCCAGCTTAAAGTGTGCGCTATTTTTTCGTCATGATGATATTGCGGATAATGTGTATACGATTAAGTTAAGCAATATCCTCAACACGCCGACAATGAAGGTGATGTCCCCTAAAGGAGAGATATTGGAACAGCATCAGCTGGATATGACAGAGATAGCCATTGATCACCGTCATCAATCCTGCCTTGATGAAGTCATACAATGGGTTCACAAAAACCTACCCGATAGCGATATCAAAGCCGTTGGTCATCGGGTGGTGCATGGCGGTGAATTGTTTAGTAAGCCGGTTGTTGTTAATGACGAGATACTCAAGAACCTTGAAGATCTCATTCCATTAGCGCCATTACACCAGCCCTATAGCATCAAATTGATCCGTGCCTGCCAACACCTTAAACCCGACCTACCTCAAATTCTCTGTTTTGATACCATGTTCCACTCGGATCAGCCCGATGTAGAACAGCATTATGCCATTCCGCGAAAATTCACCGAAGCAGGCATACACCGCTATGGTTTCCACGGTTTATCCTATGAATTTATTCAACACGCACTGAATAAAATCGGTGATGGCGCCGAAAGCGCTAAAACCGTTGTCTGTCACCTAGGCGCAGGCTCTAGCATGTGTGCCATCAAAGAGGGTAAGTCGATTGCCTCATCTATGGGATTTTCCGCCGTAGAAGGCCTGCCGATGGGCACACGTACCGGCAATATTGATCCTGGAGTCTTGCTCTATCTGCAGCGTAACTACCAGATGAATACTGACCAACTAGAAAGCTTTATTTATAAGGACTGCGGTTGGTTGGGTGTCTCGGGCATCAGTTCTGATATGCAAGAACTGAAAAAATCGGATAAACCCGAAGCGGAAGAAGCTATTGCCATGTTCGTCTATCGTGCGGCACTGGAAATCGGACGCCTGAGCGCCGCTTTACAAGGCTTGGATCAACTGGTATTTACCGCTGGCGTAGGCGAAAACGATAGTTCATTACGTAAACGGGTCTGTGATCAACTCGGCTGGCTCGGTGTTAAGCTAAACAAAAGCGCCAACCAAGAAAGTGAAGCGATTATCAGCAAGGCCACCAGCCCCGTCATTGTTCGGGTAATCCCCACCAATGAAGAAGCCATGATCGCCCGGCATACGGAAAACATTTTAGCCGCCGCTGAAAGCTAAAACTGCTCAGCATCGCTAGACCGCCACTGCGCGGCTAGCGACAGTCCTATGGCAAAAAAACAGAGAGCCACTGGCTCTCTGTTTTTACCAACCAAGCATACGAAACCCGGCGTTAATATTCTCCCTTACCAAAAGCAGGCTTACCCGCCACCAGCGCGTAATTTTTCATTGTTTGTGCCCAATTTGGATCGTTAGCTTTCAGCGTTACTTTTTTCAAATACCCCCTCAACGCAGTTGGCAAGCCTTCGACATCTTTCACGATACAGAGTTTTTTCTCCATATCCTGTGTTGAAGTTTTCCCGGCGGCTAACAGTCCACGAGCCATCACCGCGTCATTGTCGGTCGGATTAAACGTGAGTGAATATTCCCCGTATGCCGAGCTAAAGTAATAGGTACCCTTCTCGATCTCAGCGGTATTGGTATAAACATTGGCGGGTTTGAGTTTATTAAGATTATTTAAATCATCGCCACACATGACACCATGAATAATAATGTCAGCCTTTTTATCAAGATAGATATCTTGATAGCCCTCTACTGCCATGGCAGACAGACTCGAGGTTAACGCTAATAGTCCGATTATGTGCTTCATTATTGCCTCGTCTTATCGTTATTTTTGTCAACTGACTAAGTGCCACTGTTGTGTCTTGCTTAATGTCATGCAGTGTATAGGCGATGTTGATCCGCAGCATTAGCTCGATCGAACATTGTCATCAACTGAGTGTGCTACAAACGAGTATTAAGGGCAAACGTCGAATAACCGCTGGCATGCGGTTTGGAGGCGGTCACCACTCAAACGACAACACCGCGCCGACGCGTGGTCGACTGCAAACCTACACTCAATCGAGCAAAGACAGCCAACCATTATTTTCAAGCTAATCGCTGAAAAAATCACAGTCAACAGTCACGTCTGTAGACAACGAAAAGCTTAGGCTTTTCGTTGTCTAACCGCTTCAAACAAACAAACGCCAGTAGCAACCGAGACGTTCAGTGATGAAACCTCTCCGGCCATATCAATCTTCACCAGAAAGTCACAGTGTTCGCGGGTCAAACGACGCATTCCTTGTCCCTCAGCCCCCATTACTAATGCCATCGGACCTTTCAAATCCGCATCATAGATCAGAGTATCGGCTTCGCCGGCCGTGCCCGTGACCCAGATGCCCTTCTGCTGTAACTCTTTCAGGGTACGAGCAAGATTGGTCACCAGTACATAAGGCATCACTTCTGCCGCACCACAGGCCACTTTACTCGCCGTGGCGTTTAAAGGGGCTGATTTGTCTTTCGGCGCAATAACCGCATGCACGCCAGCCGCATCGGCAGTACGTAAACACGCCCCTAGATTATGTGGATCGGTAACACCGTCGAGCACCAACAGAAAAGCGGGCTCTTCCAACTTATCCAACATCGCATCAAGGAACTGCTCATTCTTAGCTTGAATCGGCTCACAAGCAACCACTACACCCTGATGGACACCCTCTTCGGCCATCGCATCCAATTCTTTGCGACTCACCCGTTCGATGCTGATGTTTTTTTCAGTAGCCAAGTCCAGCAGCGTCTGCATCCGCCCATCAACCCGCCCTTTAAGCACCCACATTCCTTTAACCCGCTTGCTGTCACGTTGCAGCGTGGTGCTGGCCGCGTGGATACCAAAGATATATTCAGGACGCATCGTTTGTCTCTTTCTGTTCATTAACGGTACCGGCTTGGTTAAACCAGCCAGTGCTATTTTCTTGTACCAGTGCCACCAGCAGATTAATCATACCCTGCTCGGCGTTCAATGCCGGAATATAATGATATTGTTCGCCACCCGCTCCGACAAACACATCCCGGTTTTCGACGGCGATCTCTTCGAGGGTTTCCAAACAATCGGCGGCAAAGGCGGGGCAGATAATATCCACCTTTTTCACGCCGCGCTCCGGTAGCGCTTCAAGGGTTTTATCGGTGTAGGGCTGCAACCAAGCTTTTGGTCCAAAACGGGACTGAAACGTCGTTTGCCACTGATCTGCCACCAACCCCAATGCTTTTGCCAGTAATTCCGAGGTACGATGGCAATGCTCGGGATAAGGATCACCTTTAGCGGCATACTCCTGGGGGATACCATGATAGGACAGTATCAACTTATCACTGTGGGGGTTGTTCGCCTGAAAAGCCTGTACCGACTCAGCCAGTGCCCGAATATAAAGTGGATGATCATGGTAATCATGAATAACCCGAATATCGGGAAAATCACGGGTCTTCATTTGAAAGCGAGCGATTAGGTCATAGATAGGCGCGGTGGTGGTTGCCGAATATTGAGGATACAGCGGCACCACTAGAATCTTCTTATAACCTGCTTCGTTTAGCTCTTCGAGTCGCGCAGTTAAACCCGGATTGCCATAGGTCATCGCCGAATAAACTTGAATATTCTGAACCGGCATCTGTTGCTGTAATGCTAATTGTAATGCCGCAACTTGCTGATTCAATATCAACCGCAACGGGGAGTCTTGATCCCAGATTGAGGCATACAGTTTAGCAACCTTGCGGGGACGAAAGGTCAGAATAATGCCATTTAGCACCGTCAACCAAACCAATCGCATAATACCGTTGCCTTCCACCACTCGGCGATCCGACAAAAACTCTTTAAGATACCGGCGAACCGCTGCTGGCGTCGGCTCATCAGGCGAGCCAAGGTTGACCAACAGCACCGCTGTTTTGGGCTGAGACATCAGTTTATTTCCGATTAAAAGCAAAGCGCTATTATCGCGGAATCGCAGACAATAAAAAACCGCTCAGAGGAGCGGTTTTTCATAAACTCAACAAAGAGTTACTTTTCTAATGATGCAAACACTGCATCACGAATATCTTCGACACCACCAACACCCGGAATATAGTTATATTTCGGTGCATCCGCAGTCGCCGTTTCTGACCAACCTTTATAATACGTGATCAATGGCGCAGTCTGTTCATGGTAAACATCCAAACGCTGACGCACGGTTTCTTCTTTATCATCTTCACGCTGAACCAGATCTTCACCGGTAACATCATCTTTGCCTTCGGCAGCCGGTGGGTTAAAGATCACATGGTAGGTACGACCAGAACCCGGGTGAACACGGCGGCCCGCCATACGCTTAATAATCTCTTCGTCAGCCACATCGATCTCAACCACGGCGTCGATAGCAACGCCGGCATCCTTCATTGCATCCGCTTGAGGAATGGTGCGTGGAAAGCCGTCAAACAGAAAACCATTCGCACAATCAGACTCGGTGATACGCTCTTTCACCAAACCGATAATAATATCATCGGATACCAAACCACCCGCATCCATTACCTTTTTAGCTTCGATACCCAAAGGCGTACCCGCTTTGACTGCTGCACGCAGCATATCGCCGGTAGAGATCTGAGGAATGCTATATTTTTCACAGATATACTGGGCCTGAGTGCCTTTACCGGCACCAGGGGCACCTAAAAGAATGATTCGCATGTAAGGATTGCTCCGTTTCTAATTTTATAATTCAAAAGCTTATAATCTAAAACCTTAGTGCCTGGCGCTTATTGGATAACCACCGGCTGAAATTTTCCTGAAAGGCAATGTGTCACACTATAACCCTATGCCTGCTACGCACAATTGGACATTCGACCTACAATCTACACCTAAATGTTACCAATCATGGGAGGCTATTTTCGCCAATATCGTAATATTTACATCACAAGGGCGAAAAAAGAACGATCGAGAGTAGTCAAAACGGTCTAAGGTAGCAACCCCCCAAAGGGATAAGATCCGCTTTTGTTGACCCTTGTTATCAATCGCGTCGAACGACAACTTCTTTCAAAAAGGCCTGTCAGACAACGCCGCCTCTCAATCTTTACCTGCCCAATCAATCATCAACTCAGCCCTATTGCACCATTACAACGAAGGCTGAGAGCAATCTAACCGGTATTGCGCATCCCCGCAGAGATACCCGCCATGGTGATCATCAACGCCTGTTCTAAGCGTTCATCCGGCTGATTTCGATCACGGTATAGCAGTTCTGCCTGAAGAAAGTGCAGTGGATCAATATAAGGATTACGCACCTCGATCGACTGACGAATAACCGGGCTATGCTCCAGAAGAACATCCTGCTGTTTGATCTTCTTCACCAGCTCGATCGTATTTGCCAACCGACAACGAAGATCAGCACCCAGCACCCCTAACTCTTCGGAGACCAGCCGTTTTTCATAATAGGCGGCGATGTTACCATCAGACTTCGCCATCACCATTTCTAACATATCCATATAGGAACGGAAAAAAGGCCAGTCCCTACGCATCGTCTGCACTAACTCAAACTGCCCTTTATCGAGCGTTTGCTGCAAGGCCACATCACTGCCGAGCCATGCGGGTAACATTAGACGAATTTGGGTCCAGGCAAAGATCCACGGAATTGCTCGTAAACTCTCCACCCCTCCATCCGCTTTACGTTTAGCAGGCCGGCTCCCCAGCGGTAGTTTTGCCAGCTCCTGCTCCGGTGTAGCCGAACGGAAGTAAGGTACAAATTGAGGATCAAAGCGTACCACCTGTCGATAGGCTGTTAAACCAGCCTGCGACATCTCATCCATCAACTGACGCCACTCAGGTTTAGGGCCAGGAGCCGGGGCTAGGGTCGCTTCAAGCGTTGCCGAGGTATAGAGTTCGAGGTTGCGCACGGCGATCTCTGGCACGCCGAATTTGAACCGAATCATCTCCCCCTGCTCGGTAACGCGCAAGCTGCCGGCAACAGAGCCCGGCGGTTGCGCCAGAATAGCGGTATGACTTGGACCGCCTCCCCGCCCCACCGTGCCACCACGACCATGAAAGAGGGTTAGATGTACATCGTATTCCTGACAAACCTTAGTCAGAGCTTCTTGAGCCCGATACTGTCCCCATGCTGCCGCCAGTTGGCCGGCATCCTTGGACGAATCGGAATAGCCAATCATGACTTCCTGATGACCTTCGGTATAGTTTTTATACCAAGGAATCGCCAACAGTTGCCGGATACAGTTCTCGGCATTATCTAAATCATCTAGGGTTTCAAATAAGGGGGCCACGCGGATATTGTGCTGAATGCCACTCTCTTTCAGCAGCAAAATAACCGCCAGTACATCCGAAGGCTGACTAGCCATCGAAATCACGTAAGACCCTAACGAATTAGGCTCTTCCTGTGCCACCACATTGCAGGTATCCAGCACCTCTTGCACATCCGCAGAGGGCTGCCAGTCGCGGGGAAACAGCGGACGTTTTTCCTGCAGCTCTTTCAGCAGGAACATCTGCTTATTGGTTTCGCTCCACTCACTATAACAACCAATACCGTAGAAGCCCGTTAACTCATCTAATACTTCAGCGTGACGATCAGCATTCTGACGGATATCGAGATTCACCAAAATCATGCCAAAACAAGCGACCCGACGGATGGTATCGCTCAATAAACCATCGGCAATCACTTCCATTTGGTAGGCGCGCAACGAAGCGTCGATCAACTGCAAGGGTTCAAGTAGTTGCTCCGGTAGAATATAAACACCTTCATTATCAACAGGATGCCCATCCAGCCGTTCGGTGACCCAATGTTTCGTTTGGCTCAACTTCTGACTCACCTCTCGCAGTAATTCTCGATAAGGTTCAGGGTGAGGGCCTACCCGCTGTCGCATCGCCTCACTGCACTGATTCATCGATAGTTCGGTGCGCAAGCGCTCGATATCTTTTATATAGAGGTCGGCCGCCATCCAGCGGGATAACAACAAGACTTTTTCCGTGGTCACGGAGGTAACATTTGGGTTGCCATCCCGGTCGCCCCCCATCCAAGACGCGAACCGAACCGGCGAGCGGGTCAAGGGAAGATGAATGCCGGTGGCAGCAAATAGTTGCTGATCAATATGCCGCAAAAATACCGGCACCGCCTCCCAAAGGGAATTCTCAATCACCGCAAAGCCCCATTTGGCTTCATCAACGGGCGTCGGTCTTTGTTTACGAATAGTGTCGGTATGCCAAGCCTGACTAATTAAATCATGCAGCCGGTGACGTAGGTCCTCACCCCGGTCAATACGCTGTAGGCAATCGGTAATCGAATCAAACTTCTGAATCAGGGTACGCCGGTTAACTTCTGTCGGGTGGGCAGTTAACACCAACTCAACATCCATATTACAGACCGCATCGGCAATCTGCTGCTTACTTGACCCTTGCTGCAATAAACGACCAAGCAAACCGCAGAAAGAGTCACTGGTGCATACATCCATCACCCCAGAGCGACGACGCACGCGGTGATGTTCTTCAGCAATATTGGAGAGATTAAGAAACTGAGTAAATGCCCGGGCGACTGGCAATAAATCATCATCATCGAGCTCGCTGAGTGTTTTTAGCAGCTCGTCAGCGACAGGTTTACCAGATGATCTCCCCGCCTTCGATAGGGCTCGAATGGTTTCGATTTTATCTAGGAATGCTTGGCCTTTATGGGCCACAATGGTCTGCCCAAGGCAGTCCCCTAACATCCGAACATCGTCCCGCAGGTCTTCGTGAAGCGTTGTCATTCAGCGTCCCCTGTCATATCTGCAAAGTATTGTTAATACAGCACTATTAAATCCATATGCGTTATCCACAGGATAATAACTAAAGCACTGTTAACACAATAACATTGATACTACACGATTGGTGCAAAGCACAAATACTATCTTAGTCTCAATATAAAAGTAGCAGATTAATGACCGGTCAAGCGCCGTAGCTGTTTCAAGGCGTTCTCAGCCCGTGGTTCATTTTCATAGCCGACCTCAACCTCGGGCTGTGTCGCCCCGGAGAGTATCAGAGCAATACGATAATTATGATCGGTTTGTGCGAACGCATCTGAACGTACTTCGGCCCGCTGTAGCTGAGCAAAACTGAAACGCAGATAACCGTTGGGATTTAATACCGCAATTTCACGTTGCGAGGTGCTGATTAGCAGACCGGGATTGCCTTTGAGATCATCCGAGATCTGAAACCCTGTCGCTTGTAGCTCTTTACGTTGACCATCAATCCGTTGGTAATTCCAATAGCCTAGCCCAGCCATCACGATCAGCGCCATAATAACCCATTGTACCGAACCCATAGTGATCTCCATTTAGGCGTTATCTAACATCGGTATATTGACGCCCGAGTGACAACGGCATGGCTACAAACCTTTCTGTTTGGCCTCGTCCCACCAGCTATCGAGCTCATCCAAGGTGAAATCCTGCCAACCTTTACCACTCTTGGTAACATGATCTTCGATATAGTTAAAACGGTTTGTGAATTTCTGATTGGTGTAGCGCAAAGCACTTTCGGGATTGATCCCCATATGCCGCGCCAAATTAACCTGAGCAAACATCAAATCGCCCAGTTCATGCTCCATTTCTAGCTGATCACCGGCTGCGATCGCTTCACGTAACTCGGCGATCTCTTCCTCGATTTTATCCAGTACGGGCAGTACATCGCCCCAATCAAAGCCGACCTGAGCAGCCCGTTTCTGTAATTTCTCGGCACGATTAAGGGCCGGAAGAGCCATCGGAATATCATCTAAAACGCGCACATCCTGAAGTGGTTTTTCACCCCGTTCAGTCGCTTTAATGGCCTCCCACGTTGCCTTGATGGTTTGCTCATTCAGCGGTTCAGCGGTGCGCCGACTGGCTAAAGTACCATCAGGGAAAACATGTGGATGACGACGGATCAATTTTTTAACCAGCGTGTCAACAATCTCACCAAAACCATAGCCCTGCTGTTCTTCGGCGAGGCGAGCATAAAAGATCACCTGAAACAGTAAATCACCCAGCTCACCTTGTAGATGGGGCCAATCCTGACGCTCGATAGCATCAGCCACTTCGTACGCTTCTTCCAACGTATGCGGGACAATACTGGCAAAATCCTGCTTGAGATCCCAAGGACAGCCATCCTCAGGGTCTCGCAGTCTCGCCATCAAAGAGATCAGGTCATTAAGGCTATATTGCACGGCCATCAGGAGCCACTTCGCTGTCGATGAACATCGGTCACATTCGGAATCTGATTAATTTTATCCATAATTTTACCCAGCAACTCTAGGCGACTGATCTCAATGGTCAGGGTCAGTTGAGCAATATTACTCTTCTTATCCGACTGAGTATGCGCAGCCACTAGGTTGATGTTTTCATTGGCCATAACCATCATCAGATCACGTAGCAAACCGGCGCGATCGAACGCTTCGACGAAGATATCCACTGGGTAGGTTGATTCAGCCTCTTCACCCCAGCTAACCTCAACGACCCGTTCACCTTCATGCTGGCGCAACTGAAACACATTAATACAGTCTTCCCGGTGAATGGAAACACCCCGATTTTTGGTGATATAACCAATAATCAGATCGCCAGGCACCGGCTTACAGCAAGGCGCAATCGTGGTTAATAGATTACCAACGCCACGGATATTAATACCGTCAGAGCCCGTACCCCGATTAACCCGGCCGTTATTACCCGGCAGCGCAAGATCAAGCTGCGCTTCTTGATGATCGGTTTCAACCTGCTGTTGCGCCGCATTAATAACCTGCGACAAGCGGATATCACCGGCACCTAGGGCCGCGTACATATCGTCGGCGGTGCGATGATTCACCTCTTTGGCCATCTGGGTAAAGTTAAGGTCGCTACTCTCAAGCGCCAAACGGCGGAACTCGCGATCAATAATTTTCTTACCCGCCGCCGCGTTTTTGTCTTTGTCCTGCAGTTTAAACCAGTGCTGAACTTTAGCCCGGGAACGAGCGCTGGTGATGTACCCCAAGTTAGGGTTTAACCAATCACGCCGAGGATGTTCCTCATTGGCGGTCAAAATTTCCACCTGATCACCGGTTTGTAACTGCCGAGTTAATGGTACGATTCGGCCATTCACTTTGGCGCCGCGACAACGGTGCCCAACCTCGGTATGAACCCGGTAAGCAAAATCAACCGGGGTCGATTTAACCGGCATATCAACCACATGTCCCTCAGGAGTAAAGACATACACTCGGTCATGAGCAACATCACCACTGATCACTTCAGAAAACGCTTCTGAATCACTCAGGTCTTCAGTCCACTCCAGCACCTGACGCAACCAAGCGATCTTATCTTCGTAACTCGAACTGGTTGATTTAGTATCGGTACCTTTGTAAAGCCAGTGAGCACAGACCCCTAACTCAGCCTCTTCATGCATTGAGAAGGTGCGAATCTGAATCTCTAACACCTTACCGGACGGACCAAACACCGCGGTGTGTAAAGAGCGGTAGCCATTCGGCTTAGGCGATGCGATGTAGTCATCAAACTCGTGAGGGATATTGCGCCACAGACCGTGAACAATACCCAAAACGGTATAGCAATCACGAATCTCCGGCACCAAGATTCTTACTGCTCGAATATCATACACTTGGTTAAAAGCGATGTTCTTGCGCTGCATTTTGCGCCAGATACTGTAGATGTGCTTGGCACGCCCCATCACATCGCCTTCAATATTCACCTTTTCTAATTCGGTATTGAGAATATTGACAGAATCTTCGATAAACTGCTGGCGGTCGAGACGCTTCTCATCCAGCAGGGAGGCAATCTGCTTGTAATCGTTAGGCTTTAGATAGCGGAAAGAAAGGTCTTCCAGTTCCCACTTAATATGACCAATACCCAGTCGATGAGCCAGCGGCGCATAAACATCAAAGACCTCACGGGCCACCAGGTAACGTTTCTTGCGGGAGTCACCTTTAACCCGTCGAATCGCACAAGTACGCTCGGCAATTTTAATCAGCACAACCCGCACATCATCGATCATTGAGACCAACATTTTGCGGACATTATCCAGCGGATTGCCACTCTGTCCCAAGACATTTTCACGCCGTGGGTTCTGCCGGCTACCGATAGCCGCCATCTGCAATACGCCATCAATCAGCGTCGTAATTGTCTGACCAAAGCGACGACGAATATCTTCCAGTGTGGTACGTTTCTCACGCACACTGCGATAGAGAATAGCCGCCACTAAAGCATCTTGATCCTGATTTAACTCAACCAAAATCTGCGCCATCTCCAGACCGGTTAGGTAACTATCACAATCACTCCATGAATCTTCTGAGGGCTCCGCCTCTTCTTTTAGCTGTTGAGCATACAAACATGCCTGACGGACGGTATCAACATCCTTAAGTTCGACCTGTTCTTGCAACCGTTCCAGCCACATTTCCAGATCGATACTACCATCAGCCTGTATCGGATGATCTTCGCGTACTTTTACCACAGCGCTACGCCACTCCCTAGTTACCTAATACCCTAAAAACGTCTGCGCCCTACAGCCTCTGTTAAATACCACCACAAACCGATAACAGAAGCTAAAACAATGTATAAAATCAATAGCGCATACCGCGGCCCATTCTATTATTTCAGGCCTTTAATAGCGAGTAAGTTAAGCCGAATTAAGCGCAACCCTTAGTCTAACTTAACTTGAAAACAGCGCTATTCAGGCAAAAAAAAGGAGCCACAGGCCCCTTTAATGCGCAGTGTTAAGACGCCAGGTTAATGACTAAAAACGCCGGTGGATAAGTAACGATCACCACGGTCGCAGATAATGCACACGATAATGGCATTATCGACCTCTTGCGCTAACCGTAACGCCCCGGCAACAGCCCCACCGGAAGAAACACCGCAGAAGATTCCCTCTTGTTGAGCCAAAGCGCACATGGTTTGCTCCGCCTCTTGCTGGGTAATATCGAGCACTCGATCCACCCGTGAAGCTTCAAAAATCTTTGGTAGGTAAGCTTCAGGCCAGCGACGAATCCCGGGAATAGCGGCGCCTTCTGCTGGCTGCAAGCCAACAACCTGCACCGCTGAATTTTGCTCTTTCAGATAGCGGGAGGTGCCCATGATCGTACCCGTTGTGCCCATCGCACTAACAAAGTGGGTAATACGCCCCTCTGTTTGCTGCCACAGTTCAGGCCCTGTGCCACGGTAATGGGCTTCAGGATTATCCATATTGGCAAACTGATCGAGTACAATTCCCTGTCCATCCGCTTGCATCTTCAGTGCTAGATCCCGTGCACCTTCCATACCTTGCTCTGACGTTACCGAGATAAGTTGAGCGCCGTAGGCCGTCATCGACGTTTTACGTTCTTCACTGCTGTTATCCGGCATAATCAGGGTCATGTTATAGCCTTTGATCGCCGCCGCCATTGCCAAGGCAATCCCGGTATTCCCCGAGGTTGCTTCGATCAAGGTATCTCCCGGTGAAATCTGCCCCCGTTGTTCAGCTAATTGAATCATACTCATCGCCGGACGGTCTTTAACCGAGCCAGCCGGGTTATTGCCTTCTAGCTTACAGAGCACTGTATTCCCACGGCCAACATCAAGCCGTTGCAGACGCACAAGGGGCGTATTACCCACATAATCTTCAATGGTTGGAAAATTCATACTCATAAACCTGTACGCCCGCCGCTCTTAAAGCCAATATAAGAATATAACTAAAAGAAATTAAAAATTGATTTTATATATCAGAAATAACAACCAGAATAGTACCGGTGGCGCCCTAAAAGCTCAATCAAAAACAGTTCTGAATGACACTAAACAGAGCTAAGTGCCGCGATTAGGATTCAGCCACAGCAAACGCGATAATATGATCGGTTTCGTCACTGTAAGAGATATGTATCTGACGAATTCCTAGCTGCTCGGCTTTTTCCTGCGCACCGCCGTTCATCGTCATTAACGGCCGGCCTAAGCTATCGTAGCTCACCGAAAAATGCTGCCAACTGATACCTCGACCAATTCCTGTACCCAGCGCTTTAACCGCCGCTTCTTTAGCCGCAAAGCGTTTTGCCAGAAAGTTGACCGGTTGGGAGGCACGCTGAAACTGCGCTAGTTCTGATGCCGTCAGAATCCGCTCAGCAAGGCGTGGCGTTCGCTCCAGCGCCTTACCAATGCGGCGGATATCCAATAGATCCGTGCCAACACCGATGATCATCGACGCACGGCATCCCGTAATGATTGAACCCGCACTTGAGTTTCCATCAGCAAACGACGCATCTCAGCAATCGCCTCTTTTAAGCCAACAAAAACCGCACGGGCGATAATCCCATGACCAATATTCAGTTCATTGATTTCCGGAATCTCAGCAATCTGTTCAACATTGTGATAGTTGAGCCCGTGTCCGGCATTCACAATCAGTCCTTTGCTGAAGGCATAAGTAGCCGCCGCTTGAATACGTGCGAGTTCGGCCTTCTGCTCGGTTGCGGTTTCCGCATCGGCATAAGCACCGGTATGCAATTCAATAACCGGCGCACCGCAAGCTAAGGTTGCATCAATTTGATCTTGCTCGGGGTCGATAAACAAAGAGACTTCAACCCCAGCCGCAGCTAAACGATCACAGGCGGCTTTAATTTTTTGCTGTTGGCCAACCACATCTAATCCACCTTCGGTGGTCAGCTCTTCCCGTTTTTCAGGCACAAGACACGCATGACCTGGCTGAACTTGTTCAGCGATGCCGACCATCTCATCCGTCACGGCCATCTCAAAATTCATCCGTGTTTGCAGGGTATCCGCCAACAAGTAGATATCACGATCTTGAATATGTCGACGATCTTCGCGCAGATGCACAGTAATACCATCGGCTCCAGCTTCTTCAGCCAGCGCCGCGGCCTGTACCGGATCAGGATAACGGGTGCCCCGTGCCTGACGCAGTGTGGCGATATGATCAATATTGACACCCAGTAATAAACGGCTTGGCTCAACCACGATTAACCTCTTCTAAAATAGAAATAAAAACAGCGAAACATCAACAAAACGATGATGATACCTATCTCGACAAAGCTTACTAGAATCCTGCTGCCAGCAATAGTCTGAACAGACCGATAACCTTATGGCGTTGCAACGGGAGGCTTGGGTCGATAACCCTGTAATAACTCACGGCTGCGCAGTGGCCGACTCCCTAGTTGCGTTTCCAACGCCAGCCGCATCAAGCGTTTCGCGGCACGACGAATCTCCGGACGATGATACTGCTCAGCCACAATACCGATTAACTGATCACCACTAAAACAAAACGGTTTAACGGCATCCGAAAACTGCTTCACCAAAATAAAACCTTGGGATGACTCATAGCGATAGATATTATCGGGCTGGCAACCTTGTACATCAAATTGGTAGCCTAACTGCTGTAACAGATGTTGCTCGAATGTACGCAGGGCTAACTCGATATCGTTCGCGGCCAGAAGCTCATTCAAAACATATTGATAAAAAACATAGAGTCGTGGATGGGGGTCCGAGGGTTGTAACAAGCGTTCGAGGAGTTCATTCACATACAGACCGCAAATCAGTGCATCCCCTTTAAGAAATACCGGCGCGGCAACCGCTTCAGCCTGAATTAAGGTCTTTAACTCGTGACGGCCACGTAAACTAATCTGTAAGGGAGTGAATGGCTGCATCATCGCTCGCATTCGAGAACGCGGGCTACGAGCGCCTTTAACTACCGCACTGACTTTACCCTGCTCTAAGGTAAAGAGATCGACCAATAAGCTGGTCTCCCGGTACGGACGGGTATGCAGGACGTAAGCCGCCTGAGCTTCAACCTGATAACTCATCCGCGACCTTCAGTCACTCTATATCGTTGTATCCAAGGCTGCGCAGGGCCCGCTCGTCATCCGACCAGTTGCTACGCACTTTAACCCAAAGATTTAGCATCACCTTAGAGTCAAACATCTTTTCCATATCCAAGCGCGCGTCTCGGCCGATGCCTTTAATCTTATCACCCTTATCGCCAATAACGATGCGCTTCTGGCCTTCACGTTCAACTAAGATCAAAGCGCTAATAATCAAGATACCCCGTTCATTGCGCTTAAACTCTTCAATCTCAACGGTGGTCCCGTAGGGTACCTCATCACCGAGATTACGCATTAACTTCTCACGCACCAATTCAGCCGCCAAAAAACGCGAACTACGATCGGTAATCTGATCATCCGGGTAAAAATGAATACTCTTAGGCAGGTGTTCATTAATCACCGCTTCTAGGCGATCAACACTGGTGCCGTTTTTAGCGGAGATCGGGATAATCTCGAGAAAGTCCATTTTTTGCGACAATGTTTCAAGGTGTGGCAGGAGGGACTCTTTGTCATCGAGCTGATCAATTTTATTGATCACGAGAATCACAGGGCATTTAATACCGCCTAGCTTTTCAAATACAATTTCGTCTTCTTCGGTCCAAGCCGTACGATCAATAATAAAAACCACCACATCAACATCACGCAACGCAGAACTCGCCGCTTTGTTCATATAACGGTTAATCGCTTTATCCTGATCTTTATGCAGCCCCGGGGTATCAACATACACCGCTTGCACATCACCCTCGGTTTTAATACCAACAATCTGATGGCGAGTCGTCTGAGGTTTACGGGAAGTAATACTCAATTTCTGCCCAAGGATATTATTCATCAGCGTTGATTTACCCACATTCGGGCGACCAATGATGGCAACAAATCCGCAGTGCTGATTATCACTGGGCTGATCTAGCAGATAACTCAGATCACGACTCATTTAACCACCTTCAGTTTATCAAGCGCCTTTTTAGCGGCATTCTGTTCAGCCTGACGACGGCTACTACCTTTACCATCCGTCGGCTGATCCAACAGGGCTACGGCACAACGAATTTCAAAAGTCTGTTGATGCGCTTCGCCACTGACAGACAGCAGTTCATAATCTGGTAACGGCGCACGACGGGACTGTAAAAACTCCTGCAAGCGCGTTTTAGAATCCTTCTGGGTGTCTAGCAGAGATGTCTGCTCTAGACGGGATTGATACCAACCCAAAATATAAGGCCGGCAACTATCCATATCACTATCGAGATAGATGGCGCCAATAATCGCCTCAACCGCATCGGCCAAAATAGAATCGCGTCGATAACCGCCACTTTTCAGTTCGCCTGAACCTAGCCGCAAATAATCGCCGAGCTTCATTTCACGAGCCAATTCGGCTAGCGTCTCACCTTTGACTAACTGAGCACGCAGCCGACTGAGCTGACCTTCCTTCGCTTCAGGAAAGCGTCGGTAAAGTGCTTCGGCGATAACGAAATTAAGAATCGAGTCTCCTAGAAACTCCAAACGTTCATTGTTACGCTTTCCGTGGCTACGGTGGGTGAGAGCTAATTCAATCATGCTCTCGTCTTTAAACTGATACCCCAGCTTTTTAGCGAGGTCGGTGGCAGGCTTAATAATCAACGGATAATCACTTCATACTGTTCGTGGAATTTAACCACTGCATCAACATTGTAAAACATAGGTACAGTTACATCGTATTTCAGGGTGATTAGTTTCACCCCTTCTTTTTCAGCGATAATCACAGCGTCACTAACCGGCAAGCTCACCTGATTAATGCGCAGTCGCTTACTAATTTTTTGACGGGTTTCAGCCGGGTTGTCTTTTTTGGTATCAGGCTCTTCTACTAACTCTTCCATCATGGAGGTCACCAGACTGTGATCCCAATAGACCGGAAACAACTTCATTCCAACCGCAAAAAACACGCCTGCGACAATCAAGATGATCATCAGAGCGAAAAAAGAGACGCCCTGTTGCTTATTCCGTATTGACATAACTTACCCCAATTTTCCTTTTAATGGATAGTGCGTACATCACTGAAATTAGGCAGGGTAAAGAAATCCTGCCAATGCATCCACACTGCGAATGCTTTGCCTACTAGCAGCTCATCAGGCACAAAGCCCCAGAAACGGCTATCGTTACTATTATCACGGTTATCCCCCATGACAAAATACTGTCCTTCGGGTACGACCCATTCGGCGGGCTGACGGGGTGGCGCAACATCGCGATAGATCTGATGGCTCACATCACCTAATGTCTCATCGATCAACAGTAACCGAGGGTTCTGCGGCGGTAACTGTTCAAGCAATTGCTGCGCTTGTGGTTCACCATTAACATAAACCGTTTTATTCTGATAACGAATCCGATCACCCGGTAACCCAACAACCCGTTTTATATAATTAATACGCGTGTCGTTAGGGTATTTAAACACCACCACATCGCCTCGTAACGGCGTGTTCATAGGGATAACTTTAGTACCGATCACCGGTAAACGGAAACCATAATGCCACTTATTAACCAGAATAAAGTCGCCGATCTTCAGCGTTGGCTTCATTGACCCAGACGGAATCTGAAACGGCTCAACCACAAAAGAACGCAAAATCAGCACCACTAATAGCACTGGAAACAGCGAACGACACAGGTCGACAACAGCGTTTTCTTTATTTAATTGTTCGAGTGTGGCTTCGGGTAGTACACCACTAGCTTGCTCTGCTGCGGCGATACGCGCATTACGCGCACTAGCCAACACCAGTCGGTCATACACCCAGCCCAATGCGGCCACAAAGGTAAGTACTACCAGTATCAGTGCGAAATCAAAATCCATGCGTCTGTGTCCTAACCATCAACTTTCAAAACTGCAAGGAAGGCATCCTGAGGAATCTCAACCCTTCCCACCTGTTTCATCCGTTTCTTACCTTCTTTCTGCTTTTGTAGCAGTTTTTTCTTACGACTGACATCGCCACCATAACATTTAGCAATAACGTTCTTACGTAGCGCCTTAACATTGGTTCGGGAGATAATCTTACCGCCAATCGCTGCCTGAATAGCGACATCAAACATCTGCCGCGGAATCAGCTCTTTCATCTTTTCACACAACAGACGGCCACGGTAAGGTGCATTATCTTTATGCAAAATAACCGCCAACGCATCGACCTTCTCACCATTAATGAGAATATCCAGCCGCACCAGTTGGGCAGGCTGAAAGCGGACAAAGTTATATTCAAGGGAAGCGTATCCTCGACTAACCGACTTAAGACGGTCAAAGAAGTCCAATACCACTTCAGCCATCGGCAGCTCATAAGACACCTGAACCTGATTGCCGACGAAATTCATATTTTTCTGCACGCCCCGTTTATCGACACACAAACCGATCACCTGCCCTAAATATTCCTGAGGTACAAGAATATTGGCTTCCACTATCGGCTCTCGCATCTCTTTGATCGAGCCGGGATCGGGTAGTTTCGATGGGCTATCAATCTGAACCACTTCACCGCTATTCAGTTCCAACTCGTAAACTACAGTTGGCGCGGTAGTGACTAGATCAAGATTGTATTCACGTTCTAGTCGCTCTTGAATGATCTCCATATGAAGCATCCCGAGGAAACCACAACGGAAACCAAATCCCAGTGCATCCGAAGATTCGGGTTCAAAGAACAACGAAGCGTCGTTCAACGTCAGTTTATCGAGCGCTTCACGAAAGTCTTCATAGTCATCCGAACTGGTTGGGAACAGACCGGCATAGACCTGCGGCTGCACCCGCTTAAAGCCTGGCAAGGTTTCAACATCAGGAGTTTTAGCATGAGTAATCGTATCACCCACCGGCGCACCGTGAATATCTTTGATACCGGCAACCACATAGCCAACTTCACCCGCTCGCAGGACGCCGGTTTCAGTACGTTTCGGCGTAAAGATACCAACACCATCAACTGGCTGAACTTGGCGGTTCGATTTAATCAGAATCTTATCTTTCTTACGTAAAGTGCCCTGTTTTACCCGCACCAATGAAACAACGCCAAGGTAGTTATCAAACCAAGAATCGATAATTAACGCCTGCAGCGGCGCATCAGGATCACCTTCTGGTGGCGGAATATGCTTAACTAGGGCTTCCAGTACATCATCGATACCTAAGCCACTCTTAGCACTACAGGCCACTGCATGTTCCGCTTCGATACCGATAACTTCCTCGATCTCGTTACGAACCCGTTCAGGCTCAGCCTGAGGCAGATCCATTTTATTCAGGATCGGTAGCACTTCCAGCCCTTGTTCCAGCGCGGTATAACAATTTGCCACGGACTGTGCTTCAACCCCCTGAGCGGCATCAACAACCAGCAAGGCACCTTCACAGGCCGCTAAGGAACGAGATACCTCATAACTGAAATCGACATGCCCCGGGGTATCGATAAAGTTAAGTTGATAAACCTTGCCATCTTTAGCCGTGTAATTAAGCGTTACACTCTGTGCCTTGATGGTGATTCCGCGTTCCCGTTCAAGATCCATAGAATCCAGAACTTGCTGTTCCATCTCCCGCTCAGCTAAGCCA
Source organism: Amphritea sp. (assembly GCF_048266285.1). GTDB lineage: Bacteria > Pseudomonadota > Gammaproteobacteria > Pseudomonadales > Balneatricaceae > Amphritea. The sequence continues at coordinate 279,827 of NZ_JBLWZV010000004.1, forward strand.
CCGCAGGTCTGAATAAAGCGATCTGCTAAGGTAGATTTGCCATGGTCAATATGGGCAATAATCGAAAAGTTACGAATGTGTTCGAGCTTACTCACTACGGAATCACCAGCTAATAAATTTAACCATGCAACCCCGTCGTCAGGGCGCAATTCTGAAGCCGGCAAGTGTACCGTATTTCATCTGTTACGACCATCAAAGAGAAACGCATCTGAAAATAAACAAAAGGGGGCATAAAGCCCCCGGTATAGTCGCTACAGACTATTTAAGTTTAAGCGGAATAAACATTGGGCTACCCCGACGCACGATCCGCATCGGCACAGCTTTGTTATCTGGCAGTGCCTCAACCGCGTCAGCAAAGGATTCAATCGAACTAATCTCTTCGCCATTAAGCATGGTAATCACATCACCGACCATCAAACCGGAATCAGCGCCCGCGCCCTCTTCAACTTGACGCACCACAACACCGGAGGTTACCCCTAATCGTTCACGTAACTGATCATCCAACTCACTGAGATGGATATTCAAACGATTGGTTGAGGCTTTTTCATTGTTAGCCGATGTTTTCAGCACTTCGCCCGACGCAGGCAGTAAGCCAATAGTTACGGTAATCGATTGTTTCTTGCCTCCACGAACAACGCCCACGGTTGCATCGGTTTCTGGCGGAATGCGGCCAACTTGATGCGGCAGATCACCGGAACGATCAATCGGATGACCATTAAAACTGTAAATAATATCCCCTTCACGAATACCCGCAGCTTCCGCTGGGCTATCCGGCAGCACGGTTGCAACCAGCGCGCCCTCTGGCTTATCCAAGCCAAAAGATTCAGCTAAATCGCGACTCACTTCTTGAATAATCACACCTAACCAGCCACGGCTTACCTTACCGCTATCCTTCAGTTGATCGACGACTTCCATCGCAACATTCATCGGGATAGAAAAAGATAACCCCATAAATCCGCCGGAACGGGTATAGATTTGGGAGTTAATACCAATAACCTCCCCCTTCAAGTTAAACAGCGGGCCACCAGAGTTACCTGGGTTGATCGCCACATCCGTCTGAATAAAGGGAACATAGGTTTCATTCGCCAGGCTTCTGTCGGTGGCACTGATAATACCGGCCGTGACCGAATGATCAAAACCAAAAGGAGAACCGATAGCGAGTACCCACTCACCTACTTCTGCTTTAGCAGAGTCACCAATTTTGACCACCGGCAGATCGGTCGCATCAATTTTTAATAGCGCCACATCAGAACGTTTATCAGAACCAATAATCTTTGCTTCCAGTTCACGTCGATCACTCAACCGGACAATGACTTTATCCGCATCAGCCACCACATGATGGTTCGTCAGAATATAACCATCATCAGAGATAATGAAGCCAGAACCCAAGGATTGCGGGGCTTTGTGCTTCTGCGAATTACCATAACCTTCGGGGATACGAAAGAAATGACGGAAAATATCGGGAATCTGCTGCCCTTCCGGTAGCTGAAGGTCAGGCATTCCCTGAACCCGCGTAGACACCTGCTGCACCGTACTAATATTAACGACGGCGGGAGACGTCTGTTTTACCAAATCCTTAAACTCTGGCAATGCGGCATGCACACTGCTCACGCACAACCAGAATAGAACTAGACTAAAAGTCGCTCTGACGAGTTTCATATCGTTTATCCTGCATATCAATGATTACTAAAGGTAAATCAAACTCTACGAAGCAGCACCGGTCGGTAACTGCAATTTTGGCTTATAAGACCAGACATAAACCGGGTTAGCAGGAAACCACCTACTAACCCCAAAACAGCGCTTAAAATCACTTGTGGCTCAGAAAAACCCGACAGCTGTACGGTCACTGAAACGATAAACATGGTCAGTAACGGTAAAAGGTAAACCAGTAACGAAGCGGTTAGAAATGATCGCTCGCCGACCCCTAAGGTCACCTGGTCATTGACCATAACAGCGAGCTGCTGCGGGTTATCCACTTGAATTTCTAACCGTTTACCGTCGCCAATTTTGGCTAGCAGGCTTTGCCCGCAGCCTTTTTGTGCACTACAGCTCGAGCAGGCGCTCTGTTTAATCATTTCAACCCAAACAGCGTCAGACCCAACCCGTACAACACGACCGTTTTCTTCAAGCATGTTTAATTACTGTATTTTCTCAATTGAATTAGCCACCCGATCAGCCACCATCAAAGGTACATCACCAACAACGGTGACAAAGAACTGATCTACTTTTTTACCAACGGCAACCATATCACCCATTTGCGTCGCACCTTCAGGCACAGCTGAACTACCGGTACGCTCAATGCTCAACGTAAAAGAGTTAACCCCATTACTAAACACCGTCAGTTCGGCCCCGGGAGCCATCGCATTTTTTACCGCAGAATATCCATCAGGAATCCAACCCGGTGTTGAGCTGACCAACTGCCCTTGACGCAACACATTATGTTGCTGAATATAGCTATTTAGACCGGCATTAAAGCGAATAATATTATCATTATCGCTATTCGCTTGATGTGCAATCGCCGGAGCACCAAACTGCGCACGCATCAAGTTACGAGAAGGTACAAGACTTGTCTGCCCCATACTCGTAGCAGGCTGAGGCGCCTGCGCTAAACTGGCATCGACGGTCGCAGGTGAATTAAGACCAAAATTCTGTCCGCCGAGAATAACAACCGCCGTCACTGACGCGGCAACCGCCATGCTCATCAAAGGCTTGAAGAAGCTTTTCTTAGAAAGTCCCTGTTTTTCAGCCACATCAGCAGCTACTTTTTCAAACACTGGCTCAGCATCAATAGCTTGCATAACGGCAGCACTAATATCGCCACGACCTAACTGCTCATTTTTGAGTAGCGAACTGGCAACATGGTAACGTTGCCATTGTTGTGACAGCGCAGGATTCTCAGCACTCTGCTTCAACAGGCTACGTAACTCAAAGTCACCGACTTCATTGTCCATCAATGCGGAAAGAGCTTCTTTGGGTTGTTCGCTCATTAGCCAACTCCTAACGGATTAAGTACCTGCGTTACAGATACAGGGTGAAATCGTTCCACCCATTATTAGTACTAAACAGCACAACTGTTTAATTTAACGCTCTGTTATCCTTTACCACCTACAACGAGGAGGCATATAAGTCAGTTAAACAGAGGCGATATCTCTTTATCGATCGCTTCCCGAGCCCTGAAGATACGTGAACGTACAGTACCGACCGGACAATCCATAATTTGAGCTATATCTTCATAACTCAAGCCATCGAATTCACGCAAAGACAATGCCGCGCGAAGATCCTGAGGGAGCTTATCCATCGCATTTCTAACGACCTGGGCCAACTCATCCCGGTATAAACTATTCTCCGGGGTTTCAATATCTTTTAAGCCGCTATCTCCTTCCAGATGATGGGCATCGTCTACGTCGATATCCATATCCGGTGGTCTGCGACCTTTAGCGACTAAATGATTCTTAGCCGTATTGATCGCTATCCGGTAAAGCCATGTATAAAAAGCGCTGTCGCCGCGGAAATTCGGTAGCGCACGATACGCTTTTATAAATGCCTCTTGGGACACATCCATCGCCTCATGATGGTCATAAACATATCGCCCTATTAGGCCGATTATTTTATGCTGGTATTTTTTAACCAACAGATCAAAGGCAGTTTTATCACCTTCCTGAACTCGCTTGACCAGCTTTTGATCTATCGATGCTTGGCTCTCGCTGGACATTCGATTCCTTATTGTATGAACAGTTCCCAACAAATGTAGCTTTTCTCAGCTGCTACAAGGAAGTATGAATGCCACCCCCTATTACATGCAACTCTTTACCAGAGCTGAACTTAAGTTATAGGGTAAGAGGCCTTTCTAGCCACTAAGTTCCCTTATATCAAAAAAAATTAATAAATTTACCCCGATACTCTGGCCCACAACCGGTGGTTCGAGCAATAATTAGCCCTTGAAATAATAGCGGTAGAGAATGCGCAGATGAGTAATGAGTTTCAGTTCGATGTCTTGATCATTGGTAGTGGCGCCTCAGGACTGGGACTAGCCTTGCAGCTACCAGACTCATATAAAATCGCCGTTCTCAGTAAAGCCAGCCTCACCAGCGGCTCGACATACCAAGCTCAAGGTGGTGTCGCTGCCGTTCTTGATGATACGGATAGCACTCAAGCCCACTTTCAAGACACCATCACCGCTGGTGCCAACCTAAGCCGCCCCGATGCTGTTTCCTTTACCGTTGAACATGGCAAAGAGAGTATCAACTGGCTTATTGAGCAAGGAGTGCCCTTCACCCGTGAAGGCAATGAGTATCATTTAACCAAAGAGGGCGGCCATAGCCATCGTCGAATCATCCATTCCGCCGATGCGACCGGCCAGGCGATTCAGCAAACATTGATAGAACGCGCCAAAGCCCGAAACAATATTCATTTGTTTGAAGACCGCATCGCCGTTGACCTTATCACACGCCATAAGCTCAACCTCCCTGAAAATCGCTGTATTGGCGCTTATGTCCTAGACCATAACAGCGGCCATGTAGACGTCTTTAAAGCGGGCTCCACGGTACTCGCTACGGGCGGGGTCAGTAAGGCCTACCTTTACACCAGCAACCCTGATGGCGCTTCAGGAGATGGAATTGCCATGGCTTGGCGCGCCGGTTGCCGCGTAGGCAACTTAGAATTCAATCAATTCCACCCTACCTGCCTATACCATCCTCAAGCAAAATCTTTTTTGATTTCAGAAGCGGTACGCGGTGAAGGCGGAAAACTGCGGTTACCCGATGGCAGTCGATTCATGGACAAGTTCGATGATCGTGGCGAACTAGCACCACGGGACATTGTCGCCAGAGCGATCGATCATGAAATGAAACGCCTCGGCTGCGATTGTCTATTTCTAGATATCTCCCATAAACCCGCCGAATTTGTAAAACAACACTTTCCTACTATTTATGAACGTTGCCTAAAATACGGTATCGACATCACCAAAGAAGCCATACCTGTTGTACCGGCGGCTCATTACACCTGTGGTGGGATTATGGTCAATCAACATGGTATGAGTGATGTAGAAGGGCTGTATGCCATTGGAGAGACCTCTTTTACAGGACTACACGGTGCCAATCGGTTAGCAAGTAACTCCCTGTTAGAGTGCATCGTGTACGCCTCATCGGCTGCCAGTCATATCATCAGCCACAACCACCCCTTAGGAGAACTGCCAGAGATACCCGCCTGGGATGAAAGCCAGGTCACCGACTCTGACGAGGATGTCATTATCGCCCACAATTGGGATGAACTACGACGTTTCATGTGGGATTACGTGGGTATCGTTAGAACCAATAAACGCCTACAGCGGGCGAAACATCGGGTGGATCTATTACAACAAGAGATTAGCGAATATTACAGTAACTACAAGGTAAGCCGAGATCTGCTTGAATTACGAAATCTAGCGGTGGTTGCCGATCTAATTATACGCTCAGCCATGCGTCGGCAGGAAAGTCGCGGACTTCACTACACTCTTGATTACCCAGAAAGCGGATTAGAAGCTAGGGATACCATCCTAACTCCCGTTAATTATGACTGGCATTAAGCGGCGGTGGTGCGAACCGCAATAACACACGTAACTTACGAAACTGATCAGCGCTAACACTATCAGGCCAGATCACCACAGCGACTGTCCTACGCGCCCCTCTAAGTTTGACACTGAGGCCAAGCAGCAATGGAAACGACAGTCGCTGTTGCACTGCCTCAACTTCTACCCAACCCTCCCCTACGAGACAGACCGCCAAGACATTTTTATCCGCAAGCCAACGCAATCCGGTAATGCAACGATGATGAGTAAGGGAAATAAAGCGCGGCCAACCATAAAACACATAACAACCACAGAGAAGGCTAAGTACAACCTGAAGAGTAACACTCAGACCGGAGAGCCATATCGACACCAGTGACAATACAGTTAGAAGTAAAAATACCCCCCGACTAATGACGGAGGGCTTTATCTCAACTTGAAACGGGCTGAACACGATCCAAAATTATCCGCACGATACGTTGTAAATCAGGGTCATCTGCCTCACCACGCTCCATTAACCAAACAAATAGGTCGGTGTCTTCACAGGCGAGTAATTTAACAAATCGATCTTGGTCCTCCTCATCGAGATCAGCAAACGCGTCTTCAACAAAAGGCACAAACAGTACGTCCAGCTCCAGCATGCCTCTGCGGCTCTGCCAACGTAAACGGCGAATATCTTCTTCGGTATACATTATCTACCTGCTTAGTAATTGAAATCAGTTGCCGCGATTATCGCGCCAAGCCTGATAAACGAGATAGGCAATATATAAAATAACTGCCCCTCCTAGCAAGCCAAACAACACCCCAATCAAGCTGCAAAGCCACTCGGGCGAACACGGCAAACCGATGTGAACCATAACATAGACCACTTCAACGATTCATGACAAATATCAGTATAGCCTTTGTAGCAGTAAGAATGGGGGGCGGAGATTGAAGCAAGTTGATGATTGAAGCACCGGCTGATGGTTAACTCTTGTGCTGGCAAACAAAACGCCAAAACACCCAAAACGAAAAAGCCCCGACCAAACTAATGATCGGGGCTGTCTCTTATTTGAAGCTTGGCGATGACCTACTCTCGCATGGGGAATCCCCACACTACCATTGGCGCTAAGACGTTTCACTTCCGAGTTCGG
>NZ_JBLWZV010000005.1:0-213138 GCF_048266285.1 Amphritea sp.
ACGAATTATCTGATCTATCTGTTAAAGAGCGTTGCTTGAAAATGCAGACTGAATTCTTCAGCCACTTTGCGAAAGCTGTTCGCTTTCGCCGTCTCAAGCGAGGTGCGTATTCTACTCAACACCCTGATGAAGTCAACCATTTTGTTTAAGAATTTTTAACAAATCCTCAAACGAAGTCGGCGACTTCCTGTTCAACTTTCCGCTGTTAAAAGCTTGCGTTAAACGCCGTGCTTTCAATGGGTTAATCGAACAGCTCAACCTGTTTCAGTGACCGTTTCCGGTGGCTGTCTCAAGCGAGGAGGCGCATTCTACACCGCACAGCCAATGAGTCAACAGGACCAGCACGAAAAAGTTAAGATTTTGTGAAAAAGGTCGGATTTTTAGCGGCAGCCTCCTGTTTATATAGATAGACCCTGCTAGAGAGCTAGATCATGCAATTCAACGAGACAACAGTCTAAAGCTATCGCCTTTGGAAGAGGCTTCCACAAGAATATACAAACCCCTTGGCCCATATTGTTAAATTTCAGCCTTTTTAACTCATCGCCCCTAGAAGAAGTTCCTACATGAACGCAAAAACCGCCTGACGGCGGTTTTTGTGGTTTGTACTTAGTAACGACTAATCTATATTTTCTATTCAAGTGCTATATGGCTGGCCTTATTTCTTTCTGCCTTTCTTTTTCTGCTTGTCGTTATGCAACTTCTGGCGTAGCTTTTTCATCACTTGCCGCTTACTTAGTTCGTTTTTCTTATCCTTAAAGGGATTGTCGCTACTCTTAAACTCAAACCGTAGCGGTGTGCCTTTAATACCAAGCACTTTGGTAAATTTATTTTCCAGATAGCGCTTATAAGAGCCCGGCAATGAGCTTGTTTGATTACCATGAATAACGATAATCGGTGGATTAGACCCACCTTGGTGCGCATAACGCAACTTAATCCGATTACCATTCACCATCGGCGGCTGGTGATCAGCAACAATATCTTCCAATAATCGTGTTAGTTTATTGGTCGCCCACTTTGTCATAGCAAAGCCATAGGCTTCATCGACTGACACAAATAGGTTACCCACGCCACTGCCGTGTAATGCCGAGATAAAATGCATCCGCGCAAAAGAAACAAACTCAAGACGACGACGCAGCTGTTCACGCACTTCCTCTTTTTCTTCCCCGGTCATGCCATCCCATTTATTAATAGCAATCACCAAAGAACGCCCGGCATCAAGCACATACCCAAGCAGATGCAGATCTTGATCAGATACACCTTCTCGCGCATCAATCACCAAAACAACGACATTGGCATCATTGATCGCACGCAGCGTCTTAATAATAGAAAACTTTTCCACTGCTTCAGTCACATTCTTACGTCGACGAATACCAGCAGTATCAATCAAGGTATAGGGCTCGCCGTCTCGCTCAAAAGGAATATACACGCTATCCCGTGTGGTTCCCGCCTGATCGAAAACAACCACCCGGTCTTCACCTAAGATACGGTTGACCAGCGTTGACTTGCCCACGTTAGGCCGACCAATAATCGCTATTTTCTTCTGTCGCTGACGCTCTTCTTCCTCTGCGGACTCATCACGCAACGGAATTTCAGACAGCACATACTCAACCAATTGAGTCACACCACGACCATGCGATGCGGCAATAGGTAAAGGTTCTGACAAACCTAAACCATAAAAGTCAGACATCGCCACATCAGGATCAAGACCATCGGTCTTATTAACAATGAGGTAGCTTTCTTTTTCCGATCGACGCAAATGATCTGCAATCATTTCATCAGCAGGATTAAGGCCGGCACGACCGTCCACCAAAAACAAAACAATGTCAGCTTCTTCAATCGCTAGCAATGACTGTTCAGCCATCTTATAGTCGATACCGTCTTCGTCCCCGGAAATACCGCCGGTATCAACCACAATATAATCCCGATCACCCAGACGGCCTTCACCATACTTCCGGTCACGAGTCAGACCGGAATAGTCAGCGACAAGAGCGTCGCGACTTTTTGTCAGTCTGTTAAACAGTGTCGACTTACCTACATTTGGTCGGCCGACGAGTGCAATTACCGGAAGCATATTTTTATTACCAATGTTTAAAAAACGTATTCATCTAAAACAAAATAGCGGCTATCTGACTTAACAGATAACCGCCGAATCAAAAACGCTATGACTAGTTTAACTGCAACGCCACCAAGCGCCCACCGTTACCCAATACATACAGCACATCATCTACAACAACCATATCGCCACGCAAACCATCAGAGTCAGCCCGATAGCGAGCAACGAAGTGTCCATCAACCTGAGACATAAAGTGCACATAGCCCTCATAATCACCGACTACAACCGTAGTACCTAGTACCGCTGGTGAGGTCGTCTGACGATTTTCAAGTGCCGCCTGGCGCCATACACTCGCACTGCTACGCTGATCAAAAGCTTCGATAAAACCATTCGCCTGACTCACATAGATATTACCAAAGCCCGCTGCCAGACTCTGATAGCTGGATGCCGTTTGTGACCAGAGAATTTGCGCATCGGATGCACTGACCGCAACTAGCTTACCCTGATAACTAACAATATAGATCACCCCGTCAATATAGAGAGGCCGTGAATCAATATCGATAAGCCGCTCAAGTTCCGTTTTGCCCTCAGGCACCGTGACTCGGCGTTCCCATAATTCCACACCGGAATCATTGCGAACAGCAACCATTTTACCATTAGCAAAACCCGCGATAGTAACGTTGGCCGCTACGATAGGCGCACTCGTACCGCGCAAGGTCAGACGAGGAATCTGGCTATCATAGGTCCAGAGCCGTTCCCCGGTACTGATGTTCATCGCAACCAGCTTGCCATTTTGTAGCTGTGCGACCGCCATATCCGTATTCATCTGCACAGGACTGAGGGTTTCACTACTCATCTGCTGACGCCACATTTCTGTACCATCATCAGCGCTCAGCATCACCACTTCACCGCTTTCTGTCGCAACAGCAACATGATTAGGCCCAACACCAACGCCACCAACAATCGGCGCTTCTAGCTCTGTACTCCAAAGCGAATGGCCATCCTTGCGATCAAATGCAAATACACTGCCTTCGATATCGGTGGCATAAACAACATCGCCATTAATCGCCAAGCTCAGTTTGTTAAATTTCTCACCCAAGCCGGCCCCTACAGATTTACTCCACAGGACATCAACCTTTTTCTCAGCCTCAAAATCAACCAGTTCAGCAGGCTCAATCTCTACCTCACCACCCCACCAACCGCACGCTGAGATTGTCAAAGTACAGGTGGCCAGCAATAACACACGACACAATTGTTGTTTCATCAGTTAGCTTCCTTTTACGGCCAGACTGTCTAACTTCAGATTAAGAAGTGGGCGCGTACCCTGAGGGGCATCAGCGACAGCGGCTTGATATGCGTTACGCGCTTTATCAAGGTTACCTAGTTGGCGATAGAGATCACCTTTCAATTCAGCAATGCTGACACTAAAACTTGGTGTTTTAAGGCCTTCCAATAGCGCAACTGCCTGCTCTACATCGCCCATAGCCGCCATCACACGCGCTTTACGCATCGAGGCGACAGTTTTCATAACATCATCAGGAGCCTGAGCCAGCACCCAATCAAGCTCACTCAATGCGGCGGAATAATCACCGCTGCCAACATAAAGACGGGCACTAAACAAAGCCCCAAATCGAGCGTAAGCCGTATCACCAAATTCCTCTTTGAGAGATTTAGCCAGATGCGTCGCCGTTGTACGCTGATCTTCAGTTGCTTGCGGCGCGCTAGCTAACGCCACCGCTTGCACCAGATTCTGATAGACCACTGCTGCGTTTTCAGCCGTCACCTGCTGGTTGTTCTGCCAACCTTTCCAGCCAAATACGACAGCTAGGGTCAAAGCGATACCGAGTAACAGTGATTTACCGTTCTCTTTCCACCAATTCTTTAATGCTTCAACCTGTTCTTCTTCGGTGCGCATATCTGACACAGCTTGCTCCTAATCGCCTTTCTCAATTTAATTATTATGCCTGTTGCTGTTGTTGCAGCAAGCCGCTCAGGTTGTTGACCTGAACATCATAGGTTGGTTCAGAGTTATACCACAGGTTTGCCATCAAGGACGCGTTTTCTTCACGCACCAGCACCACCCAAGGAGCCCCCGTCTGACGCGCTTTGCTGCTGATATTTTTCAAGCCTGCACAGTGCACTCTAATTCGCATACCAGGGACATCATTTCTTAATTGCTCAGCTAACACCATCAATGAGGTCTGCAAGCCTTTATGCTCAGCCGCCAAATAAAGATCAAATGGTTGCTTAACATCATCAGGAATAACATTTAGCGTTTCTAGCAACAGAATCAGGCGTTCAACGCCCATAGCAAAACCAACAGCCGGTGTCGGACGACCGCCCAACTGTTTAACCAGGCCGTCATAACGCCCACCAGCACAGACTGTTCCTTGAGCACCCAACTTATCGGTAACCCATTCAAAAACCGTTTTGCAGTAGTAATCAAGGCCACGAACTAGGCGGGGGTTCAGCTCATAAGCAATACCCGCTTGGTCGAGCATGTTACATAGTTCAGAAAAATGTTCTCGGGACTCATCATCGATATAGTCAACGAGCGAAGGCGCATCATTCAACAACGCCTGCGTGTTAGCATCTTTACTATCCAGAATCCGTAATGGATTACTGCTTAGGCGGCGCTGACTATCTTCATCCAGTTGATCTTTCCGTGCTGACAAATAGGCAACTAGGGCTTCTTTATATTCAGCCCGGGCGACATTGCTTCCCAGTGAATTAAGCTGCAACGTGACAGCATCAGCAATGCCCAGCGCTTTCCAGAGACGCGCACTCAGCATAATCACTTCAGCGTCAATATCTGCATTGGCCATACCAAAGGTTTCAATACCGATTTGATGAAACTGGCGATAACGGCCTTTTTGAGGTTTTTCATAGCGGAACATCGGCCCCTGATACCAGAGCCGCTGAGCTTGATTGAATAACAGGCCATGCTCTTCGCCCGCGCGTACACAGCTCGCCGTACCCTCAGGCCGCAACGTGAGGCTTTCGCCATTACGGTCTTCAAAGGTATACATCTCTTTCTCAACAATATCGGTTACTTCACCGATAGAGCGCTTAAAGAGGTCCGTCTGTTCAACAATCGGCATACGGATCTCTGTATATCCATAAGTACCGAGCACTGATTTGACTGTCGATTCAAGAAACTGCCACACCGGTGTCTGGTCTGGCAGGATGTCATTCATTCCACGTATGGCGTTAATCTTGGCCAATGTTCATTACCTAATCTGTTAAAACTTTATTCACTTTGTGGCAGCGTCAACCGCACCACACCTGAACGACTATCACGATTAAACTCTATTGGCGAGCCATTAAGAAACACATTATCGACCGCTTCAACACGCCCCAACAGCAGTTTGAGCGGTGCTTCCCCAGAAACACTTAACTCGCTACCCGCTGGCTTAACCCGCATTTCAAGTACTTTACCGGTGTGGTCTTCAACACTCACCCAGCATTCATCGTTAAACGTAATACGCAGCGATACATCACCCGTATCAACCGGCTGTGATGCAGTTTCTGCCTGCACTTCGGCCTCATCAGACGCTACCGCAGGAGTATCAGCCGCCTCAGCCTCGGTGGCTTCACTCTCAGAGGTAAGTTCTGTTATCGCACCGTCTTCAGAGTCTTGGCTGACTAAATTAATTTCTGGCTGCACAAGAGTCTGCAGTTCATCCCGGTGAGAAATACCTGACGGAACAATCAGAGTGCTGCCATCGACCGATTCAACCTCCACCGACTCCGTTGCTGGAGAGAACGATACCGCTAAATCGGTACCCTGCTGTATTTTCCACCACCAAACGGTGGCCGCAACAATCGCTAGCACAAATACCCAAGCCGACCATTTAATCACTGGATCACCCAGTTTGGCGGTCGACTGTACTCCGGGACTTATACGAAACTGCGGCGCATTACCGGCACTCGCGCGGCCGTATAAGTTATCAAACAGCGCCAAGTAGCGATTAACATCCAACTTCAGCAGTTTGGTATAGGATTGTACATAGCCCCGCGCAAACACCATGCTAGGCAGCTCATCGAACGCCCCGCGTTCAAGTGAATCAATATATTTTTCTGACAGTCTTAGTTCCCGGGCAACATCATTTTTCGTTAGCCCTTGCTGCTCTCTTGCGGCAGCAAACTCAGCTGCCGGAAAGGCCTTACCATGCTCTTCAGTTTCGTGACTCAGTAACTGCTCATTACTCACGGAGTAGACTCCTTATACTGCCGATACTCTTCTGAATCCGGATACATGTTTTTCAGGATCAGACCATAGGTCGCAGCATCAATGCCACTATTCTTCAGCCGGGATATTTGTACCCCTAGCCATAGACTCTGAGCACTATGCTGAACCCGTTTATCGTTCACCATCGTGCTAAACTGATCGAACAAACTAACAGCCTCGTCGACACTACCCTTCTTAATCATCACATCTGCTAATTGCAGTATGGCTAGCGGACGGTTGGGTGTCAGTGTGAGACTACGTTTAAAGGCATGTTCAGCGGCATCTAAGCGATCAATCAATAGATAACATCGACCAAGGTTCTCAAATGCCTGACTACGCTGATTATAAAAAGGATCTTCCGTCGCACGAGCAAGCTCTTTACAGGCTTGCGGATAGCGCTTAAGACTAAACAAAAAAGCACCATAATTATTGTGCATCATGGCGCTGTCAGGCTCGACATCAATCGCTTTCTTAAAGTAACTTTCAGCCAACTGCGTGTCTTCTTCTAACTGAAACACCATGGCCAAGCCGTTATATGCTTGAGCGGAATCCGGATCGATTACCACGGAGCGCTGAAATGCCAACTTGGCATTAGGCGTGTCACCTCTACGCAGATATTGCATCCCCAAAGAGTTATAAGCTTGAACCGCTTGAGGAATACCCTGCTCTGTCGTCGTGACATCCTGTCCCGCGCAACCAGTAATCAATAGACTAATCAGTAATATCAGATAACCTTTCAATCTTATTCACTCCTGGCGAGATTTATATCACCTTTAGTTGATTAACGAGGTGGTTCCTGCTGCACCCCACTGGCATCTTTTAGCGGTATATATTTTTCACTACGTCGGGTACGGTCCATAACCTGTCCAACCAACTGTCCACATGCCGCATCGACATCATCACCTCGGGTTCTTCGCACCGTGGTAATAACACCCGCTTTGACCAACACCATCTTAAACGCTTGGATCGCATCTTCAGACGGACGACGATAGTCTGAATTAGGGAACGGATTAAATGGTATTAGGTTTAGCTTGCAGGGTAAACGTTTTAACAACTTAACTAGCTGCTTCGCTTGACTTGGATGGTCATTAATACCTGCAATCAAGGTATATTCAACTGTTATAACACGCTTATCTTTCAAACTCGCCATATAACGGTTACAGGCATCAACCAATTCGGCAATCGGGTAACGCTTATTGATCGGTACAAGTTGATCACGCAACTCATCGGTAGGCGCATGCAACGAGATCGCCAAGGATACATCAGTCACCTGACTGAGCTTATCAATTTGCGGTACAACACCGGCGGTGCTTAACGTAACACGCCGCTTCGACAACCCATAAGCATTATCGTCCATCATCAGATGAATACCATCGACCACATTGTCGAAGTTCATCAATGGCTCGCCCATTCCCATGAACACTACATTGGTCACCCGGCGGTCACCGGAGGGATCAAAAGGCCCAAATGAGCGGATCGCAACCCTGACCTGACCAATAATTTCGGCGGCACTGAGGTTGCGGTTAAACCCCTGCTTACCCGTCGAACAGAAGCTGCAGTCTAACGAGCAGCCAATCTGTGATGAGATACACAGAGTCGCACGGCCATTATCGGGGATCAGCACCATCTCAACAGCGGAACCGCCATCTAGCTGAATGACCCATTTACGGGTGCCATCTTTAGAAATATTCTGCACCAGTATATCAGGCTCACGAATTTCGGAGACTTCGCTCAGTTTCTGCCTCAATGACTTACTGATGTTAGTCATTTCATCAAAGCTGCTGGCACCAAATTGATGAATCCATTTCAGCACCTGGGTCGACCGAAAAGGCTTTTCGCCGATACTCACAAAAAACTCTTCCAATTTTTTAGGAGAGTATCCGAGCAGGTTAATTTTACGGGTGGATTCAGTCATATTGACCTCAACGTTCATGAAATGACGGGCCGCCGAATAGCGGCCCGCAGGGACAACTTACTTAGCAAAGAAGTAAGCGATCTCGCGTTCTGCAGAAGCAGGTGAATCAGAACCGTGTACTGCATTCGCATCAATAGACTCAGCGAAGTCACGACGGATAGTTCCTTCAGCCGCTTCTTGTGGGTTAGTCGCACCCATCAGCTCACGGTTTAACGCAATTGCGTTTTCGCCTTCAAGTACCTGAACAACAACAGGACCAGAAGTCATGAATTCAACCAGATCAGCAAAGAAAGGACGTTCTTTGTGCTCTGCATAGAAACCTTCAGCTTCTTCACGAGTCAGTTGCTTAAGCTGCATTTCAACGATTTTCAGACCGTTAGACTCGAAACGAGAAACGATTTTACCAATAACGTTTTTTGCAACGGCATCAGGCTTAATGATAGAAAAAGTACGTTCGATAGCCATGTGCTATTAATCCTTTGTATAAAAGTTCAGGGCAGTTGGCGGCCAGCAGACCAAAGTCGCAGGGATGCCAGAAAAATGAAACGCGCAATTATACGCTAACCGATGCTAACTGAACAGCATCAGTGCCCACGAAAAAGCCCGCTAATGCGGGCTATTTAAATATCATCTACTGACGCTCTTCAATCCAGGCCATCTGAATCCCTTCCAGTACTTTCTCACCGCACCGATCAGGGTCATCGTCAAAACCCTCCAACGCCATCACCCACTCATACAGATCAGGAAAACTCACCGTCAGCGGGTCTGTATCGGGATACGTCTCATCAAGGTCAATTGCGATATCGTAAACATCTACCCACTTCATAACTATCTCCGATCACGCCTATAACTTAATAATCAGTGCCGTTCAGACACTTGGTTAATGGTATACCTAGGAATTTCAACCACCAGATCATCATCGCCAACCAAAGCCTGACAACTCAAACGAGATTCCGGCTCAAGCCCCCATGCTTTATCCAGCATATCGTCTTCGAGCTCGTCTGACTCTTCTAGGGTATTAAACCCTTCACGTACAATGACGTGACAAGTGGTACAAGCACAGGATTTTTCACAAGCGTGCTCAATCTCGATACCTTCGCGCAACGCAGCATCACAAATTGACTCGCCTACTTCGGCCTCAATCACCTTACCCTCAGGGCAAAGTTCATCGTGGGGCAGAAAAATAATTTGCGGCATCAGGAATTCCCCTCAATCTCGTCAATACTATGCCCTTTAAGAGCGTTTTTAATGCTTTGATCCATCCGTCGCGCAGCAAAAAAATCACTGGCCTGAGATAGCACCTTGACGCCCTGCTCAATCAAGCCCGCATCAGAGCCGTCACGTAACGTCTGTAAAAGTCCCATCTGCTCACGCAAATGCGCCACTTCTTCAGCCGTCAATAACGCATTGCCGTCAGTTTGCATCGCCTGCTCAAGCGACGACAGTAGTCGATCCGCTTCAACCTGCTGTTCACGCAGGTTGCGCAACACCATATCCTCTTCAGCGAAGCTATAAGAGGCCTTCAGCATATCAGCAATCTCGTTATCATCCAGCCCATAGGAGGGCTTCACCTGAATTTCACTTTCAACCCCGGTGGATAACTCTTTAGCCGACACCCCCAGAAGACCATCAGCATCAACTTGAAATGTTACCCGAATCTTCGCCGCGCCGGCCGCCATTGGCGGAATACCACGGAGCACAAATTGAGCCAGCGAGCGACAATCAGATACCAGTTCTCGCTCACCTTGCACCACATGAATCATCATCGCCGTTTGGCCGTCTTGATAGGTGGTAAACTCCTGCGCCCGGGCCACCGGAATCGAAGTGTTGCGGTGGATAACTTTTTCCGCCAAGCCCCCCATGGTTTCCAGACCCAGCGACAATGGCAACACATCCAGCAGCAACATTTCGCTATCAGGCTTATTACCCGCTAAGACATCCGCTTGAATGGCGGCACCAACCGCCACGACACGATCGGGATCGATATCAATGCGGGGAGCACGCTGGAAAAACTGCTCGACCCGAGTACGCACTACCGGAACCCGCGTACTACCACCGACCATGACCACATCTTGAACTTCATCAAGCTCGACACCTGCATCCCTTAAGGATCGGCGACAAGCCCGGATAGTCTTATTGATCAGCGGTTCAACGAGACTATCAAATAACGCCCGAGAGACCTCTAGGCTGACTTTCTGACCCGCATGATCCAAATCAACATTAACCGTTGCATGTTCGGTCAACTGTTCTTTAACCCAACGGGCTTTCTCGGTGAGGTAACGTGACTCACCGGCAACCACTTCTTTGCCGCCCAACTGTTCGAGAAACCACTGCGCTAAGGAGAGATCAAAATCATCACCACCCAAAGCGCTATCGCCACCGGTCGCCAGCACCTCAAACACACCTTTATTAAGGCGCAAAATAGAGATATCGAAGGTACCGCCACCGAGATCATAAACAGCAATAACCCCCTCAGCCGCTTGATCTAAACCATAGGCAACCGCAGCCGCCGTTGGCTCATTGAGCAAGCGTAGCACTTTAATGCCCGCCAACTGTGCCGCATCTTTGGTTGCCTGACGCTGTGCATCATCAAAATAGGCCGGCACGGTAATAACCGCTCCCTCAAGCTCGCCTTCTAAGGTTGCGCGTGCCCGGGCCTTCAAAGTCTTTAAAATTTCCGCAGAGATCTCAACAGGGCTTTTATCCCCGGCGACCGTCTGCAAATACGGCATCCCCCCCTCGCGCTCGCTGAAACGGTAAACCGCTTCGCCCTGCAAGCCTTTCAGATCCGTAATACCACGACCCATTAGTCGTTTTACTGACACAATCGTATTGAAAGGATCGACCGAGGCTTTTGCCAATGCCGCTTGGCCAACCACCACGCCCTGTTCCGTATAACGGACAACAGAGGGCAATAAGTGACTGCCGCCCTCATCAGATAATGTTGTTGATTCGCCACTGCGAACAGCCGCAACCAGTGAATTAGTCGTACCTAAATCAATGCCCACCGCCAGCTTACGCTTGTGAGGCTCAGGACTTTGTCCCGGTTCTGCAATCTGCAATAACGCCATATTTATTTATTCGTCGAAAAGTTGATCTTCCAAAACTTCAATCTCACGGCCCAGCTTATCAATAAACTGCATCTTTCTGACACAGACGGCTGCGGCTTCATGGGCTGAAGGCGTCGATTGTTGATAGTAACTATCAAACTGTTCACGCAGTGACTTCATCTCCTGCTCTACCGTCTGCCGGAGCCGCTCAATATCAGCGTCCGGATCCGATGCACTGGCGATATCCTCTAGCGACTCGCGCAACTCCATCTGCTGCAT
The DNA here is from genome assembly GCF_048266285.1 of Amphritea sp. Lineage (GTDB taxonomy): Bacteria > Pseudomonadota > Gammaproteobacteria > Pseudomonadales > Balneatricaceae > Amphritea. The sequence goes on from NZ_JBLWZV010000005.1 coordinate 11,529, forward strand.
AAGAAACATGGGATCAAGCTGTACCTGAGATTCAGAGAAGGTATCAATCCCTTCTAATTTCAACAGATACTGAGCGCGCGACAAAGGATTTTTAAGCGTCGCGACCGCTTCATTGAGGTATGCCGTATATTGAACAGAAAGCCTACGCTCTCTGTCGGACAGGTGAGAGAAACGATCCGGGTGCAGCGTCTTTTGCAACTCCCGGCTTCGTTCAGATAAAGCTTGCAGATCCAGCTGATACGTCACCGGCAGAGCTAAAAATTCGAAATAGTTCTGGGTAATATCCATCATATAACCAGCAGGTGAAAAAGAGTGGTTGTCAGCGACTTAAACCAATGATGCATCAAATATTAAAGCTTTCGCCACAACCACACTCATTTTTGACGTTAGGGTTATTAAACTTAAACCCTTCGTTAAGACCCTCTTTAACAAAGTCTAACTCGGTTCCGTCAAGATAGAGAAGACTCTTAGGATCAATTACAACTTTAACACCGTCCGATTCAAACACCTGATCTTCTTCCTGAATATCATCAACAAACTCCAGCACATAAGCCATGCCAGAGCAGCCCGACGTGCGCACCCCAAGACGAATACCAAACCCGTGGCCACGCCCTTTCAGATATTTGCCAATATGATCAGACGCAGCCGGTGTCATTGAAATTGCCATGAATCCGTTTACTCCATTGAGCCTAAGGCTCCGTTATTACTTCTTCGCCTGCTTCTCTTTATAGTCAGCAACAGCCGCTTTAATCGCATCCTCTGCCAAAACAGAGCAGTGAATTTTAACCGGCGGCAACGCCAACTCTTCTGCGATTGTCGTATTTTTAAGTTCCTGGGCTTGATCCAAAGTCATGCCTTTCACCCACTCGGTAACGAGTGAGCTAGAAGCGATCGCTGAACCACAACCGTAGGTCTTAAATTTTGCATCTTCGATAACGCCGTCGTCACTGACTTTAATCTGCAGGCGCATCACGTCACCACAAGCAGGTGCACCCACCATACCAGTACCGATGTTATCGTCTTGATCATTCATTTTGCCGACATTACGAGGATTCTCGTAATGATCGATAACCTGTTCACTATAAGCCATAACGACCTCCTAAAGCAGTATCCACCTAGTTAAGACTAGTGATGGACCCATTCAACTTTGCTTAAATCCACACCGTCTTTATACATATCCCACAAAGGCGATAATTCACGGAGCTTACCTACGGCTGTACGAATTTCAACGACAGCCCGATCAATATCTTCTTCTGTCGTAAAACGACCAATTGAGAAACGAATAGAACTATGCGCCATCTCATCATTTAACCCTAACGCTCGCAGCACATATGAGGGCTCCAAGCTAGCAGAAGTACAGGCAGATCCAGACGAAACCGCAAGATCTTTAAGCGACATCAATAATGACTCACCCTCAACAAAGTTGAAGCTAACGTTCATATTACCAATGTAACGCTGATCACGAGAACCATTCAGGTAGATCTCTTCCATATCAGAAAGACCATCCCAGAAACGCCTCTTCAGAGCACCAATACGTTCGATCTCTTCATGCATCTCAGCCTTTGCAATCGCAGCAGCTTCACCCATACCAACAATCTGATGAGTCGCCAGCGTACCGGAACGCATACCACGCTCATGACCACCACCATGCATCTGCGCTTCCAGACGTACACGAGGCTTACGACGAACATAAAGTGCGCCCATGCCTTTTGGACCGTACATTTTATGGGCAGAAAGAGAGATCAGGTCGACTTTCATCGCCACAACATCGATATCAACTTTGCCGGCACTCTGGGCCGCATCAACATGTAACAATACACCGTTAGCTCGGGTAATTTCACCGATAGCCGCGATGTCGTTGATCACGCCGATTTCATTATTAACATGCATAACAGATACTAAAATTGTATCGTCACGCAGCGCTGCAGCAATAGCTTCAGGCTGAATAATGCCTTCTTTATCTGGATCCAGATAAGTTACTTCAAAACCTTCACGCTCTAATTGGCGACAAGTATCAAGTACCGCCTTATGCTCAATCTTAGAGGTGATAATGTGCTTACCCTTCTTCTGATAGAAATGCGCAACACCTTTAATTGCTAGATTATCAGACTCGGTAGCACCGGAGGTCCAGACAATCTCGCGTGGATCGGCATTTAATAAATCAGCAACCTGACGACGCGCCGTTTCAACTGCTTCTTCAGCTTTCCAGCCGTAAGCATGCGAACGAGATGCCGGATTACCAAAATTACCGTCCATCGTTAGACACTCAATCATCTTCTCTGCAACCCGGGGATCTACAGGTGTAGTAGCGGAATAATCAAAGTAGATTGGTAATTTCATTGTCTATGCTTCTCCAAAAACCTGAACCGTCTCTCAGGCCGTTACTTTTGCGGAAATAAGTGAATCTTCAAATGAAGATAAGTGCTCTCGATCCTGCCGCTTAGCGACGGTGCGAACATCTTTTCTTTCCATCAGGTCAGCCAGCGTTATCTGGCTTAAAAAATCATGAATCTGGCTACTTAAGTCGCACCACAAATGGTGTGTCAGACAGATACTGCCGTCCTGACAACTACCCGTATGCCCACAACCTGTTGCATCGACTGACTCATTCACCGCGTCAATTACCTGAGCAACATTAATACCCTGCTGCTCACGATTGAGCTGATAGCCACCACCGGGGCCGCGCACACTGCGGACCAGTTCATTACGGCGTAACTTAGCAAATAATTGTTCAAGGTATGACAGGGAAATGCCCTGCCGCTCTGATATATCGGCCAGACTTACAGGCCCATTGCCGGCATGAATTGCCAGGTCGAGCATTGCTGTCACCGCATAGCGGCCTTTTGTCGTTAATCGCATTTGCAATCTCTCCGTCATTCTTGATGCTTCAACGAAGCTGATTACATTATGCAATAACCAACCATTTTGGTCAACTATTAAACCCAGTAAAACAGTCAACTATTAGGCAGAGCGATAACCGACAAAAAAGCCAGCTTACAAACCAAGAGCTTAGCGCCGACACCCCTTCTGAATAGCCGTTAACATACCACGTAAAATATTGACTTCTATTTTATCAGGCACTGCCCGCAATAGCAGCCGCTGCAATCGAGGCATCAGATTACGTGGTTTTTCTGGATCGAGAAAATCAATATCCGTTAACGCTTGTTCAAAATGATCGAACAGCATTTCAAGCTCACGCCCTTCAGCAAGATCAACATCCCACTCCGTACCCCAGCGCGGCTTGGCATCGCTTACATCAACTTCTTTAGCCATGCGCATCTCATAGGTAATCACCTGCACGGCAGCGGCAAGATTTAACGAGCTAAACTGTTCATTAACGGGAATATGCACATGCTGATGACAACGCTGCAACTCCTCATTAGTCAAGCCACGATCTTCCCGGCCAAACACAATAGCAACACGGGTTGTCACCGGTAGCGGCGAAACAATTGCCGCTAGTTCTCGCGGATTCACCAGCGGCCAAGGAATAGTACGACTACGCGCACTGGTACCCACAACTAAATGACAATCAGCCAGCGCATCATCAAGACTCTCCACTACAGAAGCATTCTTGAGAATATCATCAGCACCCGCGGCCCGAGCATCAGCATCCCGATGAGGAAACAACCTCGGCTCAATCAGGCAAAGATCGGACAACCCCATATTTTTCATCGCCCGGGCCACACCACCGATATTGCCAGGATGGGTCGTGTTAACCAGCACGATTCGGATATTTTCCAGCATCTTTAACCCGCCATTACAAAAAAGGCCCATATTTTAGCAGATATTTTGCAACTATTAATCATGGACTGTTCTTTATGTGGCAACTGTTTTGTATAATGCGCGTTTTGGTTCCCTTACTGGTATTTACAGATGCAACCGATGGTTAATATCGCCCTGCGCGGAGCGCGCGTCGCAGGTGAACAAATCTCCCGTTCAATTGAACGACTCGATTTGATCAAATCAGAACAATCAAGTGTTATCGAATATATCGAAGACACCTGCAAGCAAGCTGAACGCACTATCGTTAATACGATCCATAAGGCGTACCCCGATCATCAGATCAACTGTGAATATACCGGCACACATAAACCTGAAGATCGGGTTTGTGATGTTATATGGTCAGTTAATCCGATTGACAGCATTTCCAACTTTTCCAACGCGCTGCCAGTCTTTGCCCTAAGCATTGCCTGCCATCAGCGAGGAAAACTAGAACACGCGATCATCCTCAATCCTATAACGAGTGAAGAGTTTACCGCTAGCCGTGGCCGAGGCGTTCAACTAAACGGCAAACGCCTGCGCGTCAGCAACCGCAAGCTGCTAGATAACGCGCTCATTGGCAGTGGTTTCTTTGGCCGCAGCAGCGACAAAGCCCAGCTCGATAGCTTCCAGCAGATTTTCAAGAATATATCACTGGAAAACGGCCGTATTCACAGCGGTGGCTCACCTGCACTGAATCTTGCCTATACAGCCGCGGGCCGACTGGATGGTTTCTTCCAAATTGGCTTAAAACAGTCAGAAATGGAAGCCGGCACACTCATGATCCAAGAAGCGGGTGGTTTACTATCCGACTTCACAGGCAACAATAACTACATGAGCTCTGGCAATCTAGTGGCAGGCAACCCTAAGATGCTGAAAGCATTATTACAGGTTATCCACCCCGCATTAAACGACGAACTTAAATGATCATTTAAGCTCTACCTAATGCTAAAAAGCCGAGCTTTGCTCGGTTTTTTTTATACCCAAAAATAGCAAACACTAGATACAAAAAATCCCAGCCGACGCTGGGATTTTTCTGCCTACTATCGGCCAACTATAAATAGCAATTAAGCATCGAACGGGTGACGCAGGACAATCGTTTCTAACCGATCAGGACCAGTTGAAATAATATCGATCGGCGCACCAGTCAACTCTTCAAGGCGCTTAATATAAGCAACCGCAGCCGCAGGCAACTCCTCGAGCGTCTTAGCCCCTAGAGTAGATTCCGTCCAGCCAGGCATTGTTTCATAAACCGGCTCAACCGCTTCATAATCTTCACTGCCACTGAGGGAATTAACCAGATTCCCCTGTGCATCTTTATAACCAACACAGATATCAATGGTTTCTAGACCATCAAGAACATCCAGTTTAGTCAAACAGATACCCGAAACAGAGTTGATACGAATCGCATGTTTCAGTGCAACCGCATCAAACCAACCACAACGACGCGCACGACCTGTAGTCGCACCAAACTCGTGACCGCGGGTAGCCAGACGCTCACCAATCTCGCAATCCAACTGAGTCGGGAACGGACCGGAACCAACACGCGTGGTATAAGCTTTAGTAATACCCAGCACATAATCCAGATACAACGGACCAAAACCACTACCCGTTGAGGTACCGCCTGCTGTTGTATTAGATGAGGTTACATAAGGGTAGGTACCATGATCGATATCCAGCAGCGACCCCTGCGCGCCCTCAAACATGATATTCTCACCACGTTCACGGTAATCATGCAGAATAGAGGTAACATCAGCTACCATTGGACGCATAATTTCAGCCATTTCCAGCGCTTCTTTCAGCACTTCATCATAGCTGACCGCATCTACTTTGTAGTAGTTCTGCAGTACAAAGTTATGGTATTCCAACACTTCTTTCAGCTTCACAGCAAAGCGTTTTGGATTCATCAAATCATCCAAACGCAAACCACGACGCGCAACTTTATCTTCATACGCCGGCCCGATACCACGACCCGTTGTACCAATTTTAGCTTCACCACGCGCTAGTTCACGCGCCTGATCAAGTGCAATATGGTACGGCAGAATCAGCGTACAGGCAGGGCTTAAACGCAGACGCTCACGTACCGGAACACCACGCCCTTCCAGTTCATTTATCTCGTTCAGCAGCGCTTCTGGAGAAAGCACAACACCGTTACCGATCATACACAGTACATTTTCACGCAGAATACCGGATGGAATCAGGTGAAGAACTGTTTTCTCACCATCAATTACCAGCGTATGACCCGCATTGTGACCACCCTGAAAGCGTGCCACGGCGGTTGCCTGATCTGTTAACAGGTCGACGATTTTACCTTTACCTTCGTCGCCCCACTGCGTTCCTAAAACAACTACGTTTTTGCCCATTGGTTGTCTCTAGCGATTAGTCAATCTTAATAATTTACAGGCTCTCGAGAACCCAAGTTCCATCCTGCAGCACCAACTGATGAGTGAACTGCTGCGCATCTTCCACAACAGTCTCATCCAGCAACTGAACAACACGCTCTCCCTGAGCTCTCAGTTGAGCCACAACATCCTGCACTGCAGAGTCTTCAACAGCCGGTACCCGTACCACTTTGCGTATAGGTTTATCCTGCGCCGCCGATAACCCCACAAGCGTTTTCAAATCAGCACTAAATCCGGTTGCCGGACGGGCACGACCAAAATCACGCCCGACCTCATCATAACGACCACCCTTCGCGACCGCTTGCCCAAATGCCGGAACATAAGCCGCAAACACCACACCGGTATGATAGTTATAACCTCGCAGCTCACTCAGATCGAAATAGAGATCCAGCTGCGGGTAACGTTGAGAAATCAGGTCTGCCAAAGCACCCAGATAATCCAACGCATCAATAATGGTTTGTTCGACACCCGCAAAACACGCGCGCGCCTTTTGCAGTACTTCACGCCCACCATGCAAAGTAGGCAACACTGCTAAATAGGTTTTAATTCGCTCATCTAACGCTGAATGCGCTAGGAATCGTGCGATTTCGGGTAGATCTTTACGCTGTAACAACTCGAAATATTCAGCTTCTTGATCAGCGCTCAAGGCAGCCTCACCCATCAAACCACGATAGATACCCACGTGGCCTAGATCGATGCTCAGCTCTTGATTCACCTGCATCGCATTCAAGGTTTCAACCATCAGCGAGATAATCTCGGCATCACTGGCTACACCGGAATGACCAAACAGTTCAGCACCCACCTGAAGAGGGTTACGAGACGCCAGCGGATTAGCGGGCAAGGTATGCAGTATGGTACTGCAATAGCAAAAACGAACCGGCCCCTGAAAACTCAGATGGTTCGCATCAATACGGGCTACCTGCTGGGTGATATCGGCACGAATACCCAACATCCGACCTGTCAGCTGATCCGTTACTTTAAACGTATTCAGTTCAAGATCTCTCCCAACCCCCACTAACAGTGAGTTCAGGTGTTCTATCAGCGGCGTCATGACCAACTCATAACCCCAGCTATCATAAAGATCCAACAAGCGACGACGTGCAGTCTCAACCTGCTGTGCCTGAGGCGGCAGCACCTCTTTGACGCCGTCTGGTAATAACCAGCGTTCTGCCAACGTCATGTAACTCTCCGAAATACAGTGGATCAGTTGAATATATAAAGCAAAATGACACCGGTCATCATGCTTATAAAACCTGTTATGCGCAGCCCCCGGTTACTCACCAGAGCCAATTGATGTACCAAATTGCGCCAACGTTGTGGATAGAGAAAAGGCATAATCCCTTCCATCACCAGCATCAGACAGAAACCTATCAGCAACGGGTGCCAGAGCTCAGAATGCATGGCCTACCTCAACACAACGGCACAGCCGTCACATAAAAAAACCGGGTCTCAACCCGGTTAATGAATTCTACCACGGAACAGGCGCTTTAGTGCAGCCTATTCCGCGGATTTTTTATACGACAAATGGCCTATTCCGCTCACTTACCGCTGGGGTTGCCTAGGTAGCGGAAAAATTCGCTATCCGGTTTTAACACCATAATATCGCCCTGCTGATTAAACGCTGCTTTATAAGCATTCAGACTACGATAGAAGGAGTAAAACTCAGCATCCTTGTTATAGGCATCAGCATAGATCTTAGCGGCCAAAGCATCACCTTCACCACGAACCTGCTGAGCATCACGATAGGCATTGGCTTCGATAACCGCTTTTTGACGGTCAGCATCAGCTTGAATACCTTCGGCCAGCTCTTTACCACGAGAACGCAGTTCACGAGCTTCCCGCTCACGCTCAGTACGCATCCGCTCATATACAGAGGCAGATACTTCTTGAGGCAGATCGATCTTCTTAACTCGAATATCGATCATTTCGATACCCAGTTCGTCTTTGGTTTGGACACTCAAAGAGTTAACCAACTCGACCATCAGCTCATCACGTTCACCAGACACAACCTCTGTCAGCGTACGTTCACCGAATTGGTTACGCAGCCCCGCATCAACGTTCGGGAACAGCAGTTCTGCTGCCTTATACTCATCACCCGATGTAGCGGTGTAGTATTTCTGCGGATCAACGATGCGCCACTTGATAAAAGAGTCAACGATCAGACGCTTTTTCTCAACCGTCAGGTAAGACTGAGCCTGTGCATCCAATGTCTGCACTCGGCCATCAAACTTACGTATCTTGTTGATCACCGGGATCATGATATGCAAACCAGGTTTAATATCCGGATTAACAATCTCACCAAACTTCAGCAATACCGCCCGATCAGTTTCTTTAATGATATACAGTGTGTTAAAGCCAACCACCACCAGCAAGAGTGCGATCACCAACCCTGTCATTGATTTACCCGACATTAGCGTGCCTCCCGTGTAGTCGTTTGCTGACGCTGACGCAATTGATCGATAACCTGATCAGTTACATCCTGTAATTCAGAACTGCTCAACCGACCACCTGATGTACCCGTGGAGGTCCGAGGACGATTCTCGACCAATTTATCCAGCGGCAGATACATCATATTATTGCCACCTTCAACATCGATCAGCACTTTAGAGTTCTTCGACAACACCTCCTCCATCGCATCAAGATAGAGACGTTCACGAGTAACTTCTGGTGCTTTTTGATACTCGGTCAACAAAGAAGAGAAACGCTGCGCATCACCTTTTGCCTGCGCCACAACGCGCTCACGATAACCGTTAGCCTCTTCCTTCATACGCTGAGCAATACCACGCGCTTCAGGAACGATACCGTTACGGTAAGATTCAGATTGGTTAATCGAACGCTGCTCATCCTCACGTGCCTTGATTACGTCATCAAACGCATCCTGCACCTGAGAAGGGGCTTTAGCTTCTTTAATATTGATCTGTGTAATCCGCAAACCGGTCTGATAAGCGTCCATGAAGTTCTGCAAACGCTGCTTCACTTCACTACCGAGCACTTCTCGACCCGCCGTCAGAATAGAGTTCATCTCAGATGAACCTACGGTATGACGAAGCGCCGACTCAGAAGCATTCTGCAAGCTGGCATTAGGATCACGAACCTTCAAGGCATAATTAACCGGATCCGAAATAACGTACTGAACCGTCATGCTAACATCAACGATGTTTTCATCTTCGGTCAGCATCAGCGAACGATGCTCGTAAGCACTGACACGAGTTACGTTAGTCGTGATCACCTGATCAATCATCGGCGGATTCCACTGCAGACCCGGCATTACAGTTTCCTGATATTTACCCAAGCGAAGTACCACACCTCGCTCCTGCTGATCGACGGTGTAGAAACCCATCGCAGCCCAGCCTACCAGCACCACCACAACCACAACGGCAAAAAAGCCCGCCGAGGAAGAAGATGAAGGGCCGGAACCCCCGGTACCTTTATTGCCGCCGCTCTTACCGAAAATGCCATTCAGCTTTTCTTGTAATTTTTGCAGCGCCTCATCAAGATCAGGCGGTCCCTGATCTTTTTTACCGCCACCACGACGATCACCGCCGTTGTTCCAGGGGTCCTGATTATTGCCGTTACCACCAGGCTCATTCCAAGCCATACTGTTCTCCGTTATAGAACTGTTTAAATCATTAAAAAAATTGTAAGCAGCATACGTTAACTATGCAACCACTCGGGTTTGTTGACATTAGCACCGAGGTATCGTTCCGGTGCAATGTTCATACGACTCAATAACTGCAGCAGATCTTTTTTCTGAATCCGAACTTCCAGATCGATCACGCCATGCTCGTCAACTACTTCACTTAGCACGGCACCCTGAGCATAAAGCTGGGCACGCAAGCCACCTTCCTCTGGCTGCAAACTCAACTGCTGATGGAAAATATCTTCAACCAGCAACTCGGTGATCGCCTGAAACAGCAACTCTATACCTTCGCCCGATACAGCAGACAACCATACACGTACCGGTTTACCTTCATCATTACGATCGATACGAGCTTCAGCCCTCTCGAGCATATCGATTTTGTTATAAACCTCAAGCGTTAGCACTTCATCAGCGCCGATCTCTTTCAACACTGAGTGCACTTCATGCATATGCGACTGTCGATCTTCATCGTAAGCATCAATCACATGCAGCAATAATTCTGCTTCGGTTGTTTCTTGCAGCGTAGCACGGAACGCTTCAACAAGCTTATGCGGAAGATGCCGAATAAAGCCTACCGTATCAGCTAAAATTGCCGGGCCGATATCGGCTAACTCAATCCGACGCAGTGTCGGATCAAGCGTGGCAAAGAGCTGATCCGCGGCATACACCTCGGCATCGGTAATACGGTTAAACAGGGTTGATTTACCCGCATTGGTATAACCGACCAAAGAGATCGTTGGCACTTCTGAGCGACTACGGGCACGACGCCCCTGCTCTCGTTGCTTACGCACCTTCTCTAACCGCTTGAGAATACTTTTAATTCTCGCTCGCAGTAATCGCCGATCGGTTTCCAGCTGCGTTTCACCCGGACCACGCAGACCGATACCACCTTTCTGTCGTTCAAGGTGGGTCCAGCCGCGCACCAGACGCGTTGACATATGCTCTAGCTGCGCCAACTCCACCTGAAGTTTACCTTCATGGGTACGGGCCCTCTGGGCAAAAATATCTAGAATCAACCCGGTACGGTCGAGCACTCGGCACTCAATCGCGCGTTCGATCTCACGTTCCTGACCGGGGCTGAGGCCGTGATTGAAAATCACTAATTCAGCTTCGTGCAGACGCACAAGATCTCTCAGCTCTTCTACCTTACCAGAGCCGATAAATGTTTTAGGGTTGGGGAGACTGCGAGATCCGGTTAAAAAAGCAACCGGATCTGCACCGGCAGATAAAGCGAGCTCTTCGAGCTCTTTAGGACTTTCGCGGTCCACCTCATCAGCCATATCGATATGAACAAGAATGGCGCATTCGCCAGACTCAGGGCGCTCAAAGAACAATGAAAACCTCAGTCAGTTGATTCATCACCCTGCGGTAGTTTTACCGGACGGGCTGGAACCACAGTAGAAATAGCGTGCTTGTAAACCATCTGGCTGACAGTATTCTTCAGCAGAATCACAAACTGATCAAAGGACTCAATCTGTCCTTGAAGTTTGATGCCATTTACAAGAAAAATTGAAACGGGTACCCGTTCTTTACGTAGTACGTTCAGATAAGGGTCTTGTAACGATTGCCCTTTTGACATTGGAAGCTCCTTCCTAAGAGTAAGTGGTGCACCGCTGCTGAAGCATAATTCATGCCCCGCGATACAATATGCTGTCACTAAAAAGCCGGACAGCCCAAAATTTATTTTCTGTACTGCATTATATAATGATCCCATCCAACAATTTCAAGGCATTATTCGTTAAATTAGGGTCTGCTGATTCAAAATAGTGCAGATTATCCCAACTACGCAGCCAGGTTATCTGTCGTTTGGCTAATTGTCGCGTAGCGATGACACCTTTTTCGATCATCGTGGGGTAATCCAACTGCCCCTCAAAGTACTCCCACATCTGTCGATAACCCACACATCGCACCGATGGTAACTGCGCATTCAGATCGCCTCGATCCCACAGCGCTCTGACTTCCGCTTCGAAGCCTTGCTCGAGCATCATATGAAAACGCTTTTCAATTCGTTCATGCAGCGTTTTACGCGCTTCGGGCATCACACAGATCTGCGTAACGTCATACGGCAACTGTTGCAATGTCTGTTCTTGCCATAACTCAGTCATCGTGCGCCCGGTCAGCTCAAACACCTCCAACGCTCGCTGCATACGTTGTGGATCGTTTGGATGAATGCGCTCAGCCGCCACCGGATCAATCTGTTGCAAACGCTGATGCAGATAACCCCAACCATGCACCTCCGCTTCAGCAATCAAACGATCACGGATAGATTGGTCAGCCTGAGGTAAGACCGCAAGCCCCTTCAGCAACGCCTGATAGTAGAGCATAGTTCCGCCCACCAGCAGTGGAATTCGACCGGCGGCACGAATCTCTGCCATTTCACGCAGTGCATCGGTTCTAAAATTGGCCGCTGAATAACTCTCTGCAGGATCTAGAATATCGACTAATCGGTGGGGATAACGGGATAAAAACTCAGCATCCGGCGTGGCCGTGCCAATATTCATTTCGCGATAGATCATCGCCGAATCCACACTGATAATATCGCAGGGCAATCGATCACATAAGGCCATCGCCAGATCGGTTTTACCGGAGGCTGTTGGCCCCATCAGAAAAATAGCCGGTGGTAACGGGGCACCGCTTGCATCAATGGGTTGACTCAACTTATTGCCCTCGCATAAACAGGCTGTCGAGATCGGTCATCGACATCTGCGTCCAAGTGGGCCGCCCATGGTTACACTGACCACTCCGTTCGGTACGCTCCATATCTCTTAACAGTGCATTCATCTCAGGGATGGTCAATTGCCGATTAGCCCTGACCGAACCATGACATGCCATCGTCGCCAGCAACTCATTAGTATGCTGCTGGATTTTTTGACTGGTACCAAACATCACCATATCACCGAGCACATCAAGAATTAACTTGCTGATATCGGCACTGGCCAACGCTACCGGCACCTGCCGGATGACGAGAGTCTCCTCGCCCATTCGTGCAATCTCAATACCCAGCTTAGAAAACACCTCCGAGTGCTCTTCAGCGCAGTCAGCCTCCATCGAACTCACCGCCATACTTACTGGTACTAGCAAAGGCTGACTTCGCACGCCCTCGGCTTCATAGGCTAACTTCATACGTTCGTACACAACCCGTTCATGGGCGGCATGCATATCCACGACTACCAAGCCCGCATAATTCTGCGCCAAGACAAAAATACCGTGCAGCTGTGCGATGGCGTATCCCAACGGAGGACATTCGCTATCATCCGCTTCCACCGCCTGACCGGGCACTAACCCTACCGTTGCGTCCCCCTGAGGGTGCAGAGCGCCATATCCGGAGATCTGGTCTCTCACCTGCCCGACGCTAGGACGGTCAGCAGCATAGCGAGTGGACGGAGCAAACCCAGAGCCGGTGATGCTATTAGCATGTCCTTGCAACTGATGCAGCGGCATCCGGCTTTGCTCAAAATTCTGAGGCGCCAGCGCCTGCCCCGGCACTTGGCTCAGCAATTCACTGGCGGCCGCGCCGGAAATGGCCGGTTCGCTGCCCTGCTCTGGGCGAATATCAGCGATAACCCGATGGGTGGTGCGAAAAATAAAGTCATGGACCAGTCGCGTTTCACGAAAGCGCACTTCATGCTTAGTCGGATGCACATTCACATCCACCAGCTTAGGATCCAGCTCCATATACAGCACATAGGCGGGATGACGACCATGATAGAGCACGTCTTGATAAGCCTGGCGCAGCGCATGGGCAACCACTTTATCGCGAATAATGCGGCCATTAACAAAGAAATACTGCAAATCTGCCTGACTACGCGAGAAGGTTGGCAACGCCACCCAACCCCATAATCGAAGCCCTGAGGCTGCTGCGCTGACATCCACCTTCATGGCGTTTTCAATGAAGGCGGGGGAGAGTAGCGTCGAGATACGCCGCTCTTGTTCAGATTCACTAACCGCCGGACGCAATTGATGAATCACCTTCTGGTTATGCTTTAAGGTAAACCCCACATCAAAGCGACTCAGCGCCAGCCGTTTAACCACCTCTTCCAGATGCTTAAACTCGGTTTTTTCAGTTTTAAGAAATTTGCGTCTAGCCGGGGTATTAAAAAACAGATCCCGCACTTCAACGGTTGAACCCTGCGGATGGGCCGCCGGCGAGACCTCAGCGGTCATATCTCGCCCCTCGGTCTGTACCTGCCAGCCTGCCTCTTGGTCCGCTGTGCGTGAGGTCAGCGTAAGACGCGAGACAGAACTGATTGACGCCAGTGCTTCGCCACGAAAACCAAGACTTTCCACCGCTTCGAGATCATCTAAATTGAGAATTTTACTGGTGGCATGACGACTAAGCGCCAGCGCTAGATCCTCTTTTTCGATGCCCTGACCATCGTCACGCAATCGAATCAATTTGACGCCGCCCTGCTCGATATCCAATTCGATCCGGCTAGCACCCGCATCAAGACTATTTTCGAGAATCTCTTTAACAACAGAAGCGGGACGTTCAACCACTTCGCCGGCGGCAATTTGGTTCGCCAGTCGAGGAGTCAGTAGGTGTATTCGGGACATATCAGAGGTTACACGTAATTGATTAACTGGCGGGTATTTTCAGTACCTGACCAATCATAATATGATCGGCACTGCGCAACCCATTTGCCTTGCGTAAAGCAGCCAACGATACACCGTTCCTGCTGGCAATAACAGAGAGAGTGTCGCCCCGCATCACCTTATAGTGAGCTGACGCTGACTTGCTGTTACCCTCTTTCTGCCACGCTAACCATGTAAGGGCCGGAGGCTTCGCGGTAAAGTGTGCTTTGATGCCGGCAAAAACAGCCTGAGCCATTTTCCGTTGATAGGCTTTTGATTTTAGCTTAGCGGCTTCATCATGGTTGGTAATAAAGCCGGTCTCAACCAAAATGGAGGGAATATCCGGCGATTTCAACACCACAAAACCCGCCTGCTCTACCTGTTTTTTATGCATTTTAGCGAACTTGCTCATATTCCGGTGAATACTATGGGCAATATCTCGACTATCACTGCGGCTAGCGGTCATCGACATATCTAACAACACCTTGGCCAGCACATCATCTTTATCTTCCAAGCTGACACTACCAACGCCGCCAATCAGATCGGCACTATTTTCTTTTTGTGCCAGCCAGCGCCCCATCTCACTACTGGCCCCTCGAGGCGATAGCACCCAGACCGATGCACCTCTGGCTCGATGATCGCGAAAGCCATCCGCATGGATCGACACGAACATATCCGCATTCATCTTCCGGGCCCGTTCGGTTCGACTGCGCAAGCTAATATAATAATCGCCATCCCGGGTCAGCTTAGGCTGAAAGCCTCGTTCTTTGTCCAACAATGCTTTCAGTTCTCGGGCGATTCCCAACACCACGGTTTTTTCTTTCACTCGTCCAGGCCCAATCGCACCCGGATCTTCGCCACCATGCCCCGCATCGATAGCGATAATAATATCCCGCCGCGAAGAGGGATCATCCACCGAAGCCACTGCTGTTTTTGGCGGCTCTTCGTCAGCAACATCCCGATAAAGGTCGACAACTAAGCGATCCCCGTATTGATCATTCGGTTTTAAAGCAAAACTCTTGGGTTTTACATGCTCATTGAGTTCCAGCACGATGCGCAGATCTTTACCGCTATTACGAGAACCCGAACGCATTAAAGAGATAGGACTATTCGTCAGATCAACCGATGCGAGATTTGATTCTAGTGTCGCCCCCGACATATCCAGCACAATACGGTCAGGTTTTTTTAGGGTAAACAGCTTATGCTGCACTGCTGACGAAAGGTCGAATACCAGCCGTGCATGATCCGGCGCGATCCACACCCGCACATTATGCACTTCAGCCGCATAGGCGCTGACAGCCCCAAACCCGCCGGTCAGTAATAGCACTAATAGCCAGAAGCGTTGCATCATGCTGTTTACTCTTCCCCTCATATACCCTGCATATCCTAGACACTCATGGTTTATCAATTAACACGCGAACACTTAAGCTTATCGGCCAACAACTGACCTTTTTCAGTCTGCGCCTGCCAATGAATCCGCCGACCTCTATTTTCAACACCAATATTGATCAGTAGATCAGCCAGCGGCAAAGCACCCTCGCCCTTTTCCGGCCACTCTATCAGACAGAGGCTATGATCGGTGAAATAGTCGCGAATCCCAAGATATTCAAGTTCTTCTGGATCACCTAAGCGATACAGATCGAAATGAAATACGGTCAATGCCTCTAATTCATAGGGTTCAACCAGTGTATAGGTAGGACTCTTAACCGAACCTTGATGACCGAATCCCTGCAGTACACCCCGACTCAGAGTTGTCTTACCCATACCTAAATCGCCATTGAGGAAAATAACCTCTCCCCCGCTGGCCGCCTGAGCGATCTGCCGACCAAACATCACCATCGCTGCTTCATCGGCAACGAACACACTGTAATCTGCTTCTTGCGGCACGCTATTATTCCTCACAAGCCATTAACCAACAAACGCAATTGTGCCAATAGATCCGTCGCTTGCATACCTCGAGCACCATATTCTGCCGCACTTCGATCCGCCGCCGCCCCGTGTAACCAAGCCCCCAACCGAGCAGCATCCGCAGCGGATAACCCTTGAGCGATTAAGCCACCAATCACGCCACTGAGCACATCGCCCATACCTCCACTGGCCATGCCAGGATTACCGGTGGGATTAAGGTGTAGAGCATCACCATCAAAACTCAGACTACCTGGCCCCTTGAGCAGGGCTACGCCGCCAAACGCCGATTGTAGCGCGACCACAGCGGCAAAGCGGTCTGCTTGCAGTTCGGCGACCGTGCAATCGAGCAATCTAGCCGCCTCACCCGGATGAGGTGTGATGACCCAATGCTCGCCTTCACGCCGACCGAACTCACCTCGACGCTGCAATAAGTTTAAGGCATCGGCATCCAGCACCAGTGGTTTGCCACTTTTAAGTGCGACCATTAACAGTTGTTCGCCCCAAGCGTGCTGCCCCAATCCCGGCCCTAATACCAGCACGGTGGCGCGCGCTATCAAAGGCTCAAGCTCTGCTCCCGAACGCACCCCCACAGCCATAGCTTCGGGGTAACGGCTTAACAACGCAGCCAGATGCTCCTTACGGGTTGCTACGGTCACCAACCCTGCGCCACAACGACCCGCCGCCTGCGCCGCCATAATCGCAGCGCCCCCCATACCACTGTCTCCACCAACCACTAATACATGACCACAACTACCTTTATGAGCGGTTTTAGCGCGAGCGGGCAGTAGGTGAGCGACATCATCCGCCCCCGTAATAAAACCGGACACATCGACCGCCTCATACACATCATCACTCACCCGCAGATCGTCAAATAACAGTTCACCTGTATATTCAGGCCCTTGATGGGTCAATAAGCCGCGCTTCACGCCAATAAAGGTCACGGTCATATCGGCCCGCACAGCAAGCCCCTGAACCACCCCGGTATCGCTACATAGACCCGAAGGGATATCCAATGCCACCACCGGCAATCCGGCACGATTAATCTGTTTAATCGCTGCCTGATAGGGATCACGCACCGCACCACTGATACCGGTGCCCAGCAATCCATCCACAATCAACTCCCCGGTAAAGGATTGCTGACGATATAACTCACTAGGCACCGACTCTTGCTGCAGCCACTCCCAAACCTCACGCGCCTCGCCAGATAATCGTGCAGCAAAGTTATCATCACCGACACACAGCAACTGTACCGTCATTCCCTGACGGTGCGCCAAGCCTGCCACTATCAAACCGTCGCCACCGTTATTACCGGCGCCACAGAGCAGGGTTAATTTACGAACCTCAGGCCAACGCTGACGCAATCGGTCAAAAGCCGCATGACCGGCCCGCTGCATCAGTTTAAAACCGGGCACCCCGGAGGCGATCGCCATACGATCAAGAGCGCGGGTCTGTTCCGCTGTGTATAATGACGCCGGCAAGTCAGCATGTGACATAACGTATTCTCTGAAAAGTGTTTCTAACTTTATTCCTTATAACCTTATTATATAGCGCCAATGACTCAATACGACCCCGAAACACTGCAAAACCTAGCGATGCAGATCAAAACAGAGGCAGCGGCCCTCGGTTTTCAGCAATGCGGTATCACCGGCACCGATCTCAGTGCCGAAGCCGCGCCCTTGCAAGCGTGGCTAGATAAAGGCTATCAGGGGGAAATGAGTTACCTAGAAAATAACGTAGAGAAGCGGCTTAACCCGGCGTTGCTGACCGAAGGTACCCAGCGAATTATCTGTGTCCGTATGAACTGTCTCCCCCCTGATATCGACACCATCAAGATTCTCAAGAACCCAGATCAAGCTTATATCTCCCGTTACACTATGGGCCGTGATTACCATAAAGTTATGCGTAAAAAGCTGACACTACTGGGTAAATCTATTGAAAAACTGATCGGTGAATTCGGTTACCGCGCCTTTGTTGATAGCGCCCCCGTGCTAGAAAGGCCTCTAGCGCGCAATAGTGGACTGGGCTGGCAGGGAAAACATACGCTGATCTTAAACCGGGAAGCCGGCTCTTGGTTTTTACTCGGGGAGCTGTTTGTCGATCTACCGCTACCGGTCGATGCCCCCTATACCGAGGAACACTGCGGCCAGTGTCAGGCGTGTATCGACATCTGCCCGACACAGGCTATTGTAGCCCCCTATGAACTAGACGCCCGCCGCTGTATATCCTATCTAACGATCGAACTAAAAGGTGCTATTCCCATCGAATTTCGCCCATTGATCGGCAATCGGATCTTTGGTTGTGACGACTGTCAGCTCATCTGTCCTTGGAACCGCTTTGCGAAACACAGCGAAGAAGCGGACTTCACCCCGCGTCATCAGCTCGATCATATCTCATTATTGGAATTACAAAGCTGGGATGAGGCGACCTTTCTCAAACGTACCGAAGGTTCAGCCATCCGCCGTACCGGCTATAGCGGCTGGCAGCGCAATATCGCCATCGCATTGGGCAACAGCCGTGGTGGCGAGGCGGTGCTCAGCGCTCTGCAAGGCATGGTCGATGGTGATGACCCGCTCATCAGAGAGCATGCGCTTTGGGCCTTAGCCGCACAAAACGATGGCACAAACGTCAATAGCAGGCCCATTCTGCAGCACCCCCGAGCCAATAAGCTACCGGACTAATCCATCCTCAGCTTAACTAAACAGCCCGTCAACATCACAGCTCTCCCGTTTACCCAACGTTGCCTGATGATTATGGAGCCACTGATCACAGGCCTCTTGACCCAAAGCCATCAGCCCGGTCAAAAACTGCTTGCTGTTATCATATTTACTCAATCGCCCCAGCCCATCGAGGGATCTATCACTCTGCAGCACATGGCAGCGCATACCATTCACTTTTCGCTCAGCCCACCCCTGACGCCAGCGAGAATTAGAGCTGTATTGACGAATATTGCTCACCGCCCGCATCTCCCGCATAAAAGTGCTCTGAAACCCTAGTTCAGTAACCCGTTCAGTAATCGATTCGGCTGAGATCGGCAGTGTTTCTCGCTGCAGTGATTGTAATAAAATAATCAGCACATCATCGGCAACACACTCATAGATCAACGGGAAAACCGCCGGATTACCGGAAAAACCGCCATCCCAGTAGTAAGCACCATCGATCTCGATCGCTTTATGAATATTGGGTAAACAAGCCGAGGCCAGCAGATGGGGCAACGCTAATTCACGCTCATGAAACAGCTTTAGCTTCCCCGTTGCCACTTCGGTGGCAGCGATAAATAGTTTAAACGGGCAATCACGGCGTAACTGGTCAAAACAAACCTGCTTTAACAACAGATCTTCAAGAGGATTAATATCCAATAAATTAACATCGTAAGGCGACAGGTAGCGCATCGCATGCAACCAAAATCGTGCCACGGCCCCCTCGACCTGTTCCGGCAAACGGATAGAAAAATCACTGGAAGCCACCGCTAACCAAAATGAAGCAAGCGCTTGCTTTGCGCCTTGCCGCCCACCTAGACGCCAGCCTTCCGCCAGCATCACCGCATTCATAGCGCCAGCACTGGTGCCACTGACACCCTCGAAATTAATCCAAGGTTCGTCCAATAGACGATCCAATACCCCCCAAGTAAATGCGCCGTGAGCACCACCGCCCTGCAATGCAAGATTGATAGACACTGACTTCATAAGCACCTCTGAGTAACATTAACGACAAATTTGTGCACTGCACAAAAAATAACACATTAATGATGACTTAAAGATGAATACTATTCGTGTAGATAAGCTTCTAGAGTACTTTTGACGCCAATAGAGCAGAAAAACAAGCGGGCAATATCATCAAGGGAAGCCGATTGTCGCCGCATAATTGCGGCAATGCCGTAGGCAAACGAGTTCGCTTGAGCACTGAAAGCCAAGCGCTATTCGTGGACCAAGAGGGTCGCGGCAGGCTCGCTGAACAGATAACCTTGGGAATAATCAATGCCGAGGGATTCAACAACCTTCTGCACCGCTTCGTTATGGACAAACTCAGCCACGGTCTTAATACCCGCGTTACGCGCAAAGAAGACGATCGCGCGAGTTATCTCATAACTCTTAGTGTCGGTATCGATATGTTTAATATATTTGGCATCGATCTTCACCACATCAACATGTAGCTCAAGAATCCGCTCAAAATTAGAATACTCGGTGCCGAAATCATCAATCGCTAACACAAAGCCCAAGGCTTTAAGGCGACGTAACTGGGCAATATGATTCTTTTTACCGGTTGCACTGATGCCTTCCAAAATTTCAAGCACCAACTGCTTCGGCGGCACAGCATATTGACGGGTCTTTTCACTTAAGTAATCTTCCAGATACTCCATTAACAGGTCATCTTCAGTGATGTTAATCGATAGCATCAAATTGGTGCCGGCGATCTTAGCCAGACCTTTATCAATCATTAAACGAGTAATGGTCGGAAATAACCCAGATAACTTCACCGCATTCAAAAAGTGATACGGCGTATAGATAGTGCCGTTATCCTCAAGACGCACTAGCGCCTCATAACTGACAATTTTCCCGCTGACATTATCGCGAATGCCTTGGAAATAGGGCATTACACGATTGCTATTCAATGCCCGATGTAACAAACCATTCCAGTGAATATAGTTGCGACGTAACGCTTGATCCGGCTCATCCTGTTCGGCGTTATAGAGATGAAAACGATTTTTCCCCAACCCTTTCGCCTGACTCATAGCCTGAATAGCCTGTTCGAACACACCATTTTGTCCGGTTGCGCCACCCGCCGTGAACGTAATACTGAACATCTGATTATCGATCCCCAACGAGTGTGAAAACAGATAGTCTCTGAACCGCTCAATCCGCTGTTGCAAATACACCGGTGATGAATAATAGAGCGCAAACTCATCGGCATTAATACGGTAGAGCTCGGCATCAGGAAACTGTTGCGCCAAAAGCTCTGTCACTTCACACAAGAAACGATCACCGAATTCAGGCCCGTAGGCGGTATTAATAAAACGAAAGTTATCCAGATTGAGCAACAGTAGTGACTGCCTGCCAATATAACTATTCAGCTTCATCTTTAACTTTGACTGATTTGGTAGTCCGGTTAGGCTGTCATATTCAAGAGCGATCAGTAGTTGCTGTCGCTGCGCTTCAAGTGCCTGCTCTTGCGCCTGTTTAGTCAGCACAATACTAACCATTGACGCGGCAACATCCAGTAGACGAGTATGAAATCCCGCCGGAGAGCGGTGTTCAAAGGAAGATAAAGCAAAGGAGCCAATCACGCCGCCATCTTGCTCACGCACGGGCATCGACCAGCAGGCACACAAATTAAAATCACGGGCCAGTGGTTGAAGATCGGCCCAACGAGGGTCACTAAAGGTATCTTTAACAAATACTGGCTCATTGCGCATCACTGCATTACCGCAGGAACCACCACCCGGCCCCGGCGACAAACCACAGAGTGCATTAACACCGTTGGCCGGTACACTCGGTGCAACTAAAACATTGAGAAAACCCGTCTGTTTATCCAGCAACATAACCGTCGCAACTGAATTAGGCAGTAGTTGTTCGGCCATACGACATAAGGCATTAAGAATATCGAGTGAGGGTGCATTATCAGCAACCTGAGTAAAAATCGCCTGCTGCAGACGGAGGATTTTATCCAGATCCTCGGCCGACATGGGCAATTGTTCTTCAGAGAGTTGCTCAGAGCCAAACCGATTGAAGGTATCGATTTTATTGATCATACAAGGGCGCCTAAACACTCAAATCGGTGATATTCAGATAAACACTTATGCATACATATCCTGTGCAATAAACAACCTCTTTTATACATCAGTCCCTACATCTATACTCCGTTAGCGACGAATTAACAAAAAATGGACAGAAAACGGGTATCAAAGCTCAACATTAACGGCTACTCAGACATCATTTAAAAAAGGTTTTACGATAATGGGCCAGCTCATTAATCGAGTCGACAATATCATCCAGCGCTAGGTGTGAACCCTTTTTAACGACCCCATCAAGCACTTCAGGTGCCCAGCGGCGGGCCAACTCTTTAATTGTGCTGACATCCAGATTTCGATAATGAAACCAACCCTCTAATTCAGGCATGTATTTAACCAAAAAGCGCCGATCCTGACCAATAGAATTACCACAGATAGGCGATGCACCTTGATCAACATACTTAGCCATAAAAGCGATGGTATCGAGTTCTGCCTGTCGCTCGCTGATCTGCGAATCCCGAACCCTCTGCGTTAATCCTGATTGACCATGCTGATTGGTACACCATTCATCCATGCCATCCAACAGCGCATCCGACTGATGGATCACCAGATTTGGCCCTTCGGCCAGAATATTCAACTGTGAATCTGTTACGATGGTAGCAATCTCAATGATCCTGTCATGCTCCGGATCTAAGCCGGTCATCTCAAGATCGATCCAGATCAGGTTATTCTGCCGTGACATAGTGGTATTCCTTAGTATCAGTACTATATATTTATGACTGAATAGAATACCTTAGCAGGCTGTAAAAATTCACCCCTACACCAGAATTAGCTGATAAATGTCGAAACGAAAACTCAACCGCCGCCAAACATGGCGTGTACAAAAGATTCAAGACGAACGCGCCCAACGCGCGGCCCGCAAAGATTCCGATATCGACCAGCAGTTAGAGGGTGGCGATCTAGGGCCGGAACAACACGGCCAGATTATCTCTCACTTTGGCCGCCAAGTAGATGTTGAAGCCCAAGAAGGCGAAGCCGCTGGGCAAATCTTCCGCTGTCATATGCGTACCAACCTCGATGCATTGGTAACCGGTGATCGCGTTATTTGGCGGGCTGGGGTTGAATATGGTGTCGTGGTCGCCACCCAACCACGTACCACTATTCTGCAACGACCTAACAATCATGGTGAGTTAAAACCCGTTGCCGCCAATATCGACCAGATCATCATTACCATCGCCGTCGAACCGCTGGCCCATTACAACCTGATTGACCGTTACCTAGTTGCCTCAGAACTAAGCGGTATTGAACCGATTATCCTGCTCAACAAAACCGACCTGATTAATGATGACAACCGTGAGCGCATCAATACCATGATCGAGCTTTACCGCTCAATCGGTTATCAGGTTATGACGGTATCATCAGTGGATAAAGAGGGCCTTGCCCCACTGCAAGCGCAACTAAACGACCGTATCAGCGTATTTGTCGGTCAATCGGGGGTGGGTAAATCATCCCTCATTAATGCGCTACTACCGGGCATAGACCTCAAAGTGGGAGCATTATCCGAAGCCACCCGCAAGGGTACTCACACCACAACAACCGCCCGGCTGTTTCACTTCCCCGATGGCGGCGATCTAATCGACTCCCCCGGAATCCGGGAGTTTGCGCTATGGCACATCAATGAACACAACCTACTCGACGGCTTTCGCGAGTTCTCCCCCTTTATCGGCTATTGTAAGTTCCGCGACTGTAATCACGAGCAAGAACCCGGTTGCGCTATCAAACATGCCATTGAAGAGGGTAAAATCAGTGCTCAACGGGTAAACAGTTACAAACATATTCTGAATACCCTGAATCAGAATTAACGGGGACAGTACGGGCGGATGACCGAACAACAGAATCCACAAAATGCTGAGCAGTGGTACCGTTTTCTGATCGACCAGCAACCGCCGGTCAGAGCCAGCATCGTGAAACGATTTCAACGCATGCTGAGGGATAAAAACTGCTCAGTCATTCTGCTGAGTCGTTTTATTAAAACAGACCCTCTGCTGTGCTTTTATGTGGCTCTCACGGCTGGCAAACTCCATGGCGAAAAAAAATCGGAAATCACCAGTATTGATCACGCCATCGGTTCGCTGGGAATACAAAAGCTCGAAAAGTTGATCAATAGCCTGCCAACTACTCGCCTCAACCCGTCCAGTACAGCCCAAAAAATGTACTTCCGCTCAGTGGCTAACAGCCACCATGCCGCTATACAGGCGCAACAGTGGTTGATCCAGTGTCGTGGCGGCATGTTTGCCGAAGAGAGCTATCAGGCGGCGCTGTTTTACAACATCGGTCATTGGCTGCTGTGGTATTTCGCACCGGTACATATGTCTAAGATTCAGATTCTAGTGCGGGAAAAACAGGTAAGTCCGGAGCTCGCCGAAGCCCGTATCCTCGGCAGCACCATTGATGCGATATCCAAACGACTCCTAACCCATTGGCCGGTCTCTCCATTAGCTCGGATCACCCTAGAAACCAGCTCACCGCTCAATAAACAGATGGTTCTACAGTTACATCAGCGGGCCTTAGGGGACCCTCGTTTACAGGGCGATCAACTGCGACAGCTTAACCATTTAACGCAACAAAAATTTTTTCCGGTGAAACTCAGTAATTGGCTAACATTCTCATCCAACTTTAGCTGGGCAAGTGAAGCGACCCTGCAGCTGATGGATATCATTAATGACTATCTACGTGCCGAGTTAGATCATACCTCAGCCTTTCTACACAAAAACTGCGCCATGGCAGCACGGCTGTACCATGTCCCCGGCACACTATCTCCTGCCGCTGAAATGCTGATGTTAGAAAGTGACCTAGCACCGGCTTATCGACTGACGCCTACCGATGTCAAACTCTTCGATCTACCGCCGCTAAAACCGGGCCTACTGCCCAAGCAAGAAAAAACAGCCGCAAAATACTCAGCAGAGAGTCTGACCATCAGTTCAGTACGATCGCCAGAGGAACAACAAACGCCGCCTGCCAGTATCAAAAAGGCCGAGCTCGGCCAAAACACAGATTCAAAGCCGATCTTCAAGGCCAATGAGGCACTGCAAAACCAAGACCTTTATCAAACTTATCTCAAAAAATTCAACGACCTCGGGAGCGCTTACAGCCATGGTCCACAGATTTTAACTGACCTTATCAAAGGTCTGGTCAGTGGTGTCGGCATGCAGCGGGTTGCCCTAAATATTCTACCGCCCAACAGCGATACCCTAAAAGTTATTAAAGCGACGGGCTTCGAAGACGGCCATCCAATGCCTCATTCAAGCCACCAGCTAACGCCCAACAGTCTGTTCTACCGACTCAGCCAGAAGCCCGCCTGCTTAATGATTACTCAAGAAAATCGGCAACGGGTCGCCGCGGCACTGCCTGATACCTTCAAGCGTTCAGTGAGCGAACAAAACTACCTGTTTATGTCATTGGTCGCCGCCAATAAATCGGTAATCATTATCTATGCCGACAGAGAAGGCCAACCCAACGGGGTTGAGCCTGTTCACCATCAAAAATTTAAAGAACTGTGTCTCGCAGCTGGGCGCTGTTTGGATCAACTTTATATATCACGCGCCGGAGTCAAAAAATGAATCTGCCACTGGTTATCACCCCATCACAACTACATGACGTATTAGCAGATGAAACACTGCTGATTATTGATCTATCCGCAACAGACAACTACCTCAGAGGCCATATCCCCGGCGCGATTCATGTCGACGCTACCCGGCTATTATGCGGTCAAGGAGATGTGCCCAACAAAATCCCTCATGCGGATCAACTGAGCGCCCTATTCAGCGAAATCGGCCTCACCGCCGAGCGCCATGTGATCGTCTATGATGACCAAATGGGACCTTGGGCCGGTCGTATGATCTGGACACTGCACAGCATCGGCCATCAACACTGTTCATTCCTTAATGGCCACCTCAATGCATGGGCCAACGCCGGCTTTGCCCTACAAACCACCGCCAATGTAGCCACCGACAGCGACTATAGCGCGACACTCAATAACGACTATTTAGCGGATGTTGACTACATTACCCATCATCTAGAAGACAGCGACCATATTGTCCTCGATGTTCGCTCCGCGGCGGAATATAGTGGCGAGAAAGTCATTAACGCCAAGCGCGGAGGGCATATCCCCGGTGCGGTGAATTATGAATGGACCCGTGCACTGGTATCTGACCAAGGTCAACTGCGCCCCGCGGATGAGATTCAAGCCGATTTAGCCGCGCTAGGTGTCACCCAAGATAAAACCATCATCACCCATTGCCAAACCCATCGCCGCTCTGGCCTTAGCTATGTGTTCACAAAACACCTTGGGTTCGATAAGGTACGCTGCTACGATGGTTCTTGGTTTGAATGGGGCAATCGAGAAGATCTCCCCATCGAATCCTAATATACGCTAACCTGAATTTGCCTAAACAATGTCGACTATGTGCGCTTGAGTACCTCAGCCCGCAAGATCGAACAGACGATCAATACCGGCACTTTTATAACGACTTTATAACAACGTTTTTTTCGGAAGCCTAACAGTGAAAGACTCCCTCTTTATTCTGCTGCAACACCTGCTGCCGCAACACCTGCTGTCCCGCGCGGTAGGTTACCTAGCCGAAAGCCGCTGCAACTGGATCAAGCGCACCTTTATCAAGACCTTCGCCAAGCGTTACCAAGTGAATATGTCTGAAGCACTGATTGAAGATCTCGATCAATTTGAAAACTTCAACGCCTTCTTCACCCGCGCACTAAAACCGGATGTTCGCCCACTGGATGACGCCAGTGTCGTGTCTCCCGCGGACGGTGAAATCAGCCAAATAGGCACCATCGACTATGGCCGCATTCTCCAAGCCAAAGGCCGAGGCTATGGCCTCAGCACCCTGCTAGGTGGTCATGCCGACCTAGCCGAGCAGTTTATCCATGGCCGCTTTACCACGATTTATCTATCACCCAGCGACTACCATCGGGTGCATATGCCAGTCACCGGCACCCTACGGGAAAGTATCTATGTCCCAGGCGATCTGTACTCGGTTAATCAAACCACCGCCAAAGGCGTCGACAACCTCTTTGCCCGCAATGAACGATTGATCGCCATTTTTGACACCGAGCAGGGGCCAATGGCTATGATCCTCGTTGGCGCCATGATAGTGGCCGGCATAGAAACGGTCTGGGGTGGTCAAGTGGCTCCCGTACTGAAAAACAGCTGGCGCATTGATCATCAAAAACCTATCGAGCCGGTTGTATTGCAGCAAGGCGAAGAGATGGGCCGCTTTAAACTCGGCTCAACCGTGATACTGTTATTTGGTAAAGATGCCATCGAATGGTCAACATCACTGCAGGCTGATGATCCAGTACGGCTCGGCCAACAACTCAGTGATTAAAAGCCAAGAAGCTTAGCATTATGAATTTAAAGAGATTCCGCGTTAGCGGGTACTTACATACACAATTGTTTCAGGTTTTATTATGAGCTGGTTAGATACGCTTAATACGCTGGGTGTTCAGGTTGATGAGCAGGGAAACTGTCAGGTTTCCGAGGCCAATAATACCGCCACCGACGTAACGATTACGCCATTGACACATTTAGGTCTGTTTGATGTCCTAGGCCCTGATGCGGAAAAATTCCTTCAAGGACAACTATCTTGTGATATCAGTAGCGTCAGCGCGGGCAAAAGCCTGCTCGGAGCTCACTGTAATATCAAAGGCAGCATGGTAAGTCTCAGCCGCCTAATGCCGGTAGACAACGGCTTCTGGCTGCGTACCGAAAGGGCGATTCTCGATACTGCCATGACTAACCTGAAGAAATATATGATCTTCTCTAAGGCTGAGAGTCAAAACCGTACAGACGAGATTGTCGGACTCGGTTTTAGCGGTGCACAGGCCACTGCACTGCTCAGCGCCAAAGGCTTCCATGTACCGGCAGAAGACGGTGATATCAGCAGCGGCTTTAGTGGCCTACTGACCCGCATCCCCGGAGACCGATTTGAACTCTGGTTACCCCTTGGCCAAGCTACAGCGCTGCTAACCTCCTGCGCAGAAGAAGCCACATTAACGGACACCAATGCTTGGATGTTAGCCGATATCCGTGCTGGCATTCCCGCTCTACAGCAGGAAACCGTTGAAACCTTTATTCCACAGATGACCAACCTACAGGTATTCGACGGTGTCAGCTTTACTAAAGGCTGCTATACCGGTCAGGAAGTGGTGACTCGCTTACAGCACCGGGGCAAACTGAACCGACCAATGTTCCGCCTAGCCTTCAGTGCCGACCAACCACCCTTCGCCGGTAGTAGCATTAACACCCCAGACCGGGCTGGTGTTGGCACGGTAGTGAGCGCCGCAATGGCTTCAGAAAACGGCGGTGAGCTGCTGGCCGTGATACTCAAGACCAGCGTTGATGATAATCAAACTCCGTTATTAGCCGAAGGAGTTGAGCAACCGCTAACACGACTTGAACTGCCTTACAGCCTCGACCCTGAACTGTTTGAACGAAAAACACACTAATAATCAGGCGCGGCAGGAATAATTTTCGCCGCCCCATTTTTTCCAACGATGGACCTGATTATACTACCCATACATTTTCATTCTGGAACCCGTTACCATGCCAAAAGCTAGTGAAATAAAAAGAAATGCAGCAATCGACATTAATGGTGAAGCTTACATTGTTCGCGATATCGAGCGCTCAGTCCCTCAAGGACGTGCTGGCGGCAGTCTCTATCGCATGCGTATGTACAATGTTGCGACCAACGCAAAGATCGATGAAACCTTTAAAGATTCAGATATGCTGACACTGGCCGACCTAACCCGTCGTGCAGTGACATTCTCCTACTCTGATGGCGATGAGTATGTCTTCATGGACAGTGAAGATTACTCCTCATACAGTATGAACAAAGAAAACATCGAAGACGAACTGATGTTTATCACCGATGACCTGCAAGGTCTGCACGTTATGATCGTTAATGATGCACCGGTAGCGCTCGACCTACCGGGCATCGTCGAACTGGAAATCACCGAAACCGATCCATCCATCAAAGGGGGTTCTGCAACCGCCCGGACTAAACCGGCAACACTGTCCACCGGACTGGTAATTCAGGTGCCTGAACATATCTCTACCGGTGACCGTATTAAGGTAAATGTCGAAGAGCGCAAATTCACCGGCCGTGCTTAATGCCTAACAAGGCTGCAAAAAACCGCTCATTGTAGCGGTTTTTTTCTGCCTGCAATCTCTGCTCATTACTACTGATGACGTCCGTAACAGTGTCTCAACCGAGGTATCCAGTGACGCCATAAAAGTCTCAACCGATCCGGTATAGCGGTTCGGCAGGCCCAGCTCAACATTAATAGCCCGGTGAGATAAATCAATCTTCAACACCTCAGCACGGGCACCCAACGATTTAGCTTTTTGAACAAACAGTTGGGCTTGCTGGCAGGGTGCATCTTTACGCTTTTCTGAGCATACCGCTAAAAAAGGCGCGATTTTTTGCCGCAGCTGAAACATCGGTGAGGCTTGTTGCCAATAAGCCGGCTTTTCGCCAAACGCCTTATGATAAAAACGTCGTGCAGCGCCACCCTGCATAATCGCCTCGACATCATAGACGGCGGAATCCAACCCGATGGTGCCGAGCCAACGCGCGCTCGAGTTATCCTTGTTCGCTAATGCTTGCATCGCAAATGCCGGTTTTGTCGCCAGTAAAGAGACTAAATGCGCCCCTGAGGAATGTCCCATTAAGATAAATTTAGCGGGATCAGCACCCCAGCGAGACGCATGATGCTGCGCATACAATAAAGCCCGCATCACATCCTTCGCTTGGCTAACGGGGTCGGCCTGAGGCAATAAACGATAATTCACCGAGATCAACACAAAACCCTGAGTCACCAAACGCTCAGCTTTATTGTAATAAACCGCTTTTGATGCTTTATCGCCTATTTTCCACGCACCGCCATGGATCATAAAGATAACCGGTGCCTGTTGTGCATTTACCGGGTAATAAACATCAAAGGTTTGCTGAGCATCCTTGCCATAAACAATATCTTCAGCCAGTTGAATGTTCCCCGCGAAGGCTTGCATGGAGAACAACAAACACCCAAGCTGCAACACTCTGGCGAAAAACCTTAGACATCTCTCCCTGTCAGCAACCAACATACCTTTCGCTCCCTTACGATCATTAAGTCCGTGTTAAATCTTTCGTAAAGCCCGAAAAAGCCTAAAGCATTTCGCTTAATGAGGCTCCAGTGTGCGGCGTAAATGCAGACTAGGGCCAATCTGAGTATCGGCCTGATCGGTTTGCAATATAACCAACTCACCATCAACAAAATCCTGCTCCATCCCCAGCATAATGGCCGAACCATTATCGAGATGCAGCACTAACAACGCATCGTAATTAAGTGATTCTGAGGGCACATTTAAATCCGGCGCGATAATATCGATTAACTCTCGCTGCTCATAAATATCAATCGATACCAACCGTGCGGCCAGCGGCAAGCTAATCCAACTACATTGATCCGGCTTTGGTACCAGGGCCTCCACCTCGGCCACTGCCAAGCAACCGACACTAAAACCATCACTAAAAGGATGTCGAGCGACACTCACCTCGATCCAATGCTCATCATCTAAGCGAAAGCGCAGCCAGCAGGCGCGATTCATATCCTGTCCTAAACAGGTATGTAAACCACCGGCCCAGATCTCATCTAAGCGTAGCTCGAACAGCTCCGAGAGACAGGCCTGTGCCTCAGCGTCGAGATGAAAAACTTTCAAACGAACAGTCTCGGTCATTCAATCTCTCCTTGTCACCGATACGAATTAGAAAAAACACACCGGTACGGTTATTCAATCACCGTAGGTAACTGCCACTCAATCAAACCTTTACCCTGCTCGGCAAGATAATCATTAGTTTGACTAAAATGCTGGCAGCCAAAGAAACCTCGATAAGCAGCCAAAGGCGAAGGGTGAGCCGAGGTCAATACGCAATGTCGCTGAGTATCAATCATAGCCCCTTTTTTCTGTGCATAACTACCCCAGAGTAGAAACACCACATGCTCACACTGCTCATTCACCGTGGCAATCACTCGGTCCGTGAAACGCTCCCAGCCTTTACCCTGATGGGATGCCGCTAGGGAATCCTCTACCGTAAGCACCGCATTTAACATCAACACCCCTTGCTGCGCCCAGCTTTCCAAATAGCCGTGATTAACCGGCGTAACACCCAGATCACTCTGCAATTCTTTATAAATATTGACCAATGAAGGAGGTGTTTTGATACCCGGACGTACGGAAAAACAGAGGCCGTGGGCTTGATTAGGCTGATGGTAGGGGTCCTGCCCGATAATCACGACTTTCACCTGATTCAATGGCGTTGCTTCTAGCGCATGAAACCAATCACTCTCCGGTGGATAGATAACCTTCCCTGCCGCCTTTTGCTGCTGTAAAAAGGTTTTAAGTTGCTGCATATAGGGCTTTTCAAACTCAGCCTCTAGCCACGGCTGCCAACTAGGGGCACTGTTTAACGTCATCACCACATTACCACTCATTCAGTTATCCCTAATTATCACCGCTATCACGAATTTTCGCATGCGTATCACCCTGCCATATATCTCGCGTAAGTGTTTTGCCGTAGATCAGCGAGTAATAGCGTACTTTACCCGGCGCATGTGAAATGACCCCTGATATCAGAATCACCAGAATATAGAGCCAGGCTTCCGGGCGTTCAAACCAGTAAAAACCACCGATTAGTATCAATACTTTAAACACCACCAGTTGCCCACGCAGCTGATATAACCAGATCGAATCAATATACAGCTCTTTAGCCGCCATCAGTACACCGCTGCCGATCCCCAATAGCATAAAGGGCCACCAAGCTGACTGCGGCTGATGAAACAGGTATGCCCCGGCTAAACCGGCTATACCCACCAAGTGCAAGGAACGCAGCACAATACTGAGCCAACGCTTACCGGGCAGGTGTCGTTTATGTTGCGGTATTAACCAACTCATACTGGCTCCTCATTACGCGGTTTGAGAGTAGATATTTGCGGTATACAGCGATTCAAACGAGCCCTAGCACTGCGCTCGCGGAACTGCTCAAGAATCCTGTCCATCGCCGCTCCTGCGCATCCCTGCGCCCGCGGCAACTGCTCAAGAGTCCTATCCATCGCCGCTCCTGCGCATCCCTGCGCCCGCGGAACTGCCCAAGAGTCCTATCCATCGCCGCTCCTGCGCATCCCTGCGCCCGCGGCAACTGCTCAAGAGTCCTATCCATCGCCGCTCCTGCGCATCCCTGCGCCCGCGGCATACCGTACGTCCTGTACATAAAAAAGGCTGCCCTTGGGCAGCCTTGGTATGCGGGGTGTTTAGCCCCGAGGACGCATCGCAGGGAAGAGGATAACATCCCGAATGGAGGCTGAATCGGTGAATAGCATCACCAAACGGTCGATACCAATACCTTCACCAGCGGTGGGTGGCAAGCCGTATTCCAGTGCGTTGATATAGTCAGCATCGTAATGCATTGCTTCATCATCACCGGCATCTTTCTCGGCTACCTGAGCACTGAAACGCTCCGCTTGGTCTTCAGAATCATTCAACTCGGAGAAACCATTCGCCAGTTCACGACCACCGACAAAGAACTCAAAACGATCGGTCACAAACGGGTTACTATCACTGCGACGGGCCAACGGTGACACTTCGGTTGGATACTCTGTGATAAAGGTCGGTTGCTGCAGACGGTGTTCAACGGTTTTCTCGAAGATCTCAATCTGCACCTTACCTAGACCCCAGATATCTTTCACATCGATATCCAGACGCTCAGCGATTTGACGCGCAGCGTGATCATCAGCCAGCGCTTCAGCGGTAATATCATCGTTATAGTGCAGGATAGAATCAAACACGCTTAGACGGGTGAATGGTTTCTCTAGATCGTACTCAAAGGTTTCCAGTACTTCACCATCATCGTTACGGATGGTGTTAACGATAGTGGTCGTACCCAATACGTTCTGCGCCACGGTGCGCAACATATCTTCGGTCAGATCCATGAGGTCTTTGTAGTCCGCATAGGCCTGATAGAACTCAATCATGGTGAATTCTGGGTTATGGCGGGTCGACAGACCTTCGTTACGGAAGTTACGGTTGATTTCAAAGACTCGCTCAAAACCACCGACAACCAAACGCTTCAGATACAGCTCTGGTGCGATACGCAAATACATATCTCGATCCAAGGCATTGTGATGGGTAACAAAAGGACGTGCAGTTGCGCCACCCGGAATAACCTGCAACATCGGTGTTTCAGCTTCGATGAAGCGTTTTTCAGTCAGGTAGTTACGAATACCGGCCACAATTTTAGAGCGCGCCTCAAAAACCTTCCGCGATTGCTCATTCATAATCAGATCAACATAACGCTGACGATAGCGGGTCTCGGTATCCTGCAGGCCCTTATGCTTGTCTGGCAGCGGATGCAGGTTTTTGGTCAGCAGCTGATACTCACCGAGGTCAACATACAGATCACCTTTACCGGATTTATGCAGCACACCGGTCACACCAATGATGTCGCCTAAATCCAGTGATTTAGCAAAAGGACGCGCTTCTTTATTAACATAAAACTGAATCCGGCCCGTCATGTCCTGAATAACACCGAAAGCACCACGGTTCAGCATCACCCGACCAGCAATACTGACCGTGATCCCTTCTTCAGCAATCTCTTCCTTCGTTTTATCACCATGCTGATCTTGCAGATCTTGGGCATAACTATCACGACGGAAAGCATTAGGGAAAGCGTTACCCGCTTCACGCAGCGTGTTCAGTTTTTCACGACGCTCTGCTATCAGGCGGTTTTCATCTTGCTGCTGAGTGTTATCAGACATTTTATGTTGAACCTTCAATGGTTAAATCTTTAATTCAAGGGACCGCTCAGTCGCGATCTCTGCATATATGCACAGTGCTCTAAAAAATTAAGCGTGGTGAAAGCGAATCAGCAACCATAGACCAGTGTGAACACCATAACGGCCACTCAGTCGCTTTACCGGCGCTTACAGACCGGCCTTAAGACTCGCTTCGATAAATTGATCCAGATCGCCGTCCAGCACTTTATCGCAGTTACTGCTTTGAATGCCGGTACGCAGATCTTTAATGCGCTGGTCATCCAACACATAAGAACGGATCTGACTGCCCCAGCCAATATCCGCCTTATTATCTTCTTGCTCTTGCGCCGCTTCCGAGCGTTTAAGCATCTCCATCTCGTAGAGTTTTGCTCGCAGCTGCTTCATACAGGTGTCTTTGTTCTGGTGCTGTGAACGCTGACTCTGGCTCTGCACGACAATGCCGGAAGGACCGTGGGTAATACGTACCGCGGACTCGGTCCGGTTAACGTGCTGACCACCCGCGCCGGAAGCTCGGTAGACATCCACCCGCAAATCAGCAGGGTTGATATCGATATCAATATTGTCGTCAATTTCGGGGGACACAAACACCGACGAAAAGGAGGTGTGGCGACGGCCGCCGGAGTCAAAAGGCGATTTACGCACTAACCGGTGAACACCGGTCTCGGTCCGCAGCCAACCAAAGGCATAAGGCCCCTGAAAACTGATGGTCGCCGACTTAATACCCGCAACATCACCGGCTGAACATTCCACCAGCTCGGTTTTAAAACCTTTATCTTCACCCCAACGCAGGTACATCCGCAGCATCATTTCGGCCCAATCCTGCGCTTCTGTACCACCGGAACCGGCTTGAATATCGAGATAAGCGTTATTGCCATCGGCTTCACCGGAGAACATCCGACGAAACTCTAACTGATTCAGCATTGCTTCAAGGTTGGCGACTTCCGTGCGGACTTCCTCAACGGTATCCTCATCATCCTCTTCAACCGCCATATCCAGCAGATCACGGGCATCGGTAACGCCACTAGTCAGATCATCAATAGTTTTGACCACCCCTTCCAGCATCGCACGCTCTTTACCCAATGCCTGTGCACGTTCAGGCTCACTCCAGACAGCAGAATCTTCCAGCTCCCGATTTACCTCTTCTAGGCGTTCCTGCTTTTCTGGGTATTCCAAATAAGCGCGCAAAACCTCGGTACGTTCGGTAATATCTTTCAAGCTATTGGTGATCGGATTGATTTCCATCGTATTCGCTTAACTCTCTCTATCTGCACGGGGAGCTTATATCTGCCCCCGGGTTGTACGCCGGAGTGAAATGGCCGTTTAAAAAAGCAGCATATTTTACCCGATTAGCCGGCAGCTGTGTATCCAATGGACTTAAAAAACTCGACTTTACCTCCCTTAATCAGCAAGAATTGGGGTTGCTATGGTTAACCAAGGGATAACGAGAAACAAAATGTATCGCTTACTCATACTGCTCGGCACCGTTTTAGCCCTCGCTCCCGCCCCTTTAATCGCCGCCGAGATCAGTGCGGCGATACCGAGCGGTACGCAGCACACCGATAGTTTTATCGGCATCACCTGCGTCGCCATTTTTCTGATCAGTTATCTATTCGTTCTCGGTGAAGAGTTTTTCCACCTACGTAAATCCAAACCAGTCATCGTCGCCGCCGGTCTGATCTGGCTACTCGTCGGCCTGGCCTATACCCTTGAAGGGGATAACGAAACCGCCGCCATTGCCTTCCGCCACAACCTACTGGAATATGCCGAACTGTTTTTCTTTTTGTTGGCGGCCATGTCCTTTATCACCACCCTAGAAGAGCGCCAAGTGTTTGCCGCATTACGCGCTTGGTTGATCGCCTGCGAACTGAGCCTGTTACAGATTTACTGGGTGACCGGCGCCCTCGCCTTTTTCTTATCACCGATTGCCGATAACCTTTCGACCGCTCTGTTAATGGGTGCCGTCGTGATGGCCATCGGCCAACAGAGTGTAAAATTTGTCGCGGTAGGCTGTATTAATGTGGTGGTGGCAGCCAACGCTGGCGGAGCCTTCAGCCCCTTTGGCGATATCACAACGCTAATGGTCTGGCAGAAAGGCATCATCCCTTTTGCGGATTTCTTCCACCTCTTTATTCCGGCGCTGGTCAGCTGGCTAACCCCCGCCATCATCATGATGTTCGCCATCGAAAAGGCCCACCCAACGCCAGAAAAGCGGCAACAGAAACGGCAAATTAAAGCCGGGGCTTGGCCAATTTTAGTACTCTTTCTACTCACGATTCTGCTAGCTGTCACCAGTAACAGCCTGCTTAACCTGCCGTCGGTGCTGGGTATGATGACCGGTTTAGGCATTTTAAAGCTCTATGGTTATTATCTCAGTCGGCATGAAACCAATATTCGCGATACCGGCCATATTCATAACCACCATATCGACAACCTCTCCGATATCAGCCAGATGAAGGGGGATCACACCGACGTTATCCGCCGTTTTGATATTTTTCAGGTGGTCGAACGGTCGTCCTGGGATACCCTGATGTTTTTCTATGGCGTGGTGTTGTCGGTCGGCGGGCTTGCCGCGCTCGGTTATCTCGGGCTGCTGTCAGATCTGGTGTATGACCACCTAGGGCCAACCCTTGCCAATAGTTTAATCGGCGTAGTGTCATCATTGATCGATAATATCCCGGTGATGTTTGCAGTCTTGACCATGCAACCGGATATGTCCATCAACCAATGGCTACTCATCACCCTCACCACCGGTATCGGCGGTTCATTACTCTCCATCGGTTCAGCCGCAGGCATCGCCTTAATGGGCCAAGCACAGGGAGTGTACACCTTCTATAGCCACCTAAAATGGAGCTGGGCTATCGCCCTCGGCTATCTACTCAGTATTGCCGCCCACCTCTGGATCAACGGTTATTGAGCGAAGCCGTAAACAAGTGACAACTAATTATCGAAGGCGGCCAATACCGTTGGTACCCAACGGGCGATGCGATCAGCGGTCAGCTCATTTTGACAATCTTCATCCAAAGCTAAGCCAACAAAACAGTCCTGCCCTTCGGTCAGGGCTTTAGAAGCCTCGAATTGATAACCATCGATAGGGAAATAACCGCACATTACCGCACCACGACTGACTAACTTATCGTGCAAGGCGCCCATCGCATCAAGGAACCATTCACCGTAGCCAACTTGATCGCCCAAGCCAAACAACGCACATTTAACGCCATTGAGATCGAGTTCATCCAACTCCGCCCAAACATCCGACCAATCTTCCTGTAGCTCACCATAATCCCAGGTAGGGATACCTAAGATCAGATAACGATAATCAGCGATACCCTCGAGTCCATCAGCCGCTAATTCGTGTAGATCGACACGATCAAAACCAATACTCGCAGCGATCAGTTCGGCACAACTTTCGGTATTGCCCGTTGTTGATCCGTAAAAAAGACCAATTTCCTTACTCATTACTTCTCACTTAATTCATCAGAACTAAAAACTATTATTTTGGCGCAAATGCATCAAAGGCGTCGTTCGCCAGCTGTTCAACTGATTCGCGAGCATTTTTCAGCGCAGTAATATTACGGTCATTCGCTTGCTTTAAGGTTTCCTCAAGCTGCATTGCATACTCCTGTTGCGATTTAATCAAATCGTCAGTAGAGGCACAGTTTTGCATCTGCCGAGTTTGCGCAATCGTGGCATCAATACACGCCTTGGTGCATATCATCTGCTGGCGGGTCAATTCTTCCAGCATTTTAGTTTGAATATTGACCAACTCTTTAAAAGGGCCGATGGATTGGTTCACAGCTTTTGACATATCTTGAAACATAACAGTATCCTTGCTCGCCATTCTGCCAACTGATGAAAGATTGCCCATGGATTAGGCGCCATAAAAAGCCACCTATGGATTAATTTGCTCTGGCAGAGGGATAGTTTACGATGAATTACTGTCAGGCCACAAACAGGAGAACGTAAAATGCGCTTATTACACACTATGCTCAGAGTGACTGATCTACAGAAATCGATCGCTTTCTATACTGAGATGCTCGATATGAAACTGTTACGCAGCACAGATTTTCCTGACGGCAAGTTTACTCTCGCCTTCCTAGGCTATGGTGACGAGTCGGATTCCACCGTACTAGAGCTAACTCATAACTGGGACACCGACAGCTATGACATGGGTAATGCCTATGGCCATATCGCGGTCGAAGTGGATGATGTCTATGCCGCATGCGATAAAATCAAAGCGAAAGGCGGCGAAGTCGTTAGAGAAGCCGGTCCCATGAAGCATGGTTCAACGATTCTGGCTTTTGTACGCGATCCAGACGGCTATATGATCGAACTGCTCGGGGGCTAAACCTTCCGCTTAATCAGCACCGGCACGCTAGAACGGCACCTCGTTATCAGGTGCCGGCTTGCAACAGCTGCATCAACGCGCGTTTTAATGCTCGTGGCACGGTTTTTACCCCTATTTCAACCTCCAGTACCACCTCCCATGATCAAAATCATGATTTTTCGCCGCTGATAATGTAGAATGCCGCCAACATTAGACCCTGCTAATGAATAATTTCACTGATCTGCGCCAACAGGGCCTGCCAAAAAGATCCGTTTTGTCCCTATCAACAACGGCAGACAGGCCTATAATAGGCGCCAAATTTTTACTTTTAACTATACGGGCGCAACTCGATGAGTAAGAAACTACTACTGGCCATGACCGGCCTGCTACTGACTCTCAACACAGCCTCTGCCTATGCCGCCAGCCTCGCGAAAGGCATGAAAGCCTTTGAAGCCAAAGACTACAGCACGGCGATGAGTGAGCTGAAGCCACTAATCAGCGACAACAACTTAGATGCGATGAATCTGGTCGGTCAGATGTATGAATTCGGTCTAGGCATTGATGTTAATGAAGCGGAAGCCGTAAAACTGTACGACCGCTGTAGCGCTCAAGGCCATCTAGACTGCGTAAACAGTCTGCGGGCGTATAAAGATAAAGGTTATAAAGTTGAACTAAAAACAGTTCAGCCTGCTGCTGACGGTGGTGATGCGACTGCCCAAAACCGTCTGGGCGAGATGTATGAATTTGGTTACGGTGTTAAGCGTGATGCTGCACAAGCGATTCAATGGTACCAACTGGCCGCCGATCAGGGGCTAGTCGCCGCACAATATAACCTCGGCCGGGCGTATAACTTTGGCACCGGTGTTCAGCAGGATTTCGCGCTAGCTGAAAAATGGTACCGCAATGCCGCCGAACAGGGCTATATGGACGCGATGTTCTTCCTCGGCGCACTCTACTCCAACGACCACGGTGGCGATGAAAATCAGCAAACCAACATTACCGCTTACGCCTGGCTACAAAACGCGCTGGAACTTGGCAACCAAACCGCTACCGCTATTCAGTCTCGCATCGTGATGAAACTATCTCCAAGCGAACTAGAACAAGCGAAATCGCTGGCCACAGAGTACAAAGAAAAGTTTGTAACACCGTTTAAATAATCCAATAGGATTAATCGATAAGCCGGGCCTTAGGTCCGGTTTTTTTATGTCGGCGACGGTAACATCAAGCGATATTTTGATGCTATAGTCAGCTCCATTAGCCTGACCCAGTAAGCGATTTCAATCACATGACCCGCGTATGTCAGGCCCAGACATAAACCTTAGCAAGAGACAGTAACAATCAACATGAGTATACCTTTCCCCGAAGTTGATGGTGAACTACGCCAGCCAAGTTTGATGCGCCGTTTTGCTGCGATGATCTATGATGGTTTTTTGATTGTCGCTATCTGGATGTGTGCCGGTTTTGCGGCGGTAGGATTGAATAACGGTGAAGCGGTGGGCGGCCCTCTATTCCAAACCGCGCTATTTCTGCTCACCTTCGCCTTTTACGCTTATTTTTGGGTACGCTTAGGGCAAACACTGGGGATGCAAGCATGGAAACTCAGAGTACAGACTCTCGATGGCTGTCATATCAGCCTACGCCAAGCCCTTATCCGCTTTATGACCGCGATTGTCTCGCTCGCCTGCTTCGGCCTAGGCTTCTTCTGGATGCTATTCTCCGCCAACAAAGCCACTTGGCACGATAGTTTTTCCGATAGCCAGATCGTTCTGTTACCGAAATAAACACGGCTTGGGGCAGGATTATCATCCCCAATCTACGCCAGACTTACAGCGTCGCTGGCTTTTTCTTTTTTGAATAAGTGACGCTATGGGTGATCGTCGAACTTTTTGTGACCGTCAAGTTACCAGCAACGGTGCTCTTCGCTCACCCCGCCCGCTTAATCAACCAACCACCCAGTGATATGCAAACCACTATCGGCACCAAGGCCGCCCATACTGGATCAATGCTGTACAGACTGCTCACCGGGGCAAGAATATCCTGACTGATCTTAAATACCATGCCGACGACCACACCGGTGATAATGCGTTGTCCGGTGGACACACTGCGCAGTGAACCAAAAATAAACGACACCGCCACCAGCACCAGACCGATAATTGCCAGCGGCTGAAACACCTTGCGCCAGAAGCTCTGCATATAACGGTCATTATCCAGTTCCTGCTCCGCCAGATATTGGCTATAGCGATACAGCTCACTGGTAGACATCTCTTTGGGTTTAACCATCAGAACCTTCAAACGCTGCGGCGTCAGCTCGATAGACCACGGCAGGGTGTCATAAAAACTCGTCTTGGTCTGATCATCCAAGAAGCGGGTTTCCACCACGCTATTCAATAACCAAACACCATTCTCATAATGACCTGACTGAGCATAACTACTGAAAGTAAGATGACTATCCTCCGCCAGCGAGAAGCGAGTGACTCCCTGAATATCGCCATCTGGAGTGACCACATTGATATGGATATATTCGCCACCTTCCCGGTGCCAGACACCGGTACGGGCGGAAATCGTGCCACGATTAAGATGCTGAGCACGAATACTCTCAGACAATGCGCCAGTATAGGGGGCGATGTACTCGCCCATCACCAATGCCAACAACGAGAGTAAAATAATCGGCTTTAATACCATCCTCACCAACCGCCAGATGGAGATCCCGGCAGCCCGCATAATGGTTAATTCACTGCCACTGGCCAACCCACCCAGCCCCAGTAAACAACCCACCAAACAACCTAAGGGCAGATACTCATAGAAAGCAGCAGGCATGTTTAAGGCGGAATAACCCAACATAATCAGCAGAGTATAACCCTCGTTGAGTTCGGACATCTCGTCAATCACCTTGAATAAGAAATCCAGACCGACGACGATCAACATCACCACCAGTATGCTAATTAGCACCTGCTGGCCGATATAGCGATCTAGCTTAAGCAGCATGATCAGCCTCCCGTCGTTGCCAGAGTTTTTTCCACGAGCCATCGAGGTATAACAACAACATCGCCAAACCAAAATACAACAAATGTACCAACCAAAGCAGCATCACCGCGCCGCCATCCTTTTCAATATATTTACGCACGTTGGTTAACAACATCAGATAGGTCATATACAACAAAATCGACGGAATCAGTTTGGCATAGCGCCCCTGACGCGGGTTCGTCTTACTTAGAGGCACTGCTAGCAAAGCGACAATCAAGGTCAGCATCGGCAGCGATAAACGCCAATGTAGTTGCGCCCGTTCAGCCGCCGAGCCATTAATTAAATCACCGGAGGGCAGCGAATAAAGCTTATTAACCTCCTGTATCGGCTGTTGATCCGGCAAACGAATCCCGTACTCTTCAAAGGCGATCTGCCGATAATCGGCTTCACCGGGGTTACCCTCATAGCGATAGCCATTATCCAACACCAGATAACGAATACCGGTTTCCGGATTGGTATAGCTGCGGCCTTTCTCTGCCACCACCATCACCGCTTGCTCGCGATCGCCAATGATCACTTTTTCCGAGATAAACACGCCATTCATCGAGCCACTGGTTTTATCAATCTTCTCGATATAGGTAACTCGGTTGCCACGGGACATCGCCTGAAAGCGACCTTCACTAATGACATCAAACTCAGCGATATTACGCTGTTTTTGCAACATTAGTTCGGTCTGATTCGCCCCCAAAGGCGATAGGTACAGGCTCATAAATGCCACCAGCAACCCGGTCAGTACAGCAGGCCCCAAGGTATACATGGTCAGGCGGCGCTGACTCATACCGGTTGCCTGCAGCACCACCATCTCACTTTCGAGATATAAGCGGCCATAAGACAGCAAAATGCCCAGAAACAAGCCCAGCGGCAAAATCAGCTCAAGAAACCCTGGCAGACGAAACAAAAGGTAGTAAAATACCGCTTCCATCGGAATTTCTCCGGCTGCAGCGATACTTAAGTAACTGATAAAACGACCACTCATTATGATCAGCAGCAGTACTAATGTAACTGCGGCCATACTGATCAATACCTCTTTGGCCAGGTAGCGAAAGATAATCAAACTGCCATATCCTGTATTATTGCCGGTAAAGAATTCTCACTGATACCGAAAACGGGGTTTTGTTTCTGCGGCATTAGGATAAAATCCGGGTATCAATTTAAAGCCGGTTCAACATCAACACCTGAACCGGTACGTCATTATCTTATAAACCAGGCACGATGTCTTGTGTGGAGAAAGCATGGAATTTGAAATAGTTACCGGGTCAGTAGAGTCCCTTGAAACTGACTGTTTAATCGTCGGCGTTGCCCCTGATGGCGAACTGGCACCCTCTGCAGATCTAATCAATAAAGCATCTGCCGGTTATCTGAAAGATGTGCTTGCTGATCACCAGGGTAAATGCGGTGAAGCCTTACTGCTGCATAAAGTACCAGGCATCAGTGCTAAGCGTGTATTGTTAGTCGGTCTGGGCAAGGCCGATGAGCGTAGCGACCGCAACCAGCTTAAAATTATTCAAAGTATCATGGGACAGGTGAAAGCAATTCGCTGCAAAGCCATTGTGATTGCACTGGACGGCCTCGAAAGCGCGGATCAAGATCTTTATCGTCAACTGCGCCACAACACCGAATGGGCCAGCGCTGAGCTGTATCAATATGATGCCACCAAGAGCAAGAAAGCCGATGCCCTCAGCCTCGAAAGCATCGCTTTCCTGCTGAGCCACGACAATGCCGAGCTCGGTGAATTTTCCATTAGCGATGGTTCTGCGATTGCTAACGGTATCGACACGGCTCGCGAACTAGGCAACCTGCCCGGCAATATCTGCACCCCAACCTATTTGGCAGAAAAAGCCCTGACGTTGGCGCAAGAGTGCGACGATCTCACCACCACCATTCTCGATGAAGCCGAAATGGAACAACTGGGAATGCATTCCCTGCTATCCGTGGGTAAAGGCAGCTCAGAAGCCTCTAAACTCATCGTGATGGAGTACAAAGGCGGCGAACCAGATCAACATCCCCACGT
The DNA here is from genome assembly GCF_048266285.1 of Amphritea sp. Lineage (GTDB taxonomy): Bacteria > Pseudomonadota > Gammaproteobacteria > Pseudomonadales > Balneatricaceae > Amphritea. The sequence continues at coordinate 54,780 of NZ_JBLWZV010000005.1, forward strand.
GCTTGTAGGTAAAGGGATCACCTTCGACACCGGCGGCATCAGCCTGAAACCGGGTGCCAAGATGGATGAGATGAAGTTTGATATGTGTGGTGCTGCTAGTGTGATGGGCGCGATGGAAGCACTGACTCAACTCGGACTCGACCTAAACGTGGTTGGTATTATCGCCTCAGCGGAAAACATGCCGGCTGGCAACGCCTCTAAACCGGGCGATATCGTCACGACTATGTCTGGCCAAACAGTTGAAATCCTTAATACCGACGCCGAAGGCCGTTTGGTACTCTGTGATGCCCTGACTTACGCCGAACGTTTCGAACCTGAAACCGTCGTTGATGTCGCTACCCTGACCGGTGCTTGCATCGTCGCACTGGGTAACCATGCAACCGGCCTGCTCTCCAATGATGACCTGCTAGCGGATGACCTATTGGCCGCCGGCGAATTCGCCGCGGATAAAGCATGGCGTCTACCGTTGTGGGATGAGTATCAGGAACAACTGGACAGCAACTTTGCCGATATGGCCAATATCGGTGGCCCAGCTGCGGGTACCGTGACTGCCGCTTGCTTCCTGTCCCGTTACACTAAGAAGTATCGTTGGGCGCATTTGGATATCGCCGGCGTGGCGTGGAACAGCAATGGTAAAGCGAAAGGCGCTACCGGCCGCTGCGTCCCCCTGTTGTGTCAACATTTGATCGCCCAAGTTGACGATCTGACGGAAGAGTAAGTCAGTCAACCGGTTAGTCTGGTCATGATCTACAAGGTGCTGCACCCTACAGGTGCTGCACCTTCAGCATTCACCATTGCGCCAGCCGGTTAAACTTTTTGCTGTAAAGAGTGAGCACCTATGAGTCAGGCTGATTTCTATGTTCTGCCGAATGCTGAACCGGAAAGCCGCACCGCATTTCTCTGTCGGTTAGCGGACAAGGTTTTGGGCCGAGGACTCAACGTATTTATTCATGTCTCCGATGAACACGAGGCCCAACGTCTCGACCAACTGCTCTGGGACTACCGCGCCGATGCGTTTATTCCCCACGGCATTCTCAATCAAAAGCCCGCCGCCCCGGTACAGATCGGTTGGGGAGATCAACTGCCGACCCATCGCGATGTGTACATCAACCTAGGCTTAGAAGCCGCGGAAGAAACCCTCAAATTTGAACGTATTCTCGAAATTGTGATTCAGCAACCCGATATCCTCAGCGCCACTCGTAAAAATTTCGCGTTATACAAACAAAACGGTATCAGCCCCAAGATGCATGATATGCGACCTAAGGGCTAACTAAACCAGAGCGCTAATTAAACAAAGCGCTAGCTTAACCACAAAACCAATCATCTGAGAGCTGTGTCCCGCAACGATAGCGTTACCCAGAGAAAGAAACAGCCGCTCACCCTTCTGTACCCATTCAAACCTTTCCGCCAATATATAAGGCTTTACGAACAACCAACAAGTCATGGGAAGCATTATCTTTGGGCCGCGAGCAACGGTTTTTACCCCTCGCTTAACCGCCTTGCGAGCGCTATAATATCCGACTATTTTTTTGCACTAATTCTAGCTTTGAGAGCACGGTCTATTAATGGATACCACCTACCAGCCGCACGAGATCGAGAAATCCTGGTACAAAACCTGGGAAGAAAAAGGTTACTTCACCCCTTCCGGTGAAGGCGAGGCCTACAGCATTATGATCCCGCCGCCGAATGTCACCGGCAGCCTGCATATGGGTCATGCTTTCCAGCACACCATCATGGATGCGCTGGTTCGCTATCAGCGCATGAAGGGTAAAAACACCCTTTGGCAGGTTGGTACCGACCATGCCGGTATCGCCACCCAGATGGTGGTCGAACGTAAACTGGCGGCTGAAGAGCAGAAAACCCGTCACGATCTTGGCCGTGATGCCTTTATCGAGAAGATCTGGGAATGGAAAGCCGAATCCGGCGGCATGATCACCAACCAGATGCGCCGTTTAGGTGATTCAGTTGACTGGCCAAGCGAACGCTTCACCATGGATTCTGGTTTTTATACCGCCGTGCAAGAAGTGTTTATCCGTCTCTATGACGAAGGCCTGATCTACCGTGGTAAACGTCTGGTTAACTGGGATCCAAAACTACACACCGCGATTTCCGATCTCGAAGTGGAAAACCGCGATGTAAAAGGCAAGATGTGGTATCTGCGCTACCCACTGGCTGACGGTGTTAAAACCGCCGCTGGCGAAGACTATCTGGTAGTGGGTACAACCCGTCCAGAAACCCTGCTCGGCGATACCGGTGTTGCGGTTAACCCCGATGATGAACGCTATCAAGACCTGATCGGCAAAGAGATTATTCTGCCATTGGTTGGCCGTCGTATCCCCATCGTCGGCGATGAACACGCCGATATGGAAAAAGGCACCGGTTGTGTAAAAATCACCCCTGCCCACGACTTTAACGACAATGAAGTCGGCAAGCGTTGCCAGCTCCCCATGATCAATATTCTCACCCTCAACGGTGATATCCGTGAGGCAGCAGAAACCTTTAATACCGATGGCAGTGAAAACCACGACATAGACACCACTCTGCCGGAAAAATACCGTGGCATGGAACGCTTTGCTGCCCGCAAAGCGATCGTTGCCGATATGGAAGCCGCTGGGCTGCTGGTTAAAATCGAAGAAAACGATATGACCATCCCTTACGGTGACCGCGGTGGCGTAGTCATCGAGCCTATGCTAACCGATCAGTGGTTTGCCGATGCGAAAACCCTTTCTGGCCCAGCCATCAAAGCCGTTGAAGATGGCGATATCAAGTTCGTTCCTAAACAGTACGAAAACATGTTCTTCGCCTGGATGCGGGATATCCAAGATTGGTGTATCTCCCGTCAACTGTGGTGGGGCCACCGTATCCCGGCATTCTACGATAACGAAGGCAATGTCTACGTGGCGAAGGATGCTGCGGCGGCCCGTGAAAAATATGGTCTAGACTTGGAAACCGAACTGCGTCAAGACGATGATGTGCTCGATACTTGGTTCAGCTCCGGTCTATGGACCTTTGGCACCTTAGGTTGGCCTGAAAACACCGAACGTCTGCAAACTTTCCATCCGACCGATGTACTGGTTACCGGCTTCGATATCATCTTCTTCTGGGTTGCCCGGATGATGATGATGACCATGCACCTCATCAAAGATGAGAACGACAAACCGCAAGTCCCCTTTAAAACCGTTTATGTCACCGGTCTAATCCGCGATGAAAACGGCGACAAGATGTCTAAATCCAAGGGCAACGTGCTTGACCCACTGGATATGATCGACGGCATCAGCCTACCAGACCTGCTGGAAAAACGTACCGGCAACATGATGCAGCCGCAACTGGCTGAGAAAATTGGTAAACGTACCGAAAAGCAGTTCCCCGAAGGGATCTCCGCCCACGGTACCGATGCGATGCGCTTCACCCTCGCCGCCTTGGCCTCTACCGGCCGGGATATCAACTGGGATGTGAAACGACTGGAAGGTTACCGTAACTTCTGTAACAAAATCTGGAACGCCGCCCGTTATGTGCAGATGAACACCGACGGTGAAGACTGTGGTCAGAACGGTGGCGACGTTGAGTTGTCATTGGCCGACCGCTGGATCGCCAGCGAACTGCAGAAAGTCGAAGCCGAAGTCACCAAACATCTGGATGAATACCGTTTTGATCTGGCCTCTCAGACGCTGTACGACTTCATCTGGAACGAATACTGTGGTTGGTATCTAGAACTTTCCAAACCGGTACTGTGGGATGACAACGCCTCGGCTGAAGCCAAGCGCGGCACTCGCCGCACACTGGTACGCGCACTGGAAGTGATCCTCCGATTAACTCACCCGATCATGCCGTACATCACCGAAGAGATCTGGCAATCAATTAAAGAGATTGCCGGTGTTGAAGGTGAAACCATCATGCTGCAACCTTTCCCGATTGCCAATGAAGCGCAGCATGATGCCGCCGCTGAAGCCGATATCAACTGGCTGAAAGGGGTTATCACAGGGGTGCGTAATATCCGTGGTGAAATGGGTATCTCCCCCGCGAAAGGGCTGGATATCCTGATCCAAAAAGGCACCGCCGACGATAAAACCCGTCTCGATGCCAACCGTTCTTTCCTTGCGAAACTTGCCTCTCTCAGCTCGATAACTTGGCTGGAAGCCGGTGAAGAAGCGCCGATGTCTGCCGTTCAATTGGTCGGCGATATGCAGGTGCTTGTACCGATGGCTGGCCTGATCGACAAAGGTGCCGAACTGGCCCGTCTGAAGAAAGAGATGGATAAGCTACAGAAAGAAGCCGGTCGTCTGGAAGGCAAACTAAACAACGACAAATTCGTTGCGAATGCACCGGAAGCCGTTGTGGCTAAAGAGCGGGAGAAGCTGGCGGAATACAAAGCCTCTCTTGGTCAATTGAGCGAGCAATACGGCAAGATCGAGGCGCTGTAAGCGCCAAAGGGCCGTCGTTCGAACGTCGCTTCGCGACTTGCTCGTCGTTCGTAGTCCAAAAAAGAAAAAAGCCCAGCAGAGATGCTGGGCTTTTTTTGGTTATGGGCAACTGCCTTTTCTCATAATAAATTCAGATTGTTTTAGCTATCAAATCGGCCTTAAGAAGCCCTCCCTTTGTAAGGAGTTTTGCTGAAAAGTTAGGATTTCTTCTCGCTTTATAGGCAGATACAATGGTCTTTCTATCTAAACAGCTCACAAATTTTGATCGTTCTACTTGATTAATTTGAGATAATACTTGACTTAATTTCATGCCGATCTCCATATGTGACACGTCAATTTAATAATTGGATGAAATATTACCCCTTAGTGACTAATAACTTTTGAATTCCCATCTATTTCCTTCGCCAACATCATCTTCAGCACGTCCGTTTTATAGGCGTATTGCGCGGGGATTCGCAGGAGCGGAAGCTTTGATTGTTTGCAGATTTTCATCAGCAGTTCGTCGCGTTTCTGCCGATGTTTCTGGTTGTGGCTTTTATCGTCGAGTTCGATGGCAGCGACAGGAGTTAGATCGTCAGTTTTGCAAATAACAAAGTCGAAATGTTTAGCACTGATAGCATTAAAGGCTTTCTGCCACTGACTACGGTTACGGCTCGGCTGCGGCTCCAACACGTCTGCAACGCGAACTTTGCCGAACACCTGATGTTGATCACTATCAATGGCTTTTAATAACACACCATAGAAGGAACGCTCCGCGGGGGTGAACAACGGACCGCATTGACGATAGCCTAGCGCTTCGGGTATACCCAACGTCGCGGAGGGTACTAAATCCGTAGCCTCGGGCAACGCTTCAGCCGTGTCTTTACGCCCTGTTCGCTGCTGTTTTTTGCTCATCGCGATAAACAAAAACACGCCGAGAATAAGAAATAATAAGATAAAAAACTTCATCGTTAACAATCCTTACAGCTATACATGGAGACGGGGGTATTATTATCTTCAAACATCATGACCCGGCCACCTTTATACTGACATTAACCATTTCGCTACCCTGATCTGACTTGAATACACTCTTATTTAAGGCGCTTGCGCGCAACGCAACACCTGGAACAAAATATCTATGCTATGGGCCTCCACAGACTTTATCTCGTTCATAGACATCAATATTTTTATGGGTACGGGCGGCTTTAATAGTGAGCATGGCACAGCGTTGCCGCTGTTTAGCCTCTTCATCGATCTCGGTTGCACGATTAACTTTTGCGACAACCGGCTGATAGCTAGCAGCAGCATCGCAGTAAAGGCGCTTATAATTTGAGTAATCGGGTGTCCGGTTGGGGTGCTGTGCTAATGTTTGGCAGGTTTCTCTAAAGAACTGACTCGCCGCCTCAGTACACGCAGAATAATCTAATAGATCACCTTTCAGTGGCAGGCAGACGCTATTAGGCCGCAGCTGCCATAGTTGATATTGGAAACTCACCGGTTGATTACGGTATTCGACAACGATCGATTTAAGTTCTGTCCCAACGCCATCCGAGAGAGGCTGAGAGATAAGTTTGCCTAGTGACAGGATGAAGCGCTCATAGGAATCGCTCAACACATCCGCACCAGCGATACCCGGCAGCAACAAACTACCGACAAGTAACAACAAAACACAATGACGTTTGCGATAAACAGCGATGGGGATTTTCAGATAACGAACGATGAGCCACGTACACCGGCTCTTAAAAAAAGCATCCATGTTATATCCATTTGCATAGGCGCGATGCGCTGCTTGGCCGTCCTGACCAACTACATGATTGCACAGGCAATCTGGTGACGAGTTATGTTGTACAAACCCTGAATGTACTCTGCTAGTACTCTTCTCTCAACCCTGAGGCAAAATTAAGGCCGATAACTGGCACCTATGTATGCCGCTTACTGGCGTTTGCGAGCGACTCACAAGCGCCGAAGCCTCTAGCGAATCGCAACGCGTCCCTAGGTTTTAAACTGGCCAACCTTGGTGTTTAACTCTGCCGCCAGTTTTGACAGCTCATCGCTGGCGATCGACAATTGCTGGGCGCCTTCCGATGAGCCTTGGGCAGAATCGTTAATCGCTACCAGTGAACGGTTGATGGCTTCGGCTACACTGGTTTGTTCTTCACTGGCCGAGGCGATATGGGTATTCATATCGGTAATCATACATACCGCAGCAGATATACCCTGCAACGCATTGCCCGCCTCTGCCGCTTTCCCACCGGTCTGCTCTGCTTCTGCCTGGCTCTGTTCCATCGCATTGACTGCCGAGCGGGTATCCACCTGTAAACGTTCAATCGCGGTCTGAATCTCTGTTGTTGATTGTTGAGTACGCAGGGCTAAGGTACGAACTTCATCAGCAACCACCGAAAAACCCCGACCTTGATCACCAGCTCGGGCTGCTTCAATGGCGGCATTAAGCGCTAGCAGGTTGGTCTGATCAGCTATCTCTTTAATCACATTGATGATTGAATCGATATTTTCGCTATTCTTTTCCACCGCGCAAATACGTTGGGACACCTGTGCGACATTGCCAATCAAACTGTTGGTAGAGGCAACTGCCGCCGAGACAATCCCATTGCCCTGATAAGCCTGTTCCTGCATTAGTTTCGTCTGACTATCCGCCTGTTCTGCACTTTTTGCCACCTCTTGGGAAGTTGATACCATTTGGTTCATGGCACTCGCAACCTGCTCAATTTCCATCCGCTGGCTACCGATGCTTTTATTAGTCTGATCACTGATTGATGACATCTCTTCAGCGGCGGAGGCCAGTTGCAGCGTGGCACTACTGATACCACCAATTAACAGACGCTGATGAGCCAGCATTTGATTGAAGTTTTCAGACATTTTGCCCAGCTCATCTGAACTGTTCACCTCAACTGTGGCGGTAAGATCGGACTTTTGAGCCACCTCATTCATAGCAAAACGGAGTGCATCCAGCGGCTGCCGGATTGAACGATACACCAACAATCCGAGCAACGCTAAGAGCACCATTAAGCAGGCGCCCAACACCAACATAATAGTTAATGAGGTTTTATACACCGCTTGCACGTTACTTCGCTCTTCGGCCGCAATCTGTAATTGCAGATTAATAAGCGTCGAAATTTTATCACTGATCGGATCGATATCTTTATACAACGGGCCATCATAAGCATCTAACTGGCCCTTAATATTGCCTAAACCAACCTGTTTGATGCCCATTTCAAGCTTATCTAATGAGCGATCAGCCACCACAAAGAGTTGCTCCGCATCATTTGCCATCTGTAGCTCGTCATCGGTTAGAGTGTGCGCCCGATAATCCTGCCATTTCCCAGTAATGGTTTTTCGCGCAGCCTGAATCCCCTGCAAGGCTTCAGCACCGGTTAAAATACCGGCATTTGCCTTATTAACCGCATCAATCACCAACACCGCATACTCATCGGCAATCACTTTTAAATCTTTCAGCGGTAGTACACGCTCTTCATAGATACGATCAACGCCATCGTTGGCGCTTTGGAGTTGACTGAGTGAGGTGGCGATGACAATAACAATACCAAGCACCGGAAGAATGGTGGTAAGCATGAGCTTATGGCGAATAGATAGACCCTTTAAAAGCATAGACAGCTCCGCAGACCCAACCTATACCAGAAGGCCTGACTTAAGACGGGCTCGGATTCCAACAAACCCTAAATTCAAAAGCTAAGATATTCCCTATTGGTGTCGAACTCCCTGATAGGTATCATATAATATTTACCCACCACTACAATCAATGAATTACCCAGTTTGATGTTATAGGGCGGGCGATATCCCCCATGGCTAACAAACTCCTGCTCTAGGGCGTAGCTAAAAAATTATTAGAATCAATAAGCTAATAAAGACCTTACAGCAAAAACCCGGCACAAAGGCCGGGTTTGGATAGATCGCAAAAGATACCATCGATTAACGACGTTAAGACCCAATAATTAGGGGCGAACGGTACAAACAGCGCTCTTGAAATTTAGGCTCAGGCCGAGGTATCCAGCAGGATACCGGTGGTAGAACTCTCTTGGCTCTGAAACAGTGAAATCAGCTCATCAAAATTAACTGAACCATCTTCATCAAAAATCGAAGCAACCGCTTCTTCACCAAACTCTTCGGTCAACTTTAACTGCAACTCTTCACTGGATATCATCCCCTGAGGAGGTGGCGGCGGTGGCGGAGCCATACCCTGGGCTTCACCTCCGTTGCCTGGGGCATTGTTGGCTAACAATGACGTTAATTCATCAACATCAATAGAGCCGTCCTCAGCCAGTACCGAAGAGGCATCGTCGCCAAAACGCGAGGTCAAATTAGCGACCAGTGTTTCCCCATCGACACTACCTTCTTCGACTGCGTTTACCATTTGTTGGGCGAGATCTTCAGGTGAAGGAGGTTTTCTCATCTCCATCATTGAAGTACCGCCCGCCTGAATACCGGTAATACTCATAGCGTTCTCCTTGCCGATTAATATGATTTAAAGTTATCGGAATTTGCAAAGGATATACCGGAAAAAACACTTGGCGCTGATTTATCCTTACTTCTATGGCGACTTTGCACTTCTTAACAACGGCTTAACCTAACTTAACAAAACTTAACATTCATGCCTTATCGGCACACCTCAAACAGCGAACAAACCCTTTAAAATCGGGCGATAGCCCCATATTGGCACAAACTCAGCGGCCATTATTTGCCGCTTGATATTGATCAATATCGCAACAGATGTGGCACATAATTTCCTTTAGGCGGCCTATAAAGCGATTCAATAAACCTAACGATCGACAAACTTTCCGTTTCAGGATTCCCCCGCTGTTAATTTTAGCCTACACTGGAATTCATGAAGCACATTGACAGCATCACCTCACCTCAACCCACCCGCACGAGCCAATATGGCTTCGCGCTGATGCTGTTGTTGGTGTTGATAGCGATGCAAAGCCGTGGACTGGCACTCGAACCCCTTGCCTCTCAGCTATTATCCGTCAATGAAAGTATTTCCGAGCAGATGTTATTACCCGCCACCAACGGCGATAACGATCAACCCTGCCTGCTAGTTTCAACCACTAATCATACGTTACGGTTCAACCCTCCCACAGAACAGCAAGAAACCCCGTTCCACCCCTCCAACCCACGTTGGATAGCCCCCAGCACAAGAGCCCCACCCGTTTTTAGCTAATTTTCACATCACTATTTTATCTAATTGATGACCGCCATTAAGGCAGGATGATGCTATGAATAATTACAATGAATTAAAAACGATTCTACTCAATGCTTCCGACCATATCGCTAGTCCAAAGGAACTGCACGAATACACACTCGACACCCCAGCCATCGAAGTGGTAACCGATTTTGAGAAAGTACAACCACTGATGATGGAGCAGGATGTCTCAATCGATGAAGCCCGACAGATGATGCGTAAAGTGCATGTTCGCTCGGTATTGGTCATCGATAAAGATGAAAACTTTCGCGGACTGCTCACCATTGCCGATCTGGAAAGCCGTTCGGCCATGAGTATCGCCACCTCCGCAGGACTGAAGCGGCACGATATCTCTATTAAAGAGGTAATGACTCCCCGTGATCGCTTACATGCCATACCGCTATCGGAAGTAAACCACGCCTCTATCGGCGACCTGATGCGTACCTTACAACACACCGGTACCCCACATATGCTGGTAGTGGATAGCGCGAAGCATCAGATACGCGGTGTCATTTCATCCAGTGATATCGCTCGTCGCCTGAAGATACCGGTCGAAATTTCCAAGCGGGCAGCGCATTTCCGTGAGGTTGTCGATGTATTGTTTGCGGGCCGAGATACTTGAGAAAAGCCGAGACAATCAATAAAGCCAAAAAACACCAGTTGAAGGGGCTACTGTTCGGGGTGATGTCCGAATAGTAGTAAAGCAAGCCACGACCAACTGAAGTGAATGGCTTGCCTATCAAAGCCCGGTTCTGATACCGGGCTTTTTATTATCGATTTAGCACAACCTCAGTTAATCTTAGTCACCAGTCGTTCGCTAATATCTAGTTTAGCTCACGCCCTTGGCGAGCTATCTCTTGCGGCCAACTACAAACAACCTTGTTACGGCCACTACGTTTCGCTTCATACAACATCCGATCAGCGGTCTCAAATAAACAACTGCGATCACCATTAAGACGGGGCTGTACACAGGCAACCCCGGCGCTGATCGAGAGAAAGTGCCCCGCTTCAGCCCCCGGATGGGTAATTGAAAGGTCGAGTACTGCACGCAAACAACATTGGGCAATATCATAGGCTGATTCTCGCCCGGTATCGGGCAGCAATAAGACGAACTCTTCGCCCCCATAGCGAGCAATAAAGTCGGTTGAACGGGTAGCAACACCCTGCAAGGCTTTAGCCACTGACTTGAGACCTTCATCACCTAAGAGGTGACCGAAGCGGTCGTTATAGTCTTTGAATTGATCAATATCGACAACAATCAGCGATAAAGGCGCATCATTACGTACCGCATGTGCCCATTCCCGCGCTAACGTCTGATCATACAAACGCCAATTGGCAACACCGGTCAAACCATCTTGAAACGACAGCACCTCCAGCTTTTTATTCGCTCGCTGAAGGTCATCCTCTAACGCTTTTCGATCTGAAATATCAAATACAAACCCGATAAGTGCTTTGATCGCACCATCGTCTTCGCGCACAACATGCACAACATCCCGCACCCAGACACTCTCACCCGTTGCGGTTAGAGCCCGATAATCCAGTTCATAGTCATCAAAACGGCTCGATGCGATACAGTCGTTGATGCACTTTTCTCGGTCATCTTCATGGATACGATTAAGCCAATCATTCTCGGTGACCCAACTATCTTGAGGCCAACCTAACAGGGCCTCGATCTGCGGCCCAATGTATTCAAAGGTTTTTGTTTCCCAGCATACCCGCCAAGGAATCGCCTTAGTCGACTCCAGTAACGTTTTGTAGATATCATCTTGTTGGTCATTCACGCTATCTAACTCCTTGAAGCGTATGAATCTAAAGGGCTATTATCCACCCCTAGCATAAGCAACAAACTTATTTTACGACCATGCTAGCCGTTAAATATAACGTACTGATATCAAGATTCCACTATTCATTAACCAATCTGATAAATGTATCCATATAAACTAAATGCCGAAAACAATAATGATGCTAATTAGCGACGATTCGCCCGTAAGCGATACTGCAGTCTGACAATAACAGCAGCTCGCACACTCAAACTGATGCTCCTCTCATCAGCATCACGCCGATCGCTGCGCTATTCAGGCCGCCTGTGCTATTCTCCCAACCCGGTTAAACTATGCGATTAAGGTTAACCTTCACTATCTACGGAGCACGATTGTGGACTACGATTTCACCCACGATATTTATGGCGCATACTGTGCTGAGTTTTCGATGGGCCATGAAGCCCTAGGTTACTGGCTGACCTATGAACTCAGAAGCCGCCAGCCCGTTATTGCCGAATTATTACGTATCACCACCGAGCTGCAACAGCAGCAACGGCGCGAATATCTAATGGAAGGGTCGGAATATAATCTGGTACTCAATCAAGATGAAGCCATCGTCCGTGCCCATGCGCTGGATGCATACGATGACACCGAAGAACCGGAAGACAATCTGGTGTACTACGATCAAGAATCGACTGCCTGCTGCGGACTCGATGACTTTATCGAGATCTTACAAGGCTGGCAGCAGTTTACCGCGCCGGCCTAACCGGATGCTGACAAAGCCAGGCCAATAAAACCCGTTATAGCAACCCGGCGCGAATCAGATCAAAGCATTCCATAATTCGCGCCAGATACTGATCTTTAGGGCGGAAGCTATTGCTACTTTGCTGGAGCATATCCTGCTCCATATGCCGAAGCATCTTATTCAGACGATAACGGTGCAGCCCCAATGCGGCCTGCACTGGGTCGGAGATCACCCCACTCAAAGCAGCCCCCGCCGACAACACCGCCAAAACGCCTGCGATCGTTGCCAAAGTAAGAGTCAGCGACGGCGAAGGGGGAAAAACACTGTAATAGAGGTTGCCTAGGGTTTCACCCAAAAGAAAGTCTCGACTGGCTAGCTGGGTACTGATCATACTCGCCAGCATCAAACCGATACCTATACCACCGGGGGTAAACTTCTGAAACGCGAACGCCCCCAATACCGTGCATGACAATGTGTTAGTAATATCCGCCGAAGCGGTGCGGGTCACCCGATACTGTGCCAAGGCATCCTCAATAATGGGCTCCGCCTGACGATGAAAGTGAGCAATATCGACACAGACATCACTCTGCTGCTGATATAACTCACGTAACGCCTCCGCAATATACCAACTCAACGAGGCATCCGGCTGGTTATGCTGCAGTAAATCACGCAGCACTAATTCACTGATATGGGTTTGCACCTGAGTGGTAAAGCCAGCGGGAAAACGCCCGAACAAACGGTGTAGCCAGCCCAACCGCGCAGAACGCCCGACCAAGAAACGCAGCAGGCTAACCAAGGCAAACAATGGGGCCCAAAAAAGATTAATCGGGGCGCGCAGAATATCCAAGCCAAACGCCACCCGATTGGTTTCCAGCGCCGCTGGATATCGAAAGTGTGTAGCAACAAAGCTCGGCACGCGGCTACGACAATCGCTGAAGTAGGCGCGAATCCCTTTCAGTACCGCTTGCTGAATAGCTTGCTGTTGTTGAGCCTGGCTTTCAGCCTCAATCTTTGGAAGTTGCATATCGCCCTAACATCTAGAAACCTGACACATCTTATTCACGCACACGGCCCAAACGGAGCAGTTAAGACCGAGAAAAAACACAAAGGTTTCCCCGCTTTATATCAATTTGAGTAGTTTAACGACTTAAGATGACAAAAACACAGCCACTTTCAGGTTCATTTCAAGTTAGTCATCAATACTGGCCCTGCATTCGATAAGGATTTTCTTATTCCAGCACCTTAGCGGTGCGTTTAATAAAGACCTTACGAGCACACTCATTAGCAATTTAATTACCCACTCTCATTAACTTTGAGCCAAAAGAGTGGCTACTCAACCAGAGGAAAAACAATAATGAACTCCAATCTGAAAAGTGGTTTATCCGGTGCGGCTATCGCCGTTGCAGCCGCAGGCCTAGCAGGCTGCATGGGCGCAACTGCCGCCACCAGCACCGCCCCAATGACCAGCGGTGACACCGTTGAACTTGGACATTGCTATGGTGTTAACTCCTGCCAGGGTCACAATGACTGCAAAACGGCGAACAATGCCTGTAAAGGACAATCCGCCTGTAAAGGTCAGGGCTTTGTTTCTATGCCATTAAAAGCCTGTACTGATGCCGGCGGAACCGTGCGTGATGACTGGCGAGATCAAATTGCTAAAGCAGAACTCACTCAGTGTTTTGGTATTAATGTCTGTAAAGGCCATAATGACTGTAAAACAGCGGAAAATGCCTGTAAAGGACAGGGTTCTTGTAAAGGCACCGGCTTTGTTATGACCACCGAAAAATCGTGTGACGATATCGGCGGTACAACCAAGTAAGCTAAGCCGATCACTCACACAGTGACTCACCGCTAAACCAGTACTATCAGTATGAACGCCCTCCGGGGCGTTCGACTTTCTCTGCAGGAGATCTCATGACCAACCATTATTTAGGTTTCGGACTGGGCTTAAGAACCCCACATTTTCAGGATGTGCTGGATACTCACCCCGAGGTCGATTGGTTTGAAATCATCTCAGAAAATTTTATGGTCGCCGGCGGTAAGCCCAAGTATTACTTACAAGCCATCCGTGAACGCTATCCGATGGTTATGCATGGGGTATCCCTGTCGATTGGCTCTACCGAGCCCTTGGATAAAGATTACCTACAACGGCTGAAACAATTAGCCAATGAAGTACAGCCGGAATGGATATCAGATCACCTCTGCTGGACCGGACTCGATGGCATCAATAGCCATGATCTCCTGCCCATGCCCTATACCGAAGAGGCCATCAATCATATTGCCGAACGCATTATGCAAGTGCAGGACAGCCTTGGTCGGCAGTTATTACTGGAAAATGTCTCCAGCTATCTAAGCTACACCGATTCGGCCATGAGTGAATGGGCGTTCTATAACGAAATTGTCGAGCGAGCCGACTGCCTTATGTTGCTGGATATAAACAATGTCTATGTCAGCAGCCGTAACCACCATTTTGATGCTGAGGCCTACCTTGATTCGATCAACCCCGCACGGGTTAGACAGTTTCATTTAGCCGGACACAGCGATTACGGCACCCATGTTATCGACACCCACGATCACGATATTTGTGACCCCGTTTGGCAGCTTTACCGCCAAGCACTGCAACGTTTTGGCCCCGTTAGCACCATGATCGAACGGGATGATAATATTCCCCCACTCAATGAGCTGCTTGACGAGCTGAATATTGCCCGTCAAATCGCCGCTGAAACCCTCGATTTTCAACCACCAATACGCGAGGTTGCCGGCTGATGACATCATCCCTACATCAACGCCAGCAGCAGATGATGCAGGCACTACTTAACGGCAGCGATGAGATTACTCAGTACATCCATAGCGATGATCAACTCAATGCCGAGCAACGCTTGTCGATCTATCAAAGCGGTTATCGTATCCGCCTACGGGAAGTGATCGATAATGATCACCCCGTGTTAGGTCGTTATCTCGGGGATGAACTGTTTGATCAACTAAGCCAAGGTTACATCGATGCAGCGCCTAGCGCCTATCGGTCATTGCGCTACTATTGTGATCCCCTACCAGATTATCTACGCCATGATGCGTTTTTTAGTCAGCATCCCCAGATTGCCGAATTAGCACGATTTGAACGCTGCTTACTAACCGCCTTTGATGCCGCCGACCGCGATACAGTGACGGCAACCACGCTGCAGCAGACGCCACCGGAACACTGGCCCACGCTGCAACTGCGATTTCATCCAAGCCTGCAACTGTTTAACACCCCGTTCAATGTCGTCGAGATTTGGCAAGCCCTGAAAATGGAACGACAACCCCCGGATCCATTGCCACAGCCTGAATGCTGGGTCGTTTGGCGCAACCACGAAAGACTCACAGAGTTTCGTTCCGCTGAACCGTTAGAGCAGGCATTGTTGAATTGCTTTCTGCATGGTGGTGATTTTTCACAAGCGGCAGAACTGGTTGCCGCCCAGGTGAATGAAAACGCCGCAGCCGCGAAACTATTAACGATATTGTTTCGCTGGCTCGAACTAGGCTGGATACATCAACTGAATCACGGCCAAACACCACATTTAGATATTGTTTGAAGGGAGATCAGCGTACCCCCAATAAAGGGTTACGCTGTATATGAGAGAATCTGCTGTTAACTTGAACCTTTAAGTGAAGCCATTAAGCGTTAGCACTGCCTAACGGACGGATCTTAATGACCATCCCTTCACTGGCGTAAACCTCAACCTGAGTTCCAGCAACGAGTGTGGCCTCAGCTTCCGCTTTCCATAGCGTATCGCCGACCTGCACTCGTCCTTGACCGTTATCTAGGTTTTGCGCCAAGACAAACTTACGCCCTATCAACTGCGCCGCCCGATCATTCAACAACGGCTCATCAGTGTGCCGGTTAAAGGAGCGAAACACACGCCAATAGAGTACCGTAAAGCCGATGCCCAGTAGGGCAAACAATAGCAACTGATATGACCAGCTATCGATCATACCCAGCGCAACCGTCCCCGCCACCACTAAGCTCGCCACGGCCAAACCGATCAAAAAACCGGAGGCCCCGAGCATTTCCAGAATCAATAATACCGTGCCAAGAATCAGCCAGTGCCATTGGGTCAAGGTATTAAACCAATCAGCCATCGTTAATCTTTCGCTTTGGTGGGTTTGAGCAATTCAGAAATTCCGCCAATAGAGCCGATCAAACTGCTAGCTTCCAACGGCATCATGACCACTTTGCTATTCTCGCCTTCGCCAATCGCTTGTAACGCTTGGGTATATTTTTGCGCCACAAAGTAATTGATCGCTTGCTGATTACCTTCACTGATCGCTTCAGAGACCACCTTAGTAGCCAAGGCTTCTGCTTGCGCTTCACGCTCCCGTGCCTCAGCATTCAAGATTGCCGCCTGAAGGTCACCTTCTGCCCGTAAAATCTCCGCCTGCTTCTGGCCTTCGGCCACTTTAATTGCCGCTTCCCGCTGACCTTCGGCCACCAGAATCGTCGCCCGTTTATCCCGCTCGGCTTTCATCTGGTTACCCATGGAATCAACCAAGTCCTGAGGCGGTGAAATATCGCGAATTTCGATACGCGTCACCTTAATACCCCAAGGGTCGGTCGCTTCATCGACCTTACCTAGCAACTTAATATTGATGGCATCCCGATTAGATAACATCTCATCAAGTTCCATTGAGCCTAACACTGCACGGATATTCGTCATCACCAGGTTACGCATCGCCCGAGGCAGATCATTCACCTCATAAGCGGCCTTACCGGCATCAAGTACCTGAAAAAAGCACACCGCATCAGTCGTAACCATTGCGTTATCAGAACTGATCACTTCCTGTGGTGGAACATCCAACACCTGCTCCATCATGTTTTGTTTTGAGCCTACCGCATCAACAATCGGAATCAACAGGTGCAAACCCGGATGTAATGACCGGGTAAAGCGACCAAACCGCTCAACCGTCCAACAATGACCTTGGGGAACCATTTTCACGCCGGCAAAAATCAACGCCAACGCAAAAATTACAATCACAACAATTGAAATTTCAAATCCATACATCAGTATTCTTCCTTACATTCACACAGAAGTAGGCCTTTAAACAAACAGCAGCCAAAACACCCTTAATATACGCGATTCATATGCTGACAGCGATGTTTGTCTTGGCTAAGATTTTAGCCATCGGCAGGAACACCAGACGCACGTTTGCCTGTATTTTCCGCTTTAAGATATTGCATCATCAATATACGATCTTCGGCAATACGCGCCATCGCTTCCTGTTCCAGCGCCCAATCTTCATCTAATAAGCTATGTTTGAGCAACAGCGACAATTTTTGCAGCTCAAAAAACAGATCAAATAATCCATTGAGCTGATGTCGGTAGATGTAAGCCTTTTGATTGAACAGTGTTTTACCGTAGCTCTCTTTGCTCTCGATATAAGCAGGCGTCCAATGACGGTTACGAAAGAGAACAAAACCATTAGAATCTTGCGCCGCTTTAAACTGCTGATACTGAGTCACAAGCTCATCGCTAATCGTCAGATACTCACCGACGATATGACGTACAAATACTTGAGGGTCTGCCGCATCAATCAGCAATACTGGCTTCTTTTGCTCGGGCTCAGCGTCATTACAACCGGATAACAGTAACACCGAACTGCTGAGTAACAGCGCCATAAGGGCTGCGATCCATCGCCTATTGATACGTTTCATCTGTGCCTTTCAACCTTGAGCTAACTTAATGTGCCCACTATCGTTTAATAAACCGAACCCTGAATCATTAACGTTTCAAATGAGAAAAAATGGTCGTGATCTGTTCGCTAAGACTCTCGGGGTTACGGCTGGTTTTCATATAGATCCGCAAACCGATCATCTGTACTTGCAGATGCCTGGCCAAAATACGTGGATTCGCATGTTCAGCTATCTCGTTTTGATCTTTCGCTTGCTGCAGAATATCAGCAAAACGATCCTCGGTACGTTTAAGCAGTTCCCGTGATAAGGCCATCAGCTCCGGGTGATCATCACCCACCTCCGTCAGCGTCTTAACCAACATACAGACTTCACTGGGGTTTGTATTGCACTGGTCGATCACCACATTGCGGAAAAACATCTCAAGGCCCGCCAAAGGGGAACCCGTACTAGCGATCCGCTGTGCTAATACATCGGCCATCTCTTTGGAATAACAGACTAACGCTTCGCGATAGAGTTGCTCCTTACTACCAAACGCAGCATAGATACTGCCCGGTCGCATATCGATCGCCTGCTGCAGATCTCGAGTAGAGGTGCCATTATAGCCTCGCTCCCAAAACAGCAACATTGCCTTATGAATCACGTCTTCTCGATTGTATTTTGCTACATTTGCCATCGCGGCACCTTTAAACTGAACCTGTGATCAGATATTAATCTGAACAGTTGTTCAAAATCAATCTTTATCCCTAACCCGTGCCCCTTTAAATCAGCCGATAGGGATCAGCTCCTACCTTAACAACAGGTCGAGACAATACAATCGTTGCCATAACCATTGAGTGGATAGTTGTGAAGTACAAGCATTAAATGCACGACAAGTAGAGCTCTTTATGGGGAATAAAGAAAGAGGCAACCATTGCCCGTTGATGATTACCAGCCTGAGGCTACCAACAATGCGCTTATTTCAGGCACTAAAAAGGCCGCGCTATGCGGCCCCTTTGTGATTCAATCATGCTGTTCAGACCAGCAATTACTTCTTGCCGTCTTCGTTCATGAGTTTGCGAATTTTGATAAACGCCCAGATCATGGTGCCAGCCATTGCGGCAACTCCTAGCAAACTAGGCCACAGCGTTTCGAACGTATACGGATCCATAACAGTTACCTTTTTTGTGTTTCAACCTTAAGACTGATATTACTCCTGATATCCGAAGAGAATATTGATATAACTCAATAAGTACTCTCATAACTGATTTTACCGATCATCTATACCTTTAACGCCGTCCCACACTGCGCCGACATAATTATCTGATGCCGAGCCTATACAGCATTTCTTTAGAACCATCACCTCACAGCTATATAACCACTAGGCCAGCAGTACTTACACCAAGACTGATATCAATACTTAATAGCACCACACCAGGCTGAGTTCTACCCCGGTAAAACAGCCAATCCCTTGGTGCAGGTGCTAGGCCCATCTTTCTTCCTCGTGAGAAACCAATCCTCCATATAACAATACAGAGTATAGAAGACGCTTAAATAGATAATGAATAATCATAATTCTCTTACGATAGTTAAAACCATCCATTTACGCTGTAGGTATTGATAAATACAATCACGAAAAAACATAAAAATATCTTTTAAAATCAGTAACTTAAAAAACAAAAACACCATCCTGGAAAGCTATCACAAAATCACAAAAAAATCCTTAATAAACAATGAATTAAAAACTAACGAATATCCTTATAAACTTTTGATAAATCAAAAATTATTATATAATTAACTTAATCTATTTTTAAGATCACTAAAGAAGGAATTGATGATGCAAGAGAGAGAAATTAAGCTCCTATTTAAAGCGGGCGTGTTTGATTCCTGCCAGGCGGCACCGGTCTCTATTGCTCGGGGTTGGCGTCTAAAATTCATTACAAAACAGAACGAAGTGCTAACGCTGGATCTGCAACGTTCACGTAAAGAACGGGAATTTAAGAGCCTCGATGGCGCGGCGGCGGTGGCTCGACGTATCGGCTTTGAATGGCTGAATGTTCAAATTGGCGATATGGAATGGCAAGAAAAGGTATAAGTAAGACAGATAACAGCCCAGATCACCGAGACAGAAGCATCGGCGTAGTAATGATCTCAGCATATAATGCCAAAAGGATGATGACAGGCGGGATGGTGCGCGGCACTTCAGTCGATGATCGAAAGAAGCACCGGTGCATTAATGCATCGAGATAACGATGGCGAGGTTATTTGCCACCTAAGGCAGCGTCTATTTTCTGATCTGTTTTATATTGGCTCAGAGCATAAACAGACCAAATAGCGGCGGGCAGCCAACCAACAATCGTTATTTGTAGCAGCAGGCAGATAATGCCAGCAAAGGGTCTGCCAATGGTAAAAAATTGTAACCAAGGTAACAGCAGCGCTAACAGTAGTCGCATAGTCTATGTTCCTCTTATCTATTAACTAGGGGAAAGCGTATCAGCTGGCTTGCAGCTCGGCCTCTGTCGCATCACGTACAGAGATAACCTCGACTTCAAAGTCCAGTGTCTGGCCAGCAAAAGGGTGATTGGCATCAATCGTCACTTCGCCTTCTTCAGCGTCGATCTGCATAATGGTCACCAGTTGCGGCTCGCCATCTTCGCCCTCAACCTGACACAGCATGCCTTCATGGATGTCATCAAATCCGGCAAAAGATTCGGCATCGATAATGCTCACTCGCTCTTCATCCCGCTCGCCGTAACCCTGTTCAGGGGCGATGGTGACACTAAACTTATCCCCAACAGCGCGGCCTTCCAACGCCGTTTCTAAGCCAGGGATAATTTTCCCCCTGCCCTGAATATACGGCAAAGGTTCGCCATCACGGGAGCTATCAACCACCTCTTTGGCAGCGTTATACAGGGCATAGTGAATCTCGACATAGCAGTTGTTACTGATATTCATTTAAATAGTTTCCATCGTTAATAGTCCAGTCAGCCACGCACCGATCGATTCAATCTCGGCCACACACAGACCGTGATCAACCGGCCAGCTATGCCACTGGGGCTTATAGTCTAACTGTTGCAATAATTCATTGGCTTGTTGGCCAAGCACCATCGGCACAACATCGTCAGCCGTACCGTGATGAATCGCAATGGCGATCCCTTGGTTAGCCGTACTGCGATGCTGTGCTATTAATTCCGCCGTTGCGACATAGGTTGAGAGAGTGAGCAAGCCCGCCAACCGCTGTGGAAAGCAGAGCGCGGTATGATAGGCCACGGCTCCGCCCTGAGAAAAACCAGCGAGGACGATCTTATTCGCCGGAATACCCCGGGCAATTTCCCGCTCAATTAGACGGTTTATCTGACTGACAGACTGCAACAAGCCATCAACATCGATCTTGCGCTCCAGCTTCATTTCCAGAATATCGTACCAAGCAGGCATCTCCCAGCCTCCATTGACGGTAACCGGCTGCACCGGGGCATTGGGGAAGACAAAGCGCACCGGCAGGTTTGCCGGCAGCTTGAGTGCCGGAATTACCGGCTCAAAATCATGGCCATCGGCGCCCAGCCCATGTAACCAGATAACACTGGCAACCGGCGGCTGGGGCGGTTCAACTTCAACGCAGGATAAGAATTGTTCAGTCATGTTATTAATATTCCGTTAGCACTTAAGGGGCGAGTCGATCGATCTGCCACTGACCATCCATCAGCGTGTAGCTGAAGCGATCATGTAAGCGGCTTTCCCGCCCCTGCCAGAATTCAAAACGACTGGGTATTAAACGATAACCTCCCCAACATTCAGGGTAAGGAATATCACCATCGGGATGTTGCTGCTGCAGTTCAACGACCGCTTGTTCAAGGCTTTCTCGACTGTCGATCACCGAGCTTTGATGGGAGATAGCGGCACTCAGGCGACTGCCAACGGGGCGCTCATTGAAATATTTACGACCCTGTTCCGGTGACAGTTTCTCTACCCGCCCCTGGATACGGATCTGCCGCTCAAGACCATACCAGTAGAACATCAGCTCCGCTTGAGGGTTTTCTGCGAGATGCTGGCCTTTATGGCTACGATAATCGGTATACCAAGCAAAGCCGTCCGCACCAAAATGTTTCAGCAACACAATACGCGCCGAAGGCATCCCTGACGCACCGGCGGTCGCCAGCGTCATGGAAGTCGCATCATCGGGACGATATTCGGTGGCCGTCTGCATCCAGTCTGCAAATTGCTGTACCGGATCGGCCGCCAAATCTGACCGGTTAAGAGGGTGCGCCACATATTCACGGCGCAGGGCTTTAAAATCACCCTGATCGGATTGACTCATAGATAACCTGACAATTAATTCATACGAATGGATCATCTGCGCTAGCGGGCGGATATCACAACACAACCGCAGACCCTTTAGCCGTTATAATACTGCACAATGGCGCCAACATCACGGAGATCCGCCCCGTAAGACATCACCGTAAAAACTCAAGGCGACTCGCTCTTAGCCACAGCATAGCGAACCCTAACGCCGCGATTTGAGACAGTTAATTTAACGATTCAACGCTGCCACCATTTGACTATGGGTTGCAGCCACAAATCTGGCATACTCTGAGTTCTGTTTTTCGGCAACGGTTTATATCGCAATGCATGGCACACCTGAACAACTGATCGCTTGTCACGAATGTGATCTGCTGATGGAACGGGTCGCAAACCAACCCAACGAGGATATTATCTGTCCCCGCTGCCATGCCCGTATCTATTACACCACCATCAACAGCATTGAGCGCCTACTCGCACTATCAATCGCCGGCCTGATTTTATTTATTCCTGCCAATATTTTTCCTATTTTGAGCTTACAGGTGTTTGGTCAGAGCCAGAGTGAAATTATCTTTCAAAGCGCCTTATCCCTCTTCGATGGCGGACTGGTATTGGTGGCGCTGCTGATTTTACTGTTCGCTATTGTGGTGCCGCTATTTCAGCTAGTGATTTTGTTTTATATCAGCTTTTCCCTGCACTATCACCGGAGTGGCGGGCTGCTACGTCAAGCGATGCATGGTTATCAACATCTACGCGGCTGGGGCATGCTGGAGATCTTTCTGCTCGGCGTATTGATATCGATTATCAAATTGAAAGATATTGCCGATCTTGAAATTGGCCTAGGACTTTACAGCTTGGCTGCGTTGATTGTTATCACCACCCTCAGCAGTGTGTTTTTTAACCCTCACCAGATCTGGCACGAGATCGACCTATACCGGCAAAAGGCAGCGTCTAATGAGTGATCAACGACCGCAATTTAGGAGCGCCCGAGAGAGCGGTTATCTACTCTGTATTGATTGTGAAAAACTCCACCCACTCAGCTTAGAGGGCGAGCATTGCGATCGCTGCGGTGCCCGACTGCACAGTAGAGTACCTAATTCGATGAACCTGAGCTGGGCGAGCCTCATTGCTGCAGTTTTACTATTCCTGCCGGCCAACCTGTTGCCCATTATGACCTTTAAATCCTTTGGTCAGGGCGAGCCGAGCACCATTCTGAGCGGCATTCTCCATCTACTAGATCAAGATATGCTGTTGATTGGCCTGATTGTATTGATCGCCAGTATTGTGGTGCCGGTATTAAAAATCATCGCCATGACTATTTTGCTGTGCACGGTGCAGTTTCGCTTGCAAACCAACTTACGACAGAAAACCCTGATGTTTCGCATCGTTGAGTGGATCGGACGCTGGTCAATGCTGGATATTTTTGTCATCGGCATCTTGGTGGCGCTGGTACAACTGGGTAATATTGCCCACATCGAAGGCAACGATGGGGCCACCGCTTTTGCGGTGGTCGTGTTGCTAACGATGTTTTCTGCTATCGTCTTTGACACACGATTGATTTGGGATAACGGCGTTACGGATCTACCCGCTAACGACGATCAAAAGGACACACCATGAGCACCTCTCAAACTGATAACACCCCCGCGACGCCGTTGGTCAAACGCCATCGCGCGCCTTCTGTGGTCTGGCTGTTACCCTTTCTCGCCGCCGTTATTGCCGGCTGGCTAGTGGTCAAAAGCTACCAAGATGCCGGGATCATGATCGAGGTTCAGTTTGAAACCGCAGAAGGGTTAGAAGCCGGCGTCACCCGGGTCATGTATCGCGGCCTCCCAGCGGGCATGATCAAAACGCTGAAGCTCAATGAAGATCTGAAGAGCGTCACCGCCATGATCGAAATGGAGAAAGAAGCGGCAGAAATTCTAGTGGAAGGCAGCCGCTTTTGGTTGGTCAAACCACAGATATCCCTCAGCGGCGTAAAAGGGCTGGATACCCTACTATCGGGTTATTACATTGAACTACAGCCCGGCAAAGGCAATGAGCGCTACAGTTTTATTGCTGACAATGAGCCACCGCCACCGCTGAAGAACCGACAGGGGCTTTACCTATCTCTGTTGGCCGATTCGGCGCAATCGATTCAGCGCGGCGCAAAAGTCTATTACCGTCAGGTTGAGGTCGGTGAAGTGATTAACTTCGGTCTAGCTAACAACTCCGAAGGAATTCGCATTGAGCTGTTTATAGAGCCAGCCTACCGCCACTTGATCACCGATAGTACGCGCTTTTGGAATGCCAGTGGTATTAGCCTCAAGGCTAACCTATCCCGTATCGACCTACGCTTTGGCTCATTAGCCGCCATTATCGCCGGGGGCATCAGTTTCTATACCCCACCGGGGGATGAGAGCAAACTCACGCCAGAGCATCAGTTCCACCTATTTCCTGACTTTGAAGCGGCGGAAGATGGCATCGTGGTCAATGTGAAGTTTCCAGCCCGCACCGATATACGCAAAGGCACTCGAGTCATCAGTGAAGGCATTCGTATCGGTCGCGTACAACATCTGCAGCTGAGCGAAGACTTGCAAACCCTCAACGCCCGCCTGCTTATCGATCCACGAGCCCGGCCACTGTTACGCGCCGGTAGCCAGTTCTGGTTGCCCACACCGAAGCTGTCGCTGAATCGTTTACAAAACATTGGCGATCTCATTCAAGGCGCGGCGATTGTTCTGCAACCGGGTAGTGGTGAAACGCAGTTTGATTTCACCGCCCTCAACAGCCCACCCGCCTATCGGCCAGGGATTGACGGATTGAATATTCGCCTAGAAAGCGACCGCTTAGGCTCGTTGGATTACGGCTCTCCAGTGATGTATCGCCAAATTCCGGTGGGTGAAGTGAGCGGCTATGAGCTGAGCGACGATGGTCATCACGTTATGATCTATGCCACCATCAAAGAACAGTACGCCTCACTGATCAAACACAACAGCCGCTTCTGGGAAGAGAGTGGTATTAAAGTCTCTGCCGGGGTCGATGGCGTGGAACTCGATAGCGGCTCGCTCAGCAGCGTCATTAACGGCGGCATTGCATTTTTCACCCCCGATACCGAAGACCAGAAAGCCGTCAAGCAGGAACACCCTTTCCACCTGTTCCGTAACTTCGATAATGCCAGCCAACAGGGCCGTCTGTTATATCGGGAAAACGCCGATAAACTCCCCCTGAGGGTCAAGGCCGATAGTCTCGGCTCAATTAGCAGCGGCGCACCGGTGCTGTATAAGCAGCTACCTGTGGGTACCGTCAGCCATTACGCTCTCGCTAAGGATGACAGTGTCATCATCCACCTACTGATCGATAAACCCTATCGCCACCTAGTCACCGATCAGAGTCGTTTCTGGAATGCCAGTGGCATTGACGCTAGCCTCAGCCGCAATGGCGTTAAAATTCACAGTGAATCGGTACAGACATTACTACGCGGCGGTATCGCCTTCGCTAATCTCAGCGACGGTGGCCATACAGCCAAGCCTCGCCAACTCTTTAAACTTTATAATCAACAACATAAGGCTCTACAAGGGGGGCCAGATATCACCGTCACCTTCCCACCCGGCCCCAATATCACCGTCGACGCCAAGGTCTATTTTAAAGGAGTGATCCTCGGGACTGTCGAGCAGGTACGACTGCTTGATAGCCAAGGCCGCGCTGAAACCCGTATCGCCCTTACCGAGGAAGGCCGTTTACTGGCCCGGCAAGGCACGCGTTTCTGGGTTGCCGCGCCACGCATAAACCTCTCGGGTATCGATTATCCCGAAACATTGATCGCCGGTAACCATATCGAAGCCCTGCCCGGTGATGGCGATCAACAACTCAGCTTTACCGGACTAGCCGAAGCCCCCGCGACCCGAAACTTACCCGGACTCAATATTGTCTTGCAAACACAGCAGCTCGGTTCTATTGATATTAATAGTAATATTTACTTCCGTGGGATGCCGGTCGGTTATGTTTCGGGATATGAACTCAGCGACGATAACCAGAGCGTAAAACTGTTTGTTAATATCAAACCGCGCTATCAATCGCTGGTCAGCAAAAACAGTAAATTCTGGAACATCGGCGGTATTGATGCAGAATTTGGCATTTTTAAAGGATTAAAAGTGGAAACAACCAATTTGGAAAGCTTGGTACAGGGAGGCATCGCCTTTAGCACCCCAGCCAAAAACAATCAGCCCGTCAGTTCTGGCTTTCAATTTGAGCTTTATGAGCAGGACCCTGACCAGTGAAGCCCGTTAAATTACTACAGCTCAGCCTAGTAACGGTATGCCTATTACAAGCCGGCTGCGCCACTAACTCGGCGAATAACTTCAAACTGAGCCATCTGGCTAAAAGTGATATCGACAGTGTCACCGATATGCATATCCAAGAGGTTAGCAAACTCTGTCGCCAACTAACCATAAAACTGTATAAACGTAACCCTCGGGAGCTGACCAAAGCCCCACCAGGCACCACGGTAAAAAAACGTTTAGATCAAATTTTCAGTGATCAGCGCATTAAAGGCTTTGGCGAACTCAACGGTGCTAAAAGCACCGCCGCCATCTCACTGAGTTTTAATGAGGCATTTGAGGGTGACCGAGTGTTTGCTTTAATGGCGGGTATCAGCAGTATGCTGTATGCCGCCTATAACTATCAGGACGAGTTTTATCTACTCGATGAGATCGATCAGCAGAAACTGTATAACAGTGCCCGCAATTTAGAGACCGTCTCTTGGCAGCTGAATAACCGTAAAGATGATCGCGGC
This sequence comes from Amphritea sp., assembly GCF_048266285.1. GTDB lineage: Bacteria > Pseudomonadota > Gammaproteobacteria > Pseudomonadales > Balneatricaceae > Amphritea. Next base: position 81,614 of record NZ_JBLWZV010000005.1, read on the forward strand.
GAACGTTATATTCTCAGTAATGGTTTAGGCACAAACGGCATCCGCAACCTCAGTTATGAACGACTATTTGGTAAGATGATCAGCCTGCAGGATATGATGGCCCTGCTGATTGCCGATACAACCAACCGTAATATCACCCGGGTGGTGCAAAGCGCTGCCTCGATGACCTTCTTGCCCATCTGACGCTAATCGCTGGGGCGGGCTCATTTGAGCCCGCACAACGGCATGAGTTACCCTACTGGCGCATCTCTTTAATAAACTGATCCGATGCCTGTATGGAGCGCTGCATCTCCACCAGCAAGCGATCGATATCCCGTTTGATGCCCCCAAACTCACCTTTCAATGAGCCTATCGCCCGCGCATTCAGGTTATGTTTGAGGAACAGCGTATTGTCCTTTAATGCTGCGAGCACCGGCTGCATCTTCGATTCAGAGCGTTTAAGGCGGGTATGTAGGCTGTTATAGCGGGCTTTAGTCTCTTTTAAGGATTGCGCACTTTGATTACGTAGCTTGCGACTAGTGTATTGATCCAACTCCTCCTGCCACTCCTCAAACAGTGCCGCGGCCACCTCTTCAACCTGACGAATATTATGACTCACCGATTCAGCCGCCGCCTCACTATCATCATAGGCCGACTGCATATCGTTATACACCGACTCCAGTTCACCGCCATCGAAGTTAACTACTTGGCGAAACTGTTCCAACGCCGAAACAAACTCCTGCTGGGCGTCATCCTGTGCACTGCGGGTGTCTTCAACTCGATCCACCAAAATATCTCTTTTATGAATCCCTACTTGCTCCATCGCGGAGTAGTAAGCACTCTGGCAACCACTCAACACCAATGGCAGCGACAACACACCAACAAGCATTAAACGTTTCATCTATTTCCCTTACATCGATTTACAGCGGTTTATTAATACGGATATGACTGATTTTATGATTTTCATTCAGCTCGAGACAGACATCCGCCCGGCCCGGCATCTCTTCGAGCATATTACGGGTTAGCCGTTCATAATGCTGAATAAATCGCCTAATTTCCCGTTCATTCATAATCCGCAGGTGCTGGGTGGGTTGCTGAGTATCATAAAAATAACGCACGCGCTCAGCCAGTTTTTTCTCCTGCTGAGAACGCCACTCAAACACCGACTCCATGCTTGGCACTTTGAGCATAATCAACACATCAATCATATCGAATAACTCTTTATAGCGACCATCAAGTTGCTGGTTAACATAGCTTCGCCAGAAGCCCAACGGATCTTCGCTACGCTCCAGATCATTAACCGATTCGGCCAACATCGCCTCCGGTTGAGCCGATGCGCCAACACACCAACCCTCCAACACAATCACATCCGCTTCACCGTGCCATTCCTGCCATAACACCGGAGGGCAGCGATCATCGATCGACTTATCAAACACCGGGATTTTGACATTACGTCCCTCTTCGCCGAATTCGCCTTTCAAGCCGCGGATCAGTTCAATGCCCAGTTCAACATCATGGGTGCCTGGCACTCCGCGAGTACTGAGTAACGGGTGAATAGAGTGCGCTAACCCTTCACGAGCTTCACGGGTTTTATAGAGATCATCAATCGACAACCCCACCACCTTAAGATTAAAACCCTCTTCGAGAATCACTTCCAACAGATTAAACAGGGTTGATTTACCGGCGCCCTGAGCACCATTGATACCCACCACCAACGGCCCTTGCTGCTGATCTTTTCGTGCCACCAACCAAGCACCTAAAGGCACATAGATCGATTCCAGCAACTCCACTAGCCCAATATCGACTTTCAAAGATTCTAGGGTTGAGGCAAAAGCACGTTCAACCCGGCGGATCGCTTCCTCACGTGCATCCTTCGTCAGACAAAGCTGATCCGATGGCCATTGACACAGTGCACTCATGATACGGTCTCCTAATTATTGACCCGATTATCTCGCAGCCACTGCTGTATTGCATTGATCTGTTCAGCTTCCATCAACGAGGGAGCATGAGTCATACCCGGAATACGGTAGAGATCCATATCCGGACGTATCTGCTGCATCCGCGTCACCGTAGCCTCACGGAGCACATCCGACTGATCTGCCCAAATCAACATCTGTGGACAACTCACCTGTCGCCAAAATGGCTCTAGATCGATATCCTCATCCTGTACTGCTGCGCTCTGCTCCGCAATCCGCGGGTCGTAATGCAATCCATATTGATCTTCCGCGATACGCCGGTGGCCATATTTCGCCAGATGTTGCCATTGCTCGTCATCCAACCCTTGATAGGCGCTATAAGTACGGCGCATATATTGTTCGACCTCAGCCACCGAGCTAAACCGGTGATCGCCTAAATACTGGGCGATGCGCTGTAAGGCTGCTTTATCGATAAAGCAGCCGATATCATTTAGCACCAAGGAACGGATCGGTGAATTGGGTAGGGCCGCCAAACACATACCGATAATGCCGCCCATTGAGGTGCCGACCCAATCGACCTGTTCGACATCTAGCCGCGCCAGTAATGTGACCATATCACTCATATAACGAGGAATATCATAAGCCACACCATCCGGCAGCCAATCACTTTCCCCACGGCCGGGCATATCTGGACAAACGACCCGGTAATCTCGCGATAGAGCCCGGGCCAAGGCATCAAAATCACGGCTATTGCGCGCCAAGCCATGCACACAGACCAACACACGTTCGTTATCCGCACTGCCCCACTCGTGATAAACCACCCGGTGAAGCCCTAAAGGGTTAAGCGCCATTACCGATCGGGTTCGCATCACTCTCTCCTGTTATCTGAAACGCAGCTAAGCTGTAAAGCTAACATCTACTAAAGAATTGTAAAGAGGAGAACAATTCTGCTTACTGTCTAAACCAGATGTATTATGATCAATCTCTCACCAAAGATTACCGATGGACACGTCATGGCGGAACAGCAACCTTTATCTTGGTATCAGCATAACAAGCGCTGGTTACTACCGCTGGTCATTTTAGCAGCGGCCGTGGCAATCTTTGTGATACTGAAAATGACTAAACCGACAGCGCCCGCCCGACCCGCTAAAGAGAAAGTCTGGACAGTCAGGGTTCTCCCCGCCGAACCGGCTCGTTATGCCCCCCAGTTATCCCTCTATGGCCGGATCGAATCGCCCTCCAGCAGTACACTATCCTCGTCGATTAATGCCTTTGTCGAAAAACGCCTAGTCGCCGAGGGCGAAAACGTCACCGCTGGGCAGCTGTTAGTACAATTGGATAACCGCGACGCATCACTGCTGCTCGCTCAGAAACAAGCCGATGTAGATCGTATTACCGCCCTGATTGCCGCCGAAAAAGTCAGCTATCAAGCCAATATTAAAGCGTTAAAAATTGAACAGGAACTCGTCAACCTTACCCAGCGTACTCTCGATCGCTATCAGGACCTGAGCCAGCGTAATCTCGCCAGCCAGACCCAGTTAGATGATGCTCGTCGCACCAAACAGCAACAAGCGCTATCCCTCAACAGCCGGCAACAGGCGATCGATGATCACCCCAATCAACAAGCCCAGCTCCACGCCCAGTTAAATCAGGCTATTGCCCTGCGTGATAGTGCCGCCCTCGATTTAGAGCGCAGTCAAATCCGCGCCCCCTTTACCGGACGTATTGCCGATATCAGTGTTGCGGCGGGTGAACGAGTTCGCAGCGGCGATACACTGTTAACCCTCTACAACACCCGCTCGCTAGAAGTACGAGCACAGATCCCTAGCCGCTATCTGCCACAACTACACCAACAACTCAATAACGGCCAACTCATTAGCGCCACCGCATGGCTCGATGGCCAAACCCTCGACTTGACCCTTGAACGTTTTGCCGCTGCGGTCACTAGTGGCAGCGCCGGTGTCGATGCGCTATTTCGGATCAATGCCGACAGTTATCGCGGCGAGCCGGGCCGTTCAATCTCCCTCGATCTGACCATGCCGATTCAGGACAATTTACTAGCACTGCCACCACAGGCGATTTTCGGCACCGATCGAATCTATACCGTGGAGGACAACCGATTACAGGCGAACAAGATTACCCGCGTGGGCGATATGCGTGACAATGAAGGTAAAGCCAAGGTATTAGTCCGGAGCGACCAACTACAAGCCGGCGACCTGATCTTAGCGACCCAGTTACCCAATGCGATCACCGGCCTCCTAGTCGAAGTCGCCAGCAATAAGCCCCAAGCGGCAGCGACGGAGTAAGCGATGTCGACCAATCAAGGGAATCAAGGGCCTTTCAAAAATCTAATCACCCTGTTTACCGAACACCGGGTCGCCGCCAACCTATTGATGATGCTAATGATTTTGGCCGGTATCTGGGGATTAAAAAAACTGAACACCCAGTTTTTCCCCACCTTTGAGCTAGACATTATCACCATCGCCGTCCCCTGGAGTGGCGCAGCGGCCGAAGATGTCGAAAGTTCTATCATTTTGCCCATCGAGCGGGAATTAAAATCGGTTAACGGTATCGATGCCCTCTACTCAACCGCCACGCAAAGTTCAGCCTCGATTCGTATCGAACTGGAAGAGGATAGCGATGTCGCTTACATCCTCGATGAGGTAAAACAAAAGGTCGACGGCATCACCAACTTGCCCGCCGATGCAGAAAAACCGATCGTGCAGCAGGTGATCCGTTATGACAATATTGCCCGCATACTCATCACCAGCCCCACCGCCAGCCAACAAGAACTACGAACATTGGCCCGCGAATATGAGCGAGAACTACTGCAGCGTGGCATTCGCAAAATCGACTTTGTCGGTCTGCCAGAAGAAGAGATTGCCATTCAAATCGGCTCCAGCAGCCTCCATGAGCTAAATCTCAGTCTGAGTGACGTGGCCCAGATTATCAATCAACGCAGCGTTGACCTACCCGCCGGCACTGCGGCGCAAGGAGATGGTTCTCGGCAGATCCGTAGCCTTAGCCAGCAACGGGATGTGACCGGCTTCAAGCAGTTACCTTTGATCACCGATAGCAACGGCCAGTTGCTCCGGCTAGGAGATATTGCCAGCATCGATTGGCGTAATCAGGACAACCAGACCTATCTGAGCTACCAAGGCCAGCCTGCGATTCAACTGCTGCTGCGCCGTACTGAAAACGATGACACCCTAGAAGCCGCCGCCATTATGCGCGAGTGGCTAACAGAACGGACGCCAACCTTGCCACCGGACATTCAGCTGATCGCCTTCGATGAGGGTTATGAAGCGATTCAGGATCGTATTAATCTGCTCGTCAAAAACGGGGTAAGTGGCCTGATTCTGGTGATCGCCATTCTCTTTCTCTTCCTCAATGCCCGTGTGGCCTTCTGGGTTACCATCGGCATTCCCGTCTCCTTTATGGCCACTCTGGCGGTACTTTACGGGATCGGTGGCAGTATCAATATGATCAGTCTATTCGGCATGATCATGGCGTTGGGTATTATTGTTGATGATGCGATCGTCGTCGGGGAAGATACCCTGACCCACTTACAGATGGGCGAACCCGGACTACAAGCGGCTATCGGTGGCGCGCACCGGATGTTAGCCCCGGTCATGGCCTCCTCGTTGACCACCATTGCCGCGTTTCTGCCGCTGCTGTTAATTGGTGGAACGATCGGCAATATTCTGATCGATATTCCCACCGTGGTTATCTGCGTTATTCTCGCCTCGGTGGTGGAATGTTTCCTCATTTTGCCGGGCCATCTGCATCACAGCCTTCATCGAGCCGCCGACCTACACCCCTCGGCCACCCGTATCAAACTTGATGCCGCATTCAATCATTTCAAGAATGGCCGCTTTCGTGGCTGGGTTGAAAATGCCATCGAATTTCGCTGGGTGACCATCACCATCGCCTTTGCCGCTTTTATTATTGCCATTGGGCTTGTCAGCAGCGGGCGGATTAAATTCAACTTCTTCCCCGCCGTTGAGATGGAAACCCTAAATGCCAATATTCAGTTCACCTCGGGCAGCAGCCCCGAACAGGTCGACAAATTCCTTCAACATCTGGATAAAACCTTACGCCAGACCGAACAGGAACTCGGCGGCGATCTGGTAAAAATGGCATTGCAGATCCACCGTAAAACGAATAGCAGCCGCACCAGCGAGGGCGCTAATCAGGGCGATGAATTTGGCGCGCTATATGTGCAGTTCACTCCGGTCGATAGCCGAGAGATATCCAATGGCCAGATCATTAAAAAGTGGCGTAGCAAGATCACATTGCCCGCTGGGATTGAGAAGTTCACCATTGACCTAAACCGCTCCGGTCCGCCAGGAAAATCACTCGAAGTGAAATTGGTGGGGGCCGATGTTGAACAACTTAAAGCCGCCTCGTTAGCGGTGCAGGATAGCCTGAGACAATATAACGGGGTCAGCAATGTCGATGATGATCTGCCGTTTGGTAAATCTCAGTTAATCTATGAACTCACCCCCCAGGGCAAAACCGCCGGTCTGACCCTCAGTTCCGTCGGCCGTCAGCTCAGATCATCCTTTGATGGTCAGTTAGTGCAGATATTTAATCGAGGGGAAGATGAAATAGAGGTCCGCGTGGTGCTGCCCGATAACGAACGGGATCGCTTCAGCGCCCTCGAAAACCTGCCTATTATTCTCCCCAATGGCAGCAGTGCCCCGCTGGCCAATGTGGTGTCATTTACCGATAAACAGGGCCTCGACCGATTGCAACGAATCGATGGCCAACTGGCGATTAAGATCACCACCGACCTTGATGAAGCGGTCGCCAATGCCAATGAGATTATCGCCGACCTGCAAGCGGGTAAACTGCAGCAGATCACCTCCGCTTTTGGGGTCGAAGCCAGTTTCGAGGGGCGTAATAAAAACCAGCGGGAAACCCTCGCCGATATGCAGATGGGGCTATTAATTGCCTTACTGCTGATCTTTATTATTCTCAGTTGGGTATTTTCATCCTATAGCTGGCCATTCGCGGTGATGTTGGCGATACCTTTGGGTCTGACCGGCGCCATCGCCGGACACCTGTTAACCGGCCAAAGCCTCACGATTCTCTCGTTGTTTGGCTGCTTTGGCCTATCCGGTATCGTGATTAACGACTCAATCGTACTGATTACCTTCTACCAAAAGCTGCGCAACGGCGGCATGGAGGTGCATAAAGCGATTGTTGAAGCCGCTTGCCAGCGTCTACGGGCAGTATTGCTCACCTCATTGACCACCATTGCCGGCCTCACGCCGATTCTCTTTGAAACCTCACTACAGGCGCAGTTCTTGATTCCGATGGCGACCTCGCTGGTATTCGGTTTGGCCTTCGGTACCGTACTGATCCTACTCGTTGTGCCAGCCCTGTTAGTCAGCCTCGAAAACGGCAAGGCCGCTTTCAAGCGTTTTACCGCTCGCCCACCGACAACGTTAAAACCATAAGCCGAGCCGCTGGATGCCTTAGCCCTTAGCCTCGTCAGCGGTGAGCGCAGATAAACGTGATTTGCGACCGGGTTTCATTGGCCTGTCGACTTCCATCCGGTATAATTTGCGATCTTTTGACAGCGGCTAATTACAAGGCATTTCAATGAATCCAGATCTGCAGAAGCTTCAGCCATATCCATTTGAAAAATTGGCTAAGCTGAAAGCCGGGGTAAACCCACCAACCGAGCTAGACCATATCGCCCTTTCTATCGGTGAACCCAAGCATCCATCACCCGCATTTGTGATCGATGAACTGAGCCGCAATCTGGACAAACTGGCGAACTATCCCACCACGGCCGGTACCATTGAGTTACGTCAAACCATCGCCGACTGGGCGACACGTCGTTTTTCACTCAAATCCGGCAGCCTAACCGGCGAACAAAATGTGCTGCCCGTGCTGGGCACCCGTGAAGCGATTTTCGCCTTCACCCAGTGCGCCATCGATCGAGCACCGGCCAGCCAAGCTACGCCGCTGTTAGTCTCGCCGAACCCGTTTTATCAGATCTATGAAGGCGCAGCCTACCTATCCGGTGCTGAACCTTACTACCTCAGTTGCGTTGCTGAGAATAATTTCGTGCCCGATTTTGATGCCGTGCCAGATACTGTCTGGCAGCGTTGCCAGCTGCTGTTCCTCTGTTCGCCAAGCAACCCTACCGGCGCGGTCACCGATGCAGCCACACTGACTAAGCTGATTGCCCTATCAGATCAGTATGATTTCGTGATCGCCTCCGATGAATGTTATTCCGAAATCTACTTCGATGAAGCTCAACCACCAGTTGGTTTGTTGGAAGTCTGCGCGCAATTGGGCCGGGATGACTATAAAAACTGCATGGTATTTCACAGCCTGTCTAAACGTTCAAACCTGCCAGGACTGCGTTCAGGGTTTGTGGCCGGCGATGCTAGCCTGATTAAACCCTTCACCAGCTACCGCACCTATCACGGCTGCGCCATGTCGATTCCAACTCAGCTCGCCAGCATTGCTGCCTGGAATGATGAGGCGCATGTGTTAGAAAACCGTGATAAGTACCGGGAAAAATTTACTGCGGTGGTTGAGATTCTAAAGCCAGTCATGGATGTCGACTTTCCAGATGCCGGGTTCTACCTATGGGCCGCCACGCCGATTGCCGATGACCTGTTCACCCAAGGGCTATTTGCACAACAGAACGTCACTGTACTGCCCGGCAGCTATGTTTCCAGAGCCGACCAGCAGGGCAACCTACCCGGTGCAGGCCGGGTACGAATGGCATTGGTTGCGACCTTGGAAGAGTGTGTCGAAGCGGCTTGGCGAATCCGCCGTTACGTTGAATCACTACAAGACTAAAGAGGCCGATAATGACCACTCTATATGGCATTTCCAACTGCGACACCGTGAAAAAAGCCCAGCGCTGGTTAACCACTAACCATGTCGACTTTAGCTTTCACGATTTTCGCAAAAATGGCCTCACCGAAACCCAGCTACGTGAGTGGGTTGCCGCATTGGGCTGGGAGACCTTGCTCAACAAACGTAGCACCAGTTGGCGCGCTCTCAGTGATGAGGTCAAAAGCAACATCGATGAGGCCTCCGCCATACGCGAGATGCTCGCCACGCCGACGTTGATTAAACGCCCGGTGCTGAGCCACGCTGGCGGCCTATTGGTCGGCTTTAAAGAGAGCGATTACAACACGCTCTTACCCTAAACAAATTAACCTTTTGCCTGACCGACCTGACATAACAGATCGGCTAACAACCACTATTTTAATGATCTTACGCTAAGGTCTTACGACAAGTTCTATGGAGTTACACACATGAGTACATTTGCATTTGGCCTAGGTATTGGCACTAAATCCTCTGACGGTGAGTTGCTGGAAGTTTATTATAACGGCCCGTTGTTAAACCCATCCGACGCGCTGATCCAAGCGGCAACCGATGCGGCGGGCTATGCCGGCGGCAACCAAGCAATTGAGCTATCTGCAGAGCAGCTAAGTGCACTGGAATCGGCCTTCTTAGCCATCGATGCTGAAGACCAAGCCGAGATCATTGAGATCTGCAAAGGCACTCATCAGCCAATGATTCTAACCGTGCTAGCCACCGATGCCGACCCTGAGTCTACCGCTGAGGTTTACCTCAAACTGACACTACTGTCACACCGTCTGGTTAAGCCTCACGGACTCAACCTCAACGGTATGTTTGGCAAACTGCCAAACGTGGCTTGGACAAACGAAGGCGCCATCGCGCTGAATGATCTACCAAAACGCCAACTGGCGGCACGCGCTCAGGGCCGTATTATCGATGTTCACTCTGTGGATAAGTTCCCTAAAATGGCGAACTATGTTGTCCCAGCCGGTACTCGTTTGGCAGCCACTTCACGTATTCGCCTTGGCGCACACGTCGGTGAAGGCACCACCGTTATGCATGAAGGCTTTATCAATTTCAATGCCGGTACACTGGGCGTTAGCATGGTTGAAGGCCGTATCTCCGCTGGGGTTGTGGTCGGTAACGGTTCTGACCTAGGCGGTGGCTGTTCGACTATGGGCACCCTGTCCGGCGGTAACAATGTGGTCATCTCCGTTGGCGAAAACTGCCTATTGGGTGCCAACGCAGGCTTAGGTTTACCACTGGGTGATCGCTGTACCATTGAAGCGGGTCTGTATGTAACCTCTAGCTCTAAAGTGACCCTGTTAGACGATCAAAATAACGAAGTGGCTACCGTTAAGGCGGCTGAACTGGCTGGTAAGCCAGACTTACTGTTCCGTCGGAACTCACAGAATGGTCGCATCGAAGTTAAGACCAATAAATCGGCTATCGAGCTGAACGAAGAACTGCACGCTCACAACTAAGTGTATCGTCTCCCGGGTGTTGCCATAGGCGGCACCCGATCTATTCTCCTCACCCATTGCCCGACGTTAAGGTAGCCCTATGCCCCAACTAACCCCCACTATCGAATTAGCCAAACAACTGATTTCACGTCGCTCCGTCACACCGGAAGATGACGGTTGTCAGGAACTGATGATAGAACGTCTCGAAGCAATGGGTTTTCATATCGAACGCCTGCAATTTGAAGAAGTAACCAATTTCTGGGCCCGTCGGGGCACACAGGGGCCGCTGTTCTGTTTTGCTGGCCATACCGATGTCGTGCCAACCGGGCCTGAAATCAATTGGAGCCACCCACCTTTCGACCCCATTATTGAAGATGGTTTTCTCTGTGGCCGAGGGGCTGCCGATATGAAAGGCAGTCTGGCAGCCTTTATCACTGCACTAGAACGCTTTATAGAGCACCACCCGGATCATGACGGCTCGATCGCCCTCCTGATTACCAGCGATGAGGAAGGCCCTTTTGTTAATGGCACCACTCGGGTGATCGGTCACCTAGAAGCGCGCAACGAGAAAATCACCTGGTGTATTGTTGGCGAACCCTCTAGTACCGAGAAAGTCGGTGATGTCATCAAAAATGGCCGACGGGGTTCCATTAGTGGCGACCTAACAATCCGAGGCGTACAGGGCCATGTCGCCTACCCTCATCTGGTGGAAAACCCGATCCATCTGGCGGCTCCGGCTCTGAATGATCTGGCCTGTGAGGTCTGGGATGAAGGCAATGACTTTTTCCCGCCCACGAGTTTCCAGATTTCCAATATTCATGCCGGCACAGGCGCGACCAACGTTGTCCCCGGCGAGATTAACGTACAATTTAATCTACGTTTTTCCACCGAAATTACCGCCGAACAGATCAAAGAGCGAACCTACGCTATTCTGAATCGCTATGGCCTGAATTTTGATGTTAACTGGACCCTCAGTGGCCATCCGTTTATCACCGACCGGGGCGATCTCGTGGATGCCTGCGTTGATGCAATCCAGTCCATTACCGGTTTAGATACCGAGCTATCCACCTCGGGCGGCACCTCCGACGGGCGTTTTATCGCTCCCACCGGCGCACAAGTGGTTGAGCTCGGCCCGATTAACGCCACTATTCATAAAGTGAATGAACGGGTCAAAGCAACCGATCTCGACACCCTGTCTTCGCTGTATGAAAACATTCTCGCTAAGTTGTTGGCACGGTAATCCTGATGAGTTTTGATCTAAACTGCCCCGTCTGCCTGCAACCCTTACAGGGTGACCTGAAGCATCTGGAATGCCCTGAACGGCATAGCTATGATGCGGCCAAGCAGGGCTACTGGAACCTCCTGCTCGCCAATCAGAAGCGCTCGAAAGATCCCGGCGATAATGCCGCGATGGTGCTAGCCAGACGTCAGTTTCTGGCGTTAGGCTATTATCAACAGCTGGCGGATACCATCGCCACCCGGCTCGCCAAACGTGCCACAGATTTAGTTACCCCCCGTATCCTCGATATGGGCTGCGGTGAGGGCTATTACACCCAACGGATGGAACAACAACTTGAACTGCACGCCAGTGGCTATCAGTTAGCGGGGCTGGACATCTCGAAACACGCGATAAAAGCAGCCTGCCGCCAGAGCAAAGCCGTTACTTGGATGGTGGCTTCCGGGGCACGGATGCCGGTGGCGGATGCCTCTCTAGACTTGATGACCGTGCTGTTCAGCCGCTTGATGCCAGAGGAGTTCAGCCGCACGCTAAAACCCGGGGCAGAGCTATTAATCGCCTATCCTGGTGATGACCATCTGATCGAATTGCGAACCCAGATCTACGATGAGGTACGTCACTCTGGCTTTACCCCCGAATCGGTATTAGCTGACACCTTTGAGCATCTGGCAACCGAAACGATTAGCTATCAATTCACACTACCGACCCCGGCCCAAATCGATCAACTGTTAGCGATGACACCCCATGGTTGGCGCATCACCCAAGCCGCGCGGGAGCGTCTAGCCGAGTTACAACAACTAGAACTCACCTTGGATGTTCGTCTGGCAAGCTTCCGACGGATCTAAAGCATGCGCCATCGCAGCCTAACACAGCGCCTACGTTTACGCCTGATACGCCGTGCCGATAATATCAAACAAAATTTGGCGATTCTGATGGTCGGCCTCGGCCTCTTTATGCTCGGTTTTATCACCTTAGTGCTGGCTCAATTTCTCTTAGCAGACAGCCTGCAGCGAGATATTATTGCCCTAATCGGCCTGATTTTTTTAATTGGCGGCGCAATCATCGCCGCCTTCGGCTATATTAGCCTGAGCATCCTGAGAATTTTTCGCTTTCTGTTAACCGACATTCAACCCAACAAGAACACAGACTCTCACCATGACTGATACCCAACGCCACCCCGATATTGAGATCTATATTAAAGACCGCTCATTGGATCGGATCAGCCAATGGCTGGAGAACATCTGCAGCCCCTTAAAGCGAGACTTTGAGCAGGGTCAGGTACACCATTTCATCGGCGTTATTGATGGCCATGAGATGCCAATCATGATTCACGAAAAAGTATCCGGCAAAGCCTGGACCAGTGTCTGGTTCAATTCAGATAAAACCCCGTGGATAAAAGATCTCGATTGCGCCGAACAAGCGGCCCGCGAGCTAGACACACAAATCCGCTGTATCGCCAGCGGCTGGACGTCGGGAGATGATCCGGATGAATGGTGGAAAGTCGACAACGGCACCGTCGAAAAAATTAACTGGCAGAGCTGATTAACGCACTGATAACCGTTTAAGCGAGTGCTCTGTCTAATTAAGCCTGAGCGCTAAACTGCTGCCCCGAACGATCAATCTGATCAATCATCAAACGCCCCGCCGATGCCAAGCCCATGCGGGCAAAATCATCACCCGCCGCTGCAGTGCTATAAGGGGTAGTCGTCTGAACCGACAAGTGACTCAGCAGATAAGCAAGATCCCCCGAATGATTTTCACTGACGGCACTATTCAAACGACTCACCACCTCATCGGTATAAAGTGAATCCGGATCAGGATATTCCGTAGGCTGCGCCGCCGGTAAACTAAATTCACTGGAAGACGTTTTTGTTTTTTGTGCCTGATATTCGGCGGCATTGATCAGACTCAACAGCATAGAGAATTGCGCACCCCGTCCCTCATTGACCGCTTGGGTCAACGACGAGGTGTAAGTCTCGATCCGCTGTTCTAACTGTTCAAGCCGTTCGATCTGCATCAACAACCACATATCAGGATTAAAATAGAGTCCGTTATAGATCGGCATAAACGGGAAAATCTTTAATATTATCGTAGACTTAATCCACGTCATTAACGCTCAGCAGTCAATTAGCCTCGATCAGATGAATCGCCCTCAGAGAGCGGCATCACCGGCACAGCCAAAAATTCAATAAACGCCCTCACCAATGGATTGATATGGGATTCAGGCGGCACCACCAGCGACATCTGTCGGGTCAACGCCAGCGGCGTCTGTAACACCACCAACTCGCCCCTGAGAAGCTCATCAGCAACCGCTAACTGAGATAGACAACCAATGCCGAGCCCTGCCTTAACCGAGCGCTTAATCGCCTCCTGACGATTCAGCGCCATCACCGAACCCAGCTGACCACCCACCTCCTGCAATGCGCGCTCGAATACTGCCCGCGTCCCCGACCCTTGCTCCCGTAGGATCCAGCGCTGCTGTCCCATTTGCGCCACCGTTAACACCCCCTCCTGAGCCAACGGGTGTGTCCGACTACAAAACACCTGCAGATGATCTTTTCGCCAAGCCACCGTCTGCAGCTGATGATGGGAAGCCGGCCCCTCAATCAAACCAATATGCGCCTGACCTTTTTCTAGCCGTTCCAGTACCCGCTGGGTATTAGCAATCTGTAAATCAGGTTCTACATCGGGGTGAAGGGTGAGAAAATCTGACATGATCTGGGGAAAAAGATAACTGGCAATCGTAACACTGGCCGCCACTCTAAATGGCCCACTAACCCCCTGACCATAAGGCGTTTTAAGGCTTTCGATATTGGCCAAAATATCCCGCACCCGAGGTAAAACCTCCTGACCGACATCGGTGATCTCCAATTCACGGCCGGTACGATTAAACAATCGATAAGCCAACATCGACTCTAACTCTTTTAACGCCTGGCTGGCCGCCGACTGACTCAACGCCTGCTCATCAGCCGCCGCCGTGAGTCGCCCTAGCCGAGCAGTGGCCTCAAATATTTTTAATTGCCTTAACGAAATCGCCATTGTTCGGTTTTTCTTATATCTAATGTTAGAAACATCCATTTTACTAAACATTCATAACATTAGAAGATGGCTGCGTCACTCACAAAGATGAGCAAAACGATGCCACGAATTATTCTGCTACCCCTTATTGCCGCATTAGCACTCGGACTTGCCAGTCTAGGCCCCATCGCACAACTGGGTCTAAGCGCTCTACCGCTGGCGATTTTAATCGGCATGATCTGGGGACACTTTGATCACCACCCACCAAGTAAAAATGATCAACGGGTCAGCCAGTTCTGCCAGCAACGCTTACTACGCGCAGGCATTGTGCTGTTTGGCTTCAGCCTGAGTCTAGAGCAGATCTTTGCCGTCGGCTGGCAAGCGCTGTTATTAGATGCGCTGATGATCTGCACTATTTTCAGCCTTGGTACCTGGATCGGTATAAAGTTTTTCAAACTTCACCGAGATGTTGCGATCCTAACCTCTGTCGGTAGCGCTATCTGTGGCGCCGCCGCAGTACTCGCCACCGAATCCGTACTAAAACCCAAACAGCAACATGTCACCATCGCCGTGGCCACGGTGGTGCTGTTTGGCACCTTGGCGATGTTTAGTTATCCTCTGATCTATCAGTTTGCGGGCATGACCGAGCAATCGTTTGGCATCTATATAGGCAGCACCGTGCATGAAGTCGCACAGGCCGTGGCGGCCGGTGAATCGATCAGTCCTGAGACCCTACAAACAGCGGTCGTCGTTAAGCTGATTCGAGTGATGATGTTAGCCCCGTTCATCCTGCTACTCAGCTCATTCCTGAGCAACGCCAGCAGCGGCCAAGCGGGTAAAGGCAAGGTGATCATTCCATGGTTTGTATTTGGCTTTATCGCCGCCACCGGCGTTAACAGCTTCGTCGTGCTCCCCGAGCAACTACTGGGCCTATTAAAAACCGCCAGCCAGTTCAGCCTAGCACTGGCAATGGCCGCACTCGGCCTACAAACCCGCTGGGTGACTATCAAGCAGGCGGGGCCTAAACCTATGTTGCTAGCATCGATTCTGTTTGTGCTGTTGATCGTGGGGGGGTATGGATTAAATCGGTTGCTGATTAGCCTGTAATCCGTGTTCGCAACCCTAACAGCAACCACTAAAAATCAGGTTTGCACATACTCAATCTGATTAATGTACCAATAGGCCTCACCGGCCGGAGTCCTGATGGCAACCTCATCGCCAACCTCTTTTTTCAACAGGCCTCTGGCCATCGGTGAGTCGATGGAGATGTAATCCTTACGCTCAAATATCTCATCATAACCGACGATGCGAAAACGCTTTACCTCGCCGTCTTCGTTCTCAATCTCAACCCAGGCACCAAAAAACACCTTACCCTCTTGTTCCGGCGCATAATGGACAATACCCAATTCATCAATACATTTGCGTAAATAACGCACCCGACGATCGATCTCCCGTAACCGCTTTTTATTGTACTGATAATCGGCATTCTCACTACGATCCCCCAGACTCGCCGCCCAAGTGACCTTCTGGGTAACTTCTGGCCGCTCTGTACGCCAGAGGTAATCAAGTTCCGCTTTAAGCTTATCGTAGCCTTCCTGTGTGATTAATCGTGCTTTCATCAGCCAACCATACCTTCAACATAAAGGTCTGCTAACGAGACATACCACTCGATATTAACAGACCGGAATAGACCACTTTTTTACCACAGAAGCCGGTTAGGAACACAGAAAAACAACCCTGCGACTCATCATGCGCTTTATTGGCAGACAAACAACCGGTGATGACTCTGGAGGTAGTACAAAGATTAGACATAAAAACCACCCAACGGTGGTCATTTATCATAAGCAGGTCTAACGGAGGACTTAGCTTGGTAGACCGCCGTCACAGGCGCTAGCGTTGTTTCGCTACACTCGGCCAGAGCCTAGCGGGACTTATTCTGTGCGTAGGGTAAATTTCGCGCATAAAAAAACCACCCAACGGTGGCCATTTATAAAAAGTGGTGGGTCGTATAGGATTC
Source organism: Amphritea sp. (assembly GCF_048266285.1). Taxonomy (GTDB): domain Bacteria; phylum Pseudomonadota; class Gammaproteobacteria; order Pseudomonadales; family Balneatricaceae; genus Amphritea. The sequence continues at coordinate 98,084 of NZ_JBLWZV010000005.1, forward strand.
GAACCTATGACCAATTGGTTAAAAGCCAACTGCTCTACCAACTGAGCTAACGACCCACTATGGCTCCTCGAGCTGGACTCGAACCAGCGACCAATAGATTAACAGTCTACTGCTCTACCAACTGAGCTATCGAGGAACAACATTCATCGCTATGGCGGAGGGGCAGGGATTCGAACCCTGGGAGGGCTATTAACCCTCGCTGGTTTTCAAGACCAGTGCTTTCGACCACTCAGCCACCCCTCCAGCGATACGCTCTACAATAAAGCGCCTAAATCTCAAACATAAAAAAACCACCTAGCGGTGGCTATTTATGAAGAAGTGGTGGGTCGTATAGGATTCGAACCTATGACCAATTGGTTAAAAGCCAACTGCTCTACCAACTGAGCTAACGACCCACACCGAACTTCTTTTTTACCCCATACCACAACTCTGCTAAGAGAAGTGGTGGGTCGTATAGGATTCGAACCTATGACCAATTGGTTAAAAGCCAACTGCTCTACCAACTGAGCTAACGACCCACTATGGCTCCTCGAGCTGGACTCGAACCAGCGACCAATAGATTAACAGTCTACTGCTCTACCAACTGAGCTATCGAGGAACAACATTCATCGCTATGGCGGAGGGGCAGGGATTCGAACCCTGGGAGGGCTATTAACCCTCGCTGGTTTTCAAGACCAGTGCTTTCGACCACTCAGCCACCCCTCCAGCGAGGTGCCGTATATTAAAGGATTCCGCGTTTGTGTCAACACTTTGGAAGTGAAAAAGTTAATATTTGGCTAAAAATAGTCATATCCCTTTCACAACTCAGATTCTCGACCCTTAATTCATCCCCAGACGGTACTTTTCGCCATAGGTTTCACTGCGGCGGTACTCACCCGGTGTCATGCCGGTCCACTTTTTAAATGAACGGAAAAATGCCGAAGGCTCATCAAAGCCCATTAGCGCCGCCACATCATTGATCGATAGCTGCGGTGAATCCATATAGTTGATCGCCGCTTTCTTACGGCAATCATCCTTTATTTTCTGATAAGAGCTGTTCTCTTCGGCGAGCCGGCGACGCAGGGTCGACACGGACATATTCAGTTTAAAGGCCACCTCCTCTGCCCCCGGCAGCTCTCGGCTAAAGTCTTTCCCCAACATCACCTTAACCTGTGAACGAAGGCTTTGGTCGTTATCCACCATCACAATCAGCTGATAAGGTGCCGTTTGCAGAAAACCTCTTAGGCTCTCATCGTTCTGAATAATGGGATAGTCCAAATAACGAGCGGGAAACACGATGGCATTATCGTGCTGATCAAATTTAACCTCCGACTGAAACAGTGTCTCATAATGATAACTGTCCTCCTGCCGTGGGAAGGTAAAATACGCCGCTTTCAAGTCCAGCCTCGAACCGATCAACCAGCTAATAAAGTGATGCCACATCGATAGCCCTGTCCGCACGACACCGGCGGGTTCATTCTCCAACATCTCACGCACTTCTTCCGCAGGCACAGAGCTAACCGGGGCAAAGGAAAGCTTGGCATAGCGCCCTTTGCGCACTAATAGTGGTTTCACTTTCGTACCCCGGCAGATCTCGTAAAAAGCACTGCTGCGATAGATCGCCTTCTCTAAGGTCGAACAATGAATAATCGCATGACACATCATCCGAAACGTACCGTTTGGCACTCGCCCACCGGAGACCATACCGAATGATTCATCCTGTGCGGTCCACATAATGCGTTGATAGAGTTGACCGAATTTGACAGCGGAAAACTCTGTTCTTTGCTCAATTTCGGTAGGATCTATGCCCACCTCTGCGAGTAATTCATCGAGGTTGTAGCCCTGTTTCTCCACTTGAGAGAGCAAATATCGGACATAACCCGTTGGAACGGTGATGGTTTTTTCCATCTTTATTTCTCTTTTTTGCTTACTTTTTCTAATGTTACGTAATTCACCAGCTATTCTTTTAACTTATATCATGAAAAAATCTAAAATAAAGCCAAGACATTTTTTGTCAGTGATAATGACAGCTATTGTTATTGAGAAGGCAGGGCTTAATGAAGGATCATCTAAGCTGCCTTATTCAGATCACGCGAGCCGCAGGTATATACCTGATCAGTAGGCTGGCTATTATCCCGGTCAACCGGGTTTGGCTGAACAAACAAAAATAACAAGTTACCGAATAGGTGAAGCGAATGGCAAAGAGATCGATACGGACGTCAGCCCCCTGGCATACCACTCCTGTGCGCAATAAGCTCGCACAGAGTGTTACCCTAGCAATGCTGACAACCACACTGGCGGCTCCTGCGGCAGCCGTAGAATTTAACCTTGGAGAAATTGAGGGGCGATTTGATTCTCAGTTGTCAATTGGCTCCAGCTGGCGCTTGAACGATGCTGATAGCGACTTAATCTCAACAGCCAACGGCGGCACGAGTGCCGGTTCTGGCTCTTATGATGACGCAAATCTCAACTTCGATAAGGGACACTCTTTTTCGACGGTATTTAAAGGCGTCCATGATCTAGAATTACGCAAAGATAATATCGGTGCGTTTGTCCGTGGCAAGTACTGGTTCGACACCGAACTGAGTGATGGCGATCGCTCACATGGCAATACCGTCAATGGTTATTCATCCAATGATTCACTCAGCGATGATGGCTTCAATGATTATGCTAAATTCTCGGGTGCTGAAATCCTTGATGCCTATGTGTTTGGCTCATTTTCAGTAAACGAACAACCGCTTGATGTAAGACTGGGACGTCAAGTAATCAACTGGGGCGAAAGTACCTTTATTCAAGGCGGGCTCAACGCAATCAACCCCATTGATGTCAGCGCAATACGCCGAGCAGGGGTAGAGGTTAAAGAAGCCCTATTGCCAACGAATATGGCATTTGCATCTCTTGGACTGACCGATAATTTAAGTGTTGAAGCCTTCTATCAGCTGCAATGGGAAGCAACCGCTATTGATGGTTGCGGTACCTATTTCTCAAACAATGATTTCGGTGCTGAAGGTTGTGATGGTATCCGTATCAATTCCGCCTTAATACCACCGACTCAACAAGATGATTCCGCTTATTTTGGCACCGCTGGCGGTCTATTTGTTATCAACCGTAACGATGATGGTCGCCGTGAAGCCGATGATGGTGGTCAATTTGGTTTAGCATTTAGATATTACGCCGAAGAACTCAACAGTACTGAGTTCGGCCTATACTTTGCCAACTATCATAGCCGACTACCGATTTCGAGTGGTGTAAAATACACCGCAGGCGGTGTTCCTGGCGTATTTACCTCTGAATATTTTATTGAGTATCCTGAAGATACCCAAATGTTAGGTCTAAGTTTTAACACCACGGTTGGTACAGTCGCTTGGTCTGGGGAAATAACGCATAAAGTCGATGTTCCCGTTCAGATCAATGGACCATTACTCGTCTCTGCCATCCTAACTGAAGGGCTAGGTATGAGTAGTGGTAATGCCGCTGCTGACAACCTGATTGCTGGCTCAGCACCCGGTGGGGATGTTAATGGCTATACCATGTTCGACGTCACTCAGGTGCAAACCAGCCTGTTACAGTTTTTTGATAACACTATGGGGGCTAGCCGCTTAACGTTGATCGGCGAACTTGGCTGGACCCACATTAACGACTTCGATGAAGGCGCTAATGCACTCAAATATGGTCGCCACGGTACCTTTGGATATGCGGCAGGCGAAACTGATGGTTTTGTCACGCAAGACTCCTACGGTTATGTCGTTCGAGCCAGTCTTAATTACCCTAACGCCTTTGCCGGTATTAACTTAACGCCTCAGATCAGCCTCAAACATGGCCTTGGAGGTAATGGTCCAGAACCGGGAGCAGCCTTCCGCGAAGGCGAAAAGACAGCAACACTGAGTCTAACGGCTGATTATCTGAATCAATACCGGGTACAAATGGGCTATACCAACTTCTTTGGCGGTGACTACAACGCCATTAGTGATCGCGATTTTCTTTCACTCAGTGCATCGGTCTCTTTCTAAGAGTTAAGGAAAATAGGAGAATTTATTATGACGTTTAAATCAACGGCACTGATCCTTAGCTCAGTAATGGGGCTAGGCTTTAGTCTGCAAGCAATGGCTGCGGTTTCCGAGGCTGAAGCCGCTAAACTCGGCACGACATTAACCCCAATGGGGGCTGAGATGGCCGGCAATGCCGACGGCTCTATTCCTGCGTGGAAAGGTGGTTTACCGGCTGGAGGGGAACGTTTTAAAGACCCCTATGCAGGCGAACAACCACTCATGACGATTACCGCTGCCAATGCCGCCGAGTACCAGCAGCACCTCACGCCAGGCCAACAGGCGATGTTCGCCAAATATCCGGACACCTTCCGGATGAACATCTACCCGACCCACCGCAGTGCCTCACTGCCGGCGGTTCAGTATGATAATGCGCGTAAAAATGCCGTCAATTCAGCGCTGACCGACAATGGCAACGGCTTGAGCGGTAATACCCTAGAAGGTATCCCCTTCCCAATTCCGGGTAACGGTTTAGAAGCAATTTGGAACCATATGTCTCGCTACCGCGGCGGCGCACTTGAGCGAACCTTTGTGCAGGTGCCTGTACACGAAAATGGGAACTTCGTACCGGTCAAAATCACCGAAAAGATGTCATGGCCTAACTACCTCAAAGAGGGTCGTACTGAACAGGATGACAATATCCTATTTTACTTCGTACAGCAGATTAAGGCACCCGCCCGTTTAACCGGTAACGTGCTACTGGTACATGAGGCGCAAAACCAGATCGCCAAGCCCCGTCAAGCGTGGATCTATAATGCGGGTCAACGTCGGGTACGTCGTGCACCACAGATTGCCTATGATGCACCGGGTACCGCATCCGATGGACAACGAACCTCAGATAATCTCGACCTATTCAACGGCGCACCGGATCTATATGACTGGAAACTGGCCGGCAAAGAAGAGATCTACATCCCATACAACAGCTACAAACTGGCTGACCGAGGGCTGAAATATACGGACATCCTGCAAAAAGGCCATATGAATCCGGATTACGGGCGCTATGAACTGCACCGCGTCTGGAAAGTGGAAGCTACCTTGAAAGAAGGTGCTCGACATATCTACGCTAAACGGGTGTTCTATATTGATGAAGACACTTGGCAAGCAGCGGTTGTTGATCACTACGATGGCCGTGGCCAGCTGTGGCGTGTAGGTGAAGCTCATCAGATGCAGTACCAGGACGCACAGGTGCCTTGGTTAACCGCTGAAGCCCTGTATGACCTGCAATCTGGACGCTATTTAGTGGGTAGCCTGACCAATGAAGAGGGCGACGGTTTCGACTTTAATGCGCGCTTTAAGCACAGTGACTTTACCCCACAAGCGATCCGTCGTATGGGTATTCGTTAAGCACCGGCAATTATTTTTGTTCATCAAACCATAAAGGAGCCACCGGCTCCTTTATTTTTTTAACCACAAGCGGATACTAAACTAATTCCGGTGCTCACTAGGTCAAGATGGTTTATACAATCAGTGATGGCCAATACGAGCCTGAACCGCCGCAGCTGTTCTTGCCCCCTGCTGCCAAGCAACTAAAGCCTCTTCACAACCACTACAAACTCCGACCTTTAATTCCCGATCAACAATAATCCAGGTGCATTTTCCAGCTTCAGTGTCACAACTATGATGATCATCACAGCCACAGCCGATACAATGCGCCAGCACTAACTCACTTTGCTTCATGAGTGTCTCCCTCGTTATGGGTTTATCCTTAATGACAGGCGATTAATGATAGATCACTTTATGCCACCGCGCCGTTCAACTAAGTGGCTAATTAGCATAAAAACAAGTGCTATGAGAGAGATGAGTTAATCCTTTTATCGCTTCAACCCTAAAGCTGTAAGCCTGATTTTTTGGAGAATCGTTTTTTGAGCACCCTGCAAGGAACAGAGATCACCCGTAATTTCGATGAATACGGCCCTATTTATGTCTATGACGATGGCCCCTATCGTTATATGAGCTTTGGCGCCGGCGGTGAACAGAGCCGTATCGATCGTAGTCGCCCGGAATATCCGGTGTATCAGTATTTACAGGTCATGTTGCTTGGGCTGCTCTACCAACCCACACCACAGCAGGCACTGATGCTGGGATTAGGTGGCGGCTCACTAATACATGCCCTGCTAAGTTACTCTGTGGATCTTCAAATCGAAGTTGCCGAACTCAGGCACCAGGTGCTGGCCACCGCTGCTGAGCACTTTCAGTTGCCGAAGACGCCGAGGCTAAACATTACCATCAGTGATGCCATGGATTACCTCTGTCAAAGCAGCACACCGTCAGATCTCATTTTCACCGATCTGTTCAGCGATACCGGTATGCAGCATCAACAATTGCAAAAAGAATATCTTGAGCAATGCTATCGTCTGCTCAGTGATCAAGGAGTGTTAGTTTTAAATCTGTGGGATGAAGGCCACGGCTATCACCCCCGCGCCAATCAGCAACTATCCGATCTATTCGGCGATAACTGGCTTTGCTGCACTGTCGATAGCGGTAACCTGATCGCCTTTGGTTTTAAAGGTGGCAAGCCGGAATCGAACCCCAGAGCCCTGCTCAATGGCGCGAAAAAGCTGGAAAAACGGCTCGGCTTTCCAGCACGAAAGTTATTAAACCGGATACGGGAATCATGATCGCTGGGCGATTGAAAAGAAATCCACCACTAAGGGTTAATTTCCCCGCATAATACTGGGATAATCTTCGACTATACTATTTGTTATTTCTGAGAGATTTACACATGCCTCTGCTAGATAGCTTTACTGTTGATCACACCCGTATGAATGCGCCAGCGGTTCGTGTTGCTAAGAATATGACCACCCCCCATGGCGACACCATCACTGTTTTTGATCTGCGTTTCTGCCGTCCCAACGAAGAGATACTCAGTGAAAAAGGCATCCACACTCTTGAGCACCTGTTTGCTGGTTTTATGCGTAACCACCTAAACGGCGATGGCGTCGAGATTATCGACATCTCCCCTATGGGCTGCCGCACCGGTTTCTACATGAGCCTGATCGGCACACCTGAAGAGCAAAAAGTCGCCAACGCTTGGTTGGAATCGATGGACGATGTCTTACATGTCGAACAGCAAAATCAGATCCCTGAGCTGAACGAATACCAGTGCGGTACCTACCATATGCACTCACTGGACGAAGCTAAAGCGATTGCTGATAACATTCGTCACCGTGGCGTCGGCGTTAACAGCAACGACGAATTGAAACTGGACCCTGAGTTCCTAGAAACCCATTCCTAATCAAATCGATATCTGATTCAGTAACGGAGCCAGAGCGATCAGGCTCCGTTTTATTTTACCTAGAGGCACAACCCCCATGGCAATGATCGGCCGGTTCAATAATCTGGAAGTGGTCAAACAAGTTAAGTTCGGCGTCTATCTTGATGCCGAAGAGCTTGGCGAAATTCTGCTACCCCAGCGTTATGTACCAGAAAACACGCAACCAGGTGACCGGTTAGAGGTCTTTATCTATCGCGACTCCGATGATCTATTGATCGCCACCACTGAAACGCCTAAAGCGCAGATCGGCGAGTTCGCCTGCCTTAAAGTTGTTGATCTCAACCGTACCGGTGCGTTCTTTGATTGGGGCCTTCCCAAAGATCTACTGGTGCCGTTTAGCGAGCAGAAAAAAACAGTCGAAAAAGATCAGGAACAGATCGTTTATCTCTATCTGGATCAGGAAACCGACCGCATCGCCGGTTCAACCAAGCTGAATAAATTCCTCGATAGCTACCCCCATAGCTACGAAAAAGGCCAGCAGGTCGACCTGATCATCGAAGAGCACACCCATATTGGCTACAAGGCGATCATTAATGGTCAGCACTGGGGTGTAATATACGATGATGATGTTTTCAAACCGGTACGCTACGGTCAGCGGATGAAAGGCTTTATCAAGCTGGTTCGCCCCGATGGCAAGATCAACCTAAGCCTACAACAACTGGGTTATGGTAAAACCGATGATCTCGGCAAGCGTCTTCTGCACCTGCTAGAAGACCATGACGGCTTTATTGCAGCGAATGATAAAACCTCACCGGAAGAGATTAAACGACTGTTCAGCTGCAGTAAAAAAGCCTTTAAGCTGTCCATCGGTCGTCTATATAAAGAACGAAAAATCGCCATCGAAGAGAACGGCATCCGCCTCCTCACCAAATAGCCCCGTCATAACGCGATAACATAAGGGTCTGCGCTTTCAGTGCGGCCCCTTACCATATACAGGAAAACCCTGATAAACTAGTGCCTTTTTCCAAGGACATAACACTATGACTCAGGCCCTGATTATTGCTTCCGCTAAAACTGTCGATAACCACGGCTCGTTACAGCACTGTTTAGCCCAAGAAGCAGCACTGCAACAACAGGGACACCGGTTAACAGAACTAGTGATTGATCCACTCAGTACGCCTTGGCTCAGTGAACTATTACCTAATCATTACCGTAGCGGCTGTGGTCCTATTGAAGCCCTAGCCGATGCGCGGCAGCTAATTATCACTGGCGCCGCCGATGCCGTCGTCATCACCGGCAAGGATAACTTACGCAGCGGCTATGAACGCCAAGAACGGCTCGATCTGATGGCCGTCTACGGAAACGATTACCCCCTAACGCAAGCCTATAACGAACTAGCAGAACAGTTTATTCAACGTCACCATAGTGATGCAGAGCAGTTTCGAGAACTGGCCGAGCAGCTGTTTGAAAACTATAAACGCCGTTTTCAAAGTCTGACAACAGAGCCACTAGCGACTGACCAACTACCGGATGAGCGCTGGTATAAACTGATTACACCACTGTTTCGCGGTGTCGATTGTGCTAACCCATTAATCGACTTTAGCGGTCGAATCCTAATAACTAGCCCCACAGTCGCTCAGCAGCTTAATATCACCCCAGCAGAAACCGTTGAGATTGCGGCCGTTGGACTGGGCATTGTAGCCGGTGATGGCCAGCCCTATATCGACGAAATTGCTCGCTATCAGCATCTAGAGCAAGCCTATCAATCCGCTTGTCAGCAGGCACAGATCGACTTCGCCCAGCAATTCCGTGATGGTCACGCATTGCTCGAGGTGTATACCTGCTATCCGGTTGTACCGATGGCCTTCTTACTCGCGAGTGGCCTAGTGGATCAATTAACACAATTACCCGCATTTCTCGCACAACACCTGATCACCATCACCGGTGGTATGAACCTCGCCAAAGGCCCGTGGAATAACCCGGCACTGAATAGCTTGATCGAGATGCATCAACAACTACTAGCAAGCCCTACACACTCACTCGGCGCCGTACATGGCAACGGCGGCTTGGGTTATAAACAGGGTGTTGCCCTGTTGAAAAAGCTCGCTTAACCGCTGACAGCTTAAATAGACCGATTTATCACAACTATCAGCCCACGATGATGGCCGAATACAAATTAAGATGGTTATTCGGGGTCAATTCAACCTATTGACCTGTGAATAACCGCTATTGGCAACAATATCCAGCCAAACCTGTTTATATTCCTGTTGATACCGTTGTATAAACCTAACGAACATATCCACAAAATAGGGACATAACACGCCCTGAAGCCCTTTCAGCTCTCCATATTACTCACATTCACCAGATAGAATGAGTTTTTTTAATCAAAATCCCCTATAACGACGTTGATAACCGTGCTTCAACGTCATCGATTCGTTAAAACCATCCACACGGTCATGTTATCCCCTTATTCTGTGGATATCCTATGGGAAAACCTTTGCATAGCGACTTATAAACCGACTCAGTGCCCATAAAACCTAGCTTTTAAAGCACGGATCAGTTTATAAACAGTCATATGATTAAAAACTTATTGATAAGCATTCTCATTTGCATTAAGATCAATCTCGTTCGTTAGGACAGGCAGGTTGCTCTCACCTCACCGGTAATCTGTCTATGGTGGGAAGGCCGATTTGGCCGGCCCTCCCGCCTTCTTTCGAGCAACGATAATGCGTCGGTAATATGATTTTTACGGTGTCCGTTTATCTTTCACGCTCACCACTCATTTACCGCAGGTATTGTCAGGCTCTTGTTAATCTTCACCGGGTGCACACACCCGGTATTTTTTTCTTATCTCTGGCCATTTATTCGCTACTATATAGCGAACCTTCAAATGAGACCGAGTACCCCATGCAACTGGATCCTACCGCTAATAAACACCTAATCTTTATCGGAGGTGGACATGCTCACGCCATCGCTCTGCTAATGATGGGGATGAATAAACCCGCGGGAGTACGTATCACCCTAATATCGAACCTAGTTCAAACTCCCTACTCGGGCATGCTGCCGGGGTTGATAGCGGGACATTACAGTTTTGATCAGGCGCATATAGACCTTGGACGCTTCTGCCGCTATGCCGGCATTGATTTCATTGAAGATTCAGTAACGGGCATTGATCCGGTTAATCGCACCGTACAATGCCTCAACCATCCAAACTTTAGTTATGACCTTCTGAGTATCGATACTGGCTCGACCCCCGCCCTCAGCACCATTCCTGGTGCCAGTGAGTTCACGACTGGAGTGAAACCCGTAAAACAGCTACTAGAATATTGGGATGACCTTCAAGCGCGCATTATGCAAGGGGACGACAGCCAAGATATTCATATCGCGACAGTAGGCGGTGGTGCTAGCGCGGTCGAAGTCCTGCTAGCCATGCAATATAAGTTGCAAAAGCAACTAAGCAAACAGCAACGCCGCACCAACCACTTACATTTCCATATTATCTGTGGCCCTGAGCAGATTCTGATGGATCTGAATAAACGAGTACAACGGCGTTACCTACAGGTGCTAAAAGAGCGCCAAATTGAGTTGCATACCCATTTCCGCGTCGAGCAGGTCAAACAGGGGCGCGTTATCAACGCGGCCGGAGAAAGCATCGCTTTAGATGAAATTTTCTGGGCCACCACGGCCCGAGGAGCGGACTGGCCCGCACGTGCAGGACTAGAATGTGCCGAGAACGGCTGTATTCGCGTCAATGACTACCTGCAATCGGTTTCCCATCCCGAGGTATTTGCCACGGGTGATATCGCTGAAATGATCAATTTCCCTCGCCCGAAAGCCGGGGTTTTCGCGGTTCGCCAAGGTGCGCCCTTACTGCGCAACCTTCAGGCGACACTCTCAGGACAGCCATTATCTCGCTACAAACCACAAAAGCAATTTCTCAGTCTCATCAGCACTGGAGATCGCTATGCAGTCGCCTCACGCGGCCCCTTCAGCCTCGCCGGTGCTTGGGTATGGCGGTGGAAAGACAAGATCGATCAAACCTTTATGCGCCGTTTCAGCGATTTAACTGAACTGCCGGATCAAACACCCGGCACTCAGCTTAAGATCGAAAATCCAGATATGCGATGCGGCGGCTGCGGCGCTAAAGTAGGTCACAGTATTCTTAACCGCGTGTTAAAGCAGCTACCCGCGCCGCCTACTGAAATAGAGATCGGTCTTAAACGCCCCGATGACGCAGCTGTTATTGATGTCCCCGTCGGAAAGCTATTGGTGCAATCCGTCGATAGTTTCCGACAACTGGTCAACGATGACTATCTATTTGGTCAGATTGCCGCCAACCATGCACTAGGGGATATTTTCGCCATGGGAGCAACGCCCCATAGCGCTCAAGCGATAGTCAGCGTTCCCCACGCCAGCGATGAGATTGTCGAACAGCGCCTGCGCCACCTGCTACTCGGGGCTAGTAAGGTATTTAGCGACTGCAATATCGGTTTGATTGGCGGACACACCTCGGAAGGCAGCGAACTGACACTGGGCTTCACCATCAACGGTCTCGCCGATCGTCAGCAACTGCTCACTAAACAAGGGTTGCAACCGGGTGATCGATTAATTATCACCAAACCGTTGGGTACCGGTACCCTGTTTGCCAGTGATATGCGCAGCCAGGCGAAAGGACGCTGGATCAGCCAAGCACTCCAACAGATGCTCCATTCAAACTATCAGGCTAGCCAAATTCTGTCGGCGGCCGGTGCCCATGCCTGCACCGACATTACCGGTTTTGGCCTGCTCGGACATCTCTCAGAAATGTTAGAAGGGTCTGATATGGGAGCGCGCCTATGGCTGGAAAATCTCCCCGTGATGGAGGGGGCACTCGCGTGTCTACGCGCAGGCCTACTGAGTTCGCTACATCCACAAAACAGAAAATTTGACCACTTAATTGCCAACCTTGATGAGTTCAATAGCAATACCCTAATCGAACTACTATTTGACCCGCAAACAGCCGGCGGGTTACTCGCGGCCGTCAAAGCGGATCAGGCGGATAGCATCATCGAACAGCTACAAGCGGCGGGTTATAGCGAAGCCTGTATCATAGGCAGTGTAAAACAAGAGGGGCAAATGCAAGTAGTACTCGCCTAAGCGAAGCGACTTAAATAGATAGCGACACTAAAACAGCCAGTATAATTAGAAAAAATCGCCGACCGATTCGAGTTTAAGAGCGTTGATATAACGTAAGATAAGTTCACGGTCGGCGGTAAAAGCCATTCCCGCATGCTGATCCACTGGCGATACCGACATCACCTTCGCATGCACTTCCGATGGCTTATCATCAAACGGCAATTGCAGTTTAATAATACACTCCACTTTATCAGTCTTGGCCTGCTGCAACTCGGTTAAATCTTGATCTTCGGTCAGTTTTAGCAACCCACCACCACTACTAAAATTAATCATGATGCCACTTAGCGTCTGCTCTTTGAGTATCAGCTCAGCGGTGATGGCACAGGGATAGCGGGGTTCTTTACGTAACCAACGCGACTGAATATTATCCGGATAACTGGTTATCAATAAGCGGCCCCCCTGCAGAAATAGGTCGATCACCTCGGATTCAAACGCATAGATACGGCCATTAGAGATGATACGCATCACCAACTTGCGCTTTTTAGTGAACAAGTCTCTATAGGTCAGTTCATCACTGCCCATACCGCTTTTGATTAGCTGAGTCACTGCCGGCAAACGGGTAATAATTACTTTGCCGTCGATGCCGAAGAAGCGGGACATATACTTAAAACAGCCACCGGCATCGCTCACCTGAATCACACTATCTTGCTCGAGTGAGGGGAACTCATTCAGAATGACATTTTCATTTGTATAAGGCATCCAAGCACCGCTAAAATCCAAACCAACGAGTGACTAACATGAATACTATAATCCCTCATTAGACCTATCCACAAGAGCCATTCATACAACTCTAGCCTAATAAAGCAGCATATTAAGCGTTAATCATTAACATTTTTTTGAATATTGAACGGCCAACGCTACTGCCTAGCATCTCTTTTTTCAGCTTGATTTCACACCGTCTGGCTATGATGTCCATATTCAGTGATTCACCCGGAGATAACCTATGAAAATGAAGCTAGCTATTGTGCTTACCGCCCTCACCGGCATTAGCGTCTTGAGCGTCACCGCCGCGCCGGAAAATATTGCCCGCGCGGATCTGCAACAGCAAGGGCTAAAGGTCGCGACCTTTGCCGGCGGCTGCTTCTGGTGTACCGAAGCAGGTTTTGAAAAACTCCCCGGAGTGACCGAGGCTATCTCCGGCTATACCGGCGGCGAACAAGCTGATCCTAGTTATAAAGAAGTATCCTCCGGCTCTACCGGCCATACCGAAGCAGTACAGGTTTACTATGACCCTCAAGTCATTACCTATCAGGGCCTGCTACAATCACTCTGGCGACAGATGGACCCCACCGATGGCAGTGGCTCCTTTGTTGACCGAGGTAATCAGTATCGTCCAGCGGTGTTCTATCACAATGAACAGCAACGCCTGATCGCCGAAAAGTCGATGACAGAACTGGCCGCATCAGGCCGTTACAGTAAACCTCTGGCCACCGAACTGAGTAAATTGACCGACTTTTACCCGGCCGAGGATTATCATCAGGATTACTACCAGCGCAACCCAATTCGTTACAAATACTACCGTTTTAATTCAGGCCGCGACCAGTATCTCGAAAAAACCTGGGGCGAAGATCTACATCCCGACTTCACTCAGTTTGGCCGTGGCCAGCAACAAGACTCTGCTATTCAGAACACTAACAACAGTAATGCTTACAGCCACTTCAAAAAGCCATCAGAGCAGCTGCTGCGCCAACGCCTGAGCGAAGTGCAATATGAGGTCACCCAAGAAGACGGCACCGAACGGGCTTTTCAGAATGAATATTGGAATAATAAACAGGAAGGGATTTATGTAGATATCGTCAGTGGCGAGCCGCTGTTCTCATCCAAGGACAAATATAAATCCGGCACCGGCTGGCCCAGCTTTACCCGTCCCATTTCCCCAGAGGCGGTCAGTGAACACAGCGATACAAAATTCTTTATGACCCGCACAGAGGTCCGCAGTGTCTATGCCGACTCTCATTTAGGCCATGTTTTTAGCGATGGGCCTGAGCCAACAGGGCTTCGTTACTGCATGAACTCGGCGGCATTACGCTTTATTCCCGTAGAGCAGATGGCCGCACAAGGCTATAGCGCACAACTTGAGCTATTCAACTAAACAGGACTCAACAGCAGACATAGCTGAGCCCACGTAAAAAATAGGATAGACTGTTGCTTACCGCCGATACAGGAGCAACAGTTTGTTCGCCTTCTACCGTTTATTGATCATCCTACTACTGCCATTGATGGCCCAACAGGCCGTTGCGCTTCAGCTAACAGATCCTCGGTCAGCGGCGGTATATATCATCAAACAGCGCCCGCTGATTAACGCCTGTTTAGAACAAGCCTACACCCACATCAATTTATCCCAGATATGGGATAGTCCTCCTTGCCAACAATTGTTAGATCAGGACCTGCAGCTAAAAACTGCTTGGCACTTGCTGTTACCGAACGGCACAACAACCGGACTCGCGAAAGTACCCTACGGTTTGAGAAAGCCAACCCTAGATACCTATTCTGAATATAAGCAACTCGCAGAAAGAATTGCCCAATTAAGCCGCTAAAACGATTTAATTCAATTTTTCTTTGTTGTCCTTATTACCGGAGTTTCGACTTAAAAAACTATTAAATCAGACAGATAGCGACGTTAATATTAAAGTCTGAAAAAAAACTAAATTTCAAGTCTTACCTTTGCCTCTCTGATCTCTATAATACGCCCTCTTTTTGCCAGCGGCTCCGGGTAATATCTTGATTATTTTCACCATCACCAACACAGTTTCTAAACAGGTTTATGTCGGTTCAACCCGAAGTGATATTGACAGTCATTGGGAGACTCTGCTGATTGCGGCTGAGTCAGGCGTAGAAGCCGAACTCTATAATGATATTCGTAGTTCCGGAGCTCAAAGCTTCGCCATTACTGAATGGGGCTTTGCCGATAATCTCAGTGAAGCACGTGAGCTCACCAGCGACGCCATGGAAACCTTTAATGGTAAAAGCCTGCAGGGGCTCATTACCAAGCCAAAACCGAGTAAGGTCCATCGTCAGAGCGCTGCAGAGCGTAAAGCTGCCTTAGCTCTGCTAGAAGAAGCAGAACAACAAGCACTGCTCAAGAGTGAGATCTCGAAACCAACAGGTGAAGCCGGCGACACACCCGCTAGCGAAGCAGATCTCAAACTGCTGGCTCGCAAACGGGATGCTGAGCTGGAAGCGAGAATCGTCCGCGAACGACAGGAAACCATGGCAATGAACAAAGTTCTTGCTGAGATGGAATTCCGCAAACGCAGTAAATCATCGAAAACGAAATCGAAAAGCAGCACGGTCAAGCCTAGCAGCACCTCTAGTACGCCTAAAATGGCCATCGGTAAAGTCTCCTCTGCCAAACAAGAAAAGCAAATTAAAGAGAAAATAGTCCAAGAACGGGAAGCCCGTGAAACGACTAAAATCTCACGTCAAAAAGCCGAAGCGCAAGAGATGGCTGCGGTCATGGCACGTATTGATGCCCGTGCTCAAGGGATGCGTAAAACCGCCCCGAAAGCCAAGCCTAAGTCAGCCATGCGCAGCAGTATTCCGCTGTCTATGAAGAAAGCGCCTGAAGCGCTCAAAGAAACGCGCCTCGAATTGGACTTGGATATCGCTAAGAAAGCTGAATTGGCGGTGATGCAGCAAGAGAAAAGTCGTGCGGCGACAGGCCAACCCTTGGCAGGAAAACAAGTAACGATGGCTCGGGTTAGCCACAATAGCGGCCTGAGTAAAGAACAGAAAATCGCTCACACTATCGACCGCTACCGCAAAACAGCTACACCCGCTGTCAGCAATAAAGTACACGGCCAACAGGAACTAATCAGCTCTCTGCAAGCACGTCTGGCGCAACGCAATATAAAATAACCCTACAGGGTTATAACGCTAACGCTTTCCAGCATCCATTAACGGTGATGGAAAGCGTTCACATAGATCACAACAAAACACGTTAAAACCTGCCTCAAGACGAGGATAGTGCACCGCCAACTCCTCCCCTATACCAGCAAAATCATGTCGAAATCGAATCCGGCCCGCGATCCGATCCAAGGCATAAGAAACGCCATCTAACTGCTGATACGCGCGAAACCAATCTGTCGCTACCATCCGCTGTGTCACCTGCTGCATGCGCTCAGGCATCAATGACTGTCCGGCCAGTAGATCCGCATACAGGCTATCGATCACCTGATCCACTGGCGTGGAACTCAAATGTGGCCAATGTTTAAGGAGAAAGTGATCAAATAAAACATCCAGCGCAATACCGGAAAAACGCCGCCGCTGGGCGCTAAAACAACCTTTCAACCGACTCACTTCGGAGTGCTGATCGGTAAACTGATCTACCCGACGATGGTTGATTAACCCGGCAAACACCTCTTTTGGCAACGCCTGGGTATCGACACCACGAGCAAAGTCGCCCAAAAGATTGCCAACCCGGGATTCGACCGTGGGTTCCGCTAAGACGAGATGGGCAAAAAAATTCAAATAAAAACCCCGGATACAATGATAACCATTCACAGTATCCGAGGTTTTGAGTCACACAGCAAGCGCCTCTGGGGGAGCGCCGCTTACGCATTCAAACAGGACAATCGCTTAGTTCAGACGTTCAAACACCGTCGCAATACCCTGTCCCATACCGATACACATGGTCGCTAGACCCAAAGTACCGTCATTCTGCTCCATCACATTCAGCAACGTAGTGGATATCCGCGTGCCGGAGCAGCCTAGTGGGTGGCCTAGTGCGATCGCACCGCCATTCAGGTTGACCCGCTCTTCCATCTGGTCGAGCAGCTTGAGGTTTTTCAGCACCGCCAAACCCTGCGCCGCAAAGGCTTCATTAAGCTCAACATAATCGATATCTTCAATGCGCAATCCAGCTCGTTTCAAAGCTTTCTGGCTTGCGGGTACCGGACCATAACCCATGATTGAAGGATCACACCCCGCGACCGCCATTGAACGAATCTTCGCCCGTGGCTTGAGTCCCAACGCCTGCGCTTTGGCCGCCGACATAATTAACATCCCAGAAGCACCATCAGAAAATGCCGAGGAAGTTCCCGCAGTCACCGTACCAACCTTCGGTACAAACACGGGTTTTAGCTGTCCTAGGGTTTCCACAGTAGATTCGGGACGGATAACTTCATCCTGCTCCAGCAACGATTTAAAACCGTTTTCATCATGCCCTTCAACTGGCACGATCTCATTATCAAAACGGCCTTCACGGCGAGCTTCATCAGCTAGACGGTGAGAACGGGCACCAAAGGCGTCCTGCTGTTCCCGACTGATACCGTTCATTTTACCCAGCATTTCAGCAGTTAGACCCATCATCATCGCCGCTTTGGCAACCTGAGTGCTCATCTGCGGGTTGATATCGATCCCGTGAAGAATATCTAAGTGGCCCATATGCTCGACGCCACCAACCATAAACTGATCGCCGTTGCCGGTCATGATCGCTTGGGCCGCGGTATGCAGCGCCGCCATAGAGGAGCCACACAGACGGTTAATCGTCTGCCCTGCAACACTATGAGGTAAGCCCGCTAATACCGACGCATTACGCGCAATATTAAAACCCTGCTCTTTGGTTTGGTTAACACATCCCCAGATCACATCCTCAATATCAGCAGGATTGACGTTCGGGTTACGTGTCAGCAAGCCATTCATCACGCTGGCCGATAATGCTTCAGCCCGGACATTCCGGAAGGAACCGCCTTTGGACTTACCCATTGGGGTACGTACCGCATCGACGATGACTACATCATTTGGATTCAGACTCATCTTCGATTCCTCCTTAGTGAGCTGTGTTATTTAAGTAAGTCGAGCCAGCAGCGGCCATCTTCTGCATCGTCTCAGTAGGCTGATACAGGGGTCCTAACTCAGCGTACTTAGCCGTCATTTCACAGAATGCTGCAAGTCCCATCTCATCAAGGTAATGGAACACACCGCCGCGGAATGGCGGGAAGCCAATACCGTAGATCATTGCCATATCGGCTTCTGCCGGAGAGGCAACAACACCCTCTTCTAGACAACGTACCGTCTCGATACACAGAGGAATCATCATCCGTTCAATAATTTCTTGTTCATCGAAGTCGCGTCCAGTTCCGACTACACCTTCGATTAATGAATCGACTTCAGCATCCGGCAGCTTAGCCTGCTTGCCTTTTCGATCCAGTTCGTAGCGATAGAAACCTTTGTTATTCTTCTGACCGAAACGCTCCAGTGAGAACATCCGGTCAATGACCGATTCGCCCTCATGGGACATACGCTCAGGGAACCCTGCGGCCATCACCTGATCCGCATGATGGGCCGTATCGATACCGACCACATCCAATAGATAAGCAGGCCCCATTGGCCAACCAAAACGTTCCATCACCTTATCCACCTGACGGAAATCAGCACCATCCTGCAATAAGCCACTGAAACCACCGAAATAAGGGAATAGCACTCGGTTCACCAAGAACCCAGGACAATCATTAACCACAATCGGAGTTTTACCCATCGCCGAGGCATAAGCGACCGTTCGTGCGATGGTCGCATCGGAGGTTTTTTCACCCCGAATGACTTCCACCAGCGGCATCATATGCACCGGGTTAAAGAAGTGCATACCGCAGAAATTTTCCGGCCGCTTAAGTGATTTAGCCAAGGCATTAATAGAGATCGTCGAGGTGTTAGATGCCAATACCGCATCTTCAGCGATATGCTGCTCGGTTTCTGCCAGCACCATCGCTTTAACTTTTTGGTTCTCAACCACGGCTTCAACCACCAGATCGACCGTCGCAAAATCACCATAGCTCAAGGTCGGACGAATACGGTTGATGGTCGCAGCCATCTTCGCAGCATCAATCCGGCCCCGTTTAAGCTGACCGGCGAGTAATTTATTTGCCTCATCCAGCCCCAATTGAATGGCCGCTTCATTGATATCCTTCATCAAGATCGGCACCCCTTTAGAGGCCGACTGATAAGCTACGCCGCCGCCCATGATACCGGCACCCAAAACCGCCGCCTGCTGCACTTTGTCTGCTTTCGCTTCAAAGCCACGACTAACTTTTTTGACATACTGGTCTTTCATAAACAGACCCACCAGCGCTTTCACAACCGGACCGGAGGCCAGTTTAGCAACGCCTTGGGCTTCTGCCAGAATCGCCTTATCACGACTCATGCCGCAGGATTTCTGGATCGTTTTAACCGCTTGTAAAGGTGCTGGGTAATGTGGGCCCGCTTTTGCACCGATCATGCCTTTAGCGGTTTCAAACGCCATCATCTGCTCAATCTGATTGAGCTTCACAGGACTTTGTTTAACCTGACGACGCGCGGCGTAATCAAACTTACCGGCAGCGCACTGGTGCAATAGGTTAATACCCGCTTCGCGCACTTGATCTTGTTCTACAACCGCATCCACCGCACCATCTTTCAGAGCCGCCGCCGCGCGTTTTTCAACGCCGGTGCAGATCCACTCATGGGCGTTATCAATACCGATCAGACGAGGCAAACGAACAATACCTCCCCACCCTGGGTTGATGCCTAATTTCACTTCCGGCAAGCCAACTTTCGCCTTGTTGCCCATCACTCGATAATCGGTCGACAAACATAATTCAAAACCACCACCGAGGGCTAAACCATTGATCGCTGTTACCGTCGGACAAGGCAGATCTTCTACCGCATTAAAAATCCCGTGGGTTTCCAACAAAGCGGCAATCAAGCCCTCTTCGCCTTGATCGAACAGCGAACTAAATTCTGTGATATCTGCGCCAACGATGAAGCAGTCTTTAGCACTACTGAACAACACCCCTTGGATGCCTTCAACTGCGCTGAGCTGAGTCACCGCCTCTTTCAACTCACCTAGGGTCAGTCGATTAAACTTATTAACTGGCTCATTGTTCAGATCGAATGTCAGCTCATAAAAACCGCTGTCGATCTCCTGAACCCGAATAGCCTTTCCTTCAAATTGCATGGTGCACTCCATACTCAGGATAATTATTGTTAGTCATAGTAAGGAACCTGACTCCTCTTCCGTACGCCGGACTGCCACATCAAAAAAACAGGGAGATAACACTGCGTACAGCTCAGGCTTATTAATACTAGTCTCAGGTGATTTTCCAGCAATAACAAAAATGGCCTTATTCAATAACATAATCGTTTATACGAGCTTTATACCTATAAAAAACAGTGTTTTAGATAAAAAGATATAAATAACATTTTTGAGCAACAAAGACATAAACAGGTTATTTACACGATTTTGGCACGCAGCCTAGGGGTTCCACGACGGACAATAAAGGGCATTTCGTATCCGATTAGGCCAAATAACACTACAATGCTTGATAAAGTCGCTAACGTTTCCTGATCATTCCATGCATTCAACTATTTTTAACAGCACACTGTTTCATCCGCCACTGCGTTGGTTATCGCGCCAATTTCTAAAAATGAAAGGCTGGCAGGTGGATTTTTCAGCGATTGAAGGGATCGATAAATGCGTTCTCATCGGGGCACCCCACACCAGTAACTGGGATCTTCCCTATGCCCTGATGCTGGGGTTTAGTCAGGATCTACCGATCTATTGGATGGGAAAGGTACAGATTTTCAAATTTCCCTTCCGGCACCTTATGATGTGGCTCGGTGGTATCCCCATCGATCGCTCAAAGTCGGTGAATGTCGTCTCTCAGGCGGCAGCTCAGCTACAACAGGCAGATCAGCTCTACCTCGTGATCGCTCCAGAAGGCACCCGCTCGCAGGTGGATGAATGGAAGAGTGGTTTTTATCATATTGCTCATCAAGCCGGGGTTCCGGTGATGGCGACCTATATCGATTGGCGCACCCGCCGTGCAGGTATCTACACGGCGTATTACACCAGCGGTGATGCGGACAAAGATATTGCCGAAATTAAAGCCCTTTACGGTGACTTACTGCTGCGCCACAAGGGCAATCAGCAGGGTCATTCGTAAGGACGATACAGCATGCGAGCAACCGAGACTGACGGTTAAAAGCGGGAGAAGTCCGGCGCACGTTTCTCCATAAAGGCCATCAATGCTTCGCGGGCCTCATCGGAGGTAAGCCGCTCGGCAAACTGATTAACCTCGGCAACCAACACCGCTTCCAACTGCGATTGAGTGTGGCTACGCAGCATCGCTTTACTCTGGCGCACCGCTTCCGGCGCCAACGCAGCCAATTTGGTCGCTTCATCCAACGCCCGTGTTTGCAGCGTATCCGGTGTCACAACCCAGTTGACCAACCCCAAGTCACTAGCGGTCTCCGCACTGAAGGAATCCCCCAGCACCAGTAGCTCAAAAGCGCGGCGATGACCGACTAATTGAGGCATCAACAGACTCGAGCCTCCCTCAGGCACCAAGCCCAAGCGAGCAAATGGCAGCTGAAAACGCGCCTGATCACTGGCAACTACCAGGTCGCAATGCAATAACACCGTGCTACCGATACCCACCGCAGCTCCCGGCACCGCCGCAATCAGCGGCGTTTTCAATGCGGCGAGAGTCTGCAAAAAGAACAACGGCACTTTAATGGCATCCGGACGGCTCACCGCCGCGATAAAATCGGCGATATCATTACCGGCACAGAAACTATCGCCAGTCGAGCCAAGGATAATAACCCTAACCTCCGGATTGTTATCCGCGGCGATCATCGCATCCGTCAGCCCCTGATACATCTCAAGGGTCAGGGCATTTTTTTTCTCTGGGCGGTTCATTAAAACCTGACAAACACGATCCTGAAGGGTTACTTTTAATATGTCGTTCACAGAGAGCTCCTAGTTAATTCGCGGCTTGATTGGCACTATCAATTAGCGCTATCAATCAGCACTATCGGGGGCAACGCTTTCGGGGGCCACAGCATTATAATGTTCCGGCAATAATACCTTAATCACCTCACTGTTTTGCGCCCAACTATGGCAACTATTGATCATCAACGGCGCGCCTAATTTCATAACATCAGCATCAATGCTAGGCCAAAGGGTCTGCACCGCGGTCGTCGCAACAACCGGCAACAACTCATTCAGATGAGTACAGCCTCGATGCCCTCCCAATAGTGTTTTACACTGCCGCGACCAACCCGCCCCGATACGCGTGCCTTCCAGTTTTTTAAAAGCAACAGCAATATTAGGACAGATCGGAAAAGGTGAGGCATCAATAAACGCCTCAACCTCATGGATTAAAAATTGTTGATCGAGGGTGATTCGTAAACCCAAATCATGAAAGGGCTCACCCGCAGCCACATCCCCACGGATAGGCAGCGCCACAGTGTCGGTTTTAATATCGGTCATACGCGCTTCGATATCCCACAGACCATCATCGCGAGCATAACCATAACATTCGACGTTACGACGGTGCTGCAGCGCCCGTCGCACAGGCTTCGATAAAGACATGATCACCTCCGGTTTTAGGCTGCACTACTACCGGGGCTATCTTTACGCAGACAACGTCGCAGTATTTTACCCACATTGGACTTGGGCAGGTCATCGGTAAATTCAATGATTTTCGGAACTTTATAAGGTGTCAGTCGCTCTTTACACCAGTCACGGATATCCTCACTACTGAGTTCATCCTTTGCCACCACAAACAGCTTAACGATTTCGCCACTATGCTCATCGGGCATACCGATCGCAGCACACTCAATCACACCCGGATGCAGGGTAACAATATCTTCAATCTCATTGGGATAGACGTTAAAACCAGAGACATTGATCATATCTTTAGCCCGATCAACAATCCGCAAATAACCATCGCTATCCATAACGGCCACATCTCCGGTGATAAAATAGCCATCATCGGTAAAGCAACTACGGGTCGCCTGCTCTTTCTGCCAGTAACCCAGCATCACCTGAGGCCCCTTCACGCAGAGTTCACCCACTTCACCGACCGCCATCGATTGACCATCAACCCCAACGATTTTCACATCGGTCTCAGCCACCGGAGGCCCTATCGTACCGACCCGGATATTAGCCGGTGGGTTCATCGCTACCGCAGGTGAAGTTTCCGTCAGACCATAGGCTTCTAATACCTCACAACCGGTCATTTTTTGCCACGCTGTGGCGGCTGACAACGTCAGCGCCATGCCGCCGGACAGAGTCACCTTCAAGCGACTAAAATCAATTTTATCGCTGTCTTGGTGATTACAAATCGCCACAAACAGGGTATTCAGGCCAATAAAGGCAGAAAATGCATTCTTTTGCAGCTCTTTGACAAACCCGTTGATATCCCGGGGGTTGGCAATCAGTAGATTATTCCCCCCCAGTTCCAACACGGCCATCGATAGAGTAAAGGCATAGATATGATACAGCGGTAATGGTGAAACCACCGTTTCGGCCCAATGTTTATCCGCATCAGAGATCAACTTGACCCCCTGCAAGAAATTCGAGATCAGATTGGCATGAGTCAGCATCGCGCCTTTCGAGATACCTGTGGTGCCACCGGTATATTGTAGAACAGCAATATCACTGCACTGCTTAGCCACGGTCTGTGGTTTCTGGCCCGCCTTTTTCGCTAACGCTTGACGCAATTCAATCGCCTGGGGCAAATGATACGCAGGCTCCATTTTTTTGACGTATTTCGCCACCGAATTAATCAACAGCCGCTTTAGCGGAGGATGCAGATCGGCAATTTGGGTGGTGAATACATATTTGAGGTTGGTATTGGCAATAATTTTATCGACGTTATGTGCCACCCCCTTAAAGACCACCAGCGCTCGCGCACCGGAATCCTTAAACTGATTTTCCAGTTCACGGGAAGTGTACAGCGGATTAGTATTCACAATCACCAACCCAGCCTTCAACGCACCAAACATAATCACGGGATATTGATTAAGGTTCGGTAACTGGATAGCAATCCGGTCACCCGGCTGTAGATCGGTTTCCTGCTGCAGATATACCGCAAACGCATCCGATAGCCGTCCCAGCTCGGCATAGCTCATCGCATAACCAAAACTGGTAAATGCGGTTTTATCGGCATAATCGCCCACCATCCGCGCAATAACGTCGGTCAGTGTTTGATAGCCCCGTGGATTCAGACTGTCAGGAATCCAATCGCCACGTGTTTTATGATCCATGTTCAGATCCTGTCTGTTGTTATTTTTTTATCTTGTTTATGCAGGATTCAATGTCCAACCCGTTTACTGCAGCATAAATGCTCAGATAAAAAAGTCGAATAGAATCAGCAGCAACTATGATCTGATGCTGCTGATAATGCCATTAGCTAACGGGAAATAACGATTCCAGTCGAGTTGCCAGCATAATGTCGCCTTCGGCACGGATACGACCGGCCATAAAGGCCTGCATGCCGTTCGTCTCGCCATTCAGAACCTCTTTAAAGGTTTCTGTATCCATCAATAAAATCACGCTCGGCTCATCATGTTCACCTTCGCCAAGTGTGCATTCACCGTTAGAGATCGCGGCATAATGTGCATCGCCCTCATCTAGGCGGTACTGAAAGACAGCTTCTAGGCCGGCCGCAGCGGCACTATCAAAACGTCCCACCATCTGCTCGAACAATCCTTGAATATCACTCATATTTGCACTCTCCTGACTTTCGCTCGTTTGCGCGGAACCCTTGGTCAACCGTCGCAAACGATAATTTAATGTTAGCAGGCCAGAAATGACTGCTCGGCCTACTTTACTTTTTATGGCTTTAGATTGAAGTCGCTGCATCAGATTCGATTCAACGGGATCAATTAGAGAATTCAGCGATATCCATCGCCAACAGATTGTCCGCGCCGGAATCGATGGTCGCTTCTAAGGTTTTGGTTCGCGGCAAGATACGTTCAAAATAGAAACGTGCTGTTTTCAGCTTGGCCTGATAAAAACGCTGATCACCTACGCCGGCATCCAGTTTTTCCTGCGCTACAACGGCCATTCGAGCCCATAGGTATGCCATGGTGACATAGCCGGAATACATCAGGTAATCGACCGATGCAGCACCTACTTCTTCGCGGTTTTGCATCGCTTTCATACCAATACGCATGGTTAGATCACCCCATTCACGATTCAAGCGCGCCAGCGGGCTGATAAACTCGGTAACGGCGCTGTTGCCAGCCTGCGCTTCGCAGAAACGATGCACCACTTTCGTGAAAGATCGCAGCGATTCCCCCTGAGTCATCAACACTTTACGACCCAATAGGTCGAGTGCCTGGATGCCGGTGGTACCTTCATACAGCATCGAAATACGGCTATCACGAACGTTCTGTTCCATTCCCCATTCACTGATATAGCCATGACCACCAAAGATCTGCATACCGAGGTTAGCGGATTCAAAACCGGTTTCAGTTAAAAATGCTTTCGCGATGGGAGTCAGGAATGCCAACTGGGTTTCTGCTTCCTGTCGAGCATCATTATCCGCCGTAAGATGCGCTTTATCGACCAACTGAGCACAGTAGTAAATCAGCGCCCGACCGCCTTCAGCAAAGGCTTTCTGGGTTAGCAGCATACGCCGCACATCAGGGTGTACGATAATAGGGTCGGCGGCTTTGTCCGGGTACGCAGGGCCATTGAGTGCTCGCATCTGTAACCGATCACGCGCATACGCTAGTGAATTCTGATAACCCCACTCTGTGTGCGCCAAGCCCTGCAGCGCCGTACCGATACGGGCGGTGTTCATAAAGGTGAACATGCAGTTCAGGCCTTTATTTTCGGGTCCAATCAGATAACCGGTCGCACCATCGAAATTCATCACGCACGTGGCGTTACCGTGGATACCCATTTTATGTTCCAACGCACCACAACTGAGGCTGTTACGTTCACCCACCGCACCGGCGGTATCAGGCACAAACTTAGGCACGATAAACAGCGAGATACCTTTAGTGCCTTGTGGCGCATCCGGTAGCCGCGCCAGTACGATATGGACAATGTTATCAGCCATGTCGTGCTCACCAGCGGAGATAAAGATTTTAGTGCCGCTAATTTTATAGCTGCCATCGGCCTGAGGTTCCGCTTTGGTGCGCAACATGCCCAGATCGGTGCCGCAATGGGATTCGGTCAAGCACATGGTGCCGGTCCATTCGCCACTGATCAGCTTGGTCAGATAGGTTTGTTTCTGCGTTTCAGTACCATGGGCTTCAATCGTATTCATTGCTCCGTGACTTAGACCAGGATACATACTCCATGACCAGTTAGCCGAGCCAACCAACTCATTTAAGATAATACCAATCGATTCAGGCAACCCTTGTCCACCCCATTGAGGGTCATGGGGCAGTGACGGCCAGCCGCCCTCAACAAACTGCTGATAAGCTTCTTTAAAGCCGGTTGGCGTGGTCACAACGCCATCATTCAACTGACAACCTTCTTGATCACCCACCTGATTCAATGGAGCTAAGACACGCTCTGCAAATTTAGCACCCTCATCTAGAATAGCAGCCACCATATCGGGGGTTGCTTCTTCACAGCCAGGCAGGCTCTGATAATGTTGTTCGCTTTGCAGCATTTCATCCAGTACGAACTGAATATCTCTTAAGGGCGCTTTGTATTCCGGCATGATGACACCTCGATAGATCCTGTAACGCTACCTGTAGCTTAGATACAGATGTATCGTTGATACAGGTAAGTTTGGTTATTTATTGTATGCACCAAGGATCTATTAACCGTCCGCCTTTACCAATAACAAAACCTTCCATTATCACTAACACAAAAAATCACGACCTTGATAGCGGAAAATTAATCTTTAAAAATCAATATATTAAAAACAATCAACCGTTAAACTTTATTAACAAAAAAGCCCGGAAAAACGGGCTTTTAAGAAAACATTAACATCATTGTTTTAATACGGGCACCACCTCATCCGCGAGCCCAATCCTCAAGACTAAGATATCGCAATCGAGCCGCGATAAGATCCGTTCCGCCGTGTTACCAATCAACGCCCCTTTCAAGCCGCCACGGGCTCGCGTGCCAATCACGATCAGCCGAGCCGTGAGCTGCGCGGCGGCTTCCGGAAGCCAATACTCCGCTGGACCTTCCCCCACCGCCACCGCTTTAGCCGTCAAAGACAACCGACTTAACTGCGCCTCGAGAGCTTGCTGAGCCTTCTCTTGAATTAGATTCTCAGACTGCAATACCGGATCGGCTCCCATCATCGCCGAAGGGCATGCCACCGCTGCCGTCAACGCCGATTCAGTGGCCTCGGCAATCTGCGCCGCGATAGTTAACACATCATCATTAAGCTGCCGTTGATGCGCATCTTCGGTCAAAGCATCAACCGCCGCCATCACTACACCCGCCTGCCATAGCTGGTCTCCTTTAACCAACAACACCGGACAGGGAAGATCACGCAAGATATGCCCATCCAGCGACGTCATAAAGCCCGATTGACGCGGATCAGAACTTTTAATTAATAGACCAAACGGCTGCTGTGACAACAACTTAGCGAGCAGCTTTAACAGTTTATTACGTGGGCACTGATGCAGTGTGACGTCGATGCCATCCGCTTCAAGCTGTGCTACCGCCTGTTGCGCCTTAGCCGGATCATCGCCTAACCAGACCATCGTCACTGGACTATGAAGACGACTGGCGATGAGATGACAACGCTGTAGCGCCAGACAGGCTTGATTTTGTTGATCAAGCACTAGTAATAATCGCTTATTTAACAGCATCTTTTACCTCCCGTTGAGTCGCGCCTGCGGCCCCGACACCGGTGGCACCACAGTTAAGCAAACAAGCCAGCGCTGGAATCAATACCAGTGCGCCGAGCATATTCCAAAGGAACATAAAGGTTAGCAAAATGCCCATATCCGCCTGAAACTTAATCGGCGAAAAGACCCAAAGCACCACGCCAATACCCAATGTTAAGCCCGTAAAGGCAACCGACTTACCGGTGGTTTTAAGGGTATTGAGATACGCTTCTGGCAGTGCCATGCCCTGCACCAGGTAGGTGTTCAGTTTAGAATAGATATAGATACCATAGTCCACTCCGATACCCACCCCCAAGGCAATCACCGGCAGTGTTGCCACCTTCACGCCAATACCGAGACTTGCCATCAGCGCCTGACACAACAAGGAAGTCAGCGCTAAGGGAGCAATAATACACACCAATGTTTTAAATGAACGGAAGGTCAGCAAGCAGAGTAAACCCACCACGCCATAGACCCAAGCCAGCATTTGATACTGGGCGGTGCCGATCACCTCATTGGTGGCCGCTTCAAAGCCGGAGTTGCCTGCCGCCATTTCAAAACGTATCTGATCAGAATCATAGCGGGCAGCAAACTGCTCAATCTGCGCGGTTAGGCCTTGTAAGGTTTCGGCCTTGTGATCATCGAGAAAGATAATAACCGGCAGCAGCGAGCAGGAAGGATTCATCAGACCTGCAGGCACATAAGACAGCGAGGCATTGATCACCAACTGGTTACGGCTGATGGTCCGCCATTTAAGATTGCCTTCGTTAAGACCCGACGTTACCCGTTTGGATACATCCACCAATGAAACACTCGACTGCACCCCGTCTATATTGGTCAGGTAGTACTGAAAGCGATCCACCAGCGCCAGCGTATTAAAGCTCGAACAGTGATCTTTTTCTGTCCCCACCATCACCACGAAAATATCGCTGGAGGTTGAATAATGTTGGGTAATAAAGCGGTTATCGACGTTATAACGGGAATCGGCTCGCAACTCCGGCGCACCACTATCCAAGTCGCCAATTTGCAATTTTTGCCCCTGATATAGACCGCCGACCAGCAACACGGCCGCCACAATGACGGCAGTCCAAGCACCTACCGGAGTCGCAAACCATGTAAGACGATCCCAGACGCTATTCTGTTTCTGTTCGGCACTCAAGGCACGTTGCGTTGCCCGCTCCCCAATCCCGAGCAATGACATGATTACCGGCAGCAAGAACAGGTTCGTCAGAATAATGACCGCTATACCCAGTGAAGCGGCGATGGCTAAATCCTGAATCACGCGGATATCGATTACCATCAGCGTTACAAAACCGATGCCATCAGACAGCAACGCCGTTAATCCAGGAATATACAGTGCCCGAAACGCTCGACGGGCGGCCAGCCAACTGTCGGCCCCGCGGGCGCTTTCCAAAGCGATCGTATTGACGATTTGCACCCCGTGACTGACGGCGATGGCAAACACCAAAAACGGCACCAGCATGGAATAGGGATCTAGGCCAAAACCCAATAGTTTCAGCAACCCTAGCTGCCAGATTACCGCAATCACCGAGCAAGCTAACGGCACCAAGGTGCCAGTAATACTGCGGGAATAGAGATACAGCAGCACGAGAGTAATCAGCAACGCGATACCAAAGAATACCGCCACCTGCGCGGCACCATCGATCAGATCGCCAACAATTTTGGCAAAACCAGTAATATGAACGGTGATTTTATCAGACTGATATTTATCCCGAATAAGAGTCTCTAACTGTTGTGATAACGCCTGATAGTCGAGTTTTTCGCCGGTATCCGGGTGTTTATCAAACAGGGGGACCTGCACAATCGCCGAACGAAAATCGTTCGCTACCAGTCGGCCAACCTGTCCAGAACGCAAAATATTCAATTTCACCTGTTCAAGGCTGGCTGCAGAACCATCATAATCCGGTGGAATCACAGGTCCGCCGACAAAGCCCTCTTCGGTGACTTCAGTCCAACGGACGTTCGGCGTCCAGATGGATGTCAGTGCCGAGCGATCAACGCCCGGAATAAAAAACAGTTCGTCAGTGATTTTTTGCAGCGTCTGTTGATACTCGGCGGTAAAGATATCCCCCTCATTAACCGCCACCGCAACCCGGACACTATTGCCCAGTCCAGCTAAATCATCACGGTTTTTAAGATAGTTCTCCACATAGGGGTGAGAGGTAGGGATCATTTTTACAAAACTGGCATCGGGACGAATCTGCACCGCCTGCCAAGCGAGAAATAGCGTCAGCGCTGCAAACACCAATAACACCGGCAAACGCCGATGAAACAGAAACCGTTCGGCAAACTCTTCAGAACTTTTAATCGGCGCCAGCAATAACTTGGATAACTTATTCATCTGCGGCCTCCAGGCTCAGCAATCCACCTTCACCCACGAGAATATAGGCGCCATCAACCGCAACACCGGCACTGAGGGAGCGCCGCCCACCACTGTCTATGGGTGTGAAGTGCTGACCATCCGAACTTTCTAGAATCAAGCCACCCTGTCCTAATAACACCAGTTTTTGCGTATCCGCAACGGCGCTCAGCAGGGTCGCGTTATAGCCGGTATCAACCGTCTGCCAATCCAGACCATCGACAGAACGATACAGATGTCCCCGTAACCCCATCAAAAACAGCTGCTGTTTAAATTCAGTGATACTAAAAAATGAACCATCATAAGGGGTTTCAATACGGCTCCAACTATCGCCACCGTCCTGTGAGCGAAACAGTAGTCCCGCTTCTCCGGCGATATACAGATCACCTCGGTGATCCGCCATCATCGCATTGAGGTGGAAATTATCGGGATTATCGAGACGATCTCCCCAATACGCCCAGTGTTGACCGCCATCCTCGGTTTTTAACAATAAACCATAGCCACCCAGCGCAAAGCCTCGATGTTCATTGGCAAACCAAACATCCAACAAGGGCACGCTAGGCCCCTCTTCCACCGCCACCGCAGCATCATCGGCATACCATAAAGCATTATCCAATTGCTCCGCTAACAAGGCGTTATCCGGCTCGGCATCCGCCAAGCTTTGCAGCTCGGCGACCCGTTCTTGCAAGCGCTGCAGGCGTAGTTGGTTAACTTGATTGCCATCTAATAACGGTGTCCAGCTAATACCACCGTCGCGACTCGCAGCCAGCAGCCCATCATGTCCGGTTAACCAGGCATGTTGTGCATCTGAGAAAAAAATCGAGGTAAGCATGACGCTGAACGGTGTTGGCTGCTGCTGCCAATGCTGCCCCTGATCGGTGGAGCGCATCACCACCCCCTGATCGCCTACTGCGACCAACGCCTGATCGGCGGCGATATCGAGCATCAATGCCTGCCCCGCGCGATAGGAGATCAACGACGGGGTTTTAAGGCGGTCAGCGGCCTGCTCAGCGGAGGCGCTCGCGGCAAAAACAAATATTGCTAGCACCACACTGTGAATTAGTGATCTGATCGGATCCATACTCTTCCCAATTCTTATCATTATATAGGAACCTGCTTTTTCTCTGTCGTTAGCATGATCTAACGCCGGGGAAATATTCTGCTTAGTGTAGGAATCATTAACAAAAACGGTCAGATGCTCAATAACAAATACTGGCAATATTATTAACACTTTTTGCCAACCGCTCTAAAAACTACTTCAACAGTAACAAAATCTTGATAAAACCTCGTTACTTAGATTGCATTTACCAGATCGGCAGAGGTAGAGTTAGAGACTGCGACAGAGGACGATATGTCTGGTATAAAAACGGCTAGGTTGCTCAACCCATTTATGGGCCGATTAGCTAGCCACAGACGATTACATTGCCCATAAGGGGTCCTCTGCAAGAACAATAAATGGAGATAAGCTGGATGAATCAATTTCGCAAAACATTACTGGGCCTGAGTACCGCTGTTTGTATCATGGGCTTAACTGCCGCAGCACAAGCTGAAACGCTTAAAATTGGTCTTGCAGGCCCGGCTACAGGCCCTGTTGCACAGTATGGCGATATGCAAAAAATCGGTGTAATGGCCGCGATTGACGATATCAACAAAGCGGGCGGCATCAACGGTATGATGCTTGAAGGCGTTATCTATGATGATGCATGTGATCCTAAACAAGCAGTCGCTGTTGCCAACAAGATCGTTAATGATGGTATCACTCAAGTTGTTGGTCACCTGTGCTCTTCATCAACTGAACCCGCTACCGACATCTATGATGAAGAAGGTATCCTGATGATCACTGCGGCGTCTACCTCGCCATCGATCACTGAGAAAGGCTACAAAACAATCTTCCGTACTATCGGTCTAGACAGCCTGCAAGGCTCTATGGCTGCTGAGTACATCCTCAACAATGCCAAGCCTAAGCGTATCGCCGTTATCCATGATAAGCAGCAATACGGTGAAGGCCTTGCCACTTCTGTACGTGACCTGCTCGCCGAGAAAGGCGTTAAAGCAGCGATGTTTGAAGGTGTTACACCTGGCGATAAAGACTTCTCAGCACTGATTGCCAAGCTGAAAAAAGAGAACGTTGACTTCGTTTATTACGGTGGTTATCACCCAGAACTGGGGCTGATCCTGCGTCAATCTGCTGAAAAAGGCTTTAATGCTCAGTTTATGGGACCTGAAGGTGTCGTAAACTCTGATCTCGCCAAAATTGCGGGTAAAGCGTCTGAAGGTGTTCTGGCTACAGCGCCAAAAAGCTTCGATCAAAACCCAATCAACGAAACCCGCGTAGCGGCGATCAAAGCGAAGGGTGAAGACCCAACAGGCCCGTTCGTATTCACTGCCTACGCTGCCGTTGAAGTAATGACCGATGCGATGACCGCGACTAAATCAACCGATGCTGAAGTACTGTCTGACTACATCCGTGGACACGACTTCGATACCGCTATTGGTAAAGTCAAATACGACGAGAAAGGCGACCTGACTGAATCTACCTTCTTAGTCTACCGTCTGCATCAGGATGGCTCTAAGACGCCAGCTGAGTAATCTGTCTTAATAACAATGGTTTAACGAGCCTCGGCATGATCCGTTGAGGTTCGTCAATCCCGACTCCCTGGTGCCGTGATCCGGCACCGGGGATTCGTTTTATTGGGTCCCTGCAAATGTCAGAATTTTCGCTTTATCTGTTGCAACAGCTCATTAACGGGCTAACCATCGGTTCCACCTATGCTCTGATAGCCATCGGCTACACGATGGTTTACGGCATCATAGGTATGATTAACTTTGCCCACGGCGAGATCTATATGATCGGCTCCTACGTGACATTTATTGTTATCGCAGGTTTGATGGGTATGGGAATAGCAAGTCTCCCTATCCTCCTTGTCATTGCCTTGGTCGTTGCCATTTTCATCTCAAGCACTTATGGCTGGACGGTGGAACGTGTGGCTTACCGCCCCTTACGAGGCACGAACCGACTTATTCCGCTGATCTCCGCGATCGGTATGTCTATTTTCCTGCAGAACTTTGTGGTTCTGTCTCAGGGTTCACGTGATGTCGCTTTACCACCGCAAATTACCGGCGGTTGGAACTTTGGCGACCCGAGTCTATTTGAAGTGTCGCTCTCCTATATGCAGGTGCTGATCTTTGCTATCACCTTCATCAGTATGACGCTCTTAACCCTGTTTATCTCCCGTTCACGCATGGGCCGCGCCTGTCGCGCTTGTTCGGAAGATTTGGGCATGACGAACCTGCTGGGAATTGATACCAATAAGATTATCGCCCTAACCTTTATTGTTGGTGCAGCACTGGCCGCTATTGCCGGTTTATTGCTCGGCCTGTATTACGGTGTGGTGAACCCCTTTGTCGGCTTTATCGCTGGTTTGAAGGCCTTTACCGCTGCGGTATTAGGCGGCATTGGCTCGATTCCAGGCGCAATGCTCGGTGGTTTGATTCTCGGTGTTACCGAGGCAATGACCTCGGCGTTCTTCCCATCAGAATACAAAGATGTTGTCTCATTCGGGTTATTGGTCACCATCCTACTGTTCCGTCCAAGTGGACTTCTAGGTAAACCGGAGGTAGAAAAAGTATGACCTCTAGTAAACTTTATAATGCGATATTTGCCGCAGGTATCTCACTGATACTGGCATGCCTGATGATCGGCGTAAAACTGGATACCGATGGCTCTACACTGGCGGTTAAAGGTGCTACCACCGAGCAGTGGATGTGGATTTTCGGCGGTATTAGTGTGGTATTCCTATCACAGCTATTCAGCGCTCAGGTCGACGCTCTGTTTGGCGTGATACCTAAACCTAACTTCAAGGCCATTCTTCCCCAGGGCGAAAAAATGGCCGCGCTGAAACCCTGGCTGATCGCCGCCATTATTGTGGTGATGCTGGTCTGGCCATTTATGGTATCTCGGGGTTCGGTTGATTTAGCCACACTGACGCTGATCTACATCATGTTGGGGCTAGGCCTCAATATCGTGGTTGGCCTCGCGGGCTTGCTCGACCTCGGTTTTGTTGCCTTCTATGCCGTAGGCGCTTACACCTATGCCTTGCTGTCACAGTATTTTGGTATGTCCTTCTGGGCCTGCTTGCCAATTTCTGCGGCCATGGCGGCAGCTTTCGGCTTTGTGCTCGGCTTCCCGGTACTGCGGTTGCGCGGTGATTATCTTGCCATCGTGACCCTAGGCTTCGGGGAAATTATCCGAATATTACTGAATAACTGGACCTCCCTCACCGGCGGTCCGAATGGTATTTCAGGCATCGCCAAACCAGGCCTATTTGGCTTAGAGTTTAACCGTCGGGCGAAAGAAGAAGGCGCGGTCACCTTCCATGAATACTTTGATATGGATTATTCCAGCTCATACAAAGTAATCTTTCTTTACCTGATCGCGGTATTGCTGGTGATTGGTGTAATCTACCTGATCAACCGGCTGATGCGGATGCCCATCGGACGCGCATGGGAAGCTCTGCGTGAAGATGAGATCGCCTGTCGCTCGCTAGGTTTAAACCGTACCGCGATAAAACTATCCGCGTTTACCTTAGGAGCATCGACCGCAGGCTTTGCCGGCTGCTTCTTTGCCGCTCGACAGGGCTTTATCAGCCCGGAATCCTTCGTCTTTATTGAATCAGCCATTATTTTGGCGATTGTGGTACTCGGCGGGATGGGATCGCAGATGGGGATTATCTTTGCCGCCATCATAATGACCATTCTGCCCGAGCTAGCGCGGGAATTCTCCGAATACCGCATGCTACTTTTCGGCCTATTGATGGTCGTAATGATGCGCTGGCGTCCTGAAGGACTGGTCCCCATGAAACGTCCACATCTGGAGTTGAAACAACAATGAGTCAGTTACTGCTAGATGTAAACGGCCTGACTATGCGCTTCGGCGGTCTGGTAGCGGTAAACGGCGTAAACCTGAAGGTTAAGAATCGCCAGATTGTTTCTGTTATCGGCCCTAATGGTGCGGGTAAAACCACGGTATTTAACTGTTTATCCGGTTTTTATATCCCCACCGAAGGCAGCGTCATGCTGAAAGACAAGCAGATTGCCGGCTTGAAGGACTATCAAATTTCCCGCAAGGGGCTGGTACGTACCTTTCAGCATGTCCGCTTGTTTCAGAAAATGACCGTGATTGAGAATATGCTGGTCGCTCAGCACCGTCATATGAATACCAATCTTCTGTCTGGTCTATTAAAAACGCCTAACTATCGTCGTTTAGAAAAAGACGCGATGAACCATGCTGCCCACTGGCTAGAAGAAGTCGGTCTGCAGGAGTTTGCCAACCGGGAGGCCGGCAACCTGTCTTACGGCCAGCAACGTCGCCTTGAAATTGCGCGCTGCATGGTCACTCAGCCGGAACTGCTTATGCTGGATGAACCGGCCGCGGGTCTAAACCCGAATGAGACCAAAGAGCTGGATGAACTGATCATCAAGCTACGTGACGAGCATGAAATTTCCATTCTGCTGATTGAGCATGATATGAGTCTGGTGATGGGTATCTCCGATCATATCTATGTGATTGCACAGGGCACCCCCTTGGCTAACGGCACTGCCGAACAGATCAAAGGGAACCCCGACGTTATCAAAGCCTATCTCGGAGAGGAATAAGATGCTGCTGATCGAAAATGTAAACACTCATTACGGGCAGATTCAGGCGCTCCACGATGTTAGCGTCCAGATTAATCAAGGTGAGATCATCACCCTGATTGGCGCCAACGGTGCGGGTAAAACAACCCTGATGATGACCATCTGTGGCGACCCTAAAGCATCCTCCGGCAAGATCACCTTTGAAGGTGAAGAGCTCAGTGGGTTCAATACTCCGGATATCATGCGCAAAGGCCTCGCCATTGTGCCTGAAGGACGGCGGGTCTTCAGTGCCATGACAGTTGAAGAAAACCTCTTTATGGGATCTTACTTCCGCACCAACGAGCAGGCGGCAGAAACAGCCAAATATGTGCTCGACCTGTTCCCTCGTTTGGAAGAGCGCTATAAGCAGCGGGCCGGCACTATGTCTGGCGGTGAACAACAGATGTTGGCGATTGGCCGAGCGCTCATGAGTAAACCGCGCTTGTTGCTCTTAGATGAGCCCTCCCTCGGACTAGCACCGATTATCATCCAGCAGATTTTTGATATTATCGAACGTCTGCGGGATGAGGGCGTCACCATCTTCCTCGTTGAGCAAAATGCCAACCAAGCGTTACGCATCGCCGACCGGGGTTATGTGCTTGAAAACGGGCGAATTGTTAAAACCGATACCGGCACCAATCTGTTAACGGATGAATCCGTTCGCCAGGCTTATTTAGGGGGATAACCCCAACTAAACACAACGCTCATGTCACTGAACAGCGACAACAAAACCAGCCAGTCGGCTGGTTTTTCTATTTATAGTCTATAATTTAACCAATGTGATTAAAAAAGCCATCGGGAAATATTACCTAGTAATATTTATTCATTTATAAACAGACACTTAAGCAAATTTTCTTAAACTGTCCTTTTATGCTAAAATTAGTCGCATAACTACGACACAAAAAGATCACCTAGTGACGCTTTTTTATTACAAACACAAAAATAATGAGCCCTTCACCATCGCTATTTGAATGTCTGCGAGTACGAGGACTCCTCCCTATCCAATATCAGTTTTGAGGTCACACAAATGACATGTCTATGCCCACAGTGCAAGTCACTACTGGAACATCAAAGCATCAGCCTACACAGCGGGCTGGTTGAGGTTAAACATATACATAACAATACCCTGTATATGTGCAGGGACTGCACGGCCCAAATTGGGCTGATCAGCGTCCCCCATAGTTGGCAGCTGCTCAATTACACGCCAGGCCAACAGGTCGCCTGAAAGCCCCCTAGTGAGCCACCGCTTCACTGATGTTCACAACACGCTCATGCCTCTGCCATTAGCCGTTTAAATCTGGCACACTGTACTGCCTCGATCAGCAGTGCAGGTATGCTATGAGCCAGCTTGAAACCCTCATCAAAAACAGCAATGAAAACCTGTTTACCCTGCTCTCTAGCCTCTGCCAGGGAGCCATTGCTGTCGACCAACAATGCCGTATAGTCTGGTTAAGTAAACCTTATCGCGAATTACTTGAGCTGGCCGACGACAGTGTGCTCACCGGTCAGCCGGTCGAAAACATCTTACCAACGACCCAACTCCCCCGGGTTGTCAAAACCGGCCTGCCCAGTTTTTTAGATCTCATGCAGATTAATAATCGCTGGTGCGCAGTGACCCGCTTGCCGCTGAAAAACCCTGACGGCTCAGTCTTTGGCGCTATCGGCTTTATCTTTTATGACAACCTAAACAACCTTCAGCCACTGTTCGATAAGTTCGCGCGGCTAAAAAAACAACTCGTCTGTGAAAATCTGCTGCGTACCAGTAAATATGAACTGGACGACCTCGTCGGCCACTCAGCCCCCTTGCTTAAAGTGAAGCGCCAAGCGCTCAGGGCAGCACAGCTCGACACCACTATTTTATTACTGGGCGAAACCGGCACCGGAAAAGAGCTGTTAGCTCAGGGAATTCATACCGCCTCCCCCCGTCGCGATGGCCCTTTTGTCGGTATCAATATGGCAGCCCTCCCTGAATCACTAGTTGAATCAGAGCTATTTGGGGCGGTGGCTGGGGCTTTTACTGGTGCCAGTAAGAATGGCCGCCAGGGAAAAATTCAGCTAGCTGCGGGTGGCACCCTATTCCTCGATGAAATCGCCGATATTTCCGCCGCCATTCAGGCGAAACTTTTACGGGTATTACAGGAAAGGGAAGTCGAAGCACTGGGATCAAACCGATTAGAAAAGGTTGATGTCAGAATTATCGCTGCAACCTCCAAGAACCTTAAACAGCTGGTTGATGATGGGCTTTTCCGGGAAGACCTATACTACCGCCTCAATGTGCTACCACTCCAACTACCGGCGCTTCGCGATAGAGATAGCGATATCCCCGACCTCTGCCACCATCTGATGCAAAAAATCGCTCAAGAATCAGGTCTACCCGCACTGCAGTTGAGCACCGAGGCGATGGCTTGGCTACAACAATATCACTGGCCGGGTAATGTCCGAGAACTGCATAATCGACTGGAGCGCGCCTGTGTCATGGCTGAAGCAGACGCTATTTATCCCCAAGACCTTGGCGCCGAGGAAGTAATACTATCAAGCCGGCCACTGGTCGATGACTTGGCTCATAGCCGAAACGCTGCCGAGCGAAACGCCTTACAACAAGCGTTGCGCCAATGTCAGTACAATAAAACCAAAGCGGCAAAGTTACTGGGCATCTCCAGAGCGACCCTCTACAATCGCATTAAACGTCTAAAACTGTAACAACCTGCACAGATCAGACAGACAAAACAATACAAACTGTCTAACAAAATAGACAAAACTTGTTTAATTACATCGAAACCTCGCCACAAGACAGCATTAAGCCATTGATTTAATACGACTAATAACTAATGGCCTAAGCTTTGCTACGTTATTCCAACCCGCTCAAACAACAATAATAATGACAGGCCCAGCAATATGTCCAAGCAGATTAGTGCAGCACAAGCCGCACAGCTCATCCCGGATAACGCCACTATCGCCACCGGCGGCTTTATCGGCATCGGTTTCGCCGAAAGCCTAGCCATTGCCATCGAACAACGCTTTATCGCTTCACAGCACCCTCAGCAACTGGCATTGGTCTACGCCGCCGGACAGGGCGATGCTCAAACCCGCGGGCTGAATCATTTTGCCCATGAGGGTATGGTACGCAAAGTGATCGGTGGTCACTGGGGGTTAGCGCCAGGGCTTGGCAAACTCGCCACCGACAACCGTATCGAAGCCTATAACCTCCCCCAAGGGGTTATCTGCCACCTTTACCGCGATATCGCCGCCGGACGACCCGGCACACTCACTAAAGTAGGCTTAAATACCTTTGTTGACCCGCGCCAAGACGGCGGAAAAATAAACACCTGTACCCGTGCCGATCTCGTCGAATTGATCGATCTAAACGGCCAAGAGTATCTATTCTACAAAGCCTTTCCAATTGATATTGCACTGCTACGTGGCACTACCGCTGATGCCGACGGTAATATATCCATGGAGCGAGAAGCCCTGCCACTGGAAGCACTGGCGATCGCCCAAGCGACTCATAACAGTGGTGGCTTAGTGATAGTGCAAGTTGAACGCACCACCCACCAACATCACCTCACACCCGACCGGGTGAAAATCCCCGGTATACTGGTCGATCACATTGTCGTCGCCGACGCGGTAGATCACCCGCAAACCTTTGCAGAACCGTTCAATCCGGCTTACTGTGGCGATATCGTTGCCGTTATGGGGCAAGAGAATGTACCGCTATCGGTACGCAAAGTCATTGGTCGCCGAGCACTCATGGCACTGCAACCTAACGCGGTGGTCAACCTCGGCATCGGCATGCCCGAGATGGTGTCGACGGTGGCCGCAGAAGAAAAAATGCTCAACGATTTCACCCTCACAGTTGAGCCCGGCGGCATTGGCGGCCAACCCGCCAGTGGCCTTAGCTTCGGCGCCGTCAGTAACGCCGCGGCGATTATCGACCAACCAGCCCAGTTTGATTTTTATGATGGCGGCGGCTTAGATCAAGCGTTTTTAGGGCTGGCGGAAACCTGTCCCGAGGGACATATCAACGTGAGTCGCTTTGGCAGTAAGCTGGCCGGCGCCGGCGGGTTTATCAATATTACCCAGAACACTCGCGATCTTTACTTTCTAGGCACCTTTACCTCTGGGCCACAACAGATTGACATTGATAATGGCGCGATAAAAATCATAAGCAACGGGCCGATCAAAAAATTTCTAAAACAAGTACAGCAAATCACCTTCAATGGTGAATATGCGATTCAGCAAGGCCACCGCGTCACCTTTATCACAGAACGAGCCGTGTTTGTGCTCACGGCCCAAGGACTCAAGCTCACTGAGATAGCTCCCGGCATTGATCTGCAAAAAGATATTCTCGATCAAATGGACTTTATGCCCATCATGAATGACCAACCAATACTCATGGACCCTCGCCTCTTTAACCCGGGACCGATGAACCTACAACATTCTGGCAGCCATCCTGCAGGACATATGCGTAAAGTCTGGTGCCAACTCATCGCCGACAAACAGGATGATCAGGATGCAGGCGATAACTGTATTGCCAGCTAACCAATGGCTTTTCCGGCAGCCTTAGTTAATACTGAGACTACCATTGCTGAGATAAGAGTTAAGGAACAGTCCATGAGAATGCTGACACTGGTACGACACGCTAAATCCAGCTGGAAAGACCCAGAGCTGTCTGACTTTAACCGCCCACTCAATAAACGTGGCAAACGTGATCTTCCACTTATGGCCACCCGCTTACAGGCGTTGCAGATTCAACCGGACCTGATACTTAGCAGTGGCGCCCGCCGCGCGATCACTACTGCTGAACAGATAGCCCTGACGCTGGACTACCCTGCCAGTAAGATCATTGAAGTACCTGAACTCTACCACGCGCGAGTAGAGACGCTAATCAACCTACTGCAGGGCCAGTCCGATCACTATCGTCATATTATGGTGGTTGGCCACAATCCGACATTAGAGCTGGCAGGCTATTACCTGACCCAAGAAAATATCAATAACCTACCCACCTGCGGCGTTATGCAGATCGCCTTGAGCGTTACCCGCTGGGAAGAGTTATCGGAATCCTGCGGCACCCTTGAGCGCTTCGATTATCCAAAACTTTATCAATAAAGCGTTAACTGAATATCAGCATAAGACCAGAAAATGGTAGACTCCTGCTAACGCCCACCGATCAGCAGTTAGCGTAACGGACATACAGCCTTGAACCTCTATCTAGATACACTGATTTTTACTAGCAACATTGTTACGCCCATCTTTTTTATCGTGT
This sequence comes from Amphritea sp., assembly GCF_048266285.1. Classification (GTDB taxonomy): domain Bacteria; phylum Pseudomonadota; class Gammaproteobacteria; order Pseudomonadales; family Balneatricaceae; genus Amphritea. Next base: position 139,387 of record NZ_JBLWZV010000005.1, read on the forward strand.
CACTGGGCTATCTGCTCATACGGCTCGGGGTTATTGATCAGGGTTTTGTTGATACCTCATCTAAACTCGTGTTTAACATCACCCTACCGATGCTCGTTTTTATGAGTATCTCCACAATGGATTTTCAGGCCGTTTTCAACCCCGGCCTGCTCGGGTATTTCATCATCACCACACTGATCAGCGTAGTGGTCATCTGGCACATCAGTAAGCTTTTCATCAAGAAACCGGAAGACCTCGGAGTCTTTATTCAAGGTTCGTTTCGTAGCAACTTTGGCATCCTAGGCTTGGCCATTAGCTTTAATATGTTTGGTAGCAACGGCTTAGCACTCGCATCGTTACTACTAGCCTGCGTCATTCCGCTCTATAACGTTTTGTCAGTTCTTGTGTTATCACTTCCCATGCAACACCGAGATGGCCCTAGCTTCACCGCCCCCCTCAAAGCAATTGCCCGTAACCCCCTGATCATCTCAGTTCTGCTGGCACTGCCATTTTCATATTTTGGCTGGGCGCTACCGGAGGTGGGCGATAAAATTGGCCATTACCTTGCGAACCTAACACTCCCCTTAGCATTGCTTGCGATCGGTGGCTCACTCAACCTCAAAAGCCTAAGAGACACCTCGGGTCAATCCAGTTGGGCCACGCTGATTAAGCTGATCATCATCCCCTTAGTACTCACCATCGGTGCATGGCTATATGGCTTTGAAAACCAAGAGCTTGGTGTTCTATTTGTGTTATTTGGCTGCCCAACCGCCGCCGCCAGCTTTATTATGGCGAAAGCAATGCAGGGTAATGCGCAACTTGCCGCCAATATTATTTTGACCACAACGCTAGGCTCATTGTTTACCCTCAGCGGTGGTATCTACCTTTTGCGCTTATTAAGTTTAATCTAATTAAGATAAACCTAAACAGATAGACGGGGGTGGCAATATTACAGACGCCCTCGGACAACGGGCTAACGGCTTTTTTCGATGTCGTTAAAGCCTAAGCGACTATCCTCAGAAGGTTTTTATGCCGACAACATGGATCGCCGCTACGGTACTCCCCCTACCTGCTACCAAACCATTACGCCGGCTTGCCTGGCACTACAAGAGTGTTAGTTTCCCATGAGTTTTTTTACCCGACGCAACCTCAATAAGTTACAACAGGCGGTCACCGAAGGGGATCTTAACCGGCTAAAGAAACAGTTTAATAAACTGGATCAAGCGCTGCTGACAGAAGCCTCTTTTAGTCACCAAAACCAACCCTGCAATCTGCCGGAACTTGCCATTTATGCGGGCCAAGCAAAAGCTTTAGAACACCTTCTACAAGCCGGCTGCGCTATGACCGCCAGCCGAACAGAACCACTGCTCTATCAGGCCATACAACAACCACAGCAAAGCCTCGCACTGATGACTGTGCTGCTACAGGCGGATATTCCGTTGGCGTACCCAGACAACGACCCACAACATGCCCTGTTTGCCTGTTTTAGATTTTGCCCCATCAACCAACTCATGCTACATCTGAGTCGCTTAAATGAATATGGTGCGGATCTCAACCTACCAAACGCGCAGGGTCATACCGCCCTGTTGTTGGCGTTACAACTAGAACATAAAGCGTTGATACAGATGTTAATTAACAGTGGAGCACTGCTACCAGAGACAATACCAGAGGGGTTATGCGGGGATGAGATCATCGGCTATGCTAAACGACTCGCCGATGACCTGCGTATTAGACAGATGATGCTGGGTTAAATCAGCCTGACAGGCTATTTTTTCAGCGCAGCAACAACCGAAATTTCTACCAATAATTCTGGACGCGCCATACGCGCTTCAACACAGGCACGCGCGGGTGCATGACCTTCGGGTACCCAGCTATCCCAGACAGCATTCATCGCCGCAAAATCTTTCATATCACGGATATACAGGGTTGCCGACAAGATATGCTCTCGATCGCTGCCCGCTTGCTGTAGCAATGCATCGACTTTATCCAGCATCGTTGCCGTCTGCTCAGTAATTCCGTCATTGGCATCTTTAGCCACCTGACCACAAAGATAAACAGTATCGTTATGAATAACGATGCGACTCATGCGCTGAGCCGTTTCCTGACGTTCAATAGACATAGTTTTCACCCTTAATAAAATCAGCCATTGTATGCGATCGACCTGCAGACACCAGACAGATCTGCCTGAAATAGCGCTTAGCGGCAACAGAAAGCGAGGTAGTCGACGATTTTGCAGAAAATAATACTGCTGCCAGTGGATTCATCACCGCTGGCAGCGAAGACCTCTTCAGAGGCGGGGGATTTCAATCGCCGGACAGCGATCCATAACGACCTTCAAGCCAGCAGCTTCAGCCTTTTCCGCGGCCGGCTCATTCACCACACCGAGCTGCATCCACACGGCTTTAGCATGTACCGCAATCGCTTCATCAACCACATCGCCAGCCTCAGCGGAATTCCGGAAGATATCCACCATATCGATCGGCTCTTTGATATCCGCCAAGGAAGACACCACCTCGCGGCCATGAATTTTTTCACCCGCTTTGAGCGGGTTAACCGGAATCACGTTATAACCTTTAGCTAACAGGAAATGCATCACCTGATTACTCGCACGGTGCGGCTTAGGACTAGCCCCCACCATCGCAATGGTTTTACTTTGCTCTAAGATCTGACGAATAGCGTCCATTGAACCCGGTACCTCTTTAATTATTGTTATGTCCGCAACAAGGGCACTCTGGGTCCCGTCGCAGTTTCAGTGTTCGCCAATCCATATGGCGACCGTCTAAAAGTAATAGTTTTCCGACCAGCGGTTCACCAATATCCGCTAGCACTTTTAAAGCTTCCATCGCCTGTACTGAACCGATAATACCCACCAGCGGCGCAAGCACCCCGCTTTCAGAACAGGTTAGGCTTTCTTCATCACCGTCGCGATAGAGACAACGGTAACAGGGGGCATCTTCTCGGCGTGGATCAAACACAGCCACCTGCCCCTCTAATCGTATCGCCGCCCCTGATACTAGCGGCGTTTTATGTTTTACACAGGCATCATTCAGTGCAAAGCGGGTATCAAAGTTATCGCTGCAATCGACCACTAAATCAACCGCAGCGACCTGCTCTTCGAGATCAGCCCCGCTCAGTCGGCCATTGATCACATCAACCTGTACATCCGGGTTCAGTGCGGCTAATGCCGCTTTTGCCGATACCACCTTAGGCTGGCCAATCGTGTCAGTACGGTGAACAATCTGGCGCTGCAAATTGGTTAACTCGACATCATCATCGTCCACTAATACCAATCGGCCAACACCCGCGGCAGCCAAATACATCGCCACCGGACTGCCCAAACCTCCGACACCAATAATCAACACCGACGCCTTTAGCCAAGCCTCCTGCCCAGCAATATCCACTTCGGGTAACATAATTTGCCGGCTATAACGCAATAGCTGGTCATCATTCAGCATTTTGTTTCGTCTCTTGTTCTGCCACTGGGTTATGCCAACTGGCCCAAGTTATACGGTCATTGCCGCCATAATCCTGAGCCGATTCTATATCGCTATACCGTAGTTCAGCCAATAACTGCCGCACAGCCTCAGCCTGATCGTAGCCGTGTTCGAACAGTAATATACCACCCGTCACCAGAAACGCCCGGGCATGGGTGGCGATATAACGAATATCGGCTAAACCATGCTCTTCGGCCACCAAAGCACTAAGTGGTTCGAAACGCACATCACCTTGGTCGAGGTGGGGGTCCTGTGGATCGATATAGGGAGGATTACTCACTATCAGATCGAACACCCCATCAACCGGTTCAAACCAACTGCCCTGTAACACGCGAACATTAGCCAACCCGGTACGCTGACGGTTGCGTTCAGCCAAAGCCACCGCATCCGCCACCCGGTCAACCGCCAACAGTGACCATGCGGGACACTCAGAAGCCAATGCCAAGGCTATCGCCCCAGTGCCGGTGCCTAAGTCTAATACTCTGGCCGCAGAAGGCGGAATAAGTTCCAACGCTTTCTCCACCAGACACTCAGTATCGGGGCGGGGAATAAGCGTTGTCGCATTCACCTCAAGATCTAGGCTCCAAAACCCACGGACACCGGTCAAATGGGCAATAGGCTCGCCCGCTAGGCGTCGCTGTAACAGCTGCTCAAACTGCCACTGCTGCACCTCACTCAAGACATGTTCACGACGGGTAAATAGAAAGGTACGATCGCACTCAAGGATATGACAGAGCAATAATTCCACATCCGCTGCAGGGCTATCGCTACAGGCAGAAAGCCGGGCAGCACAGCCCTGAGCTTCAAGTATATTCATAATAAGTCAGACTAGCCCTCTTCGGACAACGCCCCGAGCAGCTCAGCCTGATATTCATTGACTAGCGGATCAACCACAGCACCCAGCGCGCCTTCCATAACCTCTTGCAGCTTATAGAGCGTCAGATTGATGCGGTGATCGGTAATCCGCCCTTGCGGGAAGTTATAGGTGCGAATCCGTTCGGAACGATCACCACTGCCGACTAATGATTTTCGCGTACTGGCCTGAGCCGCCGCATGACGCTCCCGTTCAGCCGCTTGCAGACGAGAAGCCAGCAATGACATCGCCTTAGCACGGTTCTTATGCTGCGAACGCTCTTCCTGACACTCTACCACCACACCGGTGGGAATATGGGTTAATCGAATCGCTGAATCCGTTTTGTTAACGTGCTGACCACCGGCCCCGGATGAACGGAAAGTATCAACTCGCAGGTCGGCTTTATTGATCTGGATATCACTGACTTCGTCCATTTCAGGCATCACCGCGACAGTGCAGGCAGAGGTATGGATACGCCCTTGTGATTCGGTTTCTGGCACCCGCTGTACCCGATGGGCACCGGATTCGAATTTCAGACGGGAATACACATCCTTACCGATAATCCGGGTGATCACCTCTTTATAGCCACCATGTTCACCTTCGTTGGCGCTGATAATTTCAAGCTTCCACCCCTGGGTTTCAGCAAAGCGGGTGTACATGCGTAACAAGTCACCGGAGAAGATCGCCGCTTCATCACCACCAGTGCCGGCACGGACTTCAAGAAACACGTTGTGTGAATCATTAGGATCTTTTGGCAGCAGCAGTATTTGTAACTCCTGCTCCAGTGCTTCAATATTGTCCTTAGCTGCGGAAAATTCTTCCTTCGCCATCTCCCGCATATCTGGATCAGAATCATCCAGCATCAAACGTGCTTCTTCTAAATCAGCTTCGGCGGCCTGATAGGACTGAAAGCATTTCACGACGGGTTCTAGCTCGGCATATTCCATCGAATAAGCACGAAACTTATCCTGATTAGAGATTACCCCGGCATCCCCCAGCAACGCCGCCAGTTCTTCATAACGGTCCGCTAGGCTTTCGAGTTTGAGGGTTATCGATTCTTTCATCACTAATCAGTCTTCTTTCGCAGTAGGAGATAGCTGATATAAATCCTGGGCTATCTCAAGATAATCATCACGTCCCTCAGCACTGGCTTTACGCAACTGCACTGTCGGGCTATGAATTAATTTATTCGTTAAACCACGGGCTAGGTTGTTCAACACCGAGGCGGCATCCTTACCGTTACTCAATTGCCGCAGGGCTTTATCCAGTTCAACATCGCGCAACGCTTCAGCCTGCTGACGCAGGGACATCACCGTTTCAACCGCGCCTAACGAGCGCAGTTGACGGATAAACTCCATCGCCCCCACTTCAACCAGCGCTTCCGCTTCACGGGCCGCACTTTCGCGGCTACGTACATTTTCCTCGATCACCTCTTTGAGGTCATCAACGGTATAGAGATAAACATCATCGAGGTCGGCTACTTCATGCTCAATATCCCGTGGCACGGCAATATCGACCATAAATACCGGTCGGTGCTTACGTTTTTTCAACGCAGATTCTACTGCACCTTTACCTAGAATAGGCAATTGGCTCGCAGTGGAAGAGATAACAATGTCGGCATCTTCTAAGGCTTCGGGAATATCACCGAGCAATATAGCCTTAGCATCAAACTCCGCCGCGAGGGCTTCGGCACGTACCAATGTACGGTTAGCCACAGTCATCTGTTGCACACCAGCTTCGGACAGATGTCGGGCGACCAATTCGATGGTTTCACCCGCCCCAATCAATAACGCCTTACTCTGGCTCAAATCAGCAAAAATATGCTGCGCCAGACTCACCGAGGCATAGGCAACCGAGACCGGATTTTCACCAATCGCCGTATCGGTCCGCACCTTCTTCGCCACAGCAAAGGTTTGCTGAAACAATCGATCCAGTTCTGCACCCACAACACCCGCGCTCTGGGACACCGCATAACAGGATTTAAGCTGCCCGAGAATCTGCGGTTCGCCCAGCACCAAAGAATCCAGCCCGCTGGCGACCCGCATCATATGCTGCGCCGCTTCTTGCCCCCAATGGGCATAGCTACAAACCTGTAACTCATCAGGATCGAGGCTATGATAACTCCCCAGCCACTCTAGCAGTGCACGGGTTCCTTCAAGTTCTGTCGAGCAATAAAGCTCTGTCCGGTTACAGGTCGAGAGAATCGCCACCTCTTTCAGATGTGCGAGTTGACAGGCCTGTGCCAGCGCATCAGCCATCTGTTCCGGTGCAAACGCAACCTTCTCGCGGACCGATACCGATGCTGTCTTGTGATTAATGCCTAACGCGAGCAAAGCCATATAGGAAAATAACACCCAGGTTGAAAATAGCGCGTAATGATACACTTTATTCGCTCAAAGGTTAAAAAACCCAGCACGGATCAGATCAATTTTTTGCGAAATACAGCCATATATGACAACACCCCTGCGATTAATCTATAGTGGAGCCATCAATCTCTTTGCGACAGCTAATATCAGCAGAATGAAAGTACCCATGTCCCTACCCGTATCAGCCACCAACGTGGTAACACCCTTTACTGCCACACTAATGGCCATATTATTGAGTTTAAGCGGCTGTAGCAGTCAGCAAAGCCAACCCGTTGCACAACCGACGGCAGAACCGCTGCCGAACGTAGAATACCGTCCGGGTGAACTCAACCGAGAGACTCTTTACGATTTGATCGTGGCGGAAATTGCCGGGCAGCGTAAAGTGTTTGATCTGTCACTCGAGAACTACCTGCATCAAGCGCAGTTAACCGGCGACCCCGTGATCGCTGAACGCGCCACCTATATCGCCCAGTATTTACAACGCCCCGACGAACTGTTGCAAGCCGCCAGTCTGTGGCAAAAAGCCGATCCGCAAAACCCCGAACCCTACCAGATAGCTGCAAGCTTACTGCTCCACAAGGGCGATTTTGCGGCGGCCTTACCGCTGCTGCGTCAGGCTCTGAGTCAATCGGACAAACAAACGCTGATCGTTATTAGCGCCCAGGCCGATCAATTCAGCCTTGAAGAAACCAATGCCTATATAGAGCTATTGGAAGAGTATGCCCAGCAAGACGCTAGCGCGACCCTATTAACGACACTAGGTATTCTGTATACCCAGCAGGGCAACAACGTTAAGGCCCTGCAACGCTTTAACGCCGCTATCCTAGATGATCCGGATCATATGGAAGCGATTCTACAAAAAGCAGAACTGCTTCGGTCGCAAGGCGCTTTTCGCCAAGCGATTGCGGTACTCGAACCTCATCTGGAAGCGGAACAGCCTAATCAGCAACTCTTTACTCTTTATGTGCAACTGTTATTTCAATCAAAACAACCTAAAAAAGGTGTTCAGCAAGCCTTATTACTGGTTGAAACCTTTCCCGAAGAGCCGCAGTTAACCTTCTATGCGGCGCTCTTGCTACTGGAAAATGATCAGGTCGCTCAAAGCCGCAAGATTATGCAGGAGTTACTGCTACGCTACCCCGACAACACCACGCCACACTATTACCTTGGACTGATTGACCAACATGATGGCAATGTCGAATCCGCTATCAAGCATTTTCTCAATGTTAAAGACAACAATAATATTCTGCCCGCCTATAGACGTATTGCGGCACTGCTGGATCATTCAGAGAATCGCGATCGACTGCAAAGCATTTTGCAGGATGCCCGTAGCAACATGCCTGAAGCCGATATTCAGTTCTATGCGATCGAAGCCGAATGGCTCAACCTGCATGATTTCAAAGATGAAGCGTTAAGCATTCTCGATGAAGCGCTGCAGCAGCATCGCGACGATGCCAGCCTGCTGTACACCCGAGCAATGACCCTTGCGCCCCAAGATATCGACCTGATTGAGAAAGATCTGCGACAGGTCATAAAACTTGAACCCGACAACAGCATGGCACTCAATGCTCTGGGTTACACCCTATCGCTCTACACCGACCGTTTTGATGAAGCCTATGATCTAGTCGACGCTGCATTAACCTTATCCCCTGACGACCCGTCCATTCTCGATAGTATGGGCTGGATACTGCTTAAACAGGGTAAAGCAAAAGCTGCCGTGGATTTTCTACAACAAGCCTATCAACGCTTTCCCGATCCCGAAGTCAGTGCGCACCTGATTCAGGCCTACCATGCCGCCGGACAGCCACAACGAGCATTATCGCTATTGAAAAAAGAGCAGCTCAAGCACCCTGATAATGAATATTTACGCCAAGCGGCACTCACGATCAACGCCCCTCAGGACTAAATCATGCGCTTAGCAAGTTTTATCATCCTCGCGCTGCTGCTCTCTGGCTGTTCAGGTCTAACGCCGCAACAGCAGCAACCGATAACCGAACGCCCTTGGAGCGAGCATTACCAGGCGCTATTGGCTGCAGATAGCTGGCAGCTCAGCGGTAAGATTGGCATCCGCAGCCCCCAGGAAAGCCATAGCGCCAACCTCTTTTGGCAGCAGCTGCAACAGCATTACCTGATTGAACTAAGCGGCCCGCTAGGTCAAGGCGGCGCTCGTATCGAAGGTAATACGGATGGCATTAGCATCGATATCGCTGGCGAAGAGCCACTTTGGGCCGCCACACCGGAAGCATTAATGGAGCAGACTCTCGGCTGGCAGTTCCCAGTTCAAGACATACGCTATTGGGTGCGCGGCATCCCCGCCCCCGGTAGCTACTACGATCTTAGCCTTAAGCAACAACTGGCCCACAAACTGACCCAAAACGGCTGGGAAATCAGCTACTTACGATATAATTATCAAGATGAATTTGCCTTTCCTGAAAAATTAACGATTAGCCGAAACAACCTGCGATTGACCATAATCGCTAAAGAGTGGCAAAAACCACAGTAAAATTACTCCTTTTCGCAGCCATTCGTTTGACTTTAACGCACGCATCCGGGAAAATGTGCGCCTCATTTGCGGACCTGTTCCGTAAATTAGAATTACTGGGGTATCGCCAAGCGGTAAGGCAACGGGTTTTGATCTCGTCATGCGGAGGTTCGAATCCTCCTACCCCAGCCAATTTTAAGCTTGAGCTTATGGCTCGGCTTTGAAAGGACCCGGCCGGGAAGCGGCTCTGAGCCTTTATTTTGAGGTTTAAATAGAGTGCCAGCCCTGCCAAATAATATGAACAAATCTCAATTAAACGACTGCAGATCTGAGAAGGTAGACACCGTGTCTAAAATGATGGTCTTCACTGGCAATGCAAATCGCCAGCTGGCTGAAAGAGTTGTAGAACGCCTCGATATTCCAATGGGCGAAGCCACTGTAACGAAGTTCAGCGATGGTGAAATCAGCGTTGAGATTCATGCGAACGCGCGTGGTAAAGACGTATTTATAGTCCAATCCACCTGCGCGCCAACCAATGATAACCTGATGGAACTGATCGTCATGGCTGACGCTCTGCGTCGTGGCTCTGCCAGTCGGATTACCGCGGTTATCCCTTATTATGGCTATGCCCGTCAAGATCGTCGTCCACGATCTGCTCGTGTTGCCATCAGCGCTAAAGTGGTTGCCGATATGTTGGCCGGTGTCGGTATCGACCGGGTATTAACCGTCGATCTACACGCGGATCAGATCCAGGGCTTCTTCGATGTCCCTGTAGATAACGTTTACGGCTCACCTGTCCTGCTAGATGAAATTGCCCGTCAGTGCTATGACAATCCGATTGTTGTTTCCCCTGATGTAGGCGGTGTTGTTCGTGCTCGTGCAGTGGCAAAACAACTGGATTGCGATCTGGCGATTATCGATAAGCGTCGCGAGAAAGCCAACGAAGCCCAGGTGATGAACCTGATCGGTGACGTTAAAGGCCGCACCTGCATCTTGGTTGACGACATGTGTGATACCGCGGGCACCTTATGCAAAGCTGCCGCAGCACTGAAAGCCAATGGCGCCGACAAAGTTGTGGCTTATGCCACCCACGCGGTGCTATCGGGTGCAGCGATCAGCAACATCACCGGTTCTGATCTCGATGAACTGGTTGTAACCGACACCATTCCGCTGAGCGAAGCCGCGCAGAAATGCAGTCAAATCCGTCAGTTAACACTGGCGCCGATGTTGGCCGAAGCGGTACGTCGCGTCTGCAACGAAGAATCTATTAGCGCAATGTTCCGCTAAGCCCGCGAGCTTAGTGGTAGCTGATAAACATCCCATACGGGAAAACGCGCCCATTACGGGCTTACTGAAATAACTGCAAAGACCTGGTCGCAAGGTGTTTGCAGTTTTGTTTTTACTGAAGGTATCAAAATGACCGATTTTGTATTGAATGCACAGCCTCGTACTGACGAAGGGAAAGGTGCGAGCCGCCGCCTACGTCATGCTGGTTTTGTTCCTGCTGTTGTTTACGGCGGAGACAAACGTAAAAAGCCTGTGTCTATCTCTCTGGAAAACCGCGTACTGGTTAAACAGCTTGAAGATCAAAGCTTCTTCTCTTCTATCCTGACTCTGAACCTGGAAGGCAAAGAAGAAAAAGTTATCGTTAAAGATCTGCAACGTCACCCAGCGAAAGACTCTGTAATGCACATTGACTTTCAACGTGTTACTAAATCTGCGCCAATCGAGATTGTTGTACCACTGAGCTTTGTTAACTTTCACCTGTCTCCAGCAGGTAAAGCGTCAGGTAAATACACTGTTCAACAGAACACTGCTAAAGTTCGCTGCTTAGCGGAAAAACTACCAGAAGTTCTGGAAGTTGACCTGTCTGGTGTTGATATGGATCAGGTTATTCACCTGTCTAATATCTCTCTGCCAGAAGGCGTTGAGATCGTACAACTGCGTCGCGGTGCTGACCGTGACCAAAGTATTGCTCAGGCTTACGCACCACGCGCAGCTAAAGCAGGCGCTTAATAGCTGACCACAGGCTTCGGTATGCAAGACCAGATACAACTGATCGTAGGCTTGGGTAACCCAGGCCAAAAATATGAGCAGACCCGTCACAACGCCGGAGCCGACTTCGTCGGGCAGCTTGCTGCCCGACATCTTATCCAACTCAAGCCAGAAACCAAGTTTCACGGCCTGTATGGAAAGATCAGCCTGAATGGCAAAGCCGTTCACCTACTGATCCCAACCACCTTTATGAATCTCAGTGGCCAGGCTGTTGCCTCGCTGGCTAACTTTTACAAGATTCCTGCTGAAAATATTCTTGTCGCTCACGATGAACTAGATCTTCCTCCCGGCGTTGCTCGTTTTAAATTGGGCGGTGGTCACGGTGGACACAACGGTTTACGCGACATTATCAGCAAACTAGGCAACAACAAGAATTTTTATCGTTTGCGCATCGGCATCGGACATCCGGGCAGCGCAAGCGAGGTTGTCGGTTTTGTCCTCAAAAAAGCACCGTCCTCTGAATTTAGTCTGACGGAAGCCGCTGGCGATGAAGCCTTACGCGTGCTGGAACAAGCCGCTGGTGGCGACTGGCACAAAGCGATGACCACTTTACACTCCTTTAAGCCGAACAACTGACGACAGGATCACAGCCATGGGTTTCAAATGCGGCATCGTAGGCTTGCCAAACGTAGGTAAATCTACTCTGTTTAACGCCCTGACCAAAGCAGGTATTGGTGCAGAGAACTTTCCTTTCTGTACGATTGAGCCAAACGCAGGCGTTGTACCTATGCCAGATCCCCGTCTGGATGCACTCGAAGCTATTGTTAAGCCAGAGCGCGTATTACCCACCACGATGGAATTCGTTGATATTGCCGGTCTCGTTGCTGGTGCCTCAAAGGGCGAAGGTCTGGGTAACAAGTTCCTCGCTAACATCCGCGAGACTGATGCAATTGCGCATGTTGTTCGCTGCTTTGAAGATGAAAACGTTATTCACGTTGCCAATAAGATCGATCCTATTGATGATATCGATATTATTAACACTGAATTAGCGTTGGCCGACCTTGAGTCGGTTGAAAAACAGCTGAATAAAGTGATGCGTGTAGCCAAAAGCGGCGACAAAGATGCACTGAAATCAAAAGTCATCTTGGAAAAAGTACTCGCCCAACTGGAACAGGGAAAACCTGTTCGCGCACTCGAGCTAAATGATGAAGAGCATGCAGAGATCCATCAGTTCCACCTGCTGACCATCAAACCGACGATGTATATTGCCAACGTGGCGGAAGACGGTTTCGAGAATAACCCACACCTAGACAAAGTAATCGCCTTAGCAGAAGAAGAAGGCGCGGCCGTCGTTGTTATCTGCAATAAGATGGAAGCGGAAATTTCTGAACTAGAAGATGAAGAGAAGCTCGAATTCTTGCAAGAGATGGGCATGGAAGAACCCGGTCTCGACCGGGTGATCCGAGCAGGCTACTCACTGCTAGGACTACACACCTACTTCACCGCCGGTGTTAAAGAAGTACGTGCCTGGACGGTTAAGCAAGGCGCTACCGCACCTGAAGGCGCCGGTGTTATCCATACCGACTTCCAGAAAGGCTTTATCCGCGCTGAAGTGATCGCCTATGAAGACTTTATTCAATATAAAGGTGAAGCGGGCGCCAAGGATGCTGGTAAATGGCGTCTTGAAGGTAAAGAATACATTCTTAAAGATGGTGACGTGGTGCATTTCCGGTTTAACGTTTAAATCCGAAAACGGCCGAATTTACAGCATTATCTAAAGTAAATTACCGTACAAAAAATAGCCATTCTGGAGTCATTCAGCATGGCTATTTTTTTGCCCCGCATAAGCGCGAGAAATTAACGGTTTTTTCCCTCTAATCAGTTGACATGATTACCAAAAAAGAGAATAATTCGCGGCCTTGATAAGTGCTAAGGCAATATAGCTCAGCTGGTTAGAGCATCGCATTCATAATGCGAGGGTCGCAGGTTCGAGTCCCGCTATTGCCACCATTTTTTGCTGGGGTATCGCCAAGCGGTAAGGCAACGGGTTTTGATCTCGTCATGCGGAGGTTCGAATCCTCCTACCCCAGCCATCTTCTTACGACTATTTAATAGTATTAAGAAAGATTGGTGAACATCAGGTGTAAGCCTGTTAATTATCGATCATATTTGTATAACGGTTATTAAACCCACTGTTATATAGATGGCAATATAGCTCAGCTGGTTAGAGCATCGCATTCATAATGCGAGGGTCGCAGGTTCGAGTCCCGCTATTGCCACCATTTTTTGCTGGGGTATCGCCAAGCGGTAAGGCAACGGGTTTTGATCTCGTCATGCGGAGGTTCGAATCCTCCTACCCCAGCCATTTCTTTTCTGTCTCATTGCTTTTCCTTTTAACTAAATCCTCAATAAATCTAACGTCTCAGCATTTAAGCCATACATGGCTTGCCGCTTGAAAAAACAGCTCAGTTTTAGCACACCAATCGAACCACAGTGTTACAAAACACTGACTCATTAAATCATCACCTGCTCAGTTAAAAAGCCTTTTCCTAGCGACGAACTAGACACGCTGTTTATAAACGTTTGAAACACAAACAACGCCTCTTAACCCTCTGCAATATTTGAGCAACGCCACTCTAAAAATCCCCATGACCTAATACCCAGCCCATAGCGGCAGTTTTTTACAACATTGCCCACTGACAGAGTGACTCAAAGCAGATACACTCGACCTACAAAGGGAGTTTTACAGTAGAAGAATACAATGAGTGGACAAGCAACAACGAGCGCTCCGAGTGGTCTATACAAAAGGATTATTTCAGAGAAGCGCCAACGATTACGCAAAAATGTACACATTCTATTTCTCAGCCTCACGGCCGAGGAAGTAGATCCTATTATCACGCTGTTACGCGGCGCGAGGCTGGCCCCTAGAGGTCAGCAGGTACACTCCGCTGAAGAGTTCAACACCGCGCTTAGCGAGCGCTCTTGGGATCTAATTCTAAGTCCGCAGATCGAGGGGACGTTTGGCGCCAAAGATGCGGCTCAAATTCTGCAACGACTGAATAAAGATATCCCCATCATTCAGTTAGTACCTGAAAGTAATAGCCAAGCACTTCTACAGGGTCTAAAAGCCCGGATGGCTGCGGTCATATCTTTAGATGAACAGGAACTGCTATTAATTCAGGTCCGTCGCCAATTAGAACAACTCGAAACGCGACGACGCTTACGTATCATCGAAGCAGAATTAGCGCAAACTGAAAAGCAGTGTCAGCACTTAGCCAGCCTTGCCAGTCTACCGATCATTTATCTCACGACCGACTTCATACCGATGTACAGCAATCCAGCCTTTGCCGATCTATTTGGACTGGATGACACTAACGGCTTACAACAGGAAACGCTGGATAAATTTACGGTTTTAAAAGATCGTGACCGCCTAAAAACCGCGTTACAGGACGCCCTCGATAACAACAATCATATTATCAAAACGGAACTCAAAGCCCGCCGTATCGATGGCACCAACTTCCAAGCGGCTTTTACGATTCAACATGCGCACTATCTAAATCAGGACTGCCTGCAAGTCATGATTAGTCCGGATAGTGAAAACATAGAAACCTCATTTGAGAACCTCGATCCGACAACCCGCCTGTATGATGGTAATTACATCGTCAACGCACTTGAACAAGCGGCTCACCGGGCGCTAATCGGCGGCTCAGATTGCAGCTTTCTCTATATCCGCTTTGATAACTACAGCGCACTGCAATCCGAGCTAGGCGTCACCGGTAGCGATATTGTGTTATCCGACGTCGCCGATCTCATGCGACAAAAAATCAATAAAACCCATATCTGCGCCCGTCTAGAAGAAGATGTGTTTGCTATTTTATTTCACGACCCTAGCCCCGATAAGGCGATGAAACTAGCTGACCTACTGTGTCGCTCGATTGCGCAGCTTAAAATTGAAGTCACCGGCACTACAGTACAAACAACCTGTAGCATCGGTGTCTGCACGATCAATGATAACGCCCCTCACTATGTCGAACTCATCAATCGAGCTCGCCTAGCCGCCGATGAGGCCCGTAACGATGGCCAACGGGGCAATGGGATCAAACTGTTTGAAACACCGGCTGATGAACAGGATGATATCGACGACGACTCCATCAAAATGATCCACGATGCGCTCGCTAACGATAAGTTCCGCATTCTGTTTCAACCGATTGTTGCGCTGGCCAGCGCCAATGGCTGGGGGAACTACGAAGTGTTCTTACGGCTGCAGGAAAATAAAGGTGAAGAAGGCTTATCACCTAATATCTTCCTCTCCACGATGGATCACGACGATACCAGTATTCAGCTCGATCGTTGGGTTATCGAGCACACCTTTATGCAGGTTGCAGAACAACTGAAAAAATCCCAGCGCAGCCGAGTATTTATCAACCTGACCGCTAGCTTCTATCAAGACCAAGAAGAACTCAGTTGGATCGCAGACAAACTCAAGGAGTATCGTATTCCCGCTGAGTTGATCGTTTTTCAAGCCAGCGAATCCGATTTAAGCACCAGCCAAGAACAAGCGGAACAATTTAGATTTGGGCTTAAGAAACTAGGCTGTAAGTTTTGTATCAAACATTTCGGCATTTCTGAAAATCGCGAGTTATTGCGAATTAAACTCAAGCCCGATCTAGTTAAGCTGGATGGTTCCTACATTCAGGACCTCAGTAGCTCAGCAGAATCGGATAAAGCCTTTGCCAAACTGATCAAAAATCTTAAGCACGCAGATATCGGTAATATCGCCCCGCTGGTTGAAGACACCCGTCTGATGGGCAAGCTGTGGAAGTTAGGTGTAGATTATATTCAGGGGTACTATCTACAACCACCCTCTGAAGAGATGAACTACGACTTCTTTGAATAGCAAAAAACCGCCAATTGGCGGTTTTTCACTTAATGCGTTCTTAACACACGGATGTGTTATAACCGATCCCGATCTCGAAAACCGATAAGATAAAGAATCCCATCGAGCCCCAAGGTAGAAATCGCCTGCTTAGCACTCTGACGCACCAAGGGTTTAGCCCTAAACGCGATCCCGAGACCCGCGATGGAGAGCATTGGCAGATCATTAGCACCATCACCCACGGCAATGGTCTGCTCTAAACGAATACCCTCTTTTTCAGCAATCTTACGTAGCAGTTCCGCTTTACGTTTACCGTCAACCACCGTACCAGTAACATTACCGGTAACCTTGCCATCAACGATTTCTAACTCATTTGCATAGACGTAGTCGAAACCCATCTTTTGTTGCAGATAATTGGCAAAGTAATTAAAGCCACCGGATAAGATCGCGGTTTTGAAGCCCAGCGCCTTCAACTTAGACACCAGTTCTTCTACCCCTTCAGTCAAGGGTAGGTTATGGGCAATACGCTCCAATACCAACTCATCTAGCCCTTTCAGCAGCGCCATACGCCGCTTAAAGCTCTCGGTGAAGTCGATCTCGCCACGCATCGCGGCCTCGGTAATCTCAGCCACCTGCTCACCAACACCCGCCTCTTTAGCCAGCTCATCGATCACTTCGGCTTCAATCAGAGTGGAGTCCATATCAAACACGACTAAGCGGCGGTTCCGCCGATAAATATCATCCTTCTGGAAGGCGATATCGACATCTAAATCGCTAGCAATCCGCAGAAACTCTTCGCGTAATTGCGCAGAATCGGCTGGTGCGCCCCGCACCGAAAATTCGACACAGGCCCGAGTCTTTTCACCGGTTTGTCCCTTCGAGACTTCATCAATAGACAAGCGGCCTGATAGACGACTGATATTATCGATATTTAAACCATGGTCAGCGGCAGTCTGAGTGACCTTGCCGATATGCTCTGCGGTGATTTTGCGGGCTAACAGGGTAATGATGTGCCGCGACTTACCCTGCTCATTCACCCAGCTTTGATATTCACTTTCAGTCACCGGCTCAAAACGGATATTCATATCCAGCTCATGGGCCTTAAACAACACATCCCGCAATAAGCTGGATGCTTCCGCCTTTTCAGGCACCCCAATAAGAATGCCCAATGACAGGGTGTTATGAATGACAGCCTGACCGATATCAAGAATATTAATATCAAACTGGGTCAAAATACGGGTGATAGACGATGTGACGCCCGGCTTATCTTGGCCGGAGATGTTAAGCAGGATGATCTCTTTCATGACCTATTCGCAATACGTGCTGAAGATGGGCAGATTATACCACCGCTATAATTTAATACTGTTAAAGATCGAAGCGGATACGGTATTTGATCCCGCTGTTTTAAGCATGTTCTCAGGCACTCAAAGTGCACTTCTCTCGACTGAAGCGAACACGCCTCAGGTTTCACTAGGGTTTGCTCACCAACTGAGCGGTACAGCGAAGACCCGCCGGAATTTTACCCTCAGGATTACGCATCACTAACTGCACCCGAAAAGTACCACTAGCGGAATCAATTAAAGGATCCACAATAATCACGGTAGCAGGGCTTGCATCGATCATCGCTGAGTCAGGTTTAATCAGCAACTCTTGCTTAAGCGAAACATGGCCAAAGTAATTAGCAGGCAATAGTAGGTCGACATGCAGTGGATCTAAGGTTGCGAGAGACAAAATAGGATCGGTGTTAACAAACTCACCGGCATTGTTGAAGCGGTTAACAACCACCCCTTTAATTGGGCTTGAAACCCTACGCAATGCAAGCTCCTGTTGTTTTAAACGAAGCTCAGACTGGGCGATCAACAATTCGGTCTCAATTTCATCCCGTTCACTGGCCGTTAAAATATCGTCATCATAGAGGTCTTGGTTACGTCG
Source organism: Amphritea sp. (assembly GCF_048266285.1). GTDB lineage: Bacteria > Pseudomonadota > Gammaproteobacteria > Pseudomonadales > Balneatricaceae > Amphritea. The sequence goes on from NZ_JBLWZV010000005.1 coordinate 157,364, forward strand.
CTCTTTTCTTTTGGCAAACTCAGCCCTAACTTTAGCCAACTGGACCCCTACCTGTTCAACACCGGCTTTAAGCTGAAATAGCGACTGTCCCTTTTTAACGCTATCACCACGCTTCACCATCACCTTATCCAGCACCCCCATCACCGGTGAGCTTATATCCACCTTTTCACTTGGCTCTAACATGCAGCCCAAGGTTGATAGCGTTAATTCTTCAGCCTGGAGACTTTGGCTTTGAGTAAAGATAAAACCTAAGGCAGCCATAAACATCAGATGTTGTTTTTTCATTTTTTGTCTCCCGTAAACGCCAACGTTCGCTGACGTTGAGTATCCACTTTGATGAGTTGTATACGCTGCTTGTAATGGCTTCGTGAGAGTTTGTTCTGGCAACTTAACTGGATGCGATAACCCAACCGGTGAGGCAGCATAACACCGGTCGTGCTGATCAGTGTTATAAGCTTTTTCATTAACGGTCCCGCCATCCTTTTAACCAGCTGGTCTTCAAACGATAAGATTTCACTAACCACCCCGGGGTCGCCCTGACGTGCACTTCGACCGGCTAGCTGTCTATCTATCCTAGCAGCATCCTGCAGCTCGGTAATGACTACATGTAAACCACCGGCGGCACGGGTTTCATCCGTTAGCTTAATATCTGTTCCGCGTCCGGCCATACTGGTAGCAACCATGACCGCACCGGGGTGACCGGCGACAGAGACAATATCGGCTTCCTCTTGATCCTGTCGTGCGTTCAATATCTTATGCTCAATCGACGCAGCCGTCAGCACATCGCTGATGGCTTCCGACGAAGCCACCGAGTTGGTACCAATTAAGACCGCTTGCCCCTGAGCCACAAGTTCACGGGTTACCTCAGCAACCCGCTGCCACTTCGCCTGCTCAGTGATATACACCTCACAATAGCCTTTTTTTCTCTGACTTTTTTTCAGCAAGGGGATTGTCTCACTGCGCAACCGATAGACATCTAATAACTCACCCGCAACCTCACGAACAGTACCGGTCATGCCACATAAATGATGGTATTTTCTAAAAAAATTCTGATAACTTATTTCCGCGTTTGTTTCTCGCGGTTTCGTCAGCTCACAACCCTCTTTCATTTCTATCATTTGCTGCAGGCCCTGCCCCCAACTTCGTCCGGGCATCACACGGCCGGTATACAGATCAACAATTTGGATGGCACCCTCATCATCAATAATATAATCCCTATCGAGGTGATAAACATACAACGCGGCTAAAGCTTGCTTCACCAAGGGTTCACGATAAAAACTACTATTCCACAAGCCATCCAGCGGCTCGCAACAGGTCACTAATAGTGCTTGTCCTGCGGAAGTCAGATGGATCTGGGCGTTCTCGTCCTGCTTAAAATCGACCTCTTTTTTATACTTACCTGCGATATCCATCGCGGTCTTCAGCAGGCGCTCTTCCCGTTGACCAAATTTTTCTTGTCCTGAGATAATTAATGGAGTTCTCGCTTCATCAATAAAAACACTATCGGCTTCATCGACAATGGCAAAATGTAACCCTCGTAGCAATAAGTTATCCGCCCAGGACGAATCCCCGGTCAGTAACGATGCTTGCTGAATCCGCGTGGTTTTTCTGTGGGCTAATACCAAGCTGTCCTTTAAAAAATCAAAGGTGAGCTCTTTATTACTGCAATAACAGATATCGCAGGCATAAATCTCTCGCCGCTCATGTAACTCGCGTTCATGGATAATAATGCCAACGGTTAACCCCAATGCCTCATATAACGGCTGCATCTCTTCACCGTCTCGTTCCGCTAGATAGTCATTAATCGTCACCACATGCACCGGAATGCCCGCCAGAGCCGCCGTTGCCGCAGCTAAAGTGGCTGCTAAAGTTTTCCCCTCACCGGTCGACATTTCAGCGATCCCACCGCGCAACATCGCCAATGAGGTTCTAATCTGCGTATGATGATGACGCATACCGAGCACTCGACCACTGATCTCTCTTATAACGGAAAACGCTTCGATAATCGTTGCGGTACTGATGCCTTCCAAACGCAATGTCTGGCGAATACTAACCAACGCCAATTCAAGCTCTTGTGCTTCGTAATGTTCGAGTACCGCCGAACGCTTAAAAATGGCTGTCACAATCCGTTCATTACGGCGCAAAAGCTTGCCACTTATTTTTTTTGCCTGCTCTTTCGATTTCTTCAGAAAAGTATCGAGGCGATTACTATCTTGCCATTGATATTCATTGCGCAAGCCCGCGATAACCGGCTGTTTACTCGCATATTCAGACATCGAAGTACTCCAAGAAAGTACGACGGACCAACCGATAGAGCCGATAAATGACAGCTTCGGAGGGATGCTCAAACTTCAGATGAATGCGCTCTTCAACAAACACATTGGGAAAACGTTCAAATTCTAGTGCAACGATAAAGTATCGTCTCAATGACTGAGGAGTCCCCGTGGTAGAAGAGGAAGGGTCCATAATGATGCTACCACCCGCTGTTTCAGTCAGTATTCCGCTAACAGGCTCTTTGGTCACCGCCGGGAAAACAGACCAGCTTTTCGGCGTTAATTGGCTATCAAGATCGGATGTTTGCAGGGCTGAAATTGCCATCGATTTATCACGCACTAATTCAATATCCGCTTCCGGCACCATCCCAAGAATAGACACATTGTTATTGCTGATAACATGGCCGATCAGGTCTCCTCGTTTTAAAAACATCCCCGGTAGATCGGCAGGGTTTCTCAGCGACCAAATACCGTCGGCCTGAGCATAGAGGTTTAACGACGCTAACCGCGCTTCGCTTTCTTTCTGCTCGAGGCTTAAGCGCGCTAATTGGTCATCATATATTTTTAACTGTACAGGGTTGTTCCAAACCCCCTGACGTTCGGCGCTTGCCTCTAGGAACTGCTGCTGCAGCACGAGCTGTTCAGTATGCAATTGAGGATTGATACAGCTAACCAGTAAATCACCCTGGTGAACGATTGCACCGGACGGTTGATGCAATTGCTCAACAAAACAGTTCTCTTTCGCCAACACTCGACGTTGCTCATCCATCTGCACCACACCCTCAATACTGGTCGTCAAGGGTAGCGGCATGACACATAAAAGCAGCGCAACAATGCCCGCCGTCACGGGAATCATCACCGTAGGGCTGCGCCGTCCCGTACGAATATCGGAGTCTTGCCAGGCTTTTTTAAGCAGTTTGAAATTTGGCAGAATTAAAGTGCCAATCAACGCCCAAATCGCGAGCACAATACCAACAAAGAAATATTGCTGCGCCACAAATAGCACAATGGTGACCATCAAAAACATACGATAGATGTAGGAGGCAAAACCGTAAAAGAACAACCACAGTGCTTCGCGCCGGTCGTAGGCAGGTGAGGCCAAGCCGCCAACACCAAACATAAAGCGCTTGGTTAGCCATCCCCAATATTGATTCGAGCGTTGACCAAGATTAGGTATCTCAATCAAATCAGCCAGTATGTAATAACCATCGAACCTAAGCAGAGGGTTGCCGTTCACCATCACGGTGGATAATCCAGCGATAAAGATAATATTGTACGCGATAGATTTAACCATGCCGGGCTCAGCATTCACCCAGATAAACATCGCCACCGCAGCAATAAACAGCTCGACGATAATACCGGCAGACCCCACTAGAATGCGTTGTTTCTTGTCCGCAAAGGCATTGGTTGACGAGGCATCCACATAAGGCATGGGTAGCAGCACCAATAGCATCACGCCTAGTTCGTGGACTTCACCGCCCCCTCGTTTGACACAATAGCCGTGTCCCAGCTCATGGATGAGTTTTATCACGGGGTAGATAAACCATAAAAGCACTAGGTTATCCGCGGCTAACACTCTGTCAGTAACGTTCGCGGTTAACTCCTCCCAATGCTGGCCGACCATGAACAGCATACCGACAATCATCAGACACCAGACACATAGTGCCGTCATGGAGAAGAGAGGTCTTATATATTGTTGGGTGGCAACTAAGAAGCGTTCAGGATCCACTAATGGGATTTTAATTGACAGCGGTGACTTCAGTTTGGACATCCAGCGGGTTCTTTCTGCTTCTTTACCGCGCTCAAATAATTCACCGATATCGCCACTCGTGTCCATGCCAATAAGATTGGCTTGATACAGGCTTGCCAGTAATTGCAGCATCTCTTCATGCGTCGGCATCTCCTCACCAAGACGCTGGGATGATAGTTCCCATAACCGGTCGATAGTACGCTCACCGTTCATTAGACCGACGATGAGATAAGACTGGGGAGAAAGACGTCTTACCTGTCCCGTGACATGATCTTCAAGAACATACCAACGCCGTCCTCTATAACGGTGAGCATTCACCGTCACATGATGTCGTAGCCGGGGTTTCAATTCGGCAATTTGATACCAATCGCTGGAAAACAAATTAGCACTCATGCTACTTCCCTATCTGACCGTAACAGCACGGTACTATCCCCAGAAACGCCACCATTGAAGTTTCATCCAATCAATCATGCTGCGCGTCCAGATACTGATCAACAGACGTTCATCGACATATATCTGCGCCACCCCTTCAAGGCCAACACGTAACATCTCATCTTTGTTTTCAAAATCCGCTTCAACACGATACACAGTGGAACCTTCAAGCACTTCGGCCATAGGGTTGATACGTGTTACGGTAAAAGAAAACTTCTGGTCGGGTAGCGCCGCCAGCACCAACTGACCGGTTTGCCCTTGGCGGATATCATTAATCCTAAACTCATCCACATACATTGCTAACCTGAAGTTACGCCGAGGGGATAGTTCAAATAACACATCGCCTTGCCTAACCAGCGTGCCAATTCGCTGACTCAAATCACCCGACACAATTAATGCATCAAACGGTGCTTTCATGACCGCCTGCGATATCCGATACTCAAGCAGCTCAATTTCAGCCTGTGCCCGCTGACCCTGAGCATTATTGATCTGCACCTGGGTGCGTTCATTCCTCGCTAAAGCTTCTTCATACTTACGCCGCGATGTAGCCTCCTGGTTTACCCAACTCATCAACTGCAAACGTAATTCACGGGTATCCAGCTCGGCTAACAACGCCCCTTTTGTCAGCGTATCGCCCGCCCTAAACGTCGCGTTCTGTAAGTAGCCATCATAGGGTACAACGATCGAACGGATCTCCGCGCCCTCAATAACAGCATCAGCACTGATATTGTAGCGGCCGGGCATCAAGCTAAAAAAGAGGGATAAGAAGAGCAAACAAAACAGGGTGATTTTGCGGCCAAGATGACCCGGGCCAAGCAACAAACTCAATTGATTTTTAAAACTACGATAAACATAGGCATACAAGGGCAAACAAGACTGACGCTTTTCTTCGAGCACCACGCCGACAAAGTTCGTCAGTGCCTCAGCAGTGAGTTGCTCTTCTTGGCTAAACGGCCGATCTAACGGACGATCAAAAAGAACAGCACCATAACAGACTTCTTTATCGACTAAGGGAATCGTCATCAGGGCGCGCTGCCCTTTCTCACCGGCTAAAATACTATGTGCGTGCGTGACACGATTATGCTCATCCAAGGCCGGCCATAAGATCGATTCTTGTTGATCGACGGCTTCTTGCATAGCCTGAGTGGTTAACTTAACCAGCTCATGTTTCTTGCTATGGCCACTACTATTTGACTCAGAATGGACTTCTAACTCAGCATTTTTAACAAACCCGAGCACCACCCGCTCAGCATCTAACGACTGCCCCATCAAATTAACAAAGCGCAGCGCGGCATGGTCAAAATCGCGTTCACCCAGCACATGAGCAATACTGTCGATGACGATATGTTGCCGCTGATTATCCCGCGCAACCACATTTAACAAGTGACGGGATAACCGTAATTCAAGCCAGCCAGCGCAATATTCGATAACGGCTAATGCTTTGTGTAATTCATCTTCATCTGCGGCACTCAGTAGTACCGTGACGACGGCTCGTAACCGGCCATCAACAAACACGGGGTAACTACCAATATGATGTTTACCATCATCTAAGGGCATGATTAGCGGCTGTTTTTTCTTCAGTGTCTCATCAGCAGCATCAAGCAATAATTTATCCTGGGTGCCCACCTCTGGCCAGACGGCTAGCGAATGGAACTGTCCGTTTTGTGCTTCATCGGCGACAATTAATGCGACCCGAATCTGGGGTAGTTGGCTGCTCAACCACTCAAGCCAGGTAAAATGCCAATTATCATGCTGGGTATCTAGCAACCCATTCAGTTGCTGAATAGAGTCCGGCAACGAAGCTGTTATCTCACCCATAAATAAATTCTTTTTTTATTTTTCTAAATATAAAAATGCCCCGGCATGCCAAAACATACCGAAGCGTTTATAAACTCACTCACTCGCGACTCATTAATTTTTGTTTACGCCGACATCATCAAGCTTGCCAAAACGCTTTTCATACTCTTCCACGACACCATTCAACAACAGCGATAAACGCTTCGCCGCAAAAGGACTAACGATCATCCTATCCGTTAATTCGATACCGACTTCTTTCTGACCCGCTCGCCATGCTTGATTAGTACCAAATAACAGTGTCACTTCCTCGCGGGTGCTGGAAACATTACATACATTGGCGTAAGTACTACGCATCTTACTGTCGTCCCAACGAATTGTCGGTCCGCTGGTCTTCTTATTTTCTACCGTATCGCCAGACATCTCACTTCCTCAATGTTTTCGTTTAAATAACGTCATGTTTAGTCCTTTTTCTGCCACAGAGAATATCTCCGACTGGACTGTAGTTTTCGCAAATCCTGCAAATCGCCCTGAATAACATTGTCTTCATTACTTAAGCGGCCTAACCTCCATCCACGCTGCCCAGCCACATTCGCCGCCAACAGCAGGCCAATGGCTAATGAGTCAGATAAGGATTCACCCGAAGGTTCCGCATAGTCATGACTCGTCGCTTCACCCTCAACACTATGCTCCGAATAACGATCAGTTGGTAACGAAACTCCCTCTTTTTCTAACCATTGATCGATCAGAGCTACTGGGAGTATGGCATCTTCTGGCGCTACAGGTACAGTAGGTTTCTGCTCTCCATTCGGAACAGGTTCCGGAGCCGTTTGAGACGCATGCCCAGCCCCTCTTCGATGCTCAACACCGAGTAAAGGCAGATTCCGTAAAAATTCTTGCAACTCACTATCGGACAACCGAGAAAGCACTTCGCCGTTCAACAGTGGAGTTAAACGTAACGCGGTATCGGTTCGCAACGGCTCAACATCAGAGGAATAGCCATCCTCAAAGATATCATTGCCCTCCTCTCGCTCTAAGCCCGTATTAACACCATAGATGCTAAACAGACTAGAAGATATAACTTCTCGGCCGGTTGGGTCTGAAACAATCAAGAGAGAAGTGAAGTCGGCTGAATCCTGAATACGGGCATAGTTACCGATAATGACATCGGTGATTAAATTACCATCGAAATAATCAAAGTCGTTGCCACCTACGAGAATATCAAATCCATCTCCGCCCGACAGAATGTCACTCGCCCCGAAGGTCGGCAAGGTCGACTGGAAGTCCCTCAACCCTGACGTTGTGATCGAAATATCAACAAAGTCGCCAAAGATGGCATCCTCCCCCTCTTCACCACGAATCGAATCTGAACCGGCGCCACCGAGCCCTATATCGTCACCCGCACCTAAGTTGACAATATCATTACCCCCTAAAAGAGCGTCAATATCATTTCTAATTGATACGGCGGGCTCTGTCGTAAAGTTATAAGACAGAGCGCCGGTATCAGCAATAACGATGTCATTATCTGCGCCGGAGTTGATAACATCACTGCCCAAGCCGCCAAATATAATGTCATCGCCCGCATCAGTACTGATATTGTCATCATCACCACCCTCATTGCTGGTGATAATGCTTTGCAGTTGACCCGTTTCGAATAACACTTCACCGGTATCGCCTAGAACAACGTCTTCACCAACACCGGTAACAACCCTGTCCGCCCCTGGACCAGCCAAAATAACGTTATCACCATCTCCGCTTTGAATAGTGTCAGCACCACCGATTGAGGTTTTCGCTGACGTTACTCGCGTAATAACATTATTAACATAGATCAACTCACCGGCATCACCAAGAATGACATCCACACCATCGCCGGTGGTCACGTTATCGGCACTAAAGCCGCCGATCACGCGGTTACTGCCTTCGCCGGCATCAATGGTATCCAGACCGGTGGTTGTTGCATCGATATCCGTAGACACCAAACGCACCGCCAACCCATCCACATACTCAATCAGGCCGTTATCACCAAAGATATCATCATCACCGGCAGCCGCCGTGACTCGGTCATTCCCCTGACCCGCGAAAATAGTATTGTTACCACCCCCGGTGATAATGACATCATCACCGCCATTAATAATATTAGTGGTTTGCATTGTCTGGATAACGCCATCGTTGCCTATAACGATTTCACCGTTATCACCAATAATGCGGTCATGACCGACACTCGTCTCAACAAAGTCTGCGCCTTGGCCGCCCATCACAATATTATTACCTGAAAGACTTCCCACGCGGATATCATCATCACCACCCTGAGCGCTGCTTGAGCGAACTAAGGTAACAACGCCGGCGCTAAAGGCACTAACATCGGTATAACCAATTGCGCCTAGGTCACCCAGCACAATATTATCGCCGACCATATCAGTGACAACGTCACCACCTAAACCGGCTATGATGCGATCATTACCTTCACCACCATCAATCGTATCGCGGCCATCAGCACTGAAGTCAGCGCTGGTGATCAATGCGAGCGCATCCAGCTCACTGGCGAGCAAGTCATTGCCTGCAGCATCTTGTGCCGAGCCTCCTTCACCAAAGATGATGTCGTTACCGGTTTCACCTAAGATGAAGTCATCACCCGCATTACCTCTGATAATATCGTCCTCAGAACCGCCTTTTATTCTATCGTTACCCGCGTTGCCGTCTAATGTATCGCGCCCGGCATTACCGTAAACGATATCGTTACCCTCATTCGCGTAAATACGATCATCACCTTCATGACCATACAGTATGTCGTCGCCCTGGCTACCGAAGACTAGGTCATTATCTTCATTCCCGTAAACGCGGATAGCCATAGTCGCGGTGCCGGCATAAACTTCATCTTCACCTGTGTTACCAAAGATATCCAAACGTCGGGCTTCACTGTCTCCCAGTGACGCCAACGCTGCGTGAGCTGGATTCGACAAGTTATCGCTAGCCGTTACCCTAATAGTATCGTCGCCATCGTTAGCATATAGAGAGGTTACGCTAACGCCCTCAACATACACGCTGTTAACCAAGATTTGATCGGCACCTTTACCGGCCCAAATAACCAAGTCGTTATTATAATTACCACTGGTTGCTGTATAGGTAATATCACCTAAAGCCATGCCGCTAAGACGATCACGACTTAAGCTCGCGTTATCAGCATCAACATCATCAAAGTCACTGATATACAGTGCGTTCTCACCGCTGCCCGCATCAATATTCAACAAACCATTAATGCCATCCAAAGTACCGTGGGCATCAGGCTGATTGGTCAAGTCTGCGTTAGCATCGCTAGTAACGTAGATCGAATCTTCACCCACAAAGGTGTTAATACTGGTTTCAGTGTCCTGATGAGTTGATTGAACATTAACAACATCACTGCCACTGCCTAAGTTAATATCCAGCTGGCCAATGTTGTAATAGTTGATGCCAGCCATACGTTTCTCAACGGAGGCATCACCAACAACGCTCGTAATTTCAACACCTGCATATGCACCTTGGAACTGAATCAACCATTCATTACCCACCCGAATAACTGAAATATTATCCGTGTACGGTAAGAAATCCTGTTGATCTGATAGATCGTCATTAACTAACGACGCAGGTTTGTTATTAGGGTTTAAGATTGGGCGCAACGCTTCAATAATCTCCGCTTGTGTTGCCGTTACTGCGATCGACGCCGTTAACTGCCCTAATACTTCCAACTGATAAGTACCCGTTAATGCCGGTGTAAGCGTCTGAATCTGGCCGGTTTGTGCCGTTAATGCTCCCTGTCTAACCGTACTCGTTTTAACCTCAACGGTGGCATCGGCTGCAGCATTTAAACCCGTGATATCGGTAATTTCCAACTGAGGAATAGACTGACCTGCCATTTCACCACCAAAGGTAATGGTAAAGCTGTAGCCGTTAACAACCGCTTGGCGCTCAACCTCTAAACCGGGACCGGCACTGAAGTGAGTTTTCAAGGCCGTCAATAGCGTTACTTCTTCAAGATCAGGAATAGCTATCGCGGTACCATCAATATCCAAAATGTAATGACCAGACACTGCCCGTATATAGAGCGATTGCACCTCAGACAGGGACGGCATATCTAAGCCCGTTATGCTGTCATGAGTGACGAACAACTCATTGCTATCAGCATCACCAGAATCATTAACGATCAGTTGGTTATCACCTTCTCCACCATCAACCACTAACAATGCCGCGATCTCATCCGCTAGTTGTTGCTGGCTACCGACGGTAACAATGTCGTCGTCATCGCCTGTTTTCAGGGTCAGAGCACCAGCCACTGTTTCAACGCTAACGAGATCATCGCCTCCTCGGGTATCGATAGTTGTACTACCTGCATGAGTAGACTGAATCGTTAGATCATCAGCGCCATTGCCCAATTCAATCGACAGCGTTTCAAGGTTGGCATAACGAATACCACCTGCAATCTCTTCATCGCCCAGCCTGATGTTATCCCCCATACCAAAGCCAGTGATCGTATCCGCCGTTAATATGCCTTTTTCTGCTGCAGGGCTAGCGCTGTTATACAAATTAAGTACATCGACTTGGGTATCTTCAGTAACCCGAGTATTCATATTGACCGGGTTGATGTAATAGTCGCGCGCCATTGGCGCAACACCATTTGGCCAGTCTCCCGCTAGGGTGAAGGTTTGGCCATTTTGCGCAACGATCTCCATGGTGACCGTTTCGCCGCTAGCATTATCAACCATAACCAATTCAAACAGTCCGTTCTTAAGATCTAAATTAAAGCCGGGGTTGTGTTTAAATTCGTCTTTATCCCAATATTCAGCAGCACTGTCAGTCACCACTATATGGCCGCCAACATTATCAATCGATGTAAGCGTGCCTTCAATTTTGTACCAGTTATTTTCTTCCGGTAACAGCAGCGGATTATTAAGAGTTTGAGCGGCACTATCCGCCAAACCACCATCGATAGAGATCGGCCCGCGAATGCTATTAAGACGCTCGCCTAACGGAGCAAAGACTTGGGCATCACCGCCATCAATAATGTCGTCATCGGCCGCTGACAAGGTAATCGTTTGAATATCATCCCAAGCTACTTGGCCGGCACCGGGCGTACCACCTACAAAGGTAATACTCGATGTGTCTGTGCCTACCTGAACCTGATTATGCTCGGCCGTTTTACCGTCTTCGAAAGCGTAATTACTATGATAAGTCCGTGTTTCAATGCCGGCAAAATCAATGGTCACTAAATCCGGCACCAGCAAGCCCGTGACTGGATCAAGCACCATAGGTGCACCCGACAAGACCACTTGATAAGAGTCATCTTGCCAGCTTTCATTAGCGTAGCCATCCACACCGCTCATCAGATAACTCACTTCGAAACGATCACCTGCGCTCAACACCAGATTGGACTTGAGATTATAAGAATCGGTTAGCGCGTCATAGCTTTCGATAATGGCTGTCTGACCTGCGTTATCGCCCGACGTCACCGTCAATAACATGCCATCCATCTTCACATAGTTACTATCGGTGGCATGACCCTCGAGTGAAATATTCAGCTTATAGTTCTCTGTCATACCTTCTAGGTAGGTATTTGAATAACTATTGCCGTTAGTGGTTACCGATGTATTGGTAGTGGTATTAAATAACGATCGCTCTAACGTGGTAATTTCCGTGCGCACATTCACATCACTGGTATAGGTAACCGAATAACCCACTTCAACTCGATAAGTGCCTTTATTAGCAAACAGGAACTCCAACATAGGATCTCCCTGACTGCTGCTGCCGTTGTCCGCCAGCCAGCTAAAGTCTTTATCAAAGGTCATCTCTGTGCCATTAACAGCACCAGACGTCATATCAAACACTTTCATGTACGGCAAATAGGATTGCGTAGAGGTCACCCGTGTTTCTACTACACGCTTGGTCTCTGTGAGAGTCGTAAAAATATTACCTGAAGATGAAAATGACTCACTTTGATAGACGTTAGTCGAACTGTTACTAAAAGAAGAACCGTAATCGATATCGAACAAGCCCTGAACCTGAGTCTTACGTCCATTTGAAACAAGGGCATCATCGACCGTATCAATCAACACCCGATTGCCGATGGTTGTTACAGTGCTACTCAAGCCTGCAGCATGAAGCAGGTCCATCAAACCGGTAGCAACCTTGTCATTAATCGACTCAGGCGCATCAATATCAGTTTGGCTCACGAGATACGTATAAGTGATGCCATTAACCGTAATCGACCAAGCATCACCCACCGCGGGTAGAGCATCATCAGTAAGATCTAACGCATAGGTATCCCAACGATCTCTATCGTCGACCTGTGGGCCCTGTAGAGCTTCGATATTTTCAATACTCAAGCTCGCAGAGACGCGGCTCTCATCATCGGCAACAAATACTAAGGCACCCGTATCGACGGTTACCGTAATCCCAGCTAAGCCATTGGTCAGTGCTGTCGCTACACCCCCTAATCCACCAGCTGCTCCAGCAGTGCCATAAATGGTCGACAATGAAGCGCCGCTGTATGAGACATCATCACCGTTACTATCCTTAACCGTTACTGTCCAAACATCACTACTGCTATGGCTGTAACCAGAATCAATGGTTAAAGCCTGAGAATAAACCGTCACATTAACGGTGCTTTGAGACGCTTCGGTATCTTCAGTCACCATCGCGTTCAACGTCAAATCTGGGCTGGCACCATTATCTCGGGTTATCACCAGTGTATTGCTCGAGGCTTCATAATGAGCAACATAATCACCTGCGGTCAGCTGTGTAGCGAGATCCGCACCAACAATGTCTACATCGGTAGCTGAAGCATTACTGGCCACCGCACTAGCGCCCGACAATACGCGCCAGTTTTCAGCAGTAAGGGTGCTATCCAGCACCAGTTTTTGTTGATGTACTTCATTTGAAGTAGAGAAACGTGCATCGGATGTCGTCATGCCGTTGCCATCCGAACGTTTCACGACAAAGGATGTATTACCACTGGTATAGGTAATGCTGTAGCTACCATCTAACTTACTATCCAGTTGTGCTTGAATATTGTCAGTGACTGCAGCCAATGTTGGCGCATTAGCGGCACCGGTATAGTTACTTGTGTACTCAGCCGTTTGTCCATCGACAGTAACAGACCAAGTACGATTGTTGGCAACACCTGTGTCGATAGTGAACTTACGCTCAATTAACTGGGTTGAACCCGCATCAACAGAGCGATCATCTACCACGCGAACGCTGACTGCTTTGCTGGCATCGTCCGTCACGGTGAGGGTTTTGCTAGCATCGTCGTACTTAATACGATAATCAGTACCTAGCACAGCCTTAACCGCGCCAACTAAACCAGCGCCTACGGTATTAAGGTTGTTAGCACCGGACGATTTATCAAAGGTGTAATCCTGACCATCAATGGTGACTATCCAATCCTGTCCATTTCCCACACCAAATGATGGCGCTTTTAGCACGACATTGGTTTCTTGCAAAGAGATCGAGGTTTGATCAGCGGCATAAGCCGTCTCATGGGTAATAGACAGCTTAAAGCCGTTTTCGATATTCGTTATCACTACATCGTCGGCAGAACTCCCGATAGCTGCGGTAAAGAAGCTATCCAAGCCGTTCAGTTGAGTTAACAATGAGGCAGCCAGGTCAGCACCACTGGTGCCCATCGCCTCAACATCATAAGTCACACCAGAAACAGTCACATGCCACTGGTCTCCCACTTTAACCGACGCTGGGAAGTTTATACCCGCAGAGGTGTACCAACCGCTTTTACTGCCTAAGTTGGAGTCGTCCGCATGAACCGAGCCCGCGGGGCTGAACAACATATCATCCGTGACTTCGAAGAGGTAACTATCCGCTTTATAAGAGCCGCCACCTTCAATAGTAATATGCGACATAGTGTCATTAATGACACCGCCTACATCAGTATTACCAACCAGAATATTAGGATCGGTATACCAGCCCTTATTGTCAGTGCCCGTACCACTCACGCCATCAATATCACTGATAAGCTGACCGCCAGTGCCGTTATAGAAGGCTGTTTCATTCTCAGCTTCGAGCAGCGGTGACTGGGTAAAGTCGAACGCTGTCGTCACCTGCTCCTGCAAGCTGAGGTGCAGCTTATAATCGGTGCCTTCTGGCACACCTTCCCAAACGGGGCTATTGCGATTGATATTACCTTCAACCTCGACAAAATAGGTGCCCGCATCCGTGATGTTGTAATTAATGTAACTGTCGTTGTAATAAGTAACCGGCAGCACCGACGTTTTACCCTGATCTAATGTCAACAGGTTCGTTTTACTCTGCCAGTAAACACTATCACCTGCAGCATAATCGGAATCCACATCGGCCCAGAAATCAATGCCAGCAGAGCCTGCATCATCAATCATCGTTTGAGTAACGGTGAATTTGAAGTAATCCTTCGAGCCATCACCACGGCCATTAACAGTAATGTGCGGAAGTGCTTTAGAGTTTGCGATGGTTGGATCTGTAGCGGTTGTCCAGCGGGCAGCACTTAAATCCTGCGCTGATTTCACGCTATCATTGCCTTGCAACTCGTTCACTTCAGCCAAACCAAAACTCGCCTGAACCGAAAGCCCCGTGCTATCAACCAACACCATACCTTCACCGAGGACACCCGCAGCATCGGTTTCTGTCACCTGCGCACGACCATTCTCCTGAATGATCAGCAGCGAGGGCGATTCATCATCCGCGATCGTGACGTCGACCACACTCATCGTCAGATCATCGTAATACGGATCAGCACTGCTAACGGTATGGCTTAAACGACCGTAATGAATGCCTTCAACATCGGCATCGTCGATAGCCGTAAAGGTAACCGTTTGCGCCTCACTCCAATTACCTGGCGTAAATGTCAACTCAGTCACATCGGTGGCTAACTGACCATCGCTCGCAATGGTAATCGTCACATTGTCAGACGGTTGATGGCTTAACATCACCTCATAGCTATCACTGCGCAAAGCGGCTACCGCTTCAGCAACCAACGGTTCACTACTACTCTTAGCGATTAAGATGGTTGGCGATACCGAGCGCACATCGATGCTGCCCATGACCTGCCCACTAAAGAAGGCATCATCGGTAATCACTAAGTGAGAAATCAGACCATCCGGTGCGCCACCACTCGCATCACTGTAGGCGACCACTTGTGGCCCCCAATCTGCTGCAGTAAAGGTTAACGTTGTTTTATCCGTCTCCATTGAGTCTGGCGTTTCGATCTCTATCACAACGTCCGCCGTAGGCGCTTGCGATAACGCAACCTCATAACGATTATTGCTCATTAAGGTCACGGCAACATCGGGGTTGGCATCAATCACTTTATGGGATGTTAAATCATCATCCACCACTTCTGCTGTAATCTGCCCCACCAGAATACGATCATACTCATCGCCATCCTGATCAGTATCACCCTCTTTCACCGAATGACGGATCACGATATTACGGACACCTTCAGCCAGATCATCATCGGGCGCGGTGACTGTCACCAACTGTGGAATAAACCAATTGGTACGATCGAACAATAGCGTGGTGGTGTCTTCGCTACCATTTAACGCAACGCCTTTACCACCCTGTTTTAATTCCAGTTCTGTCGCCAAAACGGCACTGGCAGTCACCCGCACAACATCCTGCGGTGCTCGGGTCAAAACCACTTCATAGGTGTTATTAGTTTTATTGCGATCGGCTAAAACAACGCCGGCGGTTTTCTCGTATGTGCGAATTGATGAACCGACGGGACGAACAATAACGCCGGCTTCATCATCGTCCATCACATCGACAGAGATGGTTTGGGTCAATGCCTGAAAGCGAGTATCGCCCGTGGTTAAGGTGTGTTCCAACAAGCCACTATGGCCTTGTAGATCATCCGCCACCACGGTAATCGACTCACCGTCATTACCGCCCGCGGTATTAAAGGTGTCGCTGCCTAAGCCACCGATCAGGTTTAGATCGAGGTTTTCACTGGTGCTATAAACATAGAAGTTATCATTACCTTCCATGCCATTAATAATTAACCGCTCAATGCCCTCAAAACCAATAAAGCGGCCCGCTCCAAAAACGCCCTGTTCGGTAATGACATAATCATCACCAAACTCAGTCCCCAGAATAGTCACGGTATCTAAACCATCGCCGCCACGTATATTAACCGGTGCATTCATCGCATAGTTGATGAAGTCAGCGCCCTGGCCACCATTAATATTGGCAACCGGCGCATTTTCATCATCGGGATCAACCAGTACGAAACTGCGAACTAAGAAAGTATCGTTATCTTCATCACCATTCAAATCAACAGAAGCGACGTTGCGATAAACAATGAAATTATCCTCGCCAGTACCACCATTGAGCGATGCATCGTAGCTAATACCATTGCTGATATAGCCCTGCGTTACCAAGGTTGTATCAAAATAATCTTCCGGCGCCAGACCTGATTCAACATTATTTCTAGCGGCGTTAAATACTTGACCTACTTGGAAGGTATCGTCTCCGGCATCACCGTAAACGGACATCTTCGCGGTCGTATCATCAAAGGTGAAGCTGTCATGTCCATCACGACCATAGACATTGATTTCATCATTACTATCGATGTTGTAATTAACACGTTGAATGGGCGCACCGATCAGTGGGTTGCCATCGGCATCCACCTCTAGTGCAAAAATAGTATCTGGACGGAATAAAAAGTTATCCGCTTGGTCAGTACCCTGAATCGCCACTCGGTCAAAACCGGTATCAGCCGCATCGTCATCAATACTGATAACTGACTCACCTTCACCGGCTAGGCCAATGTAATACCAATCGGAGCCCGCTTCGCCACGTAAGACGAGTTCACCAGCAATGCCATTCACATTGGTTTGCAAATCATTAGCGTTGTAATTAACCCGAATCGTATCGTTATCGGCTCCCGCATTGACTTCAGCGTATGTGCCGGTATCAGACAGGGTGATGAAGTCATTACCCTCACCCGAGTTCAATTGAATATTCTCCGCACCCGCGGCTGCAACAAAAAGCTTGTCGCCACCAGCACCGGTATTCACCGTAATGTCTGTTGCGTGATGCAGGCTTTCAACCGAGACCTTATCAACCACCACCTGGCTGTTGTCATTGGCATCATCGGCATTCAGGTTAAGCACGATGTCTTCTACACCGACCATGCGCACAGCATATTCGCCTAAGCCTTGCAGCGTATCGAAAGCGACAACATTCTCAACGGCGCCTTTGCCGGTGACAAACTCATCGGTGACCACCAGCGTTTCGTTGATCGTCATGATTATTTCTACCGACTCTGCTAGATAGAAACCATAGTCATCCTGCACAGCATTGATATTTATCTCGTGATCCACGGCAATGCCATTGATATCACGGGTAATGATTAAACCATCCAGCAACGGTGCTTCGACATCGGTACGCAGAGCCTGCCCACCATCAAGGGTTTCGATTAAACGCGTAACGTTGGCATCGTTGAAGTCAAGATCACCCAGGGCACTCTGGCCAACAGCAATAGTGTAATCCTTCCAGTTATCCGCCGTGAGATACACGCCGTCATCTAATTGATTGCTCGCCGCCACATCATTGGCACCGCTATCCTGATTAAAGCGACGTAGCGCAACCGCTTCCAGAATTTCTTCGTGCTGAGCACCAACCCCGTAGTAGGAATAGCTGTAATAAGAGTGATCCAGATTATCCACGATCTCTGCATACTGATTATTAAGCAGAATATCTTTACCCCGGGTCGCATCGGTATTACCCACCGTACCGCTGACCCAATTCACCCCTTGGATTCCTGCGGTATCACCCACGGTGTAATTGATCGCTAAAATTTCACGGGTATCGATCTCACGGTCGACGCTATAGTTGGTTTTACCCGCGGTACTATCGGCCTGTGGGCCATCCCCATAGCCATTATCGTTGCGCGTCAGCGCTTGTACATCATCAGCGTTAGGATCTAAACGGCGAACATATTCGCCCAGCGAGGCATTCCAGTCATAAGCTGCATCCCAGGTTTCGTTATCCCAAATATTCTGAGAGTATTCATAACTCGTTGATCGTATTGAGGTATCCAGTTGAGTCTGCTTATAGACTCTAAGCGCAGAGTCAGAGGCGATATCATAAATTCGACCTCCGGGTAAGCTGCCATCTTTCAATTGCGCACGGACACCGGACAGATCAAGATAGCTTCTCAAGCCTTCAAGTCGAGCCACAACATCGCTCTTCAGGCTAGAAGGAGATATCTCATCCAGCATCGGGTCAATCAGCAAAGCATCCAATACATCGAGAGAGAAATCATAGGTGCTAATCAGGTTTTCACCCATCAGCTGCAGACCACGCTTCACAAACCCATCTAAGCGATCAATAAAGGTCGTATCCGAGACAACGGGATTGGTGTTAGCCAATGCCGTGACGGCCGCCTGCAATGGGTTGAGGTACTCGAGTGCGGTAAACGCCTCAACCAACAAGTCTTTCGACAAGGTGACGCTGGCTTCGGCAACATCACCATTGAGTAGATCATCAAGAACACCGACTTGAGTGTCGTTATGAGCACGGATTAAAGCACTCCTCAAATCATCCGGCGTAAAACCAGTACCATCGGTCAGTTCTGCTAATTTGGTGAGATTAAAGTCAAAATCAACCGTTTCTAACGCTTGTTTCTCTAGGGTTATATCCAGACCCGCGTTATCTCGCGCGTTAACGGTCACCGTATCAGTACCAGCACCACCCACAACTCGGACTAAGCCAGCAATACGCGACATATCGTAGTTTTCAGGCAGTATTTTAAGTACGCTACGCTCAGGTAAATTATCGAATTTATACGCGGCGGTACCGGTCACCTCATCGGCGCTATAATCTTGCACGACGTTAATAGTCGTATCGCTTTCCTTCTTCGCCTCAACATCATAAAACAGCGAAATCATATCCCAGAACATATCTTTGCCAGGGGTTGTTCCTGCTACACCGATACGATCGTTTGAAGCATACTTCTCTTCGCCGACACCCGTCACCCCCTCCCAAGCCGTGGTATAGGTATAGTGATGCGTGCCAAAGAACCAGTAACTCGCCTGATGATAAACCGGCACATTACGCGTATAGAGATCCGTCAAATACAGATCGGGGTCATAGCCCCAGTTATCAATTTCTGTGTCGTTATTAGATGAGCCTAAACGAACACCATCACTTTGAATAATACTGCCGGTGACTGTCTGGCCTATTACCCAGTTTAAGTAGGTGCCGAAGAAAACATCATCCAGCGTGTTATTACCGGCATTGATCGATCCCGTATCAGCGAGACTATTGAACAGGTCAAAGTCAATTTCATCCGGCAACGCTGGCGCGATCGCATGCCCCAATTCGCTAACTTTGACAGCTTCGATCGGCGCGTAACTGGCGAAGTAATTTTCCCAATCACCATCAGAGAAACTTTGTCCCCATTCTTGACCCGTAAAGTTCAACGCGTCTTCGAGTAGATTGGTATTTTGTACATAAGCATCAACTGCAGCGGTATTGTCCTGACGAACAGTGAATGTCCAGGGACCGAAGTTTTTCCTTTCGAGGCTAGACAAGCTGACGCCATTCACCGGGTTGGTGCGAGCTCGTTCAACGCCCTGAGCGAAGAGTTTTAAAGCAACGGTTAAGTTAGCCTCAAATAACCGCCAATGGGCCTCATCAATAACAGGATTGGCATCTGCCTTCACCCATTTTTGGAAGAATGCTTCCCATGCGGCAGCATCAAAACTGTTTTCCCGCTTCGAAAAGACAACTTCATTATTAGTCACACTTTGCGCATCCAGTATATCTTGCAACACATCCTGCTCAACCGTATAAGTCGCATTGGATTCAGGATAAATGACTTCAAAGGTGTCACCTGCACCACCGTAATTGATGTGGTCATTACCGGACCCCAGACTCAACAACAGAGTGATATCGGCATTCAAGCCATAGAGGTTAATAACATCCTCACCTGTCCCGGTGAGCAAGGCTAATCGCTCGATGCCGCTAACACCTTCAATTTTAAGGCCTGCACCATAGATGTACTGCTTATCGTTTTCGTCAGTGAAAATATTAAACTCATCACCCTGACGTGTGCCCGATAGAATCAACGTATCGAAACCAGAGCCACCAAAAATAGACACACGATTATTCTGCACATAGTTAATCATGGTGTCTTTTTCATCTTCGGCAGTGAGATTATTCTCATCGCCTGCGCCAGCAACAATACCGCCACCGCCGGTGTCACTTGCCACACTGGAAGCCGACACCCCACTTTGTAAATGGGATTTTAGGAAGAAGGTATCGTCATCCGCTTCACCGTATAAGGACAACTGACCAATATTATGGTTAACCTCAAAATAGTCGTCGCCGATACCGCCATAGAAGAAGCTATTGTCATTAACACCGGCGGTAATACCATTCAGACCCTTGACCACCTCGATTAACTCGCCATGGCCATCATCAACAAAATGCGTGTCGATCACACGTCCGATTACGAAGTTGTCATCACCTTCATCACCAGAAACATTCAGAGAAGCCACCGTGCCATCGACAACGAAGGTATCGTTACCGCCGCCACCATTCACCAACACAGTACTTAGGCCATCAGTGTAATAAACCCGTTGATAGAACTCTGGATCTGCCATTGAGATTGAGGGTGTCGTACTGGCAATCGCATCCGCAATATCAACCGGTTTGTTGATCAGTGCGGCATTGCTCGACTGCAACAAGTAGAAATTGCCTTGGATATCTTGCGTCGCATCGTTAATGCTGACATACCAAGGATCGCGGTTAGTCCCCGTACCTTTTATGTTCAGCTCTCTGATGACATTCTCACCGGTCGCTGGGTCGATGAGCGCCAACAACGCCGCTTTAATAGTCGCTGCATCATCGGTGCTACTTAATAAGTCGGTTGTGAAACCATCGTAACTCAAGGTATAGCTGCCGGTTTGGCCCGGTAATATGCTGTAAACCTGAATCTCATTATCTTTGCGTTCGAACATAGCATCGATATCGGGCTTACCCGCCAGCAACGCATCGCCCGTGCCATCTTCGGCCAAACGCTCGACAAATGAGCGAATAACAGAGACCGAAGCCGCCGCGGCATCAGAAACTTCAAAGCGCATGAATTTTTCTTCTGACGTTTGTGGTGCTGTTATCAGCTCGATCATCAGCGCATCGCCGCCCACCTCAGCTACGCGAGCCGTGATACCGGCACTCGCCAATTTAGTTTGTAGGCTGCTGGCCGTATCAGAGGTAAGGACATTGATGCTTATATTGTCATAGCTAAGCACAAAATCGCTCAACGCATGGGTTATTAAATCTCTCGCTCTCTCTAACAGTTGATACTGAGTATCGACATCTAGGTGGAACAGATCATCCGCATCATCGGCACCGCGAATTTCTAGCGTATCGCTCTCAGTGGCCCCCGTGCCACTGTCCATGATATGAATGTTTGACTGATCATCGACAACCCCACTCAGGGTCGTCACATAGTTATCGGAACCAAAGCCACCGTCGAAATAGGCGCCTTTGGTAAAATCTAAAACGCCGTAATTATTGCTGCTCGCGCCGCCGTATATTTCAAACTGCTCAAACACGCCAACGCTGGTTTCATCTTCATACACAGCAACGTCTTCTGTCGGATCAAGCAATGATTGCTGCTGGCCTGTTACCTTGAATGAATCATCCGACAAGCTGAAGTTCAAATCACGCTGCTCTATCAGGGTATCAATGTCATTATCATCAAGATCGACATCATCAAAGATATCGGTACCACGGCCACCCGTAATAACATCATTGCCCTCACCGCCATTGATAAGGTCGTTATATTGACTACCAATTAGCCGGTCATCACCGTCGCCACCGCTGAGGCCAAGGTTATCCACAGCACGGGACAGTATGACCGAATCAGAATTAATGGTGTTGCCCAGAATCTTCTCTTCATTTGGACTAAAGCCAGCAATAATAAAATCATCACCGCCCAAGGCATTAATATTAATGGTGTCGAATTTATCGGAGGTATCCGCTTCATCCGCTTTGCGATCGATACCCCGAATAGTGATCGTCACTTGACGTTGGCTGAGGTTATCCGCTTCGGCTAAATCAACCCGACGGTGAACAACTTGCACAGTATCGGTATTTTTCTGCAGGACAGGATCGAGGCTCGCATCAACAAGACCGGTGTCCTGCAGCTCGTGACCGACCGTAAAGTAATCTCGGATACTGGCATCATCGCCACCTTCAATTAACACGCTATCGTTAGCGTTATCGGTATTGTAGGTAGGATCTTCAAACCAATCAGTGCCACCGTCCAGTTCGGCTTCACCACCACCATCAGGGATCGACCAAGTCGGTTTCTCAACCATACGTGGCACATTTTGCTCAATGGTCTGGAACGATGATAAATATCCTTCAGCCGTGCCTGTCAGTGAATTCAGCGGCAGCACAGCGTAATCACCGGCACCATCGAGCTCAATGTTCCAGTTACCTGCAGTGTCCACCCGCTCGATAATTTTGTAGCTGGATGAAATATTATCAATCAGTGCCTGTACACCTAGACCGCTGAAATCATAGGTTTGAGTGATCGGTGTCTGCGATGAGAAGCCGTTTAACTCAATAGTAAACATCGTATTTCGGCTTAAACCATCACCAGCAACAATGATCTGCGTCGCCACACCTAATTGATCAACAACGCCCCAAGCGCCAAACTGAGTTTCCAGATAAGCAACAACCGCATTCGATGCCGCAGTAATGGCCGCCGCATCGCCGGCAACTTTAGCCGCATTCAGCGCGGTCAAATCAACCGTAATTGAAGCATAGTCTGGGTGAGTAAAGGTTGTGCTGGAAACACCCAAAGGCAGCGTCATTTGGACATTAATGTCCTGCGCTACCGTTAACTTATCAATTGAACCGCCCCCTGCAGGGTTGACCATAATGGCCTGACTCGCGGCATTGACAAACTCTATTCTGAAAACGCTGGTTTCATCATACACAGCGACATTGATGCCACCGCTAATCAATGCCGTTTGCAAACCCGCCGCCGTTAGATCGGCAGCCTCCAGTTCAACACTAAAGTCACCGTAATACAGATAGGTTCCGGCAACAACGTCTGCCTTATCGATGTATTGCTGCTGTTTGTTATCAGCCGTATTTACATTCGCTTTAACTTCCATATTCTGGATATTAATAAAGCGTTCGAATACATAGTTCGCACCGCTATCCAGTTCTGCATCAATGATGGCAACGGTCCATGGGTCATTTTCAATACCCGTACCACCGACCCAAACATCAGTAATGGTATCAAGCGTTTCAAGATACAACTCCACTTCAAGCGCGCTCATATCACGCTGTAAAACCACTGATTCGCCGTTGTAGGAGAAATAAGCATGATCCTGCCAGTCTTCCAGATACAGTGTTTGAGTGGCGACAACGCCATGACTAAGATCGCGTGAAAATGCGGTTGAAGCCTGAACAACAGAATGATCTTGTGTGTATTGTTCGGAACGCAACTGCTTGTATGAACCATCATCTAGCTGGTCGGCTTGCAAGAAGGTAACCTGCCACGGATCGGTAGCAGAGCCTGTTCCAGTAACATGCACATCATCAATAGCATCAAATTTTTCTAGAGTTGCTTCTATCGCTGCAGCACTCAACACACTGATATCAATCGCTTGATCACCATACCAAAGCGAAACAGGGCCGGCAGCCAACGTGAGGTTCTGAACCCGCCCTCCGTTTTCCAACACCTGTGACTCAATACTGGCTTGATCAACAATCGCAACAGAGGTAATTTCAGCTAACTTCATCACGTCATAAGTGGTGTCACTCGCATCCAGAGGCGAGAACGTCATCGTCCAGTCAGGGTCACCCAAACCATCGACCGCTTGAACAACCGTCACCGTCGATGCTCTTAACGCATCGATGCTATCAAATGCAGCGAGAATATCCGCCTCGCTCATGCTGCTGTTCAATAACACTTTCTCTGTACCATACCAAACCATGGCCGTGTCGGTACTGAAATGGAGCTTCTGTTCGCCATTAGTGAAGCTGAACACCGCCTCCGCGGGATCGCTAACACCGTCAACATAACTAGGGTTTACCAGTATTGTTGTACTAGCCGGAACGACCAATGCATCAGCGATATGCTCTGATACGGTCAGGCTCAAACCAAAGAAGTCACCCTGCGCATCCGTGGCAGCATCCAATAATTGCACAACCCACTGACCGGGCTCAGAACCCGAGGCCGCTTTAACCGCACTAATATCGGGATGGTTTAGCAGTGCTGCTTCGATGGCGTTAGCCGTGGCTTGTGCTAATGTCACGGTTTCTGAGGCTTGTAGATCTAAGGAGATCGCTACCGTCTGACCGTTATAGGCGAATTCAGCGGCAAAAGCATTGGCGGGAATAGTGAGCGCCTGACGATCATTAGCGGGGAAAACCACATGGTCAGTCAGCGTCGAAGATATCGCCGTTTGTGTGCTGACGCCAGAGACACTGTCCACTAACTCAAAATTCAAGAGACTATAGTTACCATCAGC
Source organism: Amphritea sp. (assembly GCF_048266285.1). Taxonomy (GTDB): domain Bacteria; phylum Pseudomonadota; class Gammaproteobacteria; order Pseudomonadales; family Balneatricaceae; genus Amphritea. Next base: position 182,137 of record NZ_JBLWZV010000005.1, read on the forward strand.
ATCGGTAATAGCATCCAGTATTTGGACAACCCAACTGCCGGCAGTATCACCCTCAGTCACGACCACATCATCAATACCGAAATGCGCTAACAATGCCTGTTCTATGGACGCTTGCGTATCATCAGCATCGACGGTCACCGTGCCGCCACCGTAACTAATAGCGGTTATTCTACTACTCGCAGGAAGCGTAAATGACTGCTCGATATTAGTCGGAAGATTAATATCATCGCCCAATACCGTTGTTTTAGTGATGATTTCAGTGCCTAAGGCATTGCCACCGACAACAAATTCGAGGATATGGAAGGTACCATCCGCACTTTTGGTGGCTTCGACAGCTGCCGGCCCAGACGGGTTATCAGAGAAGCGAATCAACCATGGATTATTAATCGTTCCCTGACCACTCACGCCCACACTGTTAGCGGGAATATCAGTCAGGCTTTCGAGTGCAGTCTGCACTTCGTCTGTTGTCATTAATGACGATACAGCAACACCTTCGTTGTTGTACCAAACAATACCATTCACCTCCACAGGTGCGTCTTCGTTGTAATCCAGCACATCAAAGGCCAACAGCTGCGCACTGTTGCGTGGGACTTCACTCATGGTATCAGTGATGGTGGTGACATCAGGAGTATGATCAGCATTCGACAAATAGTCAGCACCCACCACATCCAGATGATACAGATACTGCTGTGCACGTGTATCGTCACGCTCAGTCATTGGGCCGCTATGCTTCTGTACTAAATACTGATGCGCCAGAACCAAATAGTTACTGTTCAAATCTGTGGTCGCACCATCAAAGGTAATCACCCATGGATTCGCTTGCGTACCATGAGTGCTCTCGGTTGCCGCTGCGGCAGGCGTAACAGTAACGTTACCCACACCAATAGCGGTTATAGACTCAAGCACAGCCTGCACCTCTGCAGCACTCATACCGGCAGTAATTGTTGCTGAATTACCCGTTGTGCGGCCGTCATCGGCTTTGGTGTCATCGTAGCCGTAAAACAGAGTCACGTTATCCAGTCCGTCAGCTAACCACAGCTCTTGTTGGTTATTTTCAGGCGACGATGCTAAATAATCGGCAACATTGACAATCGATTCGAGTATCGGCGCACCATCGGAAGTGCTCAGATACTGGCCTCCCTCTTGTAAATCGAAACGATAGAAGTATTCGCCCTGACGCACATTGGTGATATAGCTCTGAGGTTCTACCGGCACATAAATAACGTTGCCATTAGAGTCTTTGACCGCATCCCCGTTGTCATCCAACTGAGGCGTTTGTGCAAGGAAGGCGGAGTAATCCGCGGGATAAACCTGATAGTTACCGTCAACATCACGGTCTGGCTGCCATTCTCGCGCTTTATCCTGACCTAGAGTGATGTCGACACTGAGCAACCCTGTATCCATCAAATCGCCAATAGTGATGTCGTCACTTTCTTTCTGAGTATCGAGTTTTAATGACTCGATATCATCCATCACGATATAATCAGACGCATAATCGATGGTTAATTTAGCCCGGGCATCTTTGGTCACTCCATCGGCTAAGAAAAGCGCTGCATTGAGCTTGCGTAAATCGACATGACTGGCATCGTCATTCACCGTGATATCAAAGCTATCGGTACCCAAGCCGCCCAGCATAACCAGATTGGCGCCGGCCGCTAACGGTGCATAATTCCAGACCACGGTATCATCACCATCACCGGCATCAACATTAACGGAGCCGGTGCCAGCATTAATGATATCGTCTCCAGCATTACCCTGAATATCATTCACCCCACCCAGAATAGGATTACCGTCATCATCGACACCACCCACCGATATCTCATCATTACCGGCACCACCTCTGATAGTGTTATCGCCTAAGCCACCGTCAATGTAATCACCAAACTGGGTTCTAAACTGTGAGTTTTCTTTAGTAATGGTTAAAGCAGCCCCGCCCGCACCGTCGGTTGGCATCCCTTGATCGTTATAATGCGCATAAGGCGTACCATCCAATTGATAGATTGGCGTTAACCGTAGATTGCCATCCGGATCGGTAAAGGTGGCAATATCAGTGCTTATATTTTCATCGCCACCTTCAACATAATCATTACCACCATACGTGGCGATGGTATCGAAACCTTCACCACCAAAGACGCGGTCGTGACCTTCACCGGTAAAGATGATGTCATCACCGGCGTTACCCCGGACCGTTAAGCCGTCGTAAGCAAAATTTTCACCGGTCACCACCACCTGATCATTACCGTCACCGGTGACGATTTCATAGGTATCATTAGCATTACCGGAGCCGAAATAACCCGCATCGACAGAGATAACATCATCTTCAACCCCTGCTACCAATGCAGCACCGCTATTCGCACCACCACTGATATACAAACCGGCCAAGATCTCCGTATTCTCAGTATCGGCAATCATCTCAATGAAGTCGCTGCCACCGCCAAGCTCAACATCAATATGATCGACCCGACCATTTAAGCGTTTTAAGCTATACCGGTCGTTACCGGAGGTGCCCGCAATCGTTAATGTGCTGACATTTTTAGCAAGATAAACCTCGGCCACAAGCCCGGTACTCACAACAATAATATCTTCACCCGGGTTGTCACTTTTCAAGGTCCGTATACGATCACGCAGCGCGGTTTCTTCCGCTTTGGTGTAATACTCGGTGTCCAGATATCCCTCTTCTGACAGCTTCTGTAGGGTTAAATCAATATCGGGCGTAATAACATCAACCGTATAATTGTGAGCATCAGCATCCGCACCTTTGTCATAACTTAGGATAAGGTTGCCCGTGCTTTGATCATCATTCTCCCAAGAAGCAATATGATCTGGCGCATTGTGAATACACTCCAGCTCAAAGGTTGCCAACACTTGATTCACAAAACGGTTACGTGCTTCAAACAGGGTTATCTTACTGATACCGGCATCAATACCGACCCACAAGAAAGCTTCTAAAAATAGGTTGAGCGAACCCGTCATATCAAACAAACATTGCGGGCCATGGGTAATTCGCTCAATCAGTTCGGAGCCATAAAGCTTGCCATCACCAACCGGCAAGTCGTCGAGGAAGTTGGTTTCCATATCGTTAAGATCGAAACCAATAATCGCTTCAATACCACCTTTAACGCCAGCCTCAACTAGGCCACCAAGCCCCAAACTAGCGATAACACCGACCGCCGCGCGCAGTGTCACTTCGGCTTTATCTTCCGTGGTATTTTCAATGCCGTGGTCATCTAAATAGAAACCATTAATTAAGCGCCAAGATTCAGCCACATCGAAGTCGGTTTCCATCCATTCGCGGAAACCACGGGTATCAAAGCCAAAGTCAAAGTTGGTACTAGCACCAATTTCACCGAAGAAACCTACGTTAAAGCCAGGGTAAACCGGGAAGGTCTTCTGATATTCAAAAAACAGATCTAAGTCAGGTAGGTCATACCAGAATAGGTCTACTTCACCTCGACCAGTAATAAATTGCAGCAAACTGGCAGGGTCTTCCAAAATAGGAATTCTGAAGTTTTTCTGTCCTGCGGGGTTACCAAAGGTGGCCCGGTTATTCGTCGACGACTGATTTGCGCTGGATTTACCACCTTCAACACCGTCTTGTGATGGGCCAGCAATGGTTGATGCGTGAGAACCTAACTGTGCATTACGATCAGTCTCTGATTTTGCCCCTGCGGTATTTTTCGATGTCACCGCCGCTGAAGTATCCGTCGCATAGCCACCGGTTAAATTGAAATCACCAAAATCGATATAACCCGCTGATTTTAACGTTTGCGCTTTTTCTAAGAAATCGATGGTCGCCGCTAGAGCTGCGATCACCTTCTTGGCAGTATCAACTGTTGTCGCGGGCAATCGAAGGTACGCAATGTCCAAGATTTTAAGCTTGGCAACACCCATATCAATCTCGGTATTAAGCAGATCAATAACCGGTTTAAGTGGCAAAATGATATCGCCAATAGTATCGAAAGTATCGCCTAAGAAACTTTCAAATACCGAGCCCGCGTCTAAGCGAACACTTTGCAACGTGATATTAGGGTCGCCAAACGAAACACTCGCGCCACTGGTCGTCGAAAGCGAGCCGCTGGCTAAATCTTGGTAGTAAACGATGGTGGTATCGATTGATGGCAACACATCAGCGGCTGACGTCGACACCTTCGTAAACAATTTCGCCTCAGCATAAGCGTTGGCATTAATGACCAATTCGACTTTTTCGCCTAATTCTAAACGCCCATCAGCTGCAACGGTTCCGGTTTTGCCACCAATATCTTTAATATCAAAACCAAAGTGGCCGCTAATGCCTGCACCTTTGTCATTAATGACATTGCCAGCCGCATCATATTGCAGCACCTTGCCATCGGTTTCGTCAGTCACATCAACCTTTAGGAAGCCCAACGTGCCCTGTGCAGTGGAACCATTTTTAAGCCGTGCATCGACATCGAGCGCAATCTCTTCACCCTTCGCGTTAATACCCGAGGTATCGAGGAACAGGCCAAAATCAGGCCCACTACCTACCGCCGCCATATTACCTAAGCCAATCCCCAAGCCCATCAGATAATCAATTTCAGCAATTAAAGCGGCATCAATCTCCAAACCTAAACCGGGCATTGTCTTATTAAAATCAACCGGCAATTCACCATCGACTAAGACACCGCCAAATTTAAGATTGAAGCTTAATAAACCATTGGCAGAAAAGGTGAGTTCAATATCATCAGCGCTTGTCGGTAGCCGCGTTTTGATCTTACCGTTGTTATCATATTGAACGGCACCGGAAGCATCTAACAATGGCACCACAAAGGAAAATAGCGGGCTGTTAATGGTTTTCAGCCCCTCATAAAGCCCTTGGCGAATCTCATTAAGCAAGGCTTCAAATACCTTACCGCCGACGGCTTCAAGGTCTTGTAATTTCTTACCCAACCCGTTGATATAACCGCTGGCATCTTTTTCACCCAGCACACTGGTTTCAATGCTACGCAGGCTATTGGCCAGATCATCAAACGGTTCATCACCCACCAGCGGCAGTGCAATATTATCGATACCGTTAGCCACTTCGTTGATAGCTGAGAACGCACCCTCCAGACCTTCCCGAACCGTTTTTGGATCATTCAATAGATCCAATAACAGTACGATGACATCGAAATTCATATCGAATTTCGGCAGGTTATAATCGAAGGTACTCACAAAGTTCTGGCTTTGATCGATACTAAATGCCGCTTTGGCAAATAGGACGTTATCCGCAACGCCATCAGCATCAAGATCTTTATCTGTTCCGCCCAGAGGTAGTGCTTCAATGGGGAAGAACATCGGTAGATTCAGGTCAGCAGAACCAAAAGCCGAGGCTTGGAAACCGTCTGTCACTTCGGTTAAATCTAGATAGCCGTTACCATTCGAGTCAGCGCCAGGGTTGCCCATATTGGCGTAAAACCCTAAATCGATATTGGCGCTACCCTGTTTGCCCAATAGACCGATGGTGCCCAGCGCGCCTGCATCAAAGCCTAACTCAATATCGAGATCGTCAACCCCGCCATGCAATGAAGCATGGATACCTGTCATTTCATCGATGTAAAAAACCGGTGTGCTTACATCGCTTAAATCAAAGCCGAAACCAAGGTCTAAGCCGGCTTCAGCTTTCAGATCTATTTTCGCATTCGCTTCCACATTGATGGCATCTAAGGCACCAGCCGACAGGCCTAACCATGTATCTAAACCAAGATCATCAATATCGAGTGCGAGGTCGAACTCTTTTTCCGCAATCAGATCCAGATTTAGATCGAAATCAAACGCTGAATTGATATAACTCATATCAACCATGTCGGCATCTGAGGCAATACCCAGAGGCGCCAATAAAATGCGCAGCTCTTCATTGAGCATATATTCCAATTGCTGAACATTTCGCGCCGCATCACGCACAGTACTGACGGCATTACTCAGGCCCGCCGCAAAACTGACACCGCCATCACCTAAGATATCGGCGAGGCTAGCATCAATGAGGGCGATTTTGTCATAAAGCACGCCGTCCTTAATGTTGAAACGCGACAGCGTCTCGCCCGTCGTAGAGGAGGTAGCCCCGGTTGTATCGATAAAGGTAGCGCCTGTGACCTCATTTTCGGTAATCGGCTCAACCAAGACATCGTCAGCATCATAGCTACCCATTAATTCCCATGCAGTATGGGCGTAGGTTTGAACAACACGCACATCGCTTTCGAATAGCTCAACACCCCAGAAATTATCGCCACTGGCTGTCTCTGTCCATTCAAACAGGGTAATGCCGGTACCGTCTTCAAGAATTTCATAACGACTGGCCTGTGGTCCACCGGCCGGTGAAATGTCATAGCTATCCGTCGCCAGAACAGAACCGGCCCCCCAACGCTCTTCATAAAAGCTGACAGTATTACCGGTCTGCTGACCCAATACTTCGCGATCGGTGCCGACAACATCTTTAAGAAGCTCATCGATACCGCCGATAATCATATCGAGTGACAAGCCACCTAATGAGAAGACCTCTTCTAAATTATCAAACTGAACCGAGCTTGGAACACTGGCGAGAAACTGTCCCATTGAGGCATCTTCAGGCAAATCACTGCTACTAGCGGTGATAAAGCCTACTTCATTACTGAAGCCATCCAGCGCCCCCGAGAGTGATACCGGTAGCAACACCTCAAAGTGAGCATCGCCTTCTAAGCTCGGCAAGCCCATTAGCGATGCAGTGCTATCGCTGAGCATGTCCTGATAATTCAGCACACCATCGAAGCCCATACCGATCGATGCACCCAAGGATAGCGCCGCGTCATTTACTTCAAAACCAACCGGCCCTAAATTGACACCAAAATCGAACGCTTTTATCAGGTTGCCAGCAACCTCATCTGACAGATCTGAGACTGAAATTTCCTCTGCGAGCGTAATAATCGTTGAGCGACCATCTGAACTTAATTCTATCGCTGCAACGGTGTAGAGCTCATCGGTATTACCAGCCCCCTGTAGGTAAAAACTATCACCGACCATAAACTGACCGGCACTGGTACTTTTTATTGCGCCGATATGATTACCGGCAATAGTCACGGTCGCCGGTGTGGTATCGGCAGAACCCGCCGTTATACCAACAATATCAATATATTCTTCGCCAAAATTAAAGTGCGCATCTAACCCGGGATCACGAACATAGAAGGCGCCGTCATCGTCAACACCAAAGTTAAACATAAAGTCGATACCGCCACTGATCACCAGAGGCTGAGACTGAGTAATATCAATCGGCAGATCAAAGTTAAAGTCACCAAATGAGATCAGTTCATTCAGATCTAGATTGACCAATTCACTAAAGCTTTCGAGCGTCAGCGCAACGCTATACTCTTTTAAATTAGAGGACGAGGCGACATTGATGGCAAAACCATCAGTCGAACCGGTGGTTTGTAAATGTTCTAAGAGATCTTTAGTAGTGGCCGAACTATTTAGATCGAGATAGGCATCAATGGTGTCGACAAAGGACTGTACTTTAGTTTGGATCGTGCCATCGAGATTAGTGACTTTGTCTCCTAAAAGGTCAGACAAGGATAAATCGGTAAATGGAATAGCCGTTGAGTCATCCAGATAGTTATCAATTTTAGTGCCGATATGCGATGACCAAGTGGCCAGCTCGCCCAAGCCAATACTTAACTTGGTTTGATCCGATAAACTCTTAAAGTGATCGGATGTAGGCAACAAACGCTGGCCTTTATCAATCACTTCCATCATCAGATCGGTGGTAGCGAAATCAGGGTGACTCATGCCCAACACATGACCCATTTCGTGCATTAATACTGTCAGCAGGTCGATACCATCATAAACACCATCATCGGTGTCATCACTGGCCGTAGCGTCTAGATACCAAGTCGCACCCGCGGCATTATCATCAAGCGTAATGGTGTACTCCAAACCATTCGTGCCAACTGCACTCGTGGTTCTACCGACAACACCATCAGTCCCACCAATATCGCCAATGGTAACCGCAATATTCTGTAAGTCGGTCACCGCTGCAGCAGGCAACACGGCCGTCCACCGGGCAATCGCTTCCGCTTTTAATCTATCTACTGCTGCGGCATCCGTTGTCGTGTCAATCGTCGCGCCAGTACCCACTGCAGCCGTCGTAACAAAATCGCCGAAGCCTTGAGATGTTTTAAAGGCCGTCCACAACCCCTCTCCCGATGCAACGGCCTCCAACCCTTTCGTTTCGAAAGTGCCGTAAGCTTTAACCTCATGAAGGGTGCCGGATTCGTCGCTGTAAGAGTATGAGGTATAGTCACCATCGCTATCTGTTTGCGGTGCCGATTGAGTAATCTTTGCCGTGATCGAAGAAAAGTCGAGTACATCTGATGTACCGGTGGAGAAAACCTGGTCCTGACCGAATTTATCATTAAAGGTAAACGTGGTTTTAGCCAAATCCACCTTGAAGTCACTCACCACAGGAGCCGGCGAGGCTGAAAATAGTACCGTAAACTTACCATCAACCGTGCTGCTAACCGCAACCGTGATACCCGCTAACTCATTCAGTGCCGTTTCCATATTGCTGAGTGTTTCGGCATTATCGGCACCAATAGCAAAAACCGCCGCCAAACGCGCGGGATCGGGTGTCACACCCGCGGTTGTTTCAAAATTAGCAAAAGACAGTGTGACTAATTCACCTTCATTAAAGCTATTGGCAGTAAAATCTAGCTCAAACGAGGCGGGGTCGGTCGGATTTGCACTTCTATCCACCAGATCCGTGACAACCACGCCACCACTATTATCGATAAAAACATCATTGCCTTCACCGCTTTCCAAGTTTTGGATATTTTTGTAGTTGGCGACAATGATAGAACCATCCAAAACCGTGACCATGGTCGACCCATTTTCTAGGTTCCCTGTAGCCAAACTAACATTCGTCACATCGGTGTAAGCGGGGGTAATAAATTCAATATTAAAAGTGAAGTTACGCTGATCTTCTGCCAAAGCAGGATCCGGCTGAGTCACATTGACCGCGAGGTCTGCAACCCCGTTCAGTTTATCTTCAATCTGCTGCATCATCGCCGAATAGTCGGCCAATGCGGGGATAACAACGGTGACCAAGCCACTCGCACTATCGGGGTGATCAAAGCTAAGCGTAAACTCACCGCCGCTGACCTGATTGCCCAAAGCAACCTGATGAATGTAGTTTTGCTCAGTACCATCTAATGGAGACTGCGCCGCAACCGCCGATTGAACCGACGTATCGCTCGAAGCCGTTAAGTGGGTTGGAGCAAAGATCAGCTGTTCGGGATTATCAAACCGGTCCAGATTCAAGAAGGTAATCGCAAACTTACCCGCCGTCACGTCATCGGGGGTCACGCCGACATTATTAGCCCCAAGGAATAATTCAAGCGCAGCTTTAATATTCGCGGCGGTCGCAATGGCATTTGCCCCAACAGCAATATCCGCGGTGGTAAAGCCACCAACCGCCGAATCATCACTTGAAGGTAACTCGAGGGTAAACTGGTCGCCCTCAACAGCATTAAGTACTAAAGATTGCTGTTCATCCCCCTGAGCTCGCAACGCTGTACCCAGTGCTAAATCGATAGAATAGTCTGCACTTTGGCCTTCCAGACTAAGGGTATTGCCATTTTTATCGGTTTCCCCCCCATCAATCGTATCAACTCCCCCCTGACCAATAACAAAGATATTATCGTTACTGTTACCGACAAAGGTGTCATCACCGCTCGAACCGATCACTTTGGTAAAGCCGGCTACACCATTATTAGACAGGTTGTACTGTGAGTCGGCAGCCACCGCTGCATTAATGACTCCGGAAAGCGAGTTCCAACGCTCCCCCAATACCGAGGTCGCACTACCAAATAGCACTTTAGACTCGGCAATCTCACCCCAAACAGGCACCTCAACAGCTTCCCATAAGGTATAAGCAATACCCGCGGTGCCATCTACCGTGACACCCTCAACGACATCTGAAGCATCAAGATTATTATCATAATTTTGGTAATTAAGAGTGATATCACCCTCAGAAGAGATTACCCCTCGCAAACGAGCATTGTCATGGAAGGTGAAGATATTATCACCGCCACCGCCAACAATATTTTCAATACCGGTGGCAAATACGTAGTTGCCTAATAAAATATCATCAGGCAACGGAATACCTAAGCGCTTCAATGCTGATCCGAATATCTCGTCACGGACCATAATAAAATTAGCACCAATCGATAACAGAGGCACTTCAGCATCATCTCGTCCAACACTGATAAGGTCGGTGAACTCACTAATATTATCGGTCGTGATTTCCCAAATATCATAGTGCAGGGTATTTTTAACTTCACCGCTACCCAGCTGGTCTTTAAGACCATAGCCTGCGTCGGAAAGGTCTAATGTATCAAAGAAATCACTGACACCTGCAATCTTGATATCAGGCGCTTCAATAACCGCAGCAGCCCCCCATAAGCCACTAAATTTATAGGTATCTGCGCCCCAACCACCTGCAAGTATATGAATACCCGGTGCGACAACATTATCTGAAAACAGTGAAGGCTCACCGTTAATCGCCGTTGCAACCACCGCATTTGCAATAAATTGCGCGGCAGGGTTAGTGATTGAGTTTTCAATTAAGTTACCGCCCACCTCAAACACATTACTGCCCAAAGAGGCATTACCCAATGCAGCCACAGGGTTGAGTGTCGTATTCAATACAATGTTTAAACCAGCACCGTAGGTCACATTATCGATATTCTGAATGCGGCCAGTAAAACCTGCCTGTTTACCCAATAAGCTGGTTAAAACCGTTTGAGTAAAGTCGTCTTTCGCATAGCCAGTAATGGCATTAGCATTATCACCAACAACAAGATTATCCGTATCGCTAAGGCGAGTGGTTCCGGTGACTTCCAGTATCCATGACTTAGTCTTGCTGCTATCAGGATTGACCGTAACGGTAATTTTGTTTGCCCCTAAGGCCGCATTCAGTGCGCTTTGAATGGCGACCTTGGTAGCCTCATCATTCTGATTGACCGGAATATCCAGGGTGCTGACACCATTAACGGACAGGCGGAAAGAGGGCAGTGACTGATCCACCAACGTAACACGTTGTTTTTCAGCCACACTCACCGTACTGCCATTGGCAATGGTGACAATATTGGCAGCTACACCGGGTGCAGCAACGGCGGTACTCTTAACCATCGCTAAGTTTGAGCCATCAACAATAAAAGGCTGTTCAGCCGCACTGAGATCAACCACGATTTCAACGACAAACTCACTTCCCACTAAAGTGGCGGGTAAGGCATTGATAGAGGATGTCGTCAAAGCTGCATTAATATTCGTTAGCAGCGTACTACTGTTAGCGTCATAATCAATGGAACCGGTGGTCACACCACCAAAGTTAAGCGTGAATGTACCGCTAATAGCCTCACCGGCAACCACCGGCGGCATAGCAAATTTATAGATCCGGTTGGTCTCAACTAGAGAAGCATTGCTACTATCCGTGCGATCCAGATAGGCATCTATTGGCCCTACTTTTACCGGCGTTAAGGATTGATCGGTCGTGGCCGATGATAAGCCATAACCGGTGCCACCCATCGATTCGACAATATGCGTAGTAGACGGTGTCAGTTTAATACTGAAATTATCGCCAACGAGGGTAACGACGGCTGTCGCCATACCCGCCAATTGGGTATTCAGTGCCGCTTCGATACGCCCACGCAGAGTATCGGCTGTCTCGCCTGTTTGTAGCGCAACATCCACATAGACGGAGCCGGTGACCGGACTGTTATCAGCCAAGGTCTTTAGGTTGTATTTCAGCCCCACGATGCCCTGCGAGGCGCCGTTAATATTAAGAGTTTGAACCTCCTGACCATTGGTCGACTGACTGGTAATAGTCGATGTACCCAATACCGTTGAAAAAAGACTGTTCTTAGCCACGATGGATGCAACAGAGCCACCCGCAATACTAATAGTGAAGGGACCAGTGCCCGTCACCGTCACGGTACCCGTCAAACTCGATTGCTGATTAATAAGCTGCTGTAAGGCGGCCTCAATAGCATCCTTATCGGCATCCTGAGCTAGATCGACTGTTTTATGAGTACCAATATATAAATTATAAGGATCAGTATTGGCACCGTGAGTAATAGTAATTGAGTGAACTTGTGGCGCAGTCATCGTTGATGGTGTTAAAACGAGATCAACCGCTGGTGCAGAAAGAGAAATATTAGTCAGCGTAGTAACCGCTTTATCCCCCTCCACACGCCAGCGCAGATCAAATGTTCCCGCGTCACCCGCCGTGACTAAAACCGCTTTTGGCGTACCCGTCGGCAGAGCCATCGCAGCATATATCGCGTTTTCAATACGCTGTGCCAGAGCGACATCATTAAGCGAGGTTGCCGTTTCTTGCGTAAATACCGCCACACTACCTGACGCAGAAGTTAGGACGCCGGTAAATTCCACCATGTTATTCTGGTTCGTGTAAGCAATGAGGTAGCCACCCTCATTCTTAGTCACCGAAACGACCTTTGAACCAGCAGCCAAACTAAACTCTGTGGCTAATTGCGTATTTATTTTATCCGCGATAGCTGTTGAATGATCGCCCGTTGCTACACCGCTGTTTAAACCGGTAATGGTTTGAACGGTTTGAACGCCGGCGATGGTTGCGACATAGGTCAGATTAAAGTCCGTCGAGTCGGTGACCAACAGCTGTTGCTGAACCGGCGGCGTCATATAGATAGGGGCCGTGGTTACCGTCGTCGCGTCACCCTGTACGGTTAATGTAAAACCGCCACGCTGGGCTTCGGGGATAGACAGACGCTGGACTTCAGCACCTCGATGACCATCAACAACCGTATCAACAGCAACGGATGATTTGGAGGTTTCGGCTAAATTTACATACGAAATTTTGGTCAGATCCGCGAAATTCCCCCCCGAGATATCAACAGTATTTTTTACCGCGAAATCCGGAGCGGTTAACGATAACAGGTCGATCAAACCGTCAACATTGAGCTGCGCGGATAGAGGCTTAAGGCCTGTACCACCAATAATCGTTCCCTTAAACGTCGTATTACCGGAGATGGCGAACGTATTCGAGTTAACGCCACCACGGACGATGGTATTATCACCGACATCGGTGAAGACAAAGGTCTCAAAAACACTTTCGCCCAGTAATTTATCAACAAAGCCCGACGCCTGAGCATCGGTGCTTAACGCCGTAGGTCTCGGAGCAACACGTTCGACAGTAAGCGATAGTTGACCGGTGTTACCATCGATTTTGCCGTTGGCAGCTGTCGTCGCCAAATCCAATCGGCCCGTCACGGGCGTGGTATACCCCAGAGCCGAACCATCTAAATTCTTCAAAGCCTTTGTTAAGACCACATCACCTGGATTATTAAAGGTAATATTCAGCTTCGTTTGAGCTGCCGTACTGCCAAAGCGCGGCTCCTTAACGGTAACCGAGCCTTCACCCAGTAATTCGTTCAGCTTATTGCTCAGCTCGGTGATATTTGCCTCTTTATTCCCTGCAACAAAGGTAATCTTATCGGTTACTTTGTGTACGCCATCTTTGACTGTAGTGACCACAGGGGTCACCGTTGCAGAGCTGACTTGTAACAAGTCGACATCGACCAACTCTTTATTGATAAAGGTGATATTCCAGCTGTTGGCTTTAAAGCTTTCGTTGGTAGTTTCTGCGGTTATAGGGGAGCCATCAACCGTTACACCGGTCACTTTCACATTAAGGGTCTGAGAGCCAGAAGCGGATGTGAATGTCAGTTTATTCAGTTCGGTTTGAATTTTTAAAGCGGTGGCTTTAACGTCTACTTTACCGGTCGCTGCATCGGTAATGATTTGAATCGGGGTGGCCGTGGTTTTAACGGCGTGAGAGCCACCAGGATCAGTAAAACTTAACTTAAAGGTTCCACTCGGCTGTTCCGCACCGGTAAAGGCCAATCGCTGAACTTCTTGAATCTTATAATCAAGCGCAAATTCACCTGTCGTGGTGTTGCTAATAATAAGCGGCTGTACCTCTTTAACCGCCCCCTTCTGTTCAAAATTAAAATTAAGTTCATCAGCAACTTGGCTAAAATCGATATCCAACACATGGTCATTAGCCGTCAAAGTACTGGTATCGATGGTAACCGAGTTCGTTTTGCGTAACACTTCCGGAACCGCAATAGCCGCTAACATATCGGTTATCGACGCAGAACCAAAGATAAAGGTCGCATCCGCATTAGGCGCCAGAATAGTCTCAAACGCGTGGATATTGCCAGACCGGCTACCATCGGCCAGAGTCGTCACACGGCCCTGTAAATTATTAGTCCCTGTTAAGCCTGTCACATCGACAGACATATCCGCGACATCATTTTCACCCGGCTTTTTAAAAGTAATTTCCCACTCTTTCAATGCATCAGTAAAACTATCGGTGCGAACTTCCACCGTGTATTTCTGCACAAAATTACGCTTAAGCTTATTGAGTTCGGTCTGAATAGCTAAGCGCGTATTTTCTTTTTGCAGATCAACCGACGCTGCCGTCGTGTCAATGGTAATTGGGCCAGTGGAATACTTACCAATCGTTAAAACAAAGCTACCTTCAGTAACATTATTAAGAGTCAGCTGCTTAATCTCGCGAACCGAAGAACCCTCAACAGTAGACCAGATGTCAGGCTTACCTTTAAGCGATGTGGCGTTTGTAATCGCGACCGTATGAAGCTTACTGATTTCAGGGTTTAATACGGTAATTTCAAACTTATTGCCGGCACCGGAAACCACCACACTGGCAAATATCTGTGGATTATGACTGTTTAATTCTTGCTGAATCTGGGCGGCAATATCGTTCGGGGTAGAACCGGAGGCGATAGGCACTGTAATGGATACAGACTGATTCGGCGTTTCGACCCCTGCAACTGTTTTAGAATATTCAAAACCTAAGGTAAAGCTGCCAGATTCGGCGAGGCCTAGATCGATATTAATTGAGCCATTAGTGTGTTTAGTAATTAAATTAGTCGCCGGATCAACGGTATTAACACCCGGCACCACGGTGCCAACCACCGGCGGCGTATAGGTCAGTCCAGTTGTACTGACAATCGTCATTAATGGGATATTAGTATAGATCGGTTGCTTAAATTCAACATCAAAAGCACCGGTCCCTGCCCCTGCAGACTTAACCGATACCAGATCACCAACGGGCGCTACACCATTATCAGTCAAAAGCGTTCCAAGCTTTGTTTCCAGTGCCGTTTTTATATTCGCCGCTGTGAGCGTCGTGGTGGCGCCGACTGTTATTGAGATCGATGCTATCGTTTCAACAGTACCATCGGGTTTAGGAAAATTATTCAGTTTTACGGTAAAGTTGCCAGATTTAGCGCCACCGAGAAATATTCGCTGCACTTCATTGGCATTACCTTCACTGTTAACACGCACAGTATTGGCGGTAAGGGCAAAATGACCAGACACATCACCAAACCCCGTCAGTGTTTTAGTCCAGCTGGTTTTATCTTTAATGAAAGTGCCGGTGCCCGCCAACAGATTAGAACTGTTAAATAAGTAGGTCATCTCCTGAGTAACATTGGAGAAATCGAGCACATCACCACGGGCTTTTAATCCCTCATCTGTGGTTTTGTCATCTTTACCTTTCTGACTTTCAATAACGTTATCTTGGCCCCAATCATTGATGAACACATAATGATCGTAACCTTTACCACCGATGAGAGTATCGTCACCTATGCCGCCATAAAGAACGTCATGACCGGCCCCCCCCACGAGACTGTCATCCCCCAAGCCTCCACTGAGGTGGTCATTACCAGCACCGCCGCTGATAACATCGTTACCTAAACCGCCGCTGATTCGGTCATTGCCTGCACCACCACTGAGGTTATCATCACCTCCACCGCCGCCGATGGCATCATTATCCAACCCGCCATAAAGGATATCGCCCTGAAGTGTTCCGGTAATAACATCTTGGCCAGCACCACCATCCCAGACACGCCCAGTTTTAACACTGACAGCCTGGGTATAGTTATCAGAGAATATGAGGTCGTCACCACTCCCCGTACTATTAACTAACAAACCAAAGTCGCCTAACACGGTCATGCTCTTAACCGTACCCGCACCTGAATCAGAGGTGCCTTTCAAACCATCTATACGGTCAATGGCGCCCGCTTTTAATCCCGTACTGGCGGCTGTCAATTCTACGGCATCAATGGTGATGGTTTTAACGGTCGTGGTCAGGGTGTAGCGATCTTCGGGAGTTGGCCCACTGGATGTATATGCTTTGACGATAGTAAGAGGATCAGGATGAGTTTCAGTCTCAGCACTTAAAACAACCGTCGCTTGAGTGGTTCCCCCTGTGGTTCTCTTCTCTTGGCGAGTTTCCGCTATCAGTTTAATGTCTGGAATATTCAGTCCAGCCGATAACGATTGAAACGTAATAGTAAAGTTGTAAGGCGTCGTTCCGCTAGCCGAACCACTCCCTGTAACAGTGACTAATGGTGCTGGGGTTACAGGAGTCGTTACAGGAGGAGTGGTTGTACTGGTAGTCGTGACCGGCGTTGCTTTCAACACCAGAGAGTTCAGCGCAGCAGCCATCTCTGTTGCTATTGAAGCGGCAGTTCCTGAATTGCTAATATCGATGGTTTCGACACCACCCAGAGACAATCTAAAACTGGTGATATTAGTCAGTTCTTGGGCAACGGTTGGTGACGTTTTAACTTTTGGCACCGTCAGTTTTTGCACTTCATTGGTAGCCGCCGGTGCGGCGGTACCATCGACGTTATTCAGAATACCTGTGACAGCTCTTTTGGCAACACCCGGTGTCGTTTCACCCAGATCAACAACCACATTGTTAGTGTTCGTAGACTTGTATTGCGAATAGTCGAGAATATTAACGCCATCGGTTTTAGCAATAGTGGCACCCGCCACATAGACGTTACCGGTCACCAAGCCTTCAGCCAAGCTACCGCTTGTATTCGCGGTCAAGATCTTGCCCTGCAAGGCATCCTGGTCTTTGATAATGTAAGTGTTTTTGCCCTGACCACCAATGATGTTAGCAACGTTATCTGCGTTCACAACATAGGTATAAGTAATTGTTTTTAATATAGGTGCAGCGGCTGTCCCGATATTAATCTGCTTCTCGACAACAGCCGTCACTTTCACTGAAGATGTTATCGTCGTGACTGCTGGCGTCCCGGTAGAGGTTGTGCTGACGCTGTCCAACTCAAAGATTAAATCGTGGGTGACCTCACGGAAATCCAACGTCCCCTTTTTGCTGGTTGATTTAGTGTCATCAATAAAAAAGTTAACGGTCTCAGTCAACGCAGGCGTCGTATCCGGATACACCTGTCCCCAGTCATTATTGAACTTATAGGTATTATCACCCAGACCACCGACCACTTTCTCAACATTGATGGCATTTTTTACCGCATGAGTACTGGTGGTTACATTTGCGCCTTGGAAGACCTGCACACCATATTTATCGGTCGATGTTCGATCAGTATCTGACACTTCAGATACCACCGGTATAGCCGGCGTTGTGGGGGTCGACAATGGCTCTGTCGATTTAACCGATGGATGAAACTCAACCGTAATCGCCTGAGTAAGCGCAGAAAAGTCTAACGCATCAGCATCGCCGCCCTTAATCACCGTTAAACCATCTTTGGTATCGCCTTTCTCGATAACCTGATCGACACCCCAGTTATCTTTAAACACATAACTGTCGCTTCCAGAGCCGCCCACTAAGGTCTGACTTCCGGCGCCACCGACTAAATAATCTTCACCCGCTCCGGCAGCAACAGTTACATCAGTTAAACCGGTAACATCAAATTTTTGCTTGCCCTTGTCGGCGGTAAATGATGAAAATGATGCCGTGCTAAAGCCCGTTAAAGTATCGACCCCCTTAATGATATTGCCTGCCGACAAATTAACGTAATTGGTCAACACGGCATTTGAAGCACCGGAGTTATACAACAGATCAATTTTGCCGCTGTAATTCGTATTCGCTTTATCAATATCGATTGGCGCGCCAATATCATCGATAATAAGTCGGGTATTCCCTGCATCCAGGGCCTTACCAATCGATAATTTGCCAATCTCACCCGTCCCGCTAGTGACCACTGCAATTGCGTTTTTAGCATCTAACTGGGTAGCAGCATCCGTTGCGCTAGGATCAACCCCCATCACCACATAGTCTTTAACCCATTTATAAGCATCATCACTCGAAAGGGCGGTACCCTTTTTACTGATAGCAATGTGGGCAGACGACAGTGTCGATGTGTCTAAAACATCTATTTTAGTCTGTAATTCAAGCTCGGTTTTATATCCAAGCCGACCCACTTTAATGTTCTTAATAGTGGCATCATCACCGTCGGCAAACTGAAAAGTACGCAACGTATTGGGCACTAATGCACCCGTGGTTTCATTAATCGCCTGTGCAGTAATTTTAAACGGAGTGGTGGCGGTTTTTCCGGTCACAGTGACGCGAATATCGCTGCCAACGCCGGTAAAGTTAATGGTATCTGTGCCTGCCGTTAGGATAACCGGCGCAGCCGTGCCATTTAGCTCACCGATATTCACCGATTTATCAGCCGCTAACAACCCGCTATACAGAGGATCATTCGATGCGAAAGAGAACTGTTCGGTAGACATCATATCAAGGGTATGCGTGACATAGCCTGATTCAGTTTCCAGTATCCAGTCGCCACCGATAAAACGATTTCCGGTTAGGTCATCAGACGCGGCAATATCGGCCTGTGTTGCGCCCGCCAATCGATCAACAAACGCTATACCGACCTCACCTTGGGCAACATTACAGCCGTAGATCAGGATATCGCCGTCAGATTTTAATGCTTTCCCCCAAGCTTCAAGCTGTTGACGGTAACGTTCTAACGAAGCATTTCCCAAAGAAGCCGTACCCAAACGCAGCAAACCGGTTGCCCCATGAGATAACACATGCAACGCGGCAATATCTTCATAGGCAGAAAGAACATCGGCGAGCTGTTCAACACCATCACCTTCAGCATCCAGTAGAACAACCGTGACACGCTCCGCTTGTGGGCGAGCAACCGGCACATCAGCTAATTCAGCGGCAAGTTCAGCGTCAGCCTCTAAAGTTTCACTAGCACTCTCGTTCGCAGGATACCAATCCGCGACTAAAACATTACCCGCGCTGGTCGCTTCGGTATGCCATTCAAGGTCACGACCCGCATCCCCCATAAAGGTGCTCAACAGTGCACGATAATCCTCAACCGAACGGTCAATAACAACGAACTGATGCCCACTCAACTGCTGAATATGTTGAATCGTAACGGTAGCGGCCACCGCTCCAGTGGTTTCTTCACCACTCGCACTGACTTGCGCTTCAGCCCCCTCTTTCGACTGCACTGCCACTAATTCATCTAGCTCTGCAGCAGTCACCTGAAGATCAGCCAAATTCAGATTTTCAATATCCGCAAGACTATCGCTACCCGTCTCAGCATTGTCGACGTCATCATGCTGGCGAACCAGTTGTAACGTTTGCGAATTACTCGCTTCAGCCAAACCTGCATCGATTAGCTGCTCAACCATCACCTCTTCGTTAAGCAGCTCAGCACTTAACGCCAGAGGGGCTGCATCCGCGGATAACAGATAACGGTTTTCCATCTGTTCCATCATGTAAGTATTACGTCGTCGAGCAGTAATCCCTTGGCTGCTCCAAATATATTGTCTTAAATTGCGGAATTTGTCATAACGCATTCTTAGTAGACGATTGAATATATACGACATAATTTTCATCCAATGATTTTTTCATTCGAAAAAGCAGCGAACCAATACGCTTTTTCAGTAAATACCGGTGACAGATGGGTATTGCGATTCAATGATGCAAACGCACTAGGCTGCAGTGACGATATAAGTGCCTAAAAAGCACTGACATAAGCGCAGCCATAGCCCTTATGACTCATCACTGACCAGCCAGCTATTGATGGCAGACAGGTCGTCCTCCTGCAGTGCGCCCACGGAGAACTTCAAACGCAGAACATTCAGTACATAATCATAACGAGCCTTGATCAAAGACTGCCGTGCGTCAGAAAGGTCCTGTTCAACATCCAGCACCTCTACCAAGCTATTTTGACCGCCACGGTATCCTGCTGATTTAGAGCGCAAACGACCTTCCTGTGCTTGCAAAGACTTTTCCAGCGCACCGATTTGCACAATAGCCTCGTTAATACGGTAGTACGCATCATGCGCTGAACGCTCAACAGAGCGCTGCATATCGTTACGATCTTCAAGCACACTGCTGCGCTTTTCGATAGCTTGACGCAGCTTAGCTGACGTCTTGCCGCCCGAATATAAAGGTAGGTTAAATCTCACCGACATCTCGGTGGTATCGATATCACTCGTCCCACCAAACGGTGAACCTTCGATGGCTTCATTACCGTGAGTTAAGGTGAAATCGACCGTAGGATAATGACCACCACGGAGAGCTTTAATCTCTTTCTCTGCTTCTTTTAAAGAGAGATTAAGGATGGTGAGTTCAGGATTGTTTCTGGCGGCCAATTTAACCCACTCTTGAGGGTCAGACGGAACCGGCATTTCAAGCTCAATATCTGCGCGTAAGCGGGATAGATAACCCGGCATCTTCCCTAACGACTCCCGTAAGGCATAACGGCTATCCATTAAGCGGCTCTGTAACTCGACCTCTTTACTCAGGGCATTCAAGTAACGTGCCGAAGCGTCCTGTAAATCAACAGTTCTGACGAGCCCTGTTTTATGCTTCTTTTCAGACACTTCAAAATGCTTAAGCATCGCTTTCTTTTCGGCCTCAACGGCTTCCAACTGATCAATCCGCTCAAGCACTAAGAAATAACTTTCGGACAGCCTTAATAACAGTTGCTGCTTGGATAACGTATATTCGACTTCGGCCCGATTAGCGCTAATCTTAGATTGGTCATAACGCTGCCAGCGAGAGTAATCGAAGATTGATTGGGTCAGTGTTAGGCCGTAACTATCGGTGGGGTAATCAGCGGAGTTGCCATAGAAGACAAGGTTGTCCGACTCATTAATGGTTTTGCTCGTTTCTTTATGCTCGTATTGGAGCGAAATGGTTGGTAATAGATCCGCACGGCTCAGATTGACAATTTCTTGATCACCGCGGAATTTATAGTAGGAAGAAAGGTATTTGGTGTCGTTTTCTGCGGCTACTCGCCATACATCCATCAAATCCTCGGCTTGGGCCGGAGCAGAACAGAGCAATACAGAACAGAAACCCGCACTTGCAATAGCGCGGGTTATTTTTATGTTTTCCATGGTTCCCCCTCGGCCTCATCCTGAGGAGTCTCTCTCTGGTAACCTAACAGGAGAGTCAGCATCCGATGCTATCTTTAGTTATTTTTAATTGTTATCAGCATAGATTACTCTTGTAGCCCAAAGAGTATGGTTAGTTTTCAATCAAAGTTCAAACAATATAATTGTCAATAGACCTTTACCTCTCCCTATCGGCAATAAATCATCAATAATCGCAAGACGAAAAGAAATATCAACAAAAACAATAAATTAACATTAGCTAATATAGAAAAAAGATTACCTATATTGAGTAATTATCAAGTATTAAAATTTTTTATCGCATAAAGGATTCGTTTTAACCCCCTTAATAACGATGGACGGTTAAAAACCATATGCCCCCCTTGCCAAAGCTCAGCTATAAAACAAAAAAGGCAGATACCATCGAGGATGATATCTGCCTTAATTAATTCACCGTAAAAGCCCTCGTTAACATCAGTTAATCGTTACAGGCTATGGCTTTAGGCCATTATTTATCCGAGCGTTTGCCCCGCAGTTTTTTCAGTTTTCGTTTTTTCGCTCGATTGCTTAGCCCCTTGGCGGGCTTACGGGATAGGCGAGTCAGCTCTAGCTCTGTTTCACTCAGACGCGCGCCGTTTTTCGCCGGTTTCGCTTCCAGTGGCTGGCGTGAGCCTCTACCTTCTTTCGGCTCGGTTCCACGCTTACGGGGTGGCCGAGCGCCATCGCGCTTATCTGACTTCGCCCAAGGCGCTTCCGATTCCGACGTCTGACGAGAGCGTTTGCTCTCAGGCTTTCCTGAAGTCGATTTAGAAGGTCTAGCGGACGGTCGTCCTCCCGTAGGTTTGCGTCCCTGTCGGCTTTCTAGCTCGGCCAGAGACAGCTTGCCCTGACGCAACAGCTCCCGCTTACTCAAACGCTTCGGTTCGGGTTTATCAGCATCACTGTCCAACTTATCCCCAGCTTCTAGTTTTTTTACCAGTTCGAAATCGATCTTACGGTCATCGAGATCGACTCTAGCGACTAGCACCTGTACCCGATCTCCTAGACGGAATGATTTACCACTACGCTCACCGTGCAACCGTTGTAGGGCCGCATCGTAGTGATAATAATCACCCGGCAAAGCCGAGATATGGATCAAGCCCTCAACATAAACCTCTTCCAGTTCGACAAACACGCCAAAACCAGTCACCGCCGAAATCACTCCGCTGAACTCATCACCGACGCAATCCTGCATATATTCACATTTGAGCCACGACATCACATCCCGAGTGGCATCATCGGCCCGCCGCTCGGTCATCGAGCAATGCTCGCCCAACTCAACCATCTGCCCTAGGGTATAACGGTGGATAAAGCGCTTATCGAGCTTAAAGTTAGCCGGCCGAGTGATATGAGGGCTGTTACTTTCTGAGTGAATCAGGCCCCGTATGGCCCGATGCACCAACAGATCCGGATAACGACGAATCGGCGAGGTAAAGTGGGCATAGGCCTCATAATTCAGCCCGAAATGACCTTTATGTTCGGGGCTGTATACCGCCTGCGACATAGACCGCAGCATCATCACCTGAATAACATGCTTATCAGCGCGCCCTTCTAACGATTCCGATAGCGCTTGATAATCCGGTGGGGTCGGCTCATCGCCGCCGCCCAAGCTTAAACCTAAAGGCCCAAGATAGGTGCGCAAAGTCTGCAGTTTTGAATCTTTCGGGCCATCATGCACCCGAAACAATGCAGGCTGCTTCATGCCCTGCAAGATACTCGCTGCTGCAACATTGGCACAGAGCATACATTCTTCGATAATCTTATGTGCATCGTTACGCACCACCGGCACGATCTTCTCGATCTTGCGCTCTTCGCTAAATAAAATCCGGGTTTCAGTGGTTTCAAAATCGATAGCGCCACGTTCTTCACGGGCGCGACGTAGGGCAAAATAGAGATCATGCAGGTGGATAATATGCGGCAACACCTCGGCATATTGCTGACGCATTGCGATACCCTGCTCAGAATCAGGTTCTTCCAGCATGGCGCCGACCTTGGTGTAGGTCAGCCGTGCCTTAGAACGAATCACCGCTTCATAGAAGGTATAGTCGGTTAGTTTACCGGCATCACTGATGGTCATCTCACACACCATCGCCAAACGGTTCACATCCGGATTCAGCGAGCACAGGCCGTTCGATAGAATTTCCGGCAGCATCGGCACCACAAACTCAGGAAAATACACCGAGTTACCCCGCAGGTGTGCCTCAATATCTAACTGACTACCCGGATGCACATAGGAGGAGACATCGGCGATGGCCACCCATAAGCGCCAGCCGCCGGAACGTATTGGCTCACAGTAGACCGCATCATCGAAATCCTTAGCATCTTCACCATCTATGGTCACCAGCGGCAGATCACGCAGATCGACGCGATTCTCGATCGCTGAATCTGGCACATCCGGGCCAAATTCACTGACCTCTTGACGTATCGCATCGTTCCATTCGTTGGGAATATCATAGTTGTGGATGGCAACCTTAATCTCCATCCCCGGCGCCATATGATCGCCCAGCACTTCGGTCACCCGAGCCGTCGCCTTAGCTCGCTTAGAAGGTGGTGTGATCAACTCAACCACGACCAACTGACCCTGCTTGTATTCCAACTTACCATCGGGATCAGGCAGGATCTGAATATCATTACTGATGCGCTGATTTTCCGGCGTCATATAACCGAATCCGCCGTGACCATGAAAGCGGCCCACCAACTTCCGGGTTTTGCGTTCTAACACCTCAACAATGGCACCTTCTGTCCGGCCTCGGCGATCTTCCCCAGTGGCTCGCACTAGCGCGCGATCACCGTCGAAAACCTGCCGCATCTCCCGGGCCGAGAGAAAGATATCGTCACCCCCCTCATCCGGAATAAGAAAACCAAAACCATCCCGATGCCCCGCAATCCGACCCGCCACCAAGTCCAACTTACTCAACAAAATATAATGGGCTTTACGATCACGCATTAACTGACCATCACGCTCCATCGCTCGCAGGCGACGGCGTAACGCCTCCCCGCTTTCTTCATCCTCAATATCCAGCAGCACTTCAATCTGCGGTCGGGTCAAGGGCTCGCCTTGCTCCGCCAACAGCGCCATAATCATCTCTCGGCTGGCAATCGGACGTTCATATTTCTCCGCTTCGCGGTCGGCATGGGGGTCTTCAGAAAAATGTTTTGAGTCTGACATGCATCATCTTCTGCTATGTAGGTTTGAAATAACGATACTTCAACAATACCTTAATCTGGCTCGTTTTGCCGGACCAGAATCATGTTTAAAAGCCGAAAGTTACACTTCCCGCTACAGCCGTAATAATAGCGCCATTCTCTGGGACGGCAATGATCAAACTTAAAACGGACCGACATTAAAACCAGCAATAGCTGGCAGCACCGTCTAACGGGTCTAATTTCGTAGGCGAAAAAAAACCGCGACATCAGTCACGGTTTTTTCGATCGTTAGCCTAGCGGTTCAACAACCCTAGGCTAAGACAAGCGCAATAACAGCCATTAAGGCATCTCGTCGACTTCTTCGCCTTCTGATTTTTCAGGTGGTAATAGATCTTCTTTAGTCAGCCCCATCAAGACCAGGACATTCGCCGCCACATAAATAGAGGAGTAAGTACCCACAAACACCCCAACCAGCAGCGCAATAGCGAAACCAAAAATCATCTCACCACCGAACACCGCCAGTGCAACCAGTACTAACAAGGTGGTGAACGAGGTCACTAACGTCCGCCCAAGGGTCTGACTCAAGGAGACATTGATAATCTCCAACGCATCGCCCTTACGCAACTTACGGAAGTTTTCCCGAATCCGATCAGAGACCACAATGGTATCGTTCAGCGAGTAACCAATGACCGCCAAGATAGCGGCCAACACCGTCAAATCGAAATCGAATTTAAACAGTGAGAAAAAGCCCAGCACAATCACAACGTCATGCGCTAACGCCGTCACGGACGCTACCGAGAATTTCAGCTGGAAACGGAAGGCCACATAGACCATCACCATAAACAGTGCCAGCAACATCCCTAAGCCGCCCTGCTCACGCAGCTCTTCACCTACCTGCGCACCGACAAACTCGTTACGCCGCAGGGTCAACTCTTGGGTTTCATCGCTTTGCAGCGTCTGCAGCACCTGATCACCCAGTTTCGGGTCATGGGCAACACCCATGCGAATAAGGATATCAACTGGCGAACCAAAGGTTTGCACCACCGCATCGTCATAGCCAGCATCCTGTAACTTGTCACGAATGCCGTTCAGATCCGGTTCCTGTTGATAACCCACCTCGATCAACGAGCCGCCGGTGAAATCCAAGCCAAACTTAAGCCCGTTGATCGCCAGAGAACCGATAGAGATCAGCAATAAAGTGATCGACAGCATCGCTGCGATTTTACGCAGCCCCATAAAGTTATAGATTTTTTCAGTCGTCATCTTACTCTACTCCGTCAGATCGACAGTTTCTTCAGCGCACGACCGCCGTAAGTCAGATTAACCAGCATCCGGGTCACCATGATCGCAGTGAACATAGAGGTCAGAATACCGACCGACAGGGTAATCGCGAACCCTTTCACTGGTCCTGAACCCATCGCAAACAAAATAACCGCCGCCAATAAGGTGGTGATATTGGCATCAAAAATGGTTGAGAACGCCCGATCAAATCCAGCACTGATTGCCGATTGCGCGGGCAGTCCATTTTTGAGCTCTTCCCGTATTCGCGAGAAGATCAACACGTTCGCATCCACCGCCATTCCTACGGTCAACACGATACCAGCAATACCCGGCAGCGTTAGAGTCGCCGAAAGAATCGACATTACCGCCAACAGCATCATCAAGTTAAACGTCAAGGCGATGTTAGCCAGCAGACCAAACACCCGGTAATAAGCCACCATAAACAGCAAGACACAGGCAAAGCCGATCTGTACCGACATCATACCCAGCTCAATATTCTGCTCACCCAGGCTAGGGCCAACGGTCCGCTCTTCAACGAAGTAGATCGGGGCCGCCAGGGCACCCGCCCGCAGTAGCAAGGCCAATTCTGAAGATTCGGTGGCGCTATCCAAGCCGGTAATCCGGAAGCTAGCACCCAATACGCTCTGAATCGTCGCCAGTGAGATAATCCGCTTCTCGACATACGGAATACGCTTAGCAACCTGCTCGCCATCAACGGTTTCATACAGCGTGCGGCTCTTATGCTCGACAAACAGTACCGCCATGCGACGCTTGATCGCATTACGCGTTGTACGGTTCATCATCTGACCGCCTTTAGCGTCCAGCGAGATATTAACCTGTGGCTGGCCGTTCTCATCAAAGGACGACTGGGCATTAGACACACTAGCGCCAGTAATGATGATGTCTTTTTCGAGAGTGGCATCACGGCTTTGATCACGGAACTCGTAAGTTTCAGTGGTCGCCCGTGAGGCATCGGTGGTCGCTTCTAGACGGAACTCAAGGTTAGCCGTCTTACCGATAATCCGTTTAGCCGCAGCGGCATCTTGAATACCCGGCAACTGAACAACGATACGGTTACGTCCTTGACGCTGCACCAGCGGCTCAGCAACACCCAACTCGTTCACCCGGTTACGCAGGGTGGTCAGGTTTTGCTTAATTGCATAGTCTTCGATCTCACGAATTTTGCTCTCAGCCAGATTAATAGTGACGTAGAAAGCACCGTCCTTGTCGTCATTATTGATCAGAAACTCGGTGTAATCCTTACGTAACAGGCTTTCGGCCTGATCACGCACATCGGCCGTTGAGAACTTCAGCTCTAGGCTGCCATCTTCGCGATGATCAACCGAGCGGTAACGTAGTTTCTCAGTCCGCAGCTTAGTTTTAATCTCGCTAACATAGACATCCAGGCGCTGTGCCAC
The DNA here is from genome assembly GCF_048266285.1 of Amphritea sp. Classification (GTDB taxonomy): domain Bacteria; phylum Pseudomonadota; class Gammaproteobacteria; order Pseudomonadales; family Balneatricaceae; genus Amphritea. The sequence goes on from NZ_JBLWZV010000005.1 coordinate 209,247, forward strand.
GGCAGACACCATGTCGACTTCCAACAGGAAATGGACACCGCCGCGCAAATCTAGACCCAACTTCATCGGTCCTGCGCCAACAGCTCTGAGCCATTCAGGCGTTGTTGGTGCTAGGTTAAGCGCCACAACATAACTATCACCCAGGGTTCGGCTGATAATCTCTTTAGCTTCAAGCTGACTACGGCTGTCTTTAAAGCGGATCAACCCACCTTTATCGGTCAGCTCATCACCTTTAACACTAACATTAGCCTGCTGCAGCGCTTGTTTAACCTGATCCAGCAACGGCTGGTTAACGATGTTCGATTCCCGAGTACCGGAAAGCTGAACAGCGTAATCATCAGGATAAAGGTTAGGCGCAGCGTAGATACCGCCGATCAGCAATACCAGCACGATCAGCGCGTTTTTCCACAGTGGATATTTATTGAGCATGGCGCTCTGTCCCTAACTAGCCCGGCGATGGATCAGTGCATGGTTAAAACAGGCACGTCCCCGTCCGGGCACCAGTATTTAGATTTAAACGGTTAAAAAGCCAAACCCGCTTGGCAGGCATGGCTTCATCACATCAAAAAAACGCCACGATAGTGGCGTTTTGTTATCTCTTGATGATTAGATCTGTTTAATGGTGCCTTTTGGCAACGCAGCACTAACATGAGTCTTTTGGAAAGTCAGTTCAGTGGTGTCATTAACACTGAGAACTACGTAGTCTTCGTTCAGACGCACGACTTTACCAATCAGTCCGCCAGCAGTGATCACTTCATCACCTTTGGTTAGACCACCGAGCAGCGCCTTATGTTCTTTGGCGCGTTTAGCTTGTGGACGCCACATAAACATGTAGAAAATAACACCGAAGCCCACCAGAAAAATCAGGTTGAACATACTTGGGTCCAAACCACCCGGTCCGGCAGCGTCTGCAGCGTGTGCTGAAGAGATTAACAAGCTCATTAAGGCTTCTCCTAATACTTACAATAATTAATAAAAATAAAATCAAACGTCATCATTAAGGGGCGGTGTTTCCATCCCCTTAAGCTGGTAGAACTGGTCAACAAAGTCGTCCAATTTACCCTGTTCAATGGCCTGACGCAATCCAGCCATAAGCTCCTGATAGTAATGTAGGTTATGGATCGTATTTAGCTGCGAGCCAACGATCTCCTTACATTTATCAAGATGGTGCAAATAGGCACGGCTGAAATTCTGACAGGTATAACACGTACATTGCTCATCCAATGGCCGCGTATCCGTTTTATTGGCGGAGTTACGCAGTTTTACCACACCATTGCGGGTAAATAGATGACCATTACGGGCATTTCGAGTCGGCATCACGCAGTCAAACATATCGACCCCACGGCGCACACCTTCAACCAGGTCTTCTGGCTTACCCACGCCCATCAGGTAACGCGGCTTATCTTCCGGCATTTTATACGCCAGATGATCCAATACTTTAACCATCTCTTCTTTCGGTTCGCCGACGGATAATCCGCCAATGGCATAACCATCGAAGCCAATGTCGTTTAGCCCTTCGATCGACTCATCCCGCAGATGGGGGAACATGCCGCCCTGCACGATACCAAACAGCGCAGAAGGGCTATCGCCGTGGGCCGCTTTAGAACGCTTAGCCCAGCGTAATGATAAACGCATCGACTCGGCCGCTTCCGTCTCAGTGGCAGGGTATGGCGTACACTCATCGAAGATCATCACAATGTCAGAGCCAAGATCACGCTGCACCTGCATCGACTCTTCCGGCCCCATAAAGACTTTCGAGCCGTTCACCGGTGACTGGAAATGTACCCCTGCTTCAGTGATTTTACGCATCGCGCCTAGGCTAAACACCTGAAAGCCACCGGAGTCGGTCAAAATTGGCCCTTTCCAGTTCATAAAGTCATGCAGATCGCCATGGGCTTTAATCACTTCAGTCCCAGGACGCAGCATCAGGTGAAAGGTGTTACCCAGAATAATCTGAGCGCCAATCGCCTCAATATCTTTCGGCAACATCCCCTTAACCGAACCATAGGTTCCCACCGGCATAAAGGCCGGTGTCTCAACATCACCACGGGGAAAGCTCAAGCAGCCACGACGGGCTTTGCCATCGGTCGCCAAACGCTCAAACTTCATAAAACATTCTCTGGTCACACGCTTTCCTACTGTCTGGTTTCGCCAGGGGAACGGCTATCTCTTCCCTATATAAGGCTGAATTACATAAATTAAAGGCTCATCGCCATTTTTACCCGCGTCAACGGCCGTTACTTTCGCTGCAACAGCATCGCCAAGCCGTCACCCGGGTTTATTTCACTGTTTGCTTAGTCAGCAACATCGCATCGCCATAACTAAAGAAACGATAGCGCTGCGCCACCGCCTCTTGATAGGCTGCCATCATATGGTCATACCCGGCAAATGCCGACACCAGCATCAGCAGGGTCGATTCGGGCAGGTGGAAGTTGGTAATTAACAGGTCCACCGTGCGGAACGCATACCCCGGAAAGATAAAAATATCGGTATCACCAAAAAACGGCTCAATTTCACCACTTTTGCTGGCCGTTTCGAGACAACGAACCGAAGTTGTACCCACGGCCAATACCCGATTACCCCGCGCCTTGGTTTCTCGAACCGCCTGACACACCTCTTCGGACACCTCAATATATTCAGCATGCATTTTGTGATCCTGAATATTATCGACCTTCACTGGACGAAAAGTACCCGCGCCAACATGCAGGGTAACAAAGGCTTTATTTACACCTTTTTCTTCCAAGCTGCGCATCAGGGCGTCATCAAAATGCAATCCGGCTGTCGGTGCAGCCACCGCACCGGGCTTCTCGTTATACACCGTCTGATAACGTTCACGATCGGACAGTTCGTCTTCGCGCTTCATATAAGGTGGCAATGGCATATGACCAAACTGCTCTAACGCATCGATCAGATGACCTTCCGCCAGTTCGAATTCCAGCTCGAACAGATCATCATGGCGTCTCACCATGGTCGCTTTTAAGCCACCATCGAGGGTCAATTCGGCACCCGGTTTCGGCGAACGGCTCGAGCGAATATGCGCCAGCGCCGAACGCTCATCCAGCACCCGCTCGATCAGCACTTCGATCTTACCGCCAGAAGCTTTCTCGCCGAACATGCGCGCGGGAATCACCCGGGTGTTGTTAAATACCACTAAATCACCGGATTCCAGTAGTTCTAACACATCAAAAAACTGTCGGTGCTGAAACTCACCACTATTGCCATCGACACAGAATAAGCGGCTATCGCTACGCTTTTCCAACGGATAGCGGGCAATCAGCTCATCGGGTAGATCGAAATGAAAATCTTTAACCTGCATAGAAAAACGCTAACCTAAACTCAGTGATTCAGCTATGACTGACCGCGCAACCTGCGCTCAGCCGACAAAAGGGGGCATATTCTACCCGAGTCCCCTTTAAACTTCAGCTATATTAACGAGTAGAGTCTAATGATTTAGCAACGGGATACACCGCGATGACGACAGAGGAAAGCGTGGGAACATACGTCTCTCACGGTTCGACGCGCCGAGAGAAAGCGCATAAAGAATAGAAGCACGGTATTACCTTACCAAACAACCAATTAGCTACTTAATCATGCCGTTCATTCACAGCAGATGGCACCCCGGCCCCGTAAATAAACGTGAAAGCGGAAAATACGAGCGCGGGCCAGTATTTTTCCACTGCAGCAATCTGTTATGAAATGACCTATTTCGCAAATTCAACTAAGCGTTGTTGCACTTACCATATGAATCACCGTTTAATTTATGAAACACCCTATTTAGATTTTATCGCATCAGGAACGGCTTTCACTTTGAGTTCGCGTGAAGCACTCACTTCAGCCACCTTACGCTGCGGTTTTGAAATATCAACTTGAGTATGTAGATTAAACGTGACGG
>NZ_JBLWZV010000006.1:0-206200 GCF_048266285.1 Amphritea sp.
CCGGTATCGATTCTTGGAGTGAATTTCAGCCACTAGGTGTGATGGCGGGTATTACGCCGTTTAACTTCCCCGCGATGGTGCCACTGTGGATGTATCCCATGGCGATTGTTTGCGGTAACACCTTTATCCTCAAACCGTCTGAACGTGATCCATCATCCACGCTTTTTATCGCTCAGTTGCTGCAAGAAGCGGGTCTGCCTAAAGGCGTGATCAACGTGGTTAACGGTGATAAAGAAGCGGTGGATGTACTGTTGACCGATAGTCGTGTTAAAGCCGTGAGCTTTGTCGGTTCTACGCCGATTGCGGAATATATCTACAGCACGGCCAATGCCAACGGTAAGCGTTGTCAGGCACTGGGTGGCGCGAAAAACCATGCCATCGTTATGCCCGATGCGGATATGGATAACGCCGTTAACCAACTGTTAGGCGCGGCCTTTGGTTCTTCGGGTGAGCGTTGCATGGCGCTGTCTGTTGCGGTTGCTGTTGGTGATGCGGCGGCAGATACCCTGGTCGCGAAAATGAAAGCGGCAATGGAGCCACTTAAAGTGGGTGCCTACAGCAACAGCGAAAACGACTTTGGCCCGGTTATTACCCGTGCTCATCAGTTAAAGGTGAACGGTTTTATCGATAGCGCCGAAGCGGATGGTGCGACGGTTGTGGTCGATGGTCGTAACCCGGTCGTTGATGGTTTCGACAATGGTTTCTTTGTTGGCGCGACGCTGATTGATAATGTAACCCCGAGCATGTCCAGCTATGAAGCGGAGATCTTCGGCCCAGTATTACAGGTGGTCCGTGCGAATACCATGGAAGAGGCGATGCAGCTGATCAATGACCATGAATATGGCAATGGCACCTGTATCTTCACCCGTGACGGTGAAGCGGCGCGTTACTTCTCAGACAATATTCAAGTAGGTATGGTTGGTATTAACGTACCGTTACCAGTACCGGTGGCGTACCACAGCTTTGGTGGTTGGAAGCGTTCATTGTTTGGTGATCTACACGCTTATGGTCCAGATGCCGTACGTTTCTACACTAAACGTAAAACTATCACCCAGCGCTGGCCTTCCAGTGGTGTGCGTGAAGGTGTTTCGTTCGCCTTCCCAAGCTAAGGTGGTAATGAGTCAGTAGGGCAATCCTGCTGATTCATCTGTCAAAGAGGCACTTTAATGAGTGCCTTTTGAGGATCTTCGATTAACCGGTAGCCGTTCACGCGGCTACCGGTTTTTTGTGTCTGATGATGAGCTTCATGGCCGGTAATGAACAGTAGATCAACCTGATGAATACCCGCTTAGAGTGTCGAATATAATTGTTTATGAATTATATTCACGTATTATCAAATATAAACCATTTTCATTCATGATACGGTGCGGGTATAAAATAGCCTCAGCTATAAAGCCTAGACACGATTGCCGTTGATTCTTGGCGAGCCCCCACATATCAAACAATTGTGGCGGCGACTCGCTGGAGAAACCGGAATAAAAATTGAGACTGTCTAGAAATAGCAAGGAATAAGCTCAGGCTTTATCTCAGACATTAGGGTGCTATTACAATGAACACAGACTTTACCTTTACGATTAAGAGCATAGGCTTCGATGAGAACTATCGCCCGTTAGAGAATACGCGTATCACGACCAATTTTGCGAATTTGGCGAGAGGCGAGAGCCGTCAAGAGAATTTGTGCAATACCTTAAAGATGATTGATAACCGTTTTAATGCTTTGGCGCATTGGGATAATCCCAACGGAGATCGTTATTCTGTCGAACTGGATATTATTTCTGTTGATATGGACATTGAAGGCAATGGTCAGAGCTTCCCCGCCATTGAAGTGTTGAAAACAAACATTGTTGATCATCAAACCGGTGAACGTATCGAAGGTATTGTTGGCAATAACTTCTCCTCTTATGTGCGTGACTATGACTTTAGCGTGTTGTTGATGGATCATAACAAGAACCAGCCCAAATTTACTGTGCCAGAGAACTTTGGCGAGCTACACGGAAAGCTCTTTAAATATTTCGTGAATTCGACGGCTTACCAGCAGCATTTTAAAAAGCCACCGGTTATTTGCCTCAGTGTGTCTGATAACAAAACCTATTATCGGAAAGAAAACCAACATCCTGTTTTAGGCTTTGAGTACCAGCCAAATGAGCCATCGTTGACTGAGCAATACTTTGAAAAAATGGGCTTGCAGGTTCGTTATTTCATGCCTTCAAATAGCGTTGCGCCGTTGGCCTTTTACTTCTTTGGCGATTTACTCAACGATTACACCAACCTCGAGCTGATCAGCACGATTAGTACGATGGAGACCTTTCAGAAAATATACCGACCTGAAATTTATAATGCCAACGCGGTGGCAGGCCAACGCTACCAGCCTAAGTTGAAAAATCAGGACCACTCAGTCACTCAAATTATTTATGACCGAGAAGAGCGAAGCCAATTAGCCAATGCGCAAGGGAAGTTTGCTGAAGAACACTTCATCAAGCCCTACCAAACCGTGCTGGAACAATGGTCCGCTAATTACGCTTAAGCGCTACCTACAATCATCTACTTACACAGACGGCATGACTTATTATGAAAACATTATTACCGACTTCAACGGCAGGCAGCTTACCTAAACCTATTTGGCTGGCGGAACCTGAGACACTTTGGTCACCCTGGAAACTGCAAGGTGAGGAATTAATCGACGGTAAACACGACGCCTTACGGGTGGCATTACAAACGCAACAACATGCCGGTATCGATATTGTCAGTGATGGCGAACAAACGCGGCAACATTTTGTGACGACCTTTATTGAACACCTTGATGGTGTTGATTTTGAAAAACGTAAGACCGTTAAAATTCGTGATCGTTATGATGCGAGTGTACCGACGGTCGTTGGCCCTGTTCAGCGCCGCAAGTCGGTCTTTGTGGAAGACGCTAAATTCTTACGCCAACAAACCCAACAACCGATTAAATGGGCGCTGCCAGGCCCCATGACAATGATCGACACCTTGTATGATGATCACTATAAAAGCCGTGAGAAACTGGCTTGGGAATTTGCCAAAATTCTGAATCAAGAAGCTAAAGAGTTAGAAGCGGCGGGCGTCGATATTATCCAGTTTGATGAACCTGCCTTTAATGTTTTTTTTGATGACGTTAATGATTGGGGGATCGCGTGTTTAGAGCGAGCCATTGAGGGGCTAAAGTGCGAAACGGTGGTACATATTTGCTACGGCTATGGCATTAAAGCCAATACCGATTGGAAAAAGACATTGGGGTCTGAGTGGCGACAATATGAAGAGGTGTTTCCTAAACTGCAAAAATCGAATATCGATATTATCTCATTAGAGTGTCACAACTCTCATGTGCCGCTTGAGTTACTGGAACTTATTCGAGGTAAAAAAGTGATGGTAGGGGCTATTGATGTGGCAACCGATACCATTGAGACCCCCGAAGAGGTCGCTAATACTTTACGAGAAGCGCTCAAGTATGTTGATGCTGACAAGCTCTATCCATGCACCAACTGTGGCATGGCACCTTTATCGCGTGGAGTGGCAAGCGCCAAGCTTGATGCTTTAAGGGCTGGCGCGGAGATTGTTCGACGCGAACTCTTGGCCTAAAAAGTGACTGGGTCAGGTGTTGCTTGTTGCCTCTTGACCCGCTTTGTTTCTTATCAGATTAAACGTGCTTGTTGGTGATGCGTACAAAAGCGTGTGCATAATCTCTAAACCGTTCAGACGGGCCATCGTTATGTTGGTGGTGCGTTATTCAAAGCCCCTTCGGTATAGAGGCGCCGGGTGATGGCCGCGCCGATACCGTTAGCGGCGCCGGTAACAAGTGCGATTTTACCTTGGATACCTTTCATTGTTTTGCTCCTAAGGTCTGAGACTTTTTAACATTAAAAAAGCACATCAGCAAAAGCCCGTGGGATGCGGTATGGGCCTCAGTGCGACGTTGATGTGCTAGGCGTTCGTAAAAAAGGCAGCGATTACCGCTGCCAACGTGTCATAGAGCTAGCTTAGATGATGGACCTCTTGCAGTCCGTAAACCGGCGTGTCGATACCCTCCATGCGGGCTTTAATTTGCAGCGATAGGTACTGTGAGTAGTGGCGGGACTGGTGTAGATTGCCGCCATGGAACCACAATGCTTCTTGCTGAGTTGGCTTCCACATGTTGCGTAATTCACCCTCCCATGGGCCTGGATCTTTCGCGGTATCGGAGCCTAAGCCCCAACATTTACCCACTTTGTCGGCGACTTCTTGGGAGATGATTTTAGCGGCCCAGCCGTTCATCGAACCAAAACCGGTAGCGTACACAATCAAATCTGCTTCTAGCTCTGTACCATCGGTAAGAACAACCGATTTCGGTTTTACTTTGGCAATTGATACCCCGGATTTGAGTTTAATTTCACCGTCGGCAACGAGATCGGATGCACCGACATCGATGTAATAACCCGATCCACGACGTAGGTATTTCATGAATAGCCCTGAACCGTCTTCACCAAAGTCGAGTAAGAATCCCGCATCGGTTAGGCGTTGGTAAAATTCGGCATCGCGCTCTGCAACGGCTTCATAGGCAGGAATATGAAATTGCGGCATGATCTTGAACGGAACCGAGCCAAAGGTGAGGTCGGCTTTATAGGTCGTCATACCATTTTCAACCGCTTCTTCAGAGTACAAACCGCCTAGCACTAGCTCCATTAACGAATCTGATTTGATGATGTGTGTCGAAGAGCGTTGAATCATGGTCACATCGGCATCGTTTTCCCAGAGGGCACAGCAAATATCATGGGCTGAGTTGTTACCGCCCAGCACGATGCATTTTTTACCTTTATAGGCTTCGCCACCGGGGTGCTGGCTCGAGTGATGTTGCTCGCCTTCAAAGGTATCCATGCCCGGAATATCGGGCATGTTGGGAATGCCGGACATACCGGTTGCCAGTATCAACTGTTTAGGGTGTAGCGTTAGCTTTTCGCCATCGCGATCGACTTCTACCGTCCACTCTTGCTTATCCTCATCATATTTTGCGCGTGTGCAGCGGGTTGATCCCCAGTAATTTAGTTCCATGACCTTGGTGTACATTTCGAGCCAATCCCCCACCTTGTCTTTAGGGGTAAATACTGGCCAGTTTTCAGGGAAAGGTATGTAAGGCATATGGTCATACCAAATAGGGTCGTGCAGCGAAAGCGACTTATAACGATTACGCCATGTATCACCCGGCTTAGGTAACGCATCAATCACGATGGTGGGTACTTCTAATTGTCGAAGGCGTGCGCCTAACCCGATCCCGCCTTGTCCGCCACCAATAATTAAGCAGTAGGGCTGTTCGGTGTAGCCTAAGTTAGCTTCTTCATGCTGACGTTTTTCGAGCCACGTTTGGCGGTTTTTGTTCGCGCCGTGTTCAGCACCTTTGGGACGTAATTTGTTACGCTTTTCGGGAAAATCTTTTAGCTCCGTCATGGTGGTAAGGAAGGTCCATGCGAGTCCATCGCGTAACCGCACATAGGCACGACCTTTCGCTATGTTCGTTTCGAAGGTAATCCAAGCATCGACTACGCCATCGGTTTCAGTGGCGTCTTCTTCAACTTGCCAGTTGCTCGGTGCAGCATCGGTCATGGTGGCGGTGAGCATGTCGCTGATAGCGTCACGGCCTTCCATGGTTTTAATGTTCCATGTAAAGGCGACTAGGTCGCGCCAGTATCCATCTTCTTCAAATAAAGAGACGGCGTCGGCGGGTGATGTAGAGCTGAGTGTAGCGGCTAACTTTTCCACCCATGCGACAGCGTCAAGTGTGGGTTTATGAGTAGCGGTTAGTGCGGTATGGGTCATATTTATCTCCAGTGCAGTTTGTTTTTTTTGTGCTGCGTTGACCTAGGAGATAAAGCAGCAAACGTGCCAGTATCAGCAGTTTTAATTTTTATAAAATATAAGTATTTGAATTATATGGTAAGTTTTTGGTTATTTGCTCTGTGTTGAGTGAGATAAGTTAAATTTGAGATTCTCGCTGAGTGTTACAGCTGTAATGCGAACACATAACAGCTGTAACGCTGGATGGTCGTGAACGTTACAGGTGTAACGCTTTTCAGTTAACGATTTTATGCGGCTTGCAGCTACACCATTGATCGAATTTGACGACCGAAGGTGAGGTTAGATACATGCCTGAAAGAAGTATAGAAAACGCCTCTTGTCAGCGGTAGACTCGATGGGATCGTGAAATAAAAATAACAGTCACGGGCTAGGAATAGGCATGAATAACGCAAGCCAACGTCGTCATATCGATACCATACTCAGCTATGGCGGGCATGAGTCAACCAATAAACGTTACTCGCCCACCCATGAGTTGATTGGGCGTTCGTGGCAACGCTGTTTATCAGAATATGGTTTAGATCCGAGCCAGCCAAGGCCGGCGCGCATCGTCACCCATCAAACATTACGTGAGCATCAAGATTCGGTGGATGAGTTTTTGAACGTCGCGCGTGCCGGTGTCGAACAGCTGTACACACAAATTTCTGGCCTTGGATACGTACTGTTATTAAGTGACCATCGGGGGATTACCGTTCAGTTTTTAGGTAATAAGCATGATGATGACCGCTTGCATAAAGCAGGGCTTTACTTGGGGGCTGATTGGAGTGAGCAATATGCTGGCACATCGGCAGTAGGCACCTGTATTCAAGAGCAGCAAGCACTGACTTGTCATCGTGTAGATCACTTCGATAGCTCCCATATCAGCCTAACCTGCACGGCGGCACCGATTAAAGATCCATCCGGGCAGTTGTTGGCGGTATTGGATATCTCTGCATTAGACTCATCCCGTACCCCTGAAAGCCAAAACTTTGCCTTACACCTAACGCAACTGTATGCCCGTCTGATTGAAGATGCTTATTTCTTACGGCGCTATCGCCATAGTTTGATTTTTAAGTGTGATCAATCCCGTGAGCTGGTTCAGGTCAATGGCCAGTTATTGTTTGCCTTAGATGAGCAAGGCAATATCCTGGCGGCTAATACCGCGGGTCGCGCTTTGCTGGCGCAATATCAGCCCTTCGCAACCGATTCGACTTCATTACCGGACTTATTGGAGTGCCAGTGGCGGGATATTTTATCTATCACTTACGAAAGCAAAGATGGCGTCCGTGCGTTTCGGGTAGCAGGCTCTCAGCAAATGTTATACGGCATTTTGATTGAGCCAAGGACGAATACCTCTAGCCAGTTGAACGTATCAGAAGTGTTAGCCTCACAAGAGGAGTCAGTCCCACCGTTAGATAAGCTGTGTGCTGATGATCCTGCTATGCGGCAAACGATTAGCTTAGCTAAGCGGTTACGCCATCGTGATGTTAGCCTGCTTATTTTAGGTGAAACGGGCACAGGTAAAGAGGTGCTGGCTAAAGCCATTCATGCAACCAGCCATCGGTCGGATCAGCCTTTTATGGCTGTTAACTGCGCCGCTATCCCTGAATCATTAATCGAAAGTGAGCTGTTTGGTTATGCGCCGGGTACTTTTACCGGAGGCCGAGTAAAAGGTGCAAAGGGCCTGATTCAAGAAGCCAATGGCGGCACACTCTTTTTAGATGAAATTGGCGATATGCCGTTACAGCTACAAAGTCGTTTATTACGGGTATTAGCCGAAGGGCAGGTGTTACCCCTTGGGTCATCACAGCCAGTTAATATTGATGTCCGTGTTCTTGCGGCCACGCACTGTAATCTGACGCAGCTGATTGCTGACGGACTGTTTAGAGAAGACCTTTACTATAGGCTAAACGGCGCAACATTAAAGCTATCCGCTTTAAAAGCGCGGGTCGATAAGCAGTACCTAATCAAGTTGCTGTTAAAGCGTATCAACCCCGCTGCTCGACTCCGCGCCGATGCGATGAGTGCGTTACTGGCCTACTCATGGCCAGGTAATATTAGGCAGTTAGTTAACACGCTTACGTTTGCCGAAGCTGTCTGCAAAGAGGGAGAGATTACCGTCCACCATTTACCGGAAGAGTGCATTGCCGGGCGACTGGATAAACCGACTCTTGCTTTATCAGTGCAATCACCAACCCCTCATTACGCATCAACAGTGTCGCCAGAACCCTGGTTGGATCCTTTGTTAGATAAGGTTGATGCCATCTCCGAGCAGCAAACACTAATTGATAGGCTCCGTCAGCAGCGCTGGAACATTTCTGCTGTTGCTAAACAGTTAGGGGTATCTCGGCCGACGGTTTATAGACGAATGAAAAAGCTTGGGATTAGCTTGCCGAGGGATGTTTAGCTATTCTCTAATCAAGATTTGCATCGATTTTTACTTTATGAAAAACTGCTTAAAAACACAGTACAAGGATGTACCGTATGAACTTTCTTCTTATTGGCAAACGATGCCAAGCTATTGCTGTCCCTCTCAATTGTAAGCGCAGCGCATGGCCTTCGGGCTTCAGGCTAAACCGCAATTGCCTTATGTCTTTTCATGCTCTGGTGCTGCTCATCACTCTATTGATGACTGCTCTTGGTTTGGCTGATAAAAGCTTTGCTGATAAACCTAAACTACAACTCGCAACGGTCTACCATGCTGGCCTCGATGTACCTCAATATTGGGTGAGTGAAAAGCTCGATGGTGTGCGAGGGTATTGGGATGGTCAGCAGCTTTTAACACGACAAGGCTACCGGATAGATGCGCCGGATTGGTTCACCGAGGTTTTACCCGAACAGCCCCTGGATGGTGAGCTGTGGATCGGGCGAGGGCAGTTTGCTGCGGTGTCCGCATTGATCCGACGTAGCCATATCGACGGGTCGCAGGATGCCTTGAATGGCTGGCGGCAGGTCAAGTTTATGTTATTCGATCTGCCCCGATTTCCCGGCACCTTTAGTCAGCGTTTAAAGCAATTACATCAGCTCGTGGACAGGGTCGATCGGGACTGGATTCAGTTGATCGAACAGCGGCGAGTGTCAAGTGATAGCGAGCTAATGGCGTGGTTAGAACGGGTGGTTGCTGAAGGCGGCGAAGGCTTGATGCTGCACCATCAGAATGCGCGGTATCAAGCGGGGCGTAGCGATCACCTGTTAAAGCTGAAACGATGGCAGGATGCGGAAGCTAAAGTGATTGGGCACCAGCCGGGGAAGGGGAAGTATGTGGGTATGCTCGGTGCATTGTTAGTTGAAACGCCGACGGGTATCCGTTTTAAACTGGGCAGTGGCTTTACCGACCAACAACGGCAGAACCCACCGGCCATTGGTAGTATCGTTACCTATAAATATACCGGAGTGAGTGCAAAGGGTGTGCCTCGGTTTGCCAGCTTTATGCGGGTGCGTCAGCCGTGAGTGTTTATTGGCTTGTTATTCTGTGATGCCTAAGGGCGAGTTGGCATAGTCGCGTTGCTTCTACGGATTGCCTGCCCTTGGGCTTGCCTTGGTGATCATCTATCTATTTTTAGGTATCTGATATTGTCTATTTCTATTCTATAATGATGCGGTTATTGCCGAGCGTAACAGTTGTTACGGGGCACCTATGTCGGATTATTACGGACGCTATCTTATGAAGGCTGTTTCACTTGCTGAGCTTGAGCAACAGTATCCGCAAGGCTTCTGTCAGTCTCTTTCTATGTTCGGTGCTTTGTCTAATGAAAGTTTGCAGTTTTTACTGCAGCAAGGGGAGCTGTTATCGGTGCAGCCGGGTGATCGCCTATTCAGTATTGGCGATGTCTCTGAGCAGTTTTATGTCATTATCAAAGGTGGAGTGCGGTTTTATCAGCATCGCCCTGAAGATGACGTGAGTGTGCCTATGCGTCTCTATGCCGAGGGCGAGCAGATCGGTTTTGTTGGGATGATTGGCTTGCATGCCCGTCGGGGTGATGCCGTTGTCGAAAACGAGGGGTATCTGCTTAAAATCAGTACCGAACTGTTTCACCGGCTGTGTGAGCAGTATCCTGAGATGTTTATGATCTTCCTGATCAATATCACTCGCGAGATGAGCCGTGAAATCAGTCATCTTGATCAAATGTATGCCGATAAAAACTGACGATGGTTATTTCTTTTACGACCTCTCTCTTTGCTGAATAAGTGACGATGAAACTCACTCGATGAGTTCCGTTGATTGTTGAGTTAACAGGCCGATTATTCAACTCTGGACTATTATCAAACTATTGTTCGATTTTTGATCAGCTTAGGTTCGAAAGCCTAAGCTGTTTTAAAAACGGATGACTATCTATCTGATCATTGTTTCACTGAGGTTCAATAAGCCCGTTTCTATCAACCAGCCCTAGGGGGTAAGCGTCATGGAACAGCAACAGTTTTTAGTGGATGAACTGGATAAAAAAATTGAGATGTTTCGCGACAACTCTCAGTCCCATAAAGCCTTACATCGACGCTTGCGCTACGGCTCCTTTGGTCTCACCGCGATGTTGTCGCTGCTGTCCGGGTTAGCGCTTTATCTGCCAGCGTATGCCACCCATCTGAATGTCGCTATTCTAGTTTTCTCTGGTACTGCCGGTATTCTCGCGTCCCTCGAGGGGCTGCGTAAGGCGGATGAACTGTGGATTCATGAGCGGACCACTTATTACACCCTGTGTGATTTAAGGCGTGAGCTGATGTTTCAGATTAAAAGCCAAACCTTGAAGGCCTCAGAGCTTGAGGTGTTTTTTGATCGACTGCAAAAAGTATTGAATAACTCGGCCGAAAAATGGAGTTCTGGCATTGTGCAGGGGCGACAAGGGGATATCGTTCCGGCGGAATAGGGTCGTAAGCGCCGGACTATGGATAAAGCTGCTTGTTGTTATGGCTTTGGTGATACCGAGGTACTCTGATCGAGCGGCTCTAGCGTCACGCGTCCTCGGCGGCCTCCGAGTTCAGAGATCAACATGGCAGCGATAATCATACCTGCACCCACTAACCCCAATGTGCCTAGTTGTTCGTTTAGGAACAACCAAGCGGAGAGGCAAGCAAACACGGGTTCGGTGGCAAAGATCAGCGCCACCTGATGCGAGGCGAGTATCTGCTGACAGGCCGATTGTGCCCAGTAGGCATAGGCCGTGCCCAGTAGGCCGGTAATCAACACCGCACTGATAATCAGAGGGTTAGTGGCGAGGTCCTGCCAACTCAAGGGGGGTGAATCCGAGTGATAAAATGCGGGCTCAGGGCTAATCCAAGCAGCAATACTGCTATACAAAGCCACGGCCAGTAGCTGGAGGATGCTCAAGGGCATCACCGGGAGTGAATCGACGAAGCGGCCGGTCAGCAAAATATGAATGGCAAAGCCAAATGCACAGACCAATATGAGAGTGTCACCCCGGTTGAATTCCAGCTTATCACCCACGGTTAACAGATAGAGCCCTGCCGTGGCGATCACCATGCCGATCCACACCGCCGTGGCGGCCTTGATACGAAATAGCAGAAAGCCTAGCAACGGCACTAACGGCACGTTTAAACCGGTAATAAAGCCAGCATTAGACACCGAGGTGTAATGCATGCCCTCTGTCTGAGTGTAGAAACTGACAAACAGCAAAAAACCGAGCAGGGCGCTGGCGCCACAAAGCGGTAACCAGCGAATGTTGACCAGTTGCTGTCGGTTAAACCAAAGCAGGGGGATCAGTGATAAGCCTGCTAATAAGAAACGGATGGCATTAAAGGTGTGTGTAGGTATCTCTTCAATAGCTAGATCGATCAACACAAACTCCGCGCCCCAGATAAAACAGACGAGCAGGAGTAGCAGTTGTGCTGTGCGTGATGATCGGATAAGCATGGGAAGTCCTTGTCGATAAAGCTAGTTAGTCAGTTTTGCCTGCATCGTTAAGCGGGTTAAACCGTGAGACCCTATGGGTTTAAACAATGGAGACCGAAGTCTCCATGAAACGATGCTACATTCTACGTTAGGCCAGCATAAATCCCAGTGTTACCAGACAGATAAAAGCGATAACGGCGCCAATTAAGGCGTAGGGGATCTGGGTCAGCGCATGTTGCATCGGGGTACAGCCTGACCCTTGGGATGACAGTACTGTCGAGTCACTGAAGAAACAGGCGTGACTACCAAAAGCTGAGGCGGATAGCAGTGCGCCTACGGTGAGCGGCATCGACATATCCATGCTAATGGCCATAGGGATAACGATGGGTAGGGAGACGACAAATACACCCCAGCTAGAACCCGTCGCAAATACCACCATCGCCATCGAAGCAAACACGAGTGCGGGTAACATCTCTTTCGATAGGAAGGGGGTCAATGAGTCGATGATATAAGGGGTTAGGCCGAGTTGATCGTTGATCTCTTTGACCATAAAGCCCGCACAGACGACCGCAATGGGGTGTAGCATTACCTTAAAACCATCCAACATCGCATCCACGAGCTGAGCAAAAGAAAGCAGTCGCTGCCAGAAGTAGAGCACCATGGTAAATATCGAGGCAACCAGTGCGCCTAGCAGTAAGTCGATATCGTAATAGACGCTGGCGGCGACTAACACGGCCATCGGCAACAGGAAGTTTAATAGGCCAATGATCGGTGCGGTTTTCTTTAGCTTAGAGGTATCGAAACCATCTTGCTGAATCCCATCGGGGATGGGCTGACCTGCTTGGGCGCGCTGTTCGGTTTGTTTCATTTCGCCAAAATCACCGAGTATCCCTAAGGCCACTAAAAACACCACCAACAGTGCCGCCCAGCCATACACCATATAAGGAATGGCTTCGATATAGAGAGACATACCTTTGCCTTCGGCTGCGGCGCCGTTTTCTTCCAGCAAGGCGGCAAAGTAAACCGCCCAGGTTGAGACTGGTACCAGAATACACACCGGTGCAGCGGTAGAGTCGACTAAAAAGGCCAGTTTTTCTCGGGAGATCTTATAGCGGTCGGTGAGGCTTTTCATCGACGCAGAGACTGCCAGCGAGTTCAGGTAGTCATCGATAAATACCATAATACCGAGGCTACAGGTGGTGAGCATGGTGCCGCGCTTGGTTTTAATCCGTTTGGCCAGAAGCTCGCCAAAGCTGAGTACGCTGCCACCCCGTTCTAGCATATTGATCAGGCCGCCCATCATGCCGCATACCAGCACGATCCAGGCGATGGTTTCATCCATGACCACCGACATTGAGAGGTCGCCCAGTCCACTGACAACATTACTGGGGTCGAGCAACAGCAAGCCTGCAATAATACCGGCGAAGATAGATTCCAGTGGTTTCTTGGTGATTACCGCCACACATAGAATGAGCATGGCGGGCAGTAGACTGTAAAAGCCATAGGGTTCGCCGTCGACATGCTGGGTCGAAAGGTAGGCAAAAAAGGCCATAATCGCGCTAAAAAAAATCAGCCATTTTTGTGGGCTGCCTTGGCGATTAACGGGCGTATCTGGGGTGTTGTTTGGCTTGATAGCCATGGTGTCGAGGCTGACAGCCGGGCCGATCTCAGTACTCATATGGCACCTTTTTTTATCGTTATAAATTGATGGTGTAAAGCCTGAATCCCCAATATCTCACGGTATTGAGGACCCATAAAAGGGTGAATGCTGTGCTAGTCGCAGGGCGTGATTGAATGACAGCACGATGTTGGCACGGGGCTTCAAGCATTTATATGCATCAAAGACCGCGTGCCGAGGCTGATTAGATACCCAGTTTGTCACGCAGGGTGTAATACCATGCGCCCATGGCGGTATAGGGGATGCGCAGCGCCCGTCCACCGGGGAAGGGGTATTGCGGTAAACCGGCAAAAATATCGAAGCGTTCTGCCTGACCTTTAATGGCATCGCAGAGTACTTTACCCGCTAGGTGCGAACTGGTGACACCGTGGCCGCTGTAGCCCTGAGCGTAGTAAATATTCTTGCCGATACGACCAAACTGTGGCAGACGCATCAGTGTCAGTAGGAAGTTACCGGTCCAGGCATAATCGACCTTAACGCCTTTCAATTGAGGAAAGGTTTTCAGCATGTTCGGCACAATCAATGATTCGATCTTATCCGGTTCTCGTGCGCCATAGGTAACACCGCCGCCATAGATCAGCCGGCCATCACCGGAGAGACGGAAGTAATCGAGTAGATAGTTACAGTCCTCAACACAGTTGTCCTGTGGCAAGAGTTCGCGCTGTTGCGCTGCACTCAGGGGCTCAGTGGTAATCACCTGAGTGCCACAAGGCATCGCTTTTTGTTCCAGCTTGGGAATTAAACCGCCCAGATAAGCGTTACCGGCGACAATCACAAAGTCGGCGGTAACGGAGCCTTTGGCGGTATGTAACACCGCTTTATCGCCTTCATCGACACGGGTAACCGCCGAATCTTCATAGATCACACCACCGAGGCTCTCTAGTGCTGCAGCTTCACCGAGTACCAAATTGAGCGGGTGAAAATGGCCGCCGCTCTTATCCAACAAACCGCCTTTATAACGGCTGGAACCTACGTGATCGCGGATGCTATCGGCGGTGAGCATTTCTAATTGCTGATGACCATGAGCTTCCCAGAGCGCCTTCTTCTGTTCCATCTCATGTAGCTGTCGGTTATTACAGGCGGCGAAGATACCGCCTTCCTTCAAGTCGCAATCAATTTGATACTGCTTAACGAGGCGACGGATGATCTGCCCGCCTTCGAAGGCCATTTTACCCATTTCTCGGCCGGTTTCGTGGCCGTAATGTTTTTCAATAAAATCGATATCACGGCTATAGCTGTGAACGATTTGGCCACCGTTGCGGCCTGATGCGCCAAAGCCGATGCGGCTGGCCTCTAATACCACCACCTTAAAGCCCTGTTCGGCAAGGTGTAATGCGGATGACATACCGGTGAAGCCAGCGCCGATAATGCAGATGTCAGCGCTTATATGTTGGTCCAACGGTGCCCGAAGCGCTTTGTCGTTAGCGGAAGCGGCATAGTATGACGTAGTGTGAGATGGAGCTGCCATATAAAAAACCTGTATTACGGACCCCGTAGGGTGTTGCTGATATTAACCGGGCGCTCTACCGCCCAGCCTTTTAGTGAGGCTATACGATAATATTTTGTTGGCTCGGGAGGCTATACCTACCAGGGGATAGATCAGTATTGTGCAGTTAATAGGGCGGGGCGTTTTCGGCGTTTTTATGGATGATTCTGATTGAATGGAGAAACATATCCCGTGCTCTATTCGGCTGGGCTGACTTTTTGGTAATGACAGCAACCCCTAGACGGAAATGTTTGACCTGTTGCGCCACCGCCTTTAAGAGCCCTTTTTTGATGTAGGGCTGGGCGACTTTTTCCGGCAGAAAGCTGATATAGCAGCCAGATAACAGCATCGCGATACGGGATTCGTAGTGATAGGACGTACTCGCAAGGTTCATCTGAGCCAGTTGATGATAGATCTCTTCGTGGGGCTTAAGGCCAGCATGTACCAGTTTATAGCTGTTGATCACCGATTCAGTTATCTGCTCTTCGGGTAGGTTGAAGAGGTGGTGGTCTTTACCGCAATAAACATAGTTCTCATCGGTGAAAAGATGGATATAATTCAGCCCCTCAAATTTACGATGGTAGGGGATCATCGCGATATCGAGCTGATTATTGAGCACCATCTTTTCCATCATTTTCATATGATCGACTTCAACCTGCAGTTCGACATCCGGTGCTTGTTGGTAAAAATGGCGAAAGATTTCCGGCAGTTTGAAGCGTGGATCGGTACTGAAAGTGTCGCTCAGCGCAATTCTGAGCTTGCCGGCGGGGTGTTCGCCGAGATTATTAATGGTGCTGCGAAAGCGTTCGAGGTTATGTAGCAGGTGGGAGGTTTGATCGAATACCACTTTACCTTCTGGGGTGAGGCTAAAGCCCGCGCGGCCCCGTTTACAGAGAGTGATATTGAGGCGTTTCTCCAGCGCGGCAATATGATTGCTGATCGTCGGGCGGCTGATATTGAGTTCGGCCTCTGCTGCCGAAAAACCGCCGCACTCCACCACTGATTTAAAGATCTTGAGTTGCTTGATTTCAATATCGCCCAACTGGCCAAGTGCAAACTTCGTCATATCCGAAACCCTCAGTTAATCAGTGGTGCGATGAATGATTCATTCGTTCGGTTTTTTATACCTAATAATGAGTGATACGTAAAGAAAGTTAAACGTTAAGGTGGATTCTTTATGATTTATCGTTTCAATATAATTTGTAAGGATAAGACTACAGACAGTTTAATCCGCGACATAAATATTAAAAAACACTGGGTGAAGTATGATTAAAAACCTTAAGAAAAAACTATCGACCTCCGCTTTGGCCGTTACATTAGGCCTTACAACGTTAGCAGCTGACGTTTCCGCTGCTGATTATAACTGGCGTTTCAGTAACCTTTATGGCCGTGGTACTGCCTTTGGTGATGTATACGAAAGTTTAGCGAAGAACATCGAAACTGAGTCCGGTGGCCGTATTAAGGTTCAGGTACTGTATTCTGGCGAAGGTGTTGGCACCAGCGGTCTGTTGGGCGCGGTTAAATCCGGCCTGATCACCATGGGTGCTCCGTTCCAGTCTATGCATGCGGGTGAGCTACCTGCCGGTGTGGTTGAGATCGGTCTGCCAGGCGGCACAGATGATCCTGCTGAACTGCAATCCCTGTTCCACGACAAAGGTTGGGATAAAGTACTGACCAAAGCCTACGGTTCGCAAGGACTGGTATGGCTTGAGCCTTACATTCAGCCACCGGTTTATGTCTTGACTAAAGAGCAGATCAACTCGGTTGAAGACTTTAAGGGCTTGAAAATCCGTGCGCCAGGTGCTTACGGTAAGTTCCTGCGTAACTTGGGTGCATCACCTGTATCACTCTCTTGGAGCGAAATCTATACGTCACTGGCTACCGGCGTTATCGATGGATCTATCGGTAGTAACATGATCGATCACCGCGATGGTAACCACGTTGAAGTGGCTAAGTACATGTACAAACTGCCGTTGGCGGGTGCACAGGTATTGCCAATCGTTGTTAACCGTTCTGCTTGGAAGAAACTGCCAGAAGACCTGCAAGCTGTTGTGCGTAAAGCAACAGAACAACATGCGGCTGACCAACTGCGTCTGTCTAAAAAATGGGAATCTGAAGCGGTTACTGAAATGGAAGCTAAGGGCCTGAAATGGAGCCCAGAGCCAAGCGAAGCCGACAAAAAAGCATGGGCTGACGCCGGTGCAGGTTTGTGGGATGAGTATGCGGCACAGGATAAGTACAGCAAGGAGCTGATCGATATTCTACGCGCAACCAGCAAGTAAGCATTTTGAATAAGTTAAAAGGGGTGCGATCGTGCCCCTTTTTTGTTGCAGGTACTTTTCATGCTTAAAATAATACTGATAAATTTTTGTCTTTCTATTGATTGGGTGGTGCGCCAGGCTGGCCGAGCCGCTTCTTTTATTATGCCGGTGTTGGCATTAGTCGTCGCATTTGAGGTTTTTTCACGTTATGTGTTGGGTAAACCAACCGTTTGGGCGTTTGATCTCTCCCTCTTTATGTTTGGTTATCTTGCCGCGTTGGGCGGTGCTTATGCACAACAAAAACGTGCGCATATCAATGTGGATATTCTCTACCTCAAGGTGTCTCGTCGCACCCGTAGCGTTTTTAATCTGATCTCTTTCTCGCTAGCTATCTTCTTTCTGGTCATCATTGTGATGGTGAGTATCGGCAAGTATGAAGAAGCGATCGAATTTGATTATCGTCGCCAAAGTGAGTGGGCTCCGCCAATGTTTCACTTCTGGATCATGATGGTGATTGCCTGTGGTCTGTTTATTGCCCAGTTGGCAAGAGATATGTTGGCAGAGCTGTATTTTCTACTGACCGGCCATGCGCTTATTGAGGAGAATTGTGATGGGAATTGAACTGTTAACGATCGTTCTTCTGCTGTGTATCCTGGTGTTTTTTGCCCTAGGTGCTCAGGTCGGTTTGGCACTGGGTGGCATTGCGATGGTCGTGGGTTATATGACCTGGGGCGATGGTATCTTTAACGTTATACCGACAACCCTAGAATCCACTTATTTTAGTTTTATCCTGTTGGCGATTCCCCTCTATATCTACATGGGGCAGTTGCTGACGAAATCGGGCATCGGTGATGCGATGTTCAATTTCAGCCAGATGCTGATTGGCCGCGTGCGTGGCTCTCTAGCGATCAGTGTTATCGGCGTTTGCTCCATGATCGGTGCGATGGTGGGTATTATTGGCGCCGGTATTATGACCTCCGGCAGTATCGCGCTGCGGCCTATGCTTGAGCGTGGTTATGATAAACGCTTAGCGCTAGGCGTTATTATGGCGGGTGGTGGTCTGGGTATCCTGATTCCACCGAGTATCCCGATGATCATGTTTGCGGCATCGACACAAAACTCCGTCGGACGGATGTTCTTAGGAGCGATGATGCCTGCGCTGCTGACCGTGGTGATGATGGTGCTGTATGTTGGTATTAGTTGTTGGTTGTTCCCTGAGCGGGCACCACGGGATATGGACAACAAAGATATCGTCAAACTGGAAGGCAAAGAGAAGTTCCGTATTGCCCGTGATGGTCTGTTTTCAATGCTGCTGATTGTGGCGGTGCTGGGCAGTATTATTACCGGTATAGCGACGCCAACCGAATCCGGTGCAATCGGGGTTGTTGGGGCACTGTTACTGGCGATGCTGTTTAAGCGTTTCAAAGTGGATATGTTCCTGCAATCAGGTTTCCAGACCGCGGCGTTAGTCAGTGTGGCGATGTGGATCATCTTTGGTGCATCGGTATTCAGTAACTTCCATCTTTTGATGGGTGTGCAGAGCATGGTGGCTGACTTTACCGGTCAACTGGATCTGCCGCCGATTATGATCATCATCATGTTCCAGCTGATTATGTTGCTACTGGGCTTCATTATTGATGAGTTCATTATCGTCTTGATGTGTGCGCCGTTGTTTACGCCTATTGCGGTGTCATTAGGCTATGACCCGATCTGGTTTGGTGTACTGATGATTTTGAATATTCTGATTGCGGTGCAGACCCCTCCTTACGGTTTCGCGCTCTTCTATCTGAAGGGTATTGCGCCGGCGGGTATTGGCATGTCTGAAATCTATAAATCAGTGACGCCGTTTATCATGCTTAACCTAACGGTTTTGATTCTCTGCATGCTGTTTCCAGAGATCGTGCTCTGGTTGCCGAATTTAGTGATGGGTTAAGGAGTTCGTTATGTACAGTAATATTCTTATACCTCTGGATCTGTCCCATAAAGAGCAGGTGCTTGAACTAGCGCAGATCGCCACCGCACTGGCGGCGGGTATACCCGCTAAGATCAACCTGCTGTATGTTGATCAGAGCTTTGTTCATCGTGCGGGTGATCCGCAGTTTGATGGCAATCTTCATGAGGGGCATCGTAAGGAAGCCCTGCAAGAGATGGAAGATCTGCTCTGCGATCTGCCGGATAACATCAAGGTGATGACGCTTTACCGTGATGGTACGGCCCATGACCAGATTCTGGAAACTGCTGAGCGGTTGAACAGTGATGTGATTGTTATGATGGCGCGTAAGCCGGGCATTAGTAGTTACTTTATCGGCTCTAATGCTGAGCGGGTGGTGCGTCATGCCCCCTGCTCAGTGTTTATTGTCCGGGGTGATGAATCAGACAGTCGTCTCGGCCAGACAGTCAGTAAATAACTGAATGATCAACTGATTGTGTTGTCGTTTACGCCATAGCGCTTTAACGGTGTTGGTGTAGCCATATTGGTCGTTAAACAGGGGGCGGAGATCTTTCTCTAGCCTCCAGTTTCGTACTAGGTGACGGGGCAAAAATCCTAGGTAGTGGCCACTCAAAATTAGCGTGGCCCTCGCTTCCTGATGATGGGCTCTGGCCTGTTTATTCCAAAGTTTCATATCAGGATGTACCTCTCGACCGGTCATTAATCGAGGCGACTCAACAAAGCGGTATTGGCGTAACTCGGCTGCTTGGATCTCATCGGTGCGATTGAACAAGGGATGGTCTTGTGCGCAGTAGAGCAACATCTCCTCTTCGAACAACTTCATGGTGGTCAGTTCGGGGTAGGGTTGGCTGGTGACGGTGATACCGATATCCACCTGTTGGTTGAGTAAGGCGGCGATCACATCGTCAGAACTCATGGTGCTGATGCGGATTTTGACTTCCGGTGCTTTAATTGAGAACAGATGCAGCACTTTCAAAATCGAAGAGTTATGGGCGCCCAGCATATGCTCAGCAAAACCAAGATGAAGATCACCCAGAATACGGTTATGGCTCTGGTTAATGGTGTTTTTAAACTGATCGATGGCGCTAAGTAGTTCTAAGGTGGCGTTATAGACGGTTTGGCCCTGCTCGGTGAGCGAAAAACCGGCCCGACCCCGTTCACACAATCGCATGTCGAGTCGTTTTTCTAAATCGGCGATGTAATTGGAGATGGTTGAGTTGGCAAGGTTAAGTTGAAGCTCTGCGGGCGTAAAGCCACCGCACTCAACCACAGCTTTAAATACTTTTAGCAGACGAAGGTCCATATCGGCCAGTTGCCCGGTGAGTGCTGCTTTTTTACGTCCCATAGGGGCCCTTTGTTCGTGTTAGTGAGGTTGTTACATTTGTTTATGCAAATGTAAATATTTATAAATAATTATATAAGCAAAAGTCTTGTCGATCTATAAATATAGCTATTACGCAGTTGGCTGAGCTACTGCCTGCCGGAGAGAAAGAATGACAATAAAACTTAAAGATTCATCGTTACTTAAAACTCAGGCCTTTATCGATGGCGTGTGGGTCGATGGCGATAACGGTGAAACCTTTGCTGTAACTGATCCTGCCACCGGTCAGCATCTTGCTGATGTTGCCAGTGTTGGGGCTGCAGAAACCCGTCGCGCGATTGCCGCGGCTGATCGCGCTATGGCTGAATGGAAAGCATTACCGGCGAAGAGCCGTAGTGATGTGCTAGAAGCGTGGCATCAACTGATTCTTGAAAATACCGACGATTTAGCGGTCATTATGACGGCTGAGCAGGGTAAGACTCTGGCTGAATCCCGTGGTGAAGTGGCCTACGGTGCATCCTTTGTTAAGTGGTTTGCTGAAGAGGGCAAGCGGGTCTACGGTGATATTATTCCAACCCCGTCGGATCGTCGTGGTGTGGTTGTTAAGCAGCCCGTCGGTGTCGTGGCGGCCATTACTCCCTGGAACTTTCCCAATGCCATGATCACCCGCAAAGTGGGCCCAGCTCTCGCGGTTGGTTGCGCTATTGTCTTGAAACCGGCGGCGGAAACGCCACTGTCTGCCTTGGCGCTGGTGGAACTGGCCAATCGTGCTGGATTGCCCGCAGGGCTTTTCAGTGTTTTGCCGGGTATGGATGCGCCGGCGATTGGCGGTGAGATGACCTCTAACCCAACGGTCAAGAAAGTTACCTTTACCGGTTCAACGCCGGTGGGCAAGCTACTAATGAAACAGTGTGCCGATACGGTTAAGCGTACCTCGATGGAACTGGGCGGTAATGCGCCGGTTATTATTTTTGATGATGCTGATCTCGATATCGCGGTGTCTGGTGCCCTAACCGCGAAATACCGTAACTCAGGTCAGACCTGTATCTGCGCTAACCGTCTATTAGTGCAAGAAGGTATCTATGATGCGTTTGTTGCAAAATTCAGCGCTGCGGTCAGTGAGTTCCGTATCGGTAATGGTTTTGATGCCGACACAACCCATGGTCCGGTGATCACTGAGAAAGCCGCACAAGAGATACATTCTAAAGTACAGAACGCCGTTGAAGAGGGTGCCACGGTAGTGATCGGTGGTCAGCCGGGTGAGCAGGGTGGTTGCTTCTATCAGCCAACGGTACTCACGAACGTTACCGATTCAATGCGTGTCTTCCGCGAAGAGATTTTTGGTCCGGTTGCACCGGTGTTTAAGTTTAGTACTGAAGCGGATGCAGTGCGGATGGCGAATGATACCCAGTTTGGTTTGGCCGCCTATGTCTATACCGAGAGTATGGGCCGTAGCTGGCGGGTATCGGAAGCGATCGATTATGGCATGGTGGGCGTGAATGAAACCGCCATTAGCTCTGAAGTAATACCGTTTGGTGGTGTTAAAGAATCAGGTCAGGGCCGTGAAGGTTCTAAATATGGTCTGGATGATTATCTAGAAACTAAGTACATCTGTTTTGGCGCATTGCAGCGTTAAGCTGCGCATAGTGGAGACGCGTTATGAGTAATATGATCTACCCAACAACTAATTTTAAAGCCACTGAAACGCTGACGATGGAGCGCGGTGACGGGGTTTATGTTTATGATAACCAAGGTAATCAGTACCTCGAAGGCCTTGCTGGCCTGTGGTGTACTTCCCTTGGTTATAATAACCGTGAGCTGATCGATACGGCGGCTGAGCAGATGGGGCAACTGTCCTATTCACATATGTTTGGTGGTAAAACCCATCAGGTGGGTATCGATCTGGCGGACAAACTGACCGCCATGCTGCCGATTGAGAATGCTAAAGTTTTCTTCGGTAACTCCGGTAGTGATGCCAATGACAGTCAGGTGAAGATGTTGCGTTATTACTTTAACGCAATCGGTAAGCCTGAAAAGTTCAAGATCATCGCCCGTGAACGTTCTTATCATGGTGTGACCGTGGCTTCTGCTTGCCTGACAGGTTTGCATGCTAACCATACCTATTTTGATTTGCCGTTTGATGCACTTGGTATTTTGCGTACCGATGCGCCGCATTATTACCGTGGTGCCCTGCCGGGTGAATCCGAAGAACAGTTTGTTGACCGTATTGTTAACAACTTAGAGCAACTGATTCTGGAAGAGGGTGCCGATACGATTGCCGCCTTTATCGCAGAGCCGATTACTGGTGCAAGCGGTGTGATCGTGCCACCGGCCGGTTACTATCAAAAAGTACAGGCGGTGCTGAATAAGTACGACATTCTGTTCTGGGCCGACGAAGTGATCACCGGCTTTGGTCGTACCGGTAATGATTTTGGTTGCACCACCATGGGAATCGAAAAGCCAGCCATGATGACTATGGCGAAACAGCTTTCGTCTGCCTATATGCCGATCAGTGCCGCCGCTATTCGCGGCGATATGTATGAGGCAATGATTCAACCGACTGCAGACGTGGGTGTGTTTGGTCACGGCTTTACCTATTCAGGTCATCCGGTTGCTTCAGCGGTAGCCCTTAAAACGCTGGAAATTTACGAGCGGGATAATATCTTCGGTCATGCGGCGACGATGGGCGAATACATGCAGAAACGTCTGGCTGAGTTCCGCGATCATCCGCTAGTGGGTGAAGTTCGTGGTGCGGGTATGATTGGTGCACTGGAAATGGTGGCAGATAAAACTACCGGGGCGGCCTTTGAAAGTGGAGAAGTCGGTGCGTTCGCTGTGCAGTCATGTCAGAACCACGGCATGATTATCCGCGCCGTAGCGGGTAATTCACTGGCGTTCTGTCCGCCATTGATTATGACTGAGGCACAGATCGATGAAATGGTCGATAAGTTGGCTATTGCGCTGGATGAAACCTTAGACTTTGTGACCCGCAAAGGACTGATCGCCGCTTAGTACGGGCTGAGTTTTGACTGTTTTGCACTATCGGGTTGGTTGAGAACTGGTTGGCCCGATCGATTCACCGGTGGGCTTTGGCCCACTGGCTCAGTTCTATTAGGCAGGTTTCTCTAAGCCGGTCTCGTCTTTAAGCACAGGTCCTTTGGGATCACCTTTTTGGGAGGGCATATGCGTATGTCCTCCCTTTTTTATATCTCCTCTTTAGATTCACTTTCGGCTGCTGCCATGCAGTGATAGGCCCGCCTAATCACTGAATCCTTTCTTCGCTTTTTTTCATCCAAGCTTTGACCCCTCTAATTTTGTCGAATCCGGTCATGCTGTCTATAGTTTGCAATATGAGTTAACGACGTTCGAAGGGGCGTTCGGAACAACAGGCCCACTTGAGCAGAGGTAACGGGGTCGTCGTAAGCGTTCATCAGGTATTTCTGCCGGACAAAGGGATGGAACGTGATAATCAAGGGTATACTCAGGGATTTTCTTGAGAGCCCGAACAGGGAGAGGCGATTATGTCGGTAACGCTGCACGATACTTTACAGCAATGGTTTGGTTTTGATCAGTTTCGACCTGGACAGGAACAGACGATTCGACAACTGTTGCAGGGGGAATCGTCGCTGGCTATTTTTCCTACGGGCTCCGGTAAGTCACTGTGCTATCAACTCACCGCAACCTGCTTACCGCACTTAACCTTAGTGGTGTCACCGTTACTGGCTTTGATGAAAGATCAATTGGCGTTTTTGGCACACAAAGGGATTGCGGCTGCCAGTATCGATTCAACCCTGAGCGCAGATCAAAGCCGGCAGGTGATGAGTGATGTACGCAGCGGTAAGACTAAAATTCTGATGGTATCGGTCGAGCGATTTAAGAATGAACGCTTTCGCCAGTTTATTCAATCGATCCCGGTGTCGATGTTGGTGGTGGACGAGGCCCACTGTATCTCTGAGTGGGGGCACAACTTTCGTCCCGACTATCTGAAGCTGCCGGCTTATCGACGGGCGCTCAATATTCCACTGGTATTATTGTTAACCGCGACGGCCACGAAGCAGGTGAAGCTGGATATGGCCCGCAAGTTTGCTATTGCTGAGGATCATATTGTGCAAACGGGCTTTTATCGGCCCAATCTCGATTTAACGGTTCTTTCTGTGACTAGCCGAGAGAAAAATACTCGCCTAGTCCAACTGATAAAACAACAGCAGGGCGCGGGTATTGTTTATGTGACCTTGCAGCACAGTGCCGAGCAAGTGGCTGAGTGGCTCGTTAAGCAGGGTATTAATGCCGCCGCCTATCATGCGGGATTTGATGATCCTAAGCGGCAACAGATTCAAACGGACTTTATGTCGGGGAACATCGATGTGGTGGTAGCGACCATCGCTTTTGGCATGGGCATCGATAAAAGTAATATCCGCTTTGTTATCCATTATGATCTGCCTAAGTCGATTGAAAATTACAGTCAAGAGATCGGCCGGGCAGGGCGGGATGGGTTGCCCTCCAACTGTATCACATTGGCTAATCTCGACGGCCTGAATACCGTTGAAAACTTTGTCTATGGCGATACTCCAGAGCAGAGCGGTATCGAATTTGTACTCGAGAATATTCGCCATGAGTGTCATAACGGCCAATGGGAATTACAACTGCATGCGTTATCAACAGCCAGTAATATTCGTCAGTTACCGATGAAAACCCTGTTGGTGCAGTTAGAATTAATCGGCGTACTGCAACCGTTATATGCGTATTTTGCTGATTTCAAATATAAGCTATTGCAGCCCCAAGCGCAGATTCTAGAGGGTTTTAAGGGGGAACGGCGGGACTTTTTAGCGGCGGTGTTTGCTAATACTCAATTTAAGCGGGTGTGGGGTACATTAGCTTTCGATGCGTTATTTGCAGGATATCAATGTGATCGTAAGCGGGTGGTTGCCGCATTAGACTATCTGCAAGAGCAAGGCTTGATCGAGCTGGAAACTAAAAAAGTGACTGATGTCTATCAGGTCGATGAAGCGGCGTTGGCGGATGCCACACTTGGACAGCAGTTATACGATTATTTTGTCGCGAAAGAGCATAAAGAGATCGCCCGAATTGCGGCCTTGGTGAAGTTTTTTGAACTAGAGCGCTGCTTGAGTCGCAGCTTAGCGCTCTATTTTGATGACCATAACAGTGCTGAACAGTGTGGCCATTGCTCCTCTTGCCGAGGGCAGTCGGTAACCCTTGAGTATTCAGCCCCGCCACATTGGCCCGCCGACCAACAGTTGGTGAATGACCTTGCTGGGTTAAGACAGCATCTATCCACTAATCTTACGCTGGATACGCAGTGTCGCTTTCTGGCGGGTATCAGTGTGCCGCTGTTCGCTCGGCATAAAGTGCGTCAGTTGAGTGGTTTTGGTTGCTGCGAAGCGTTTCGTTATGCCGATATACGTCGCAAAGTAGAGCAGTTAACCCTTTAACTTAGAGGCTGGTTCGGCCGTTTTGCTGATGCGTTGTTGTTGACGGTGGCGACAACGCTCCAGCGTTGCTTGTTTTTCTGCCTCGCTGGCGGCCCGCCAGGTTAAAATTTCATTTAAGGATCTAAAGCAGCCGAGGCATATATCCTGTTCATCTAAACAGCAATTGCGTACGCAGGGGGTCATCGATTTTCCTGCTATGGCTGGCAAGGGCTGTTCCGTTTTCATTTAATTGTTCCACACCGTTTTGTCGTTGAAGGTCAGTTAAGCATCTATTCGATCGCTATTAGAGCCGTTGTTGGCTATTGGGTCTATCCTTTAGTCTAGTCGGCAACTGAGCTTCTGAGAGAAATAATCGAAAACTGCATAAACTTGGTTAATTTGTTTGATTTTTTCTTTATAGTGAATTCACAGACAGTGGATATCGCGTGGTTGTTTGCTGTTTTTTGGTGCATGAATAATGCGCGCAAGAGTGTTTGAATCACCGGAGAGGCTATTTTGATCAAACTGACTGGAATTGCGTTGTTGACGCTTCTGGCTTGTAGCCCTAGTTTTGCTTCAGATAGAGAGGCTGAGCAGGTTAAAGCGTTATTGGATGCGGGGCGCTTTGATGAAGCGTATGACCTTGCATTGATATATATAGACGATTTAGAAGGCGATCCCGTGTTTGATTTTCAATACGGTGTCGCGGCCATTGATAGTGGCAATATCAGTGAAGGGATCTTCGCGCTAGAGCGGGTGACCTTTCTCGAACCCGACAACCCTCTCGTCTCACTCGAGCTTGCCCGAGCCTATTATCTGCTAGCGCAGTTTGATAAATCTAAACAGATGTTTGAAGCTGTGTTGCTACGTAATCCACCGAATAACGCGCGTATCCGGATTGTTAAATACCTTAATCTGATAGACCAGCAAGACCAATATCCCACCACTGAAGTGAAGGGGTATGTCGAATTGTGGCGCGGTTATGATGGCAATATCAATGCCGGTCCTGAATCTCAGACAAATATCGTCACCCTGAGTAATGATGCCCTAGGTCGAGGTGATCTATTTAGTCGCGTCAATCTCGGGAGTAGCCTCGAACATCATTATGCTGCGGGCCGTATGCTGGATATCAGCTTGAGGGGGAACTTTCGTGGCTACGATGATGAAACCGAACAGAATTACAGCACGTTATCGGCAGGGGCCGGGCACAGTTGGACGAATCAGCAAAATCGTTATCGAATAGGCGCCGATCTGCAGCATTTTCGCCGTGATGGTGAGCGTTATCGAGATCTCTTTGGTATTAACGCAAGCTGGACGCATATGTTGAATAAACAATCTCAGCTGCGTTTATACAGTGGTGTGAGCCGGCTCGAGTTCGCCGATACGAGCTGGAAGGACGGCATTCAGTATTATCTAGGCGCGAACTACCTGTTATCGGGTAGGGGTCGTTGGCGGCCGTTGTGGTTTGCTGGTATGTATATGGGGCAGGAAACTCCCGATACTGCGGGCATACTGGCAGATGCTCAAGTCGATCGTTTTTTTTGGGGTGCCAATTTCGGGGTACAGCTCGCGCTGACGGAGGCTGTTACATTGACACCGGCCGTCACCTATCAGTCGAGCGATTATAAGGGTGATGATTGGCTCTATGGTGTTCAACGGCAGGATGATTTTATCCTTTTCAACCTTAATCTTGAGTGGGCCGTTGAGAAAAATTGGACGGTGTTGGCCGGTTATAGTGTGACCGATGCCGATTCCAATATTGAGCTATATGAGTATGACCGCCAGCAGACAATGCTCGGTCTGCGCTTCAGCTTCGAGTGAGGTAGATTATGAGATCTCTATTTTTTACCGTTGTGTTGTGTGTTTGTTCGGGGTTTGCCAGCGCCGCCGATGTTGTGGGTAGCGTGATTCTGAGTTTTGGTGACAATATTGCGAAGGCGGCGGATGGCAGTGAGCGGGTGTTAAAACGACATTCTGATGTTTATGCCAGTGATGTGCTAACAACCGGAGATAAGGGGCGGTTGCAGTTACGCTTTAGTGATCATTCTCGATTGGCGCTGAAGCCTGCTTCGGTTTTTCGTATCGATGAATACCAGTTTGATCAGCAGCAACCGGAACAAGGTAAAGCCATTTTCAAGTTGTTGCAGGGAGGAATGCGAACCATTTCCGGCAAAATTGGTAAATCGAAACCGGATAACTATCGTCTCGAAACGACCGTGGCAACCATCGGTATTCGTGGTACCCACTATGGCGTCCAATATACCGAAGAGGGGGTTTATTGCGAAACGGTTGATGGTGCGATTGATGTTATGACTGATATCGGGCAGATGCGAGTGAATGCCGGTGAAGGGGCCAGTGTTAGTGCTAATGGCGCAATAGAGAAAAGCGCGGCGACGGGACAAACCGGTGATTATCTGATGCGCAAGAGTACTCAGGAGGATAGTAATACAGCGCCAACCGAAAACACCCAGATAGAGGCGACCATTGAGCAACTGACGGAGGCGGTAGAAGAGACCACTGAATCGGTCAGTAGCCGTGCACCACAGGGCGCGTTAGTGGCGGTTGCGTTTACCCGGGATAGTAAGAAAGGCTTATCGGCAGGCAATGGTTCCGTCATGGCTGATGCTATTTCACGTAAGCCTTCGTCTATTCGTATCGATAGTCGTACCGAACAAGGTGACCTTGTGCGAGGTTTTACACATCTAGCGTCTCGTCCCAATATTACCAACCATGCCTGTTCACCCTGTGTTTTGAGTGCGACAGGGGATCTTGACGCACTATCAGAGTCGGGAACGCTTGAGTTGGGCGGTGCTAATGTGACTTGGGGGCGTTGGAATGCTGATTTTAGTCTGCGTGAAAACCGTAAAGAGCAAGATTTGGATGGCGATTTTCACTTCATGTACAGCGATAGTTTGACGACTCAAGCACAGTTGGATTCATTGGCGCTGGTGCGCAGCGGCGCTTATATCTACAGCCATACGAGTGGATCAAGCATGCTCACCGCGCCTCAAATCGACACTGGTGCGACGGGCTCTTTAAACGGATTTGACTCCAGCGTTGTACCAGCAGGGCGCTATGCGTCGGGTACCTATGTGGTGATTGACTGGGATGCGCAGCAGGTCGAGCAGGTAAGCATTAGTGCTGGGATTGACGATGGTGACGGTATGCGTCACGTTAGCTTGACCGAGGAGGCCGGTGTAAGAACCGATTTGAATGATATTCTTAAAGGTGGTGAACTCGCGCTAACCGGTAGTTGCAATGGTGGGCAGTGTACGGTGAATGGTAATGATACAGCGATGGCGGGGCAGTTAACCTTTGACTTAGTCGGCAGGCAGGCTGAGGGGGCGGTCACTAGTTATGCCGCTTCAGGGGATAATCCTGTAAAACAAAACATTACCGTGGTGGGAACGGTGTTACTTAAAGATACAGGGCCGGTGCCGACGGCAGCGCATTAAATGATTTTTTTCAGTCGTGTTGAGAGCTGTTACTCAATGCGGCGAGTTGCTGAATGTGTTGGTCGTTGGGATGGTTTAGCCGCGTTAACACAGGGTGATTACTTCACCCTGTTGTAGCCGGTCTAGCTGCTGGTTGGGTAATAGTCGATGGCATTGCTGCATAACGACTGCTTCAACGCCGGGTTTTAGATGGGTGATAGCGACTCGAGGACTGTATTCGAGCGGCTTGAGTTGTTGTGCCAACATCGAGGGGGTGAGGTGACCGCTTAATTTAGCTAAGGGGGTCGATTCATCCGTAAAGGACACATCGATAATCAATAGATCCGGTTGGTGTTGGTTTAATAGCGGGGCGAGTTGCTCATTGAGACCGCTGTCGCCGGTAAATAGAAAACTATGGCTGGCATCAGCGATAAGGTAGCCCGCCGTTGGGGTTGGATGCTCTGCCGGGATAACTTCAATGGTTTTGTCCTGCAGTGAGAAGGTATTACCAACATGAATGGGGTGCAGTCGGATAATCGGTTTGTCTTCTGGCAACACCGTGTAATCTGGCCAGATCGTCCAGTTGAAAATATGCGCTTGAAGAGCAGCAAGCACATCCGGTAACGCGTAAACATTGATGGGTGCTCGATGCTGGTCAAAGATGGTCGCCAGCATTAGGGGCAGGCCGATAATATGATCGAGATGACCATGGGTAATCACCACATCGCGAATGTTGAGTTGGCGCTCCATGGACAGTAATTCGACCCCGGTGCCCGCATCGAGCAGCAAGGTATCATCGATTAAAAAGGTCGTGGTTTTCAGTCCCTGACCAATACCGCCGCTACATCCAAGAATTTCAATTTTCACGCATATCTCCGGCTACCCTGAAGCACATGTCTAACTTTATAAGAGTCGTTGTACGTTTATAGCACAGGCAAGCGCGATCCTTATAGTTGTTCGGCATATTCAAACCAATAAATACCGACCTTTGCTACAACCTGATGCTATTTGCAGGATATGATAAAGGTTATAACCAAGTATCACTAAGACTGGCAATTATCCGTCAGGTTCCTGCTTTATACGTTTATAACGGGAAGGCTTATGAAACAACGCAGAATCCGAACATTACTCGGCATCTTGCTGACGCTGTTGATGTTGTATCCGGTGATTCAAAATAACCGGCCGGCGTTATTACAACAACTCGAGTATGACCTCTATGATCTGCGTTTGAGACACTTCGCTAAAGGTGACCAAGACCCACGTATCGTGATCATCGATGTGGATGAGAAAAGCTTAGCGGAGCAGGGGCGCTGGCCTTGGAACCGGGCTAAATTAGCGTTGCTGTTAGACCAGTTGTTCGAGCGCTATGGTGTGGCTATCGTGGGTTTTGATATGGTGTTTTCGGAAGCCGATAGCAGTATCGACCTGAAGCAATTGAGCGATTTGCTACAGGATGCAACTGCCCTGCCAGATGTTGGCGCTTTCTTACAACAGCTTAATCCTGATCAACGCCTCGCAGAGGCAATGCATAACCGCCCGGTGGTGCTCGGTTACGCCTTTGACCGAAGTGACCGTGAGTTGCGGGTAGGGGATCCCGGGAAAGCGGTGATTGACGCGGATGCCTTGCTTGATCAACAGTCAATACCCGAGGCTAAAGGGGTGATTGCCAGTGTTGATGCGCTACATAGTCAGCAATCCTACAGTGGTTTTTTTGATAACCCGATGGTCGACAGTGATGGGGTGTACCGCTGGGTGCCGATGTTGCAGCGTTATGAAGGGCGTTACTACCCTTCGCTTTCGCTGGCGATGTGGCTGGCATTGTTTGAAGAGCATCAAGTGATACCTGAGTTTGAGTCCGATATTTTAGATGAACATCAGGCGTTAGTGGCGCTTACCGCAGCCGGGCAAACTATACCGGTTGATAGCGCTGGAGCACTGCTGGTGCCCTATAGAGGCGGGCAGGGCAGCTTCCCCTATATCTCCGCGACGGATGTAATGAATGGGCGGGTGGAGCCTGAGCAGCTTGGAGGCACCATTGTACTGATTGGCACCAGTGCCGCGGGTTTGCTTGATCTACGGGTGACCCCGGTGAGCAGTCGTTATCCAGGGGTGGAGGTGCACGCTAATATTATTTCGGGACTGTTAGATGACCGGATCAATAGCAGGCCGGACTATACTCTCGCCGTCGAGATTATTCAGATACTACTGAGTGGTGTTCTGTTGTCGTTATTGATTCCTAGCAGTTCGGTTATGTTTTCAACCCTGTTTACGCTGGTCTGGAGCAGTTGCTTGATCGGCTTTAATCTGTACGCATGGGAGAGCCTGTTTTGGGTCATTCCGTTGGGTTACACGCTCTTCTTAGTGCTTATTCTTTATCTATTTCAACAAACCACCGGCTACTTTTTTGAAACCCGGAATATGAAATTATTGGCCGGCCAGTTTGGCCATTATATTCCCCCTGAGGTCGTGCGGGAGTTAGGGCGCAAGAATGAAGCGATACACCTGAGTGGTGAAACCCGAGATATGACGGTGTTTTTCTCCGATATTCGCGGCTTTACGCAAATATCCGAGCAGCTAACACCCCAGCAGTTAACTCGGATGATGAATATCTACCTTACCGGCATGACGCGCATTATCCACCAGCAACGGGGCACCGTTGATAAATATATTGGCGATGCAGTGATGGCTTTTTGGGGTGCGCCGCTACGGGATGAAGACCATGCTCGACATGGCCTCGATACCGCTTTACAGATGTTGTCGCAGCTACCCGAGTTGAATCACTCATTAGTCGCAGCGGGGTTGCCTCCTGTCAGCATTGGTATCGGGCTACATTGTGGGGCTATGAGTGTTGGCAACATGGGTTCCGAGTTTAGGATGGCTTATACGGTGATGGGGGATGCGGTCAATTTGGCTTCTCGACTCGAATCATTAACCAAATTTTATGGGTGCCCTCTGTTAGTCAGTGGTGACCTAGCCGCCCGGCTACCCGGTTATATCTATCGACGTATCGACCGAGTACGGGTTAAGGGGCGTTATGAACCGGTAGAACTGTTTCAACCGATGGGAGAGAAAGCATTGACCGCTTCGGGGCTTGCTGTTCAGGTTGAGGGATTTAACCGAGCGATTGATTGTTATCGTCAGCGTCAGTGGGCTGAATCCAGGTCCTTGCTGCAGGCGTGGCGAGCCGTTTACACCCAGGACAGTGTTACTCAGCTCTATCTCGACCGGCTTGACGCCTTAGAAAATAATCCACCCGGTAATGATTGGGATATTATCTATAACCATCAACAAAAATAGTGTTTGTCTTAACTATGAGTTATACGGGGTTACACGAGCCCTGGCAGTGTAGCTACGTCGACGTGATCGATCTGTCGTGGGGACATGTGTCGGTTGGCATAATCAATATAAGCACCGCTCTTAACAAAGACGGTAAATAGATTCGCATCGAGATGATTGTCCTCAACCATCGTGCCAATAATATTCATCGCCTGTGAGAGTAGCATGCCTTTTTTGTAGGGGCGGTCGGGTGATGTCAGCGCTTCAAAAATGTCGGCAATGCACATGATTCTGGCACGCAGTGATATTTGTTCAGCTTTCAGCCCCCTGGGATAACCGCTGCCATCTAAACGCTCATGATGATTGCAGGCTATTTCAGGTACTTGGGCCAGATGCTTTGGGTAGGGTAGGGACTCCAGCATCTCGATGGTGACCTTAATATGATCCCGCATCACCTGAATTTCGCTTTGTAATAGCGTACCTTTGCGAATACAAAGGTTTTCGGTTTCGTCTTCCGTGAGTAAAGAGTGGCTATGACCTTGGTCATCAGTCCAGTGGATCGTAGCGATCTGTTTGATGCGTGCGACATCATCATCCGCCATAAACTCGGAACCGGTATTACTCTGGCGAAGAAAGGCAATATCTTCATCCAGTTGTTGGCAGTACTGCTGTAATTGTTGTTCTGCAACTTGGCTATCCGCCGGTGATAACTCTGGCAGGCTTCTCAGATGATTGAGTTGCAGTTGCAGTTTGTATTCACGAAAGCGCGATTCAACTAATTCGATGCGGTCAAACATCGTATGCAACTTAGTCGCCTTATCGATGATGTATTCTGGCGTGGTTATTTTGCCACAATCATGTAGCCATGCGGCAATGCCGAGTTCATACATCTCATGGTCATTAAACTGAATCGCTGAATAACCGTTGTCATCGCTGTTATTGACCGCTTCGGCTAACAACATGGCGATCTCAGGCACCTGTTCGCAGTGCTTGCCGGTTACCGGTGACTTATGGTCAATGGCCCGACCCATCAGTTTGATAAAAGACTCAAACAGCTCTTTTTGGGCATTAATCAAGCGACGCTTGGTTAATACCGTTGCAGCTAGGGCCGCCAATGATTCCACCAGATGTTGTTGATCTGCCGGGAAGGTGATGACTTGGCCCTTGTTATCGAGGGCATTGATAAGCTGTAGAACACCGATAATTTCACCTTCGTGATCCATCAGAGGTACACAGAGAAATGATTTCGAGCGATAGTTGAGCTGTTTATCGAATTTGCGAGTACCTGAAAAATCATATTCTTCAGAGCGGTAGACATCTTCAATATTGATGGTTTTTTGTTGTACAAAGGTTTGCGCCGCGACCAAGTTGGAAGCCTGTTGTTGAGCGTTATAGATCTCAACGGTGGGCATATCGCGAGGCTTGCTGTGTATGCCTAACGAACGGTTATGCAGCACCGTGAAGTGCAGTTCGTTATCGTTTTCTTCATCAACGGTATAAAGCGTGCCGCCATCGGCATTAGTCAGAAACATACAGCCAAGGATAATCCGATCCAGCAGTTGGATATGGTCTTTTTCCGTGGTCAACGCACCTGTCAGATCAGCAAGCTGCCTGATAATTTCGTGTGTATCGAGATGAAGCATCATGTTAGCCAGTGATCGCCTGTTAATTAACTTAAATGTGACCCTGTGGCGTGCAACTGTCAAGTTGAACGCCAATGAATGTAATCAATCTGTGTAGGATAATGTTTCTAAGCTAAATGTTGCTATGGATAATCCCCATCGCTGCCGAAACCTTGGGCTAGCGTTTAATGACTGATGTTAATAGACCCTAAGCCTTTGATCTTAGCGCGAGACGTTATACAGTCGGTTTTATCCTTGAATGACAGCCTGTCGGAGCCATTATGCTGAACATGGATTTTACCCAATCAGTGACCATTGATACCCAACAGCAGCCTTGGATTGCCAGTCCTAAAGCTGGCGTGTGGCGCAAGCCCTTGGCCCGTGAAGAAGCCGAGCAGGGGCACGCCACCAGTATTGTGCGTTATGATCCGGGGGCGTCTTTTTCATCGCACGGCCACCCTAAGGGTGAGGAGATTCTGGTATTGCAGGGGGTCTTCTCGGATCAGACGGGGGATTATCCTGCGGGCACCTATTTTCGTAACCCGAAGGGATTTAGCCATGCACCTTTTAGCCAAGAGGGTTGCATCATTCTAGTGAAGTTGTATCAATTTCAGGCGGATGATACCGAGCATCGGGTGGTTCAAACAGCGGGAGCGCAGTGGTTGCTGCACAACGCTTCACTCGAACAACTGATGCTGCATCAACACCGTGGTGAGCAGGTCTTTATGTACCGTAGTCAAGCCGAAGTCGGAGTTGACTTAAGGGCGGCACAGCAGGGGTTGGAAATCTATATTATCCGGGGTGAGTTGACTGAGAATGGTCAGCACTTTGCGGCGGGGTATTGGTTACGTCGTGGGGATGGCAGCCGGACTTATCAGTTGAGTGCTGATGCGCTGATCTGGGTAAAGATTAATCATTTTTAATGGTGGCTCTCGCGAAGCGATTTTCGGGCTTGCCCGGGGCTGATATTAAAGCAGCGTTTAAAGGCACGCGAAAAGCTGGAAGCGTCAGAAAAACCCAGTTCATTGGCCAGCATGGTGAGGGATATATCGCTGTTGTGTAAGAGAAAGCGGGCCCGATGCATACGCCGTGACAGCATATACTGCTGCGGTGTCTGGCCAAAGGCTTGCTGGCAAAGGCAGTAAAAATGACTTTCGCTAAGGTTCATCGCTTGGGCAAGAGTACGGTTATCCGGTGGCGTTGCTAGGTGTTGATCGATGTACTGATTGAGCTGTTGCTGGTTTAATCGAGGGTGTTGACTAGATGTTGTACTGCTCGAATATTGTTGGCATAGCTGGGTCATAAACAGGGTGATCAGCTGACAGTTGATCTGATATCTGCTTTGTTGATTCATCGGTTGTTCGCTTTTAGTTAACTGCAGGGCCGCAAACTCCAGCATCGGCAACATCTCGGGTGCTAGGCTGATAAACGCCGGAGCATTTAAAATGGTGGCTTTAAATGACAGGTTACAGCTTTGCTCAAGAGCCTGAATATAAGGGTCTGCCGGCGCAAGGTCGATCACCAATAGTTCACTATGATCATTTAATCCATTGAATAGATGCATCTCACTTTGCGGTGCAATCGCCAGCTTACCGGATGATACTTGACCGCTAGTTTGGTTAAACACACAGTCTGTTTTACCTTTTAAACCAATCAGTATCTGGGCAAAGTCATGTAGATGTTCTCCCTGTTGGCGAGCAATATGATTACGGCGAGCAAGACTTTGTTTCATGCCATTGTGTTCCGAGTTAATGCGTTGAGGGGCAGAGCTTGAGTCAAAAAAAGGGTAGTTTGGGTCAAGTTTTTCCTGTTGATTGCGGTTAACATAACTTAAAACCCGGTGAGAAGAGAAGCTGATATGCAATTGAATGCAACTGACATCCGTAAAGCATTACCTTGGGATCGCTTAATCGAAGCACTTAACGATATTTTTACCAAAGCGGTGTGTGCACCGGTGCGTCATCATCACAGTATCAACGTACCCAATGATCCTCAGGCAACCTTGCTGCTGATGCCAGCATGGTTAGAGGGTGAATATCTAGGGGTTAAGTTAGTCAACGTCTTTCCGGGCAATAATCTTCGGGGGCTGCCCGGGTTAAATAGTCACTATATGCTGTCTTCAGGTAAAACCGGACAGCCGTTAGCGCAGTTAGATGCCAATGAGTTAACCGCTTTACGTACTGCTGGCGCATCCGCAATGGCTTCGGGCTTTCTGTCCCGTGAAGATGCCTCGAGTCTACTGATGGTTGGTGCCGGCAGAATGGCGAGGTACCTGATATCGGCACATATGAGTGTTCGGCCGATTCGTACCGTGCGTGTTTGGAATCGCAATGAAGCCGCTGCCAAGACGCTGGTGGACGAGTTACTCGCAGAGGGGGTAAATGCACAGCTATGTCCCGTAGCGCAACTGGAAATCGCTGTGGGACAGGCAGATATTGTCAGCTGTGCCACCATGTCAACGGCACCCTTGGTGCAGGGGGCGTGGCTAAAGTCCGGCGCGCACCTAGATCTGGTGGGGAGTTTTACGCCGACCATGCGGGAAACGGATAATACCGCGATGCAGCGCTGTCAGGTATTTGTCGATGTCCGAGCCGGCGCCTTAAGTGAAACCGGTGATCTGATTATACCGATCCGGGAAGGGGCGATTACCGAAGCCGCTATTCAGGCTGAGTTTAGCGAACTGTGTCGTGGTGATCATCTAGGCCGAGCCGCGCTGGATGATCCTCTGAACGCCATTACCCTGTTTAAGTCAGTAGGGGATTCGCGGGAAGATCTGGCTGCCGCCGTGTTGGCTTACCAACAGGCCGGTGGTACTGAATAAATATTAAACAGTGGCCTTCGGCGCAGAAAATACGTTGTCGATGGCTGTGTGATGGGCTATTTAGCTTAGTGATGCACCTAGGTTGTTGTTTGCTTTTGGTTTACACGATGTAAAGAGGTCTTGAATGGTGTTGTCTGTAGCGATTCGGAAAGATAAGCCCATGACCGGTTCTATGGCGGTGGTTGGGGCTGGTGTGGTGGGTTTGAGTTGTGCCCTTGAGGCGCAGCGGCAAGGCCTGCGGGTCACCTTGTTTGATCGTGATGCCCCCGGTTTAGGGGCCTCGTTCGGCAATGCTGGCTATCTAGCAACCGAATTGATCGAGCCGCTTTCCAACCCCGCGACCTTGCGCTCAGCACTGTCATTGTGGCTTAACCCTAAAGGGCCACTCGCCTTACCGTTACGATATTTGCACCGTATAGCCCCTTGGTTGCTGCGCTTTGTTATGGCCGCCCGGCCTCAATCATTGCAGCGCAGTCGTGCCGCCTTATTGCAACTTAATCGGGAATCGATTGCTGCTTGGCAACGTAGCCTTGAGGATATCGGAGCCCCTGAGCTGCTGGTTAAATCCGGTTATCTGTTGGTTTGGGAGTCGGCGGATACCCAGGCGGCCGAACAACACCAGAGATGGTTGAATGACCATGGTATTCAGACCGAGTTGGTGCAGGGGGCGCGATTATTAGAACTTGAACCCGCGTTGGCTAAACAGGTGCATCATGGGCTGTACTTTCCGGATGCCTATCGGGTGAGCGATCCCTATGATCTCTGTCAGCAGTTATTTGCCACGTTTATGGCACGCGGTGGCGAATTTATTCAACAGGCGGTAACCGAGTTAACACCCACCTCTGATGATGTCGCCGTGACGAGCGAGAACGTGGATTACCATTATGATCATGGTTTAGTCTGTGCCGGTGTTTGGAGCCGTAAACTGCTGAGTCAGGTTGGTCTTGAGGTGCCTTTAGAAGCTGAACGGGGCTATCATCTGACGATTCCTTCAGCGGCTTCATTATTGAATCATCATATCGGCTCTGCGGAACGTAAGTTTGTGATGGGGCCCCTCGATAGCGGCTTACGCATCGTTGGGATGACCGAATTGGGAGGGGTTGAATTACCACCGATTAAGCGTCGCTTTGAGGTCTTGCGGCATCATAGTCGGCAACTGTTGCCGGATTTAAATGCTACCTCGTTGACCGAGAGTGAGTGGATGGGGCATCGCCCGACTCTGCCGGATTCATTACCGGTGATTGATCAGCATCCGGATTATGCGCGCTTATGTTTTGCCTTTGGTAATCAGCATCTAGGGGTTACTCAAGCGGCAATCACCGCAGAGCTTGTGTTGCAGTTAATACAGCAGCAAGAGAGCGTAATCGATAGGACGGCGTTTAAGGTAACGCGTTTCTGATCTTATCGGCAGGGTTTAGGCGGCTGACGTATAGTCTAAGACCGTTGTTATAAAAGGTATCGCTATGAAACAGTTATTGTTGGTGGCTAACGGGCCATCAGAAAATACCCGCCGAATGGCCGAGGCAGTGCTACGTGGAGCCAATCATGACGATATTGATGCGGTGCAGTGTCGTTGGTTGGAGCCTCTAAACGCCACGCCGGCTGATCTTTTAGCCTGTGACGGCGTTATTCTTGGCACCACCGAAAACTTGGCTTATATGAGCGGTGCGCTGAAAGACTTTTTTGATCGTTGCTACTATCCCTGTTTGGAGCAAAAGCAGGGGTTGCCTTGTGCCCTCTATGTGCGGGCAGGCCATGATGGCACGGGAACTTGCCGTGCCGTGGAAACCATCTGTACCGGATTGCGTTGGCACTGGATTCAACCACCCTTAGTGTGTCGAGGTGATTGGGATGAGGCATTTTTACCGCAGTGTGAAGCGTTAGGCATGACGATGGCGGCGGGTCTCGATATGGGTATTTATTGATCTGTATGCGTGTGTTTGATCAGAAAATATGCAAATCTTATTGTGCGCTGCACAATGGATGCATTATACTTAGGTCTGTATATTGATCCGTCAGGAGACTCGCAAATGAAACAATCGGTGTTTACCGGAATAGAGTGTGATGATCGTCGTATCGCCAGTGAACTACAAGCGATGGGTTATTACGATGAGTGTGGCAGC
The DNA here is from genome assembly GCF_048266285.1 of Amphritea sp. Taxonomy (GTDB): domain Bacteria; phylum Pseudomonadota; class Gammaproteobacteria; order Pseudomonadales; family Balneatricaceae; genus Amphritea. The sequence goes on from NZ_JBLWZV010000006.1 coordinate 39,068, forward strand.
GACCAGAAGTCGACCATTGGTACGTTGTTTGAAGCGCTGAGTAGTTTTGTCACCTGGATGCGCTGGAAAGGCGAAGTCGGTGTTTATGGTTGCCGCGTTGGGGCTGATTATGCCCGTTATATGGAAGCAAAAGTTAACGCTTAAGCGCGTTGTTTTGCTACGATTAAAACCGCTTTTTTGAGCGGTTTTTTTTCGTCTGTTATATTTTTTCTACTTATTATCCACGTTATTTTATTTTCAAACTTATGTTTGACTCCTTCGTTTTTTATCCTAAGCTGCCTTTACCTGTTATGAACAGGCGTTTAAAAAAGTACCGGTTATAGCCGTCCTGGATTATAAGAATTTAATTAGTATCTTTTATGGGAATTTCCATTATGGCTGAAATATCACGTCGTTTTGAGTGGGTATATCATGCATCAGGAAAGTTATCAGGTAAGGGTATTGGGCATCGGCAATGCCGACGTGCTGTCGATCGGGCGGTTTCATCAGCGTCTTGGTTTAAGCCGGCAGGATTGCATTCGTCGCATTTTGACGGCCCCCTCTATTTTGCAAACCGAACTGGATATCGATAGCGCCGCCGAGATGGTGAGTGTGCTTAAAAGCGCTGATCTTCCCTGTGATCTTTTACCTCAAAGTGAATCCTGTTTATCCCCACCTGAACGTTTTGAACTCGCCGTTTATATTTCTGATTTTACCCATATCACCGCATTTATTACCGACCTCGCGCTTTTTACCGGACAAAGCAGTGAAGCACTATTAGGTTGCCTCAGGAAAACGCCGGCCATTATTTTAGGCAGCCTGTCTGAAGCGGTTGCGAGTGAATTAATCACCCGCTTTAGTAAGCCGGGTATTGAGTTGATGAAGTCATGCAGTAATACGGCAAAGTATACTGTGGTTGCTTATGCCCCCGGTGGTGATCAGAGCCTAATTGCTTACTATCGAGATTTTGGCTTGCTGCCGGCGGGCGGGCAACCGCAGCAGACTCAATGTTGGCAATTGACCGATCTCAGTTTGCAGCAAGCGCAAGGGTTATGGCAAAAAGCCAATGAGTTGCACCTGCCTTTGGTGATTCATAATCAGGATTATTATCGTTTTGATCTGCTATTACGTTCGGTGCCTGCGGATGCTCAACAGCAACAGAGCATATCCGCAACTTTATGCTCACAACTGAATATTCCTCTTCATCTGCATCCTCGTTTGTTTACTAATCTTCCTATTATCTTAAAACGCTCCGCTGCAATGGCGGATGCTGAGCCGGTAATGAATGCGCTGGTGGCGCAGGGCTGCTCAGTGACCGCTGAGTGGATCGGTGGCATTCGTTTTAATTTGCTGTTTGACAATATCAGTGACGCACCGGTGCAACGGGCTCGGCTAGAAAAGCTCTGCACCGCCATTATGGGTCGCTCAGTGTCTTTTAGGGAAACGACGGATGGCTGGTCCGTGAAGGCGGATGCCAATCTTCATCAAGGGTTGTGGATTCAATATGAAGCTGGTCAGTCTGGCATTCATTGTCGCTTAATGAGGAACGACCATGAGTAATACATCGATTCCCAAAATAAAGCTGGAGGTTGTGCTCCAGGAGGTTGGTAAGAAATTACGACGGCAACAATATGATGCCGCGCTGCTGACTTTGCAAAAACTATTGCAAGCGGGGATGGCGCAGCAGTTCCCATTGATGCTGCAGCGCTATATCTCCGAGCTAGTGTTCGAATGCTTAGAGCAAGCCGGTGAAGATGAAGCTGCACTGGATTATTGCCAGCGTGCCATTGCCGAATATGAAGGCCAAGCGGAAGTAACCGCGATGTCCGAGGCGGTGCAAAATGATCTGGCGGTGTTGAAGTTTCGTCGGATCTGTTTATTGGTCAAGTTGGATCAGCATCAGCAGGCCCGAGATGAGGTTGCCGAGTATCAGCAGTTGAGCGCTGTGGCGGACACGACGCGTTATAGCAAAGCATTTACACGCATTTTGAAGTATTCCAAAGCAACCAAAAATCAGTTGTTAAAAGAGCAGAAGCGGATGGGTTCGTTTCAGCTATCACAACAGTTAATTGTGTCAGGTTAATTCAGAGAGGTCAGGGAGATGAATTTTGATAATCAGGTAGCTGGGATGACGCCGGGACAGGCGTTGATGGATGTACCTATCCCTAAGTTGATTGAAAATACAGCGAAGGCGATAGCCGCCGCGCAATATGAACTCGATTCGACTTCGGTTCGGGCGGCCACCATGCTGAGCGAAACCCGGGTGAGCTTCAACGATGTTGATGGTACGTCTCGGGAACGTAGCCTGCTGGAGTTGGGCTTTATTCCGCAGTTCTATCATTTTAAAGAAACGGAGATGGAGTTTAAGGTGACGATCTCGGTACGGGTGGAAGCCGGTATCGACTTTGGTGTTGAAGCCGGGCTCGGCAGCACCGAAAGCGCCGGATTACCGGTGGCCTTTGCCGGCACTATCTCCTTCGATCTACACCATAAATATGAGTTTGATATGGAAGCGGTATCGCGGATTAAAACCACTATGAAGTCGATTCCGCCACCGCAAGCATTTTTGGACGCTATTCGTAACCACGCGGCTTCTGGCGGCGGCACGATTTCCGCTCCAGATGGCCCGGCACCCATGCCGGATCCGGTTGATCCTGAACCAGCTAATCCGGATCCCGCTCCAGTGGATCCCGTTGATCCAGTAGATCCAGTAGATCCAGGCTAACAGAGGATAGTGCGATGTCGAACAGCAAAGTGATGGCTTCATTAGAGAAATCACCGTTGCCGGGGCTCTTAACGCAGCTAGGTACTGCGATCGCATCGGCTCAGCGAGCGATGGATAGCAACTCTATTCAGATGGCGATGCAATTGGGTGATGCAGAAGAACATGGTGTCGATATTGGTGATGGTGAAAAGGTGTCACTCATCTCGCTGGGCTTTGCGCCGGTGTTCTATCACTTCAATGAGGCGACGATCGATATTCGTGTTTCATTATCGACATCGACCACCACGGAAAGCAAGTTTGGCACTTCTGCAACTGTCGGTGGCGCGGTCTATTTCGTGATGTTTGCCGCTACTGTGAGTGCCGAATTTAGTAATAAATACAGTTTTTCATCCGAGGCCAGTAGTTCGATTACGGCACGGATCTCATCGATTCCACCGCCTAATGCATTTCAAAACTGGATTGCTAGCAGGCAGCAGGCAAACCCGCCTATAGAAACGGAATAACGCTTACTTAACAACAGCTACAGGGCTAGCAAGGAGTTAACTATGTCGATCGGTCAGGACTTACTTAATGTCCCCATGGGGGAGATGATCAGGGAGATGGCATTTGCCATTGCCGATGCGCAGTACGAACTGGATGAAGCCAGTATCCGTGTGGCGCAGATGATGGGAGGACGTGTACCTATTCTCGATGAAGCGGGCACGGTTACCGGTACGGAGGATTCACGCGTTTATTTTGGCACCGATGCTGATGGTAAGGCGCAGAAGGTGAGTATGTTGGAACTGGGTTTTTCACCGACTTTCTATCAATTCACCAATAATATTATTGAAGTCAAAATCGCCATCAAAATAACTCGGGAAAGCTCTTATACCCGGAACACGAAAACGACCGGTACTAAACGCAGCAAACCTGCATTTGGTGGCTTTTTCGGCGGTAGCTCAAAACTTCGCACCACCACCGTAGATGCAACCTATGCCAGCAAATATAGCTATAGTGCCGAGGGCGCGAGTTTACTGCGGTGTAATCTAGTGCCGATTCCACCGCCTGCTATTTTTGAAGAACGGGTGAGAGAGCTGTTCGATACTGAGGATGAGGCAGAAGCGTAAGACTGCAACCTAAAGGAGAATAACGATGGCCAGACCAAGTATTGGACGCGAACTGAGTGATGTTCCCTTTGGGGAGATGATTACCAGTATGGGACTTGCAATTGCAGAGGCCCAATATGCGATGGATGAAACTAGCCTTAGACTTGCCCAGATGATGGGCGGTGAATATGAGGTGCCAGAAGTCGATCCCGTGACCGGTGAAGTCACCACGGTCACGAAAAAATCGCTGGTTAAATTTGATGGTGAAGAGATGTCGCTGCTAGAGCTGGGATTTACGCCCACTTTCTATCAGTTCACCGAATCACTGATCGAAATAAAAGTCTCGATTAGCTTCACGCAAAGTTCGGAGTTTGAGCGTAAATCATCGACCAAAACCATCAGTGCGATGGCAGGTGGCTTCTTGGGAATGGGCATGGCACGGGCGAGAACCACCTCGGTTAGTGCTCGCTATGCGAACAAATTTAACTACAGCGCAGAGGGATCGAGTTTGATGCGGACGAAGATTCTACCGACGCCGGCACCGGCGGTGCTTGAAGAGCGTATCCGCGCCATCGTGGAGAGAAATAAAGCGGCAGATGGTTAATCGGGCACTGGACTTATGGACTTAGTCGTCAACATGATGAGGTTATCGAATGTCGAGCGAATACCTTGATTGGACAGCCTTAGCATCGGCTTCGGAGTCTTCGGCCGACTCGCTTGAAGGCGTGCTTGAGGTTAGTCCACCGGCAGGAGCCTCCATCGCTGAATCGTTGCCGGAGGCTGAGCAGCGCTCACTGACTGATTTGTTAGCGATGGAGAGTGTTCCGGATGAGTTAAAGCAGCTAGTTAATCGACAGCAAGCACTGGAACAGCAGTTGAATGAGCTCACCGGGCATACGGTGGCTCCTGATTGGAATGAACAGCGTTTTTCAATGCCCCAGCATACCGCTGAATCACGCTTAGCAGATAAGCAAAAGGCGCAACGGCATGAGTCATACCGCAGTCGAGTGAGGCGGCAGATTTCGCAAAAGGCGTTATCGCGTTTACAGCTAGATCGGGGGATGCAGGAGGCTGAGTTAGCACGGCAGGAGAAGTTAAAACAGAAAAAGCGTCAGGCGTTACAGTGGCAGCATCGCTTATCGCAGCTTGAGCAGGATAAACGTCGAGTTCAACGAGCCAACGCACAGATGCGTGTGACAGAACGTGAACGGCAGCGAGCGCAAAATGATCTGCGTCAGCAGTTGATCTTGAAACAGGCTTTGCAACGGCGCCAAGCGTTGATTAAAGCTGCGCTGCTTGAAAGTCACAAACGACAGCGTTTAGAACAAGCGTGTTTAGCTGAACGGCAAGCATTGCAACGCTGGCAAGTGCAGCGGGATCGGCAACTGCAAGCTCAGGCGCAATCGCTCTTAGAGGCGCGGGCAGCGGCGAAGCGCCAGAACGATATGTTAATGGAACAACAGGCAAGGGCTGAGGCGAAGCGTGAACAGCGCCTAGCAGTGCTGGCACAGGAACGACAAGTTGAACGACTAGAAGCGCGCAGACGCCTAGCGCAGCAGGAAAAAAAGCTTTTTTTTAGTTGATCAGTACCAGGAGATATTTGAATGGATGACGTAGCTAAAGGGCAAAACCTGGATGACTTTCTGATCAATCTGGCGGAGGGCCTGAGTAAGGCGCAAAGTCGGTTGAATCAGTACCCGGTGATGAATGCTATGGGTCAGCAAAGTATGGTTTATCACATCCCGCGTATGGAGTTTGAGCTGAAGTTGCAGATGACCACGGCGAATAGCACACCGGTGGGCTCTGGACGCACGTCCTCCCGTCTGGCAAAAGCTAAATTGCAATTTCTGCCGGTCAAAGGGTCACAACAGCAGAGCAGCAGTTCTGCTACCAGCATTATTAAAGGGGTGATGGTTGCTGCGCCGCTCGACTCAACAGTGCCGCAAATCCAATTAAGCCTCAGTGTCGAGAGATTATCGGCGCGTAAGGCTGAGGTTAAGGTGTTTGCATTAACAACCGCAGATGCTTCGCTTAAGGGGGCCGTGGTTGAATTGAATATTGATCGAGAGCTGTCGGCAAAAATGGGTAAAAGCGCCCTTAAACCCTCGACTCGATTGGAGCGCGCCGCACTTGTGTTAGATGAGGAGGGTTATGCCAGCGCGGGCTTGGTGATTTCAAACCAAGAGGCTGAAGGGCAAATTATAGCACTGATAGCGGACCTCTTTGGACAGTCTCAAACGTTATTGTATCGCTTTGAACAAGGACGATAATTTATGGCTACCAAAATTAAAGCCGTGTTACGAGATAGCAACAACAAGCCATTGGTCAATACGGATGCTCAGCTGTTTTTTTATACCATGAACGGTGGAGTAACGGCCGTTGCCTCCGGTAAAAGTGCAGCTAATGGTGTGTTGAATATGGTTTGCGGTAGCCGCTTTAGTGGCTTTCTGCCGCGGGTGTTGCTCAAAGTGAAGCTGAATAGCCAATGGGTGAACGCCAGCAATACACCTAAAACCTATAGTCAGCAAACCATCGATTTCGGCATAATAAAATTAAGCCATGAGCCAGTGATCACTTTAGCATCGACGGTTCTCTATAGTATTCCTACGGGCACTATTAATAAGGCGTCGAGTATTAGCGCGGCTGAGACGAAGAAACTCAAGTCATTGGAAACCCAAAATCTCAAGCTGGATGAAGAAACGAAAAGCCTAGCCCTACAGTTGCGGCGTCAGGAGCAGAGCCGTAAAACCCTCGAACGAGAATTGGAGACGCGGCCAACACTACAGATGCTCAATGCTGAGAAAACCCAGGTGACACAGTTAAAGTCACAACTGAAACAACGGGATGATCAGATCAAACAGTTGGAGCGGGGTAGTGGTCAGCTGAGTGAACTATCCCGACAACTTGAATTAAAAGAGGAGCAGCGTAAAAAGCTTGAGATAGAACTGCAAAAAAGGCCTAGCGTCGATGGTTTAATCGTTGAGCGACGGCGGGTTGCTGAACTTCAGAGCCAACTGCAACAAAAAGATAACCGAATCGGCGAGTTGGAAGGCTTGGTTCAGCGCGGTGGCGAGGTTGTGCCGATTAAAGCGAAAACAGTTAAAAGCGAAGACCTTATTTTTTCTGCCTCGGAGGCGATCTCCCGCGCTAGCAATAAACTGGCGAAGCAGAGGGGGTATCGTATCAGTAAAGCGAGTGTTGATCTGAAAGTCGTTGCGGCGGCCAACCAGACCGATCTGATGCTGTTTGAAACCGCCGATGATCTTGCCCGTATCCCCTCAAATTGCTTTGGTAATGTACGCTTTGATCTCAATTTGGATGATGCGGATAGTCGCGCGGATCAGGCGGAAAGTGACTTTAAAATGCCGGATGTGAGTGGTTATACCCGGCAGTTGGCAGAACGAAAATTGGACGGCTTGCAGGATCAGTTATTCTGGTATGAGCAGCAGCTCTCTGAAAAAGATTCCTTTTCGGCGGGGCAAATCATTAGTCAGCATCCTAAAGCAAACACCTCATTGCAGCCTGATACTCAGATTATCCTGATTGTCGGTATTTGAGTCTCAAGGAGACGGTTATGGCAGAGAATCCTTTTACCAAAGTACTGGCGACGCCGCTGGGCGATATGATCGCGGAGATGGGTATCGGTGTCGCGCAGGCTCAGTATGCGATCGATGCGAAAACCATCGAAAATCTAAAGCAGATCTATAGCCTCGACGATGAGCTACTCAAGGAGATGCGGCGGATTGGTTATCGTCCTACTTGGTATGTAATTCCCGAAGCGGAAGCGGAAATCAGTATGGCGTTGACGGTGCAGCAGTCGATCGGCAGTGACCGAAAGGTTAAAACCGAGATAAAAGGCACAACCGTCGATGCCAGCTATCAGAATCAATATGATTTTAAAATCGAAGGTGCGAGTAAGTTAAAACTAACCTTTAGGCCTGTACCCGCGCCGCTTGAGATCGACAATATGCAGGTGGTGCCATTGCTTTCGGGTATTCCTTTAGGGGAGGCAAAAGTGCTGCTTGAGAAAATAGGCATCGAGTTTAAAGTTGCACCCGCCAATGCCAAAGATTCAGCTATTGTGTCTTCGACAAAGCCGGTGGCGGGAGCCTTTATTGATGCGGGTAATGTGGTCACGGTAGGCGTTTAAGCGTCGTAGGAGTCTAATATGAGTAACGGTGGTCAGCAAATTGAATCGCTACTAAGGCGGGTGTCTCAGCAGCAGAATGCCCCTGCAGGTGAGGCATTTGACCTACAAAATCCCATTGCAGGAGGGCTAGGGCGAGTTGGCTCTGTCAGCCTGAGTAATAATAGCCAGCAAAATCAACAGGGCTTCAGTAGCTTAATTGCGAGTCTACGGATGCTGCGTGATATGCCGGGGCTTAATGGGCAACAGATACAGCAAAACTTACAGCAGCAGGGGGCTTGGCCCGATCCTGAAACGGTACCTATGCCGCCGATCGATGAGCGCTTTAATATCCAGCCTGAACCATCGGATGACGATGATGCGCCAGATTAAACCACTTACGGATAAACGCATTCATTCGGTGTAAGTCTGTCTGGAAAAAGATTAAGTGTCGGTGGTGGGTATCTGCCAGTGGCAAGGGAGCAAACATATGTGTAATGACGTCTGTGAAGTGACCAGTCCCGGCACTGATATAAGCGAAGAGTTTGCCTGTGTCAGTGATGCGGTCAATTATTCTGAAATTTATAATCAGCAGATAGAGGATGTGCGTCATGCTGACCGAAATGAACGCACCCGGATTGCCGGCGTCTTTCTTTATCGGATCGCTAACTTTAATTATCCTCTGGTGCGGGTTGAGTTGAGTTCCTATAGCGAAGCCCATGGGCGACCGACGATCGGCGCTTTAGCGGAGATGCTCAAATTGGATCGAAGGACATTGTTTAGCCATATTTTAAATTGGCACAATGGACCTAATGGCTTTATCAGAGCGAACCTTTATCGTCGTTATGTGGGTGGCGATGCGGTTTCCGTTGAGGAACAAACGGCGGCCTTAAGGGCCGTTATGAATGGCGATGCAGCGGCAGGAACGCCCCGCTATCATCGCTGGAGCTTGCCTGTTGGTGGCAATTATCGACTGATTCTGCCACGCACTGAAGCGCTAGAGCAGGAAGTGGCGCTGAATCGCACGGCACTGGTGTCGGCAGACATTCAGCAACTCAGCTCGTTATTGTTGGCTGAAATGGATAATGCAATGGCAAAAGCTGAACGGGTAGCGACAAATCAGCAGGCGCTTGGACGTATTCTTCAGCCCTATAAGCAGGAGTTGGGTGGACTTGAACTGCTCATGGAGTTTATTAATCTAGCCGAGGCTAATCCGGAGTCGGCCTATTCTGCGTCCGAACAGAGCAAAATAGATACCTTACAAACGAAACTCACGACGCTTAAAACATACGCAGAAGAGACTCTAGGCAGGGAGCCGACTCAGAGAGCCCGTTTACTGCAACAGGCTATCCGCGGAGATACCGACAGTTTATATGCGATGTTAGAGGGGAGTAGTCGTCTCAATGATTTGCTGGCTCAGGCATGTAATAGCGACACGATGATTAGCAGTCGTTTCATGCATGATATCTACCGTAAATTGGGTGCCTGTTATCGTGTTATTGCTACCAGTAATCATGCAGAAACGATGATTACTGATCGCTTACAACCCGCTCTGGAGATGATTGTTAGCGGTGAATGGCGTAGCTTTGCTAACCCTTCATGTCTAGCAACGGTGGCCGCTAAGATTAGTGTTGTACCTACCATTGCAGGTAATCTGCCGGGGCCTCCTTCGCTATTGATGGTGGTCATGGAAGCATCGATGCCAAAGATGATTCAGATGGCTTCTTTAGCGCCCAGTGCTGGGCGTATTTTGCGTGACCTTATCGTTGAGGTGACCGCTGAGTTAATTGGCATGGTGGGATCGAATAAAGGTGAATTGATTCGACGTCTAAGCTCATCTGACCCGGAAGAACTTTTGCAGGTGAAAGCGTGGAGTCGAGGTGTCGTCAACTCTGAAGTGATGAGTAGCCCTGGCTGGGGCGTGTTTATGTCGATGATCACCGGCATACTATTTCTTAACGCCTTCGTTAGCGCGGTTACCACGACGACCGATAGTATGATTACCCGAATCCGTTTATGGGGCGATACGATTGCTCAGTTTTCTGGTTTTGCTAACTCCCTAATTCAGGCGCTACAGCGTTTTAAATATGTTCAACAGAGTGTTATCGGCAGTGGTTCAGCGGGTGCGGCTGCCACGGCACGCGTTTTAGGTGTTATCGGTTCATTGGCTGCCATTGCATCCAGTAGTGCGATGATGGCAGAGGAGCATAGAACCCGAGATTATGCAGGCATGACGGTAGCAGGCTTTGGTTTAGCGAGCGGTATTCTGAGTCTGGCTGGATTTATGTTATGGATGTCAGCAGGCACTATTGAAGTTCCACCGTTGGCTGCGGTGTTGTTTGTGGCTGCTCTCATTGCAGGTCTGGTGGGCGCGATTATTGGCTTCTTTACTTCGGATAGCAATAGCGAGGCTTTAGTCGAAGGGTTGGTTGAGCATCTTGGCGGCGCAGCACAGTTTTCTCATCGACTAGGCAGTGATGGTCGTTTAAATACCTATTTTGAGGATGTGAGACGCTATCATCATACGGCTACGATTAAAGACTTGCGCAGTAGTGCACGCACCGCTTTAAACTATCTCTTCGGTCTTGATCAGTTAACGGATACGGACAAACGTGAACAAACCGAAGAGTTGATAGAAGCATTAATCGCTTAGTTGGAAGGGCGATGTTTGCGCTTGAGTTGCTGAAACAATACACCACTGATAATCAGTATTAGTCCGGCAATGGTTGACATCATGATGGGTTCATCGGCGAGGGTCGCTAGCAATATCAATGATAAAGGCGGTGACAGGTAGACGAGATTACTCAGTTGCGCCGTATTATCGGTCATTCTCATCGCCTGCATCCAAAGGAGAAAAGCAAAGCCCATCTCAAAGGTGCCGATGTAGATCCCGCCAGCCACCGCTTGCCAAGGCAGAGCGGTGATCTGGCCCTGAATCAGCATTAACACACTCAGCACCGGTAAGCTCAGGCCAAAACAGAGTAGCAGTGAAACGACCGCATCACGTGGATTGCGGGTGTTGAGAATCCAATAGCTGGCAAAGAACAGCGAGCTGCCGACGCCAAGGATAACGCCGAGTGGATTTTTGAAATCCAATGATAGCAGGTTGCCTTGGGTGGCGATTACGATCACACCGCTGTAGGCCAAAATAATGCTGATCAGTTTTTTTAGGGTGAATGTTTGCCCTAGGAAAGGCACGGCCATGATGCTCAAAACGACCGCCCAGGTGTAATTTAATGCTTGTGCCTGCTGGGCCGGAAGTAGGTCATAGGCGGCAAATAGAATGAGGTAATAGAGGGTCGGGTTGAGTAGTGCCAGCAGCATAAAATAACCGGCCGATTGTTTCAGATACTGCCTCGCTAATGGCAGTTTTTGTTGCCAGATTGTCGCGCATAGGAGAATAACAAAGGACGTTGCCACGGCAATCCAAAGCATCTGTAAGGGGCTGATCAACGCCAGTGTTAGTTTAAAGGCGGTGGCAACGGTCGACCACATAAGCACCACTGCAAGTGCCAAAATAAGAGACGTTCGGTTCACTGTCGCTACTCTGTATTAGATCGTTGGAGAGGTATATTGAGCGCTACATTGATAGCCTTAGGGCCGCATCATTAGCGCTACGCTACGGGGTGCTATAAACGTCTATTTTAGAGCAACTTAGCTTCAATATCTTTGATGTCTTCCATGACCACAAAGGTGCTGGTTTGAGTCACATAGGGTAGCGAAGAAATCTTCTCTCCAAGAACTTCCCGATAGGATTCCATGCCGGTGGTACGTACCTTAAGCAGGTAGTCAAAATTAGCCGCGACCATATGGCACTGTTCGATCTCTGGAATCTCTCTTACGGCTTCATTAAAAGCCTGCAATGCTTTGGTTTTGGTATCACTGAGTTTTACCTGAACAAAGGCGACATGCTTGGTGCCTAATTTCTTTTGATCAACCAGCGCGATATAGCCAAGAATATAGTCTTGTTCTTCCAATCGCTTCATACGGATTTGGCAAGGGGTCTTAGACAGGCCAACACGGGATGCTAGTTCGGTGACGGTAATACGGGCATTCTTCTGCAGCTCGCGCAGAATAGCCATATCAAGTTTATCCAGTTTATCCATAATATTTTATTGTTCTGGTTGTTCGTTTGTGTAAAACATCGTTATGAGAAGGATACGGCTATAAAAAACAAAAATACAGTGAAAAAGACTTCTATTCTTTTCCTATACTTTGTCATTAACTGATATCAATCGAATTTTGTGCCTATCCTGTTATTGTCGGGATAACGTTATCGTGGGTATCTGCACAACCGTGCGGTCGTTTGGCCGTTGTTTGAGCCGATACAGGGAATAATAACAATCCGGTACCTGCCGGACGTAGCGAAAGCTACCTGGAGTCTATACAACATGCATGATTTAGTGGGTCTGACCAAGTCACAGATTATTGATCTACTCAGCGAAAAGCTTTGCGCTCAAGTGAGCAAGAGCTTGCAACCGTCGATGCAATTATTTACCGAAAAGTTTTTTAGTGTTGCCGCACCGGAAGAGTTACAGAGTCGCTCACTGGAGTATCTTTACTCGACGGCGTTGTCTTATTGGCAACTAATGCAAGACTACAAAGCCCCTGCACCGGATGTTCGTGTGTTTAACCCAGACTATGAACAGCACGGTTGGCATTCTAACCATACGGTCATTCAAGTACACAATGTCGATGTGCCGTTCTTGGTAGACTCGGTTAGGATGGAACTTAACCGTCGCGAGCTGGGCATTTTGACGATTAATAACTGTGTGCTGGCCTGCGAGCGTACTAAGACCCACAAGTTAAAAAGCCTTAAGCGCGCCCGTGAACGGGATGAAAAATCTCAGGTTGAGTCGCTGATCTATCTCGAAATCGAACGTCATTCATCTCAAGAAACTTTGGACGAATTACGTGACGGCCTGCTGAAAGTGTTGGCCGATGTTAAAGCGGTGGTTGATGATTTCACCCCCATCAAGGAGAAAACCCTCGAGCTTAAAGAGGAGTTACGTCTTCGTGATGCTAATAGCCCTGAAATCAAAGAGACACGTAAACTGCTGGACTGGTTACTGGATGAGAACTTTATCTTCCAGGGCTATGAAGAAGCGGTGATTCGTCAGCAAGAGGGCAAAGTCTTTGTTGATATGGTTGAAGGCTCACAACTAGGTACTCAGCGTCATTCGCTTAAAAGCCAAGAGTTGAGTCAGTTAGAGCAGCAGTTTGTCTTGGCCGATAACTTGGTCATGTTCAGCAAAGATGTGGTGCGTTCAACCGTGCATCGCTCGGTGTATCGTGATCTGATCATTATTAAACGCTTCGATGATCAAGGTCAGGTGTGTGGTGAATGCCGCATTTATGGTTTGTATACTTCGACCGTCTTCTTGACCAACCCGTTACGGATTCCGGTTGTACGGCTAAAACTGATCAGCATTCTCACCGAATGTGGTTTCGAGCCGGGCGGACATAGCCATAAGGCTTTGGTACAAATCCTCACGGATATGCCTCGTGAAGAGTTGATCCTAGCGAAAACCAGTGATCTGAAACAAACCAGCATCGGTATCTTTAACATGCAGGAGCGGCGGCGGGCGTGCTTATTTGTGCGCCAAGATGCCAGTAAGCGTTTCTATTCCTGCTTGTATTATATTCCCCGTGATTTATACACCACTAAACTGCGTAATTCGGTACTTAGCTTGCTGTACAAAGGCTTGCATGGGCGGGATTATGAAGCCAACTCTCAGATATCCGATTCGGTGCTGTCGCGAACCCATTTTGTTATTTATGGCGATCCCGATCAGCAGGAAAAGGTAGATCTCGATACAATCGAGGCCAAAATCCTAGAGATCTCCCGTTCTTGGGATGATGATCTGAATATCAGCCTGATCGAAACCTATGGTGAAGAGAAGGGTAGTCGGTTTGTTAACCGCTTTAAAGGTGGTTTCAGTTCGGCTTATAAAGAAAATTTCTCTACCGGGAACGGTGTTTACGATCTACAGCACATCTCATATTTGCAAGCGCAAGATGACATTGCGATGAGCTTCTATCGCTCGTTTGAAGAGTCTGATGGGATACTCAAGTTTAAGCTGTTCAGTGTTGATCATCCGCTGGTGCTGTCTGATGTGATTCCATTGCTGGAAAACCTCGGTTTGAAAGTCATGAGTGAGCACCCCTATGTAGTTACCGACCGGGATGCTAAACAGTTCTGGATCAGTGATTTCCGTGTTAGCTATGACCGCCAGACGGTGGTCGAGCTGGATAAAGTTAAAACCATTTTGCAAGAAGCTTTTGCCAAGGTCTGGGATGGTCAGGCGGATAGTGATGAATTCAACCGACTGGTTATTGCTGCGGGTATTAATTGGCGAGAAGTCGCCATGCTGCGGGCCTACGGTCGTTACATCAAACAACTGCGTTTCGGTTTCTCTCAGCCTTTCCTTGCGGATGTGTTGGTGCGTAATGTTGATATTAGCCGCCAGTTGGTTGAGCTGTTTCGTTGCCGCTTTCAGCCGGGTAAGCAGGATGCGGCTAAAGAAGAAGCTATCGAGCAAAGCATTCTGAATGCCTTGGAAAGTGTTAGCAGTCTGGATGATGATAAAATTTTACGCCGCTTTATGGTGATGATTAAAGCTACTTTGCGAACCAACTTTTATCAGCAGGTTGAGGGGGCCGATAAAGCTTATTTCTCATTCAAAATTGATTCCCAGTCGATTCCGGATATCCCACAACCTAAACCTAAGTTTGAAGTGTTTATCTATTCTCCGCGGGTTGAGGGTGTTCATCTTAGGGTCGGAAAGGTTGCCCGGGGTGGCCTACGTTGGTCCGACCGAATGGAGGATTATCGTACCGAAGTGTTGGGTCTGGTGAAGGCGCAGCAGGTGAAAAACTCGGTGATCGTGCCGATGGGGGCTAAAGGTTGCTTTATTTGCAAGCGGATGCCTGATACCAATGATCGTGAAGTGATTCAAGCCGAAGGTATCCAGTGCTACAAAACCTATATTCGTGGGCTTTTGGATATTACCGATAACCTCGTCGCCGGTGAAGTTGTTCATCCTAAAGATGTAGTGCGCCACGACGAAGACGATCCTTATCTGGTGGTTGCTGCCGATAAAGGGACGGCGACCTTCTCTGATATCGCCAACTCCATTTCCGAAGAGTATGGTTTCTGGTTAGGTGATGCGTTTGCCTCTGGTGGTAGCCAAGGCTATGACCATAAAGGTATGGGTATCACCGCTCGGGGCGCATGGGAGTCGGTTAAACGTCACTTCCGTGAACAGGGCATTAATACCCAAGAGGAAGCGTTCACCGTTATCGGTATCGGTGATATGGCCGGGGATGTGTTTGGTAATGGTATGTTGCTCTCTGAAAAGATCAGTTTGGTGGCAGCATTTAACCATATGCATATCTTTATCGATCCAGAACCTGATCTGGCGAGTGCGTTTGCAGAACGTAAGCGGATGTTCGCATTGCCGCGCTCCAGTTGGGCCGACTATAACAGTCAGTTAATTAGTCAGGGGGGCGGTTTATTTTCCCGTTCGGCTAAATGGATTGAGATTACACCGCAGATGAAGGCGCGGTTTGCGATTATTGAAAACCGTTTGGCACCGAACGATCTGATCAATGCCTTGCTAAAAGCACCGGTGGATATGCTGTGGAATGGCGGCATTGGCACCTATGTGAAAGCCACGCAAGAGAGCCATGCGGATGTGGGCGATAAAGCGAACGATAACCTGCGAGTGAATGGTTGTGAGCTGAGATGCAAGGTGCTGGGTGAGGGCGGCAACCTTGGCTTTACCCAGTTAGGGCGGATTGAGTTTGCGCTGAATGGTGGTTCATCCAATACCGACTTTATCGATAATGCCGGTGGGGTTGATTGTTCCGACCATGAAGTGAACATCAAAATTCTGCTAAACGAGCTAGTTAGTCAGGGCGATATGACCATGAAGCAGCGTAATCAGCTGTTACGGGACATGACCGATGATGTGTCTGAGCTGGTGCTTAAGAATAACTATCGTCAGGCCCAAGCGCTGAATATTGCCGAAACGGTCGCGCAGGAATCATTGGATGATTACATTCGCTTAATTAAGAGCTTGGAGCGTGAGGGCAAGCTCAATCCTGAACTCGAGTTTCTGCCAACAGAGAAACAGCTGCAGCAGCGACGGGAACATGGCAAGGGGTTAACCCGTCCTGAACTGTCAGTACTGATCTGCTATGCACGAATCGAACTGAAACAGGCACTGATTAACTCTTGGCTGACCGAGAATCAGGGTTTTGCTAAAGAGATGGAAACCGCTTTTCCCGCTCGTTTGCTGAAGGAGTTTCCAGAGGCGCTGCATAATCATCGTCTGCATCGCGAGATTACCGCCACTCAGATCGCTAATGATCTGATCAACCGGATGGGAATTACTTTCGTTAACAATCTTAGCTCTGCTATTGGTGCTAGCTATGCCAATATCGCCGCGGCCTATATGGTGGCCCGTGAGATATTTAATATCGAAGCGCAGTGGCAGCAGATTGAATCATTGGATAATCAGGTACCTGCGGAGTTGCAGGTGGCGATGATGAAGGACCTGGTTCAACTGCTCGCCCGAGGCACCCAATGGTTGTTGCGACATCACCGTGATGGTTTGGATATGCAAAACTGTCTTGACGTGTATAAACCAGCTATCGATCAGGTGGTCATTTCTGACGAACAGATCCATAAAGTGATTCCGGCTGATCGACTGCAAGAGAAGTATGACCGGTATACGGACGTTGGTGTTCCGGGGCAACTTGCTGCATTCTGCGCCGCCAGTGAAAACATCTACTGGTTGTTGGATGTGATCGATGTCGCGCGGGAAACCAATGAAGATGTTGAGCAGGTTGCAATTACTTACTTCGGTGTAGGCACCAGCTTGAATCTAATTTGGTTGGATAAGCAAATCCGTCAGTTCAGTGCTATCAACCATTGGCAGGCGTTGGCGAAAAATAGTTATCGGATCGAGCTGGATAATCAGCACCGAGCGTTAACGCTTAAAGTGCTGCAGTCAGGTGATACGGGCAGCAGTGTGGAGCAGCGATTGGCGCGTTGGGAAGAAGACCGAGCCGCACAGATAGCGCGTTGGCACTATACCCTTAAGGATATTCAGAACACCAAGGTAATTGATTCTTCAATTTTCTCAGTGGCACTGAGTGTGTTGTTGGAATTGAGTTAAGCGATTCAATGCTCTGAAACGCCTAGCAGATAAGGGCGCTGTATTCGGGGTAATGTGGCATAAGGCAAAACATGAAAGCGATTCAGAGGTATTTTCTGAATCGCTTTTTTTTATGGTTTATAAAGTCATATCTACCTAAAAAACGGAATATAAGTACGTATTTGTAATAGCTGTTGCTGAATATAGACATAATCTTTCTTAATGCTGCGTAAAAAAGGTAAAAAGTCTAGCGGTTGTTCTGTAAGCTTGCCCGTTCATTTGGCCATGCTTCGATCCGCTTCTTTGTGTCTGTTTTTCGGTGAAAACAAGGCGACTCAAAGGGGTTTATAACTTCAGGGTTAATGCTGTAAGTGTGGTCAGCTATAAAAAACGACCAGCGGGAAATCGCGGTACAATATAATAACGATGAGGTTTACTGAATGGTAATTACGATTACTTTTATCATCTATCTGATACTGATGTTAGCGATTGGTGTAGTGGCTTATCGCCGAACTCAGGATCTGTCTGATTATGTTCTGGGTGGGCGTAACCTAGGGCCTATTCCAAGTGCTCTGAGTGCCGGAGCATCTGATATGAGTGGCTGGTTGCTGATGGGTTTACCCGGCTATGCGATGGCGGCAGGGTATGGCTCTTTTTGGTTGGCGGGTGGCCTGCTGGCCGGTACATGGTTGAACTGGTTGCTGGTGGCGCAACGTCTGCGGGTTTATTCTCAGCAGGCCGGTGATGCGCTGACACTGCCGGCTTATTTTGAAAAACGTTTTCACGATACCAGTCATACCCTACGCGTCGTATCGGCATTTTTTGTGTTGGTCTTTTTCCTGTTTTACACCAGTTCGGGTTTAGTGGCCGGCGGTAAGCTATTTGAAACTGTGTTTGGTTTTGATTACAGCATTGCTGTTATTGTCGGTGCAGTTGCGGTTATCTCTTACACCATGTTTGGTGGCTTCTTGGCGGTTTCGTGGACCGATGTAGTGCAAGGCCTACTGATGGTTGGTGCGCTGGTGATGGTGCCACTGGTGGCGATTGGTGAACTCGGTGGTATTGACGCCACGCTTGCTGCGGTTGAGTCGAAAAACCCAGAGTTGTTGGATATGTTTACCAATAAAGATGGTAGTGCTATTACGTTGATCGGCACACTGTCGCTATTGGGCTGGGGGCTGGGTTATTTCGGTCAACCCCATATTCTGGCGCGCTTTAAAGGTATTAAGAGTAAAGACTCTGTGCCTGCTGCGCGTCGTATCGCGGTTGTTTGGAGCGGCATCTCAATGTCCGGTGCTTGCCTCATCGGTTTGGCTGCGATTGGTTACCTGCCGGAAGGTCTGGGCGATCATGAAACCGTATTTATGGTCATGGTGAATACACTGTTCCATCCTGCGGTAGCGGGTATTCTGCTGGCGGCTATTCTGGCGGCAGTGATGAGTACAGCTGATTCTCAGTTGCTGGTGTCCTCTTCTGCATTAGCAGAAGACTTCTATAAAGCACTGTTTAATAAAGAAGCAACCCAAGAACAGTTGGTACAAGTAGGGCGTATTGCTGTGATTGTTATCGCCTTGATCGCCACGTTCCTCGCTCTAGATAAAGATTCTAAAGTATTGAGTCTGGTTTCTTACGCTTGGGCTGGTTTTGGGGCCGCCTTTGGTCCTGCGCTGATCATGTCACTGTACTGGAAGCGGATGAACAAGGCCGGTGCGCTCGCAGGTATTATTGTCGGTGGCGTTACCGTGGTCGTTTGGAAGCAACTAACCGGTGGTTGGTTTGATGTCTATGAGATCATTCCCGGTGTCGTTTTTGCTTTCATTGCGGTTATTGGTGTGTCTTTGTTTACTGCACCGCCTATTCGAGCCATTGAAGAGCGATTTGAGAAGGTATTAGTCGAGCTGAAAAGCTAAGCAAGCTGTCTGCCTCCCGGTGTTAATTTATTAATACCACACGATAGTTCGTCGTTTGACGGGATATCGACCTATACTCATTATGATGAAGCCTCGCTATGCGGGGCTTTTTCATGTCCTAAAAATAAATTTTACTATGGTCTTATTGGGTTGGTTTTTTGTCAGGTTTATGTCATAAGTTTTTATATTTTCTTTAAATAAAGAAAATACGTCTAATAAATTATATAAAATAGTGAAACTGACTTTTGATGTGTAGCTACAATAGATAAAACAAATGCCGTTTAGATACGTTGTTAAAGCGGTGATAACGATTGAAGGTGAGATTATGACAAACACAACTGACCCGTTCCGGACTAAAATTCGAGAGCACTATCTGGCTAATGAGAGCCAGGTCATCCGTGAGCTGATGAACAATGCCCGTATGACGGTTGAAGATCGTCAACAGATCTCCACTAATGCGGCACAGCTGGTTACTCGTGTTCGTAATGATAGTTCACCTTCAATGATGGAAAAGTTTCTCGGTGAATATGGTCTGACCACCAAAGAAGGTGTCGCCTTGATGTGTCTAGCCGAAGCTCTATTGCGGGTGCCTGATGCCTTGACCATCGATGCTTTGATTGAAGATAAAGTCGCATCGGGTAACTGGGGTGAGCACCTCGGTAAATCTAAGTCGTCATTGGTTAACTCCTCGACTTGGGCACTGCTACTGACCGGTAAGCTGATTGCACCGAGTGAAGATAAAGGTGTGACTCAGACTCTGCGGGGTATGGTTAAGCGTCTGGGTGAGCCCTTGGTTCGCACCGCGGTAGGTCAGGCTATGAAAGAGCTGGGGCGTCAGTTTGTCCTAGGGCGTACCATTGAAGAAGCCACAAACCGGGCGCGTAAGCTTGAAAAGCAGGGGTATTCTTACTCTTACGATATGCTCGGTGAAGCGGCGCGTACCGATGCCGATGCATTACGTTATCATCAAGCTTACAGTGCTGCGATCGGTAAGCTGACCCCCGCTTGTATCCACACGGATATTCGTATGAATCCGGGTATCTCGGTTAAATTGTCGGCGTTGCATGCCCGTTATGAATTTGCCCAGCAAGACCGGGTGATGACCGAATTGGTGGAACGCACAAAATCCCTAGCGTTACAGGCTAAACAAGCGAATATGGGCTTCAACATCGATGCCGAAGAGCAGGATCGTTTAGATCTCTCACTGGATGTTATTGAAGCGGTATTGAGTGATGAAGCACTGGCCGGTTGGGATGGTTTTGGTATCGTGGTGCAGGCGTTTGGCCCACGGGCTTCGTTTGTACTGGATTGGTTATATCAACTGGCGAATCGCCTCGATCGTAAAATCATGGTGCGGCTAGTAAAAGGCGCATATTGGGATGCGGAAATTAAGCGTGCTCAGGAGATGGGGCTTGATGGCTTCCCGGTGTATACCCGTAAGGTGAATTCCGATGTGTCTTACCTGTGCTGTGCCGAAAAGTTATTGGCGATGACCGATCGTATCTATCCGCAGTTTGCTACCCACAACGCCCATTCGGTGTCGGGTATATTGCACCTAGCGCGTGATCTAGATAACAAAACATTTGAGTTTCAGCGTTTGCACGGTATGGGTGAATCATTACACGATAGCGTTTTGCAGGGGCAGGGAACTCGCTGTCGTATTTATGCGCCGGTTGGTGCTCACCGTGACCTGCTGGCCTATCTGGTACGCCGTTTATTAGAAAATGGTGCGAATAGCTCGTTCGTTAATCAGATTGTCGATACGCGTATCAAACCGGAAGATATTGCTCGAGATCCGTTTGCCGCTATTGAAGCGATGGGTGAAAACATCAGCAGTGCGGCCATTGTTCGTCCGGCGGCATTGTTTGGTGAAAAACGTCAAAACGCTCGCGGTTGGGATATTACCGACCCCGTTCAAATTGCCGAATTAGCAGCACAGCAGGCGGACTTTAAGACTGCTCAGTGGCAGGCGGCGCCGATGATTGCAGGTCAATCAGTGAGCCAAAAAGCCCTTGCTATTCATAACCCGGCGATCCCGGATGACACGGTAGGTCAGGTGATTGAAAGCTGTCCAGAGGATATTGAAAGCGCGATTGTTGCCGCCCAAGAGGGTTATTGTCGTTGGTCACAAACCCGCGCGGCGGAGCGAGCGGCTTGTCTGCGTAAGGTCGCCGACTTACTAGAGCAAAATGCGCCAGAACTCTTCTCTCTTGTGACCCGTGAAGCAGGTAAAACTCTTCTCGATGCTGTCGGGGAGTTACGCGAAGCCGTCGACTTTGCCCGTTTTTATGCCAATGAAGCCGAGCGTAATGAGGCTGAGGGCGATGCACGGGGTGTGATTACCTGTATCTCTCCTTGGAACTTCCCGATGGCGATCTTCTCGGGTCAGGTGCTCGCAGCACTGGCGGCGGGCAATGCGGTATTGGCTAAGCCTGCGGATCAAACTCCATTGGTGGCAGCCCGCACAGTTGAACTGATGCATCAGGCGGGTATCCCGACGGATGTCATTCAATTATTGCCTGGTAGCGGTGTGGCTGTTGGTACGCCGTTGACATCAGACAGCCGGATTGCCGGGGTTTGCTTTACGGGCTCTACCGGCACCGCGCAACGGATTAACCGGGTAATGGCAGAGAACATGGCAGCGGATGCGCCGTTAGTGGCTGAAACCGGCGGTATGAATGCGATGATCGTCGATTCAACGGCGTTGCCCGAACAAGTCGTGCGTGATGTGCTGGCGTCTTCGTTCCAAAGTGCGGGACAGCGTTGTTCGGCATTGCGAGTGTTGTATGTACAGAAAGATATCGCCGATAACTTATTAGAAATGCTGTTTGGCGCGATGGATGAGTTGCGTTTGGGTAATCCATGGTTGCTGAGCACCGATATTGGTCCGGTGATTGATGCGACAGCGAAAGCGAAGATCGAAGCCCATTGTGCAAAATATGCTGCTAAGGGGCGTGTACTGAAGTCTTTGGCTATTCCTGATCAGGGGTTGTTTGTTGCGCCAACAGTGATTCAGATTGATAGCATTGCCGAACTTGAAGAAGAGATTTTTGGTCCGGTGCTACATGTGGTCACTTTTGAAGCCAGTGACCTGAATAAAGTGGTTGATAGCATCAATGCGACCGGTTATGGCCTCACCTTTGGCTTGCATACGCGGGTTGATAATCGTGTCGCACAGATCTGTAATCGCATTAAAGTGGGTAATATCTATGTCAATCGCAACCAAATCGGCGCGATTGTCGGTTCTCAGCCGTTTGGCGGAGAAGGCTTATCCGGTACGGGGCCCAAAGCGGGTGGTCCACAGTATGTGAAACGCTTTATGCGGGTTGAGGCGGTGCCTCCGATGACGACAGAGTTGAGTGCTGAGGTGGGTACCGCAACACTGCAGCAGACCATTGATCGTTTGGATAATAGTCAATGGGCAATGGATAACGCACGTATCGAAAAGCTTCAGTCACTATTTAGTCATCAAGATATCGACTTCTCATCACTGCAACATGATGCTGAGCCGATGCCTGGGCCTACCGGTGAATTGAATCTATTATCAACCCATGCACGGGGCACGGTACTCTGTTTGGGGCCGGACCTGGCCACCACGATGGCACATGCCATACAGGCCTTGTCGCAGGGCAACGCCGCAGTGGTGGTCGCGCCGGGTGCTGCGGCTGAGTGTCAGGCGGCTGCAGATAGTGGTGTACCGATTAAAGGAATTGATGGTCTGTTGAATCCGGAAGCACTGGCCGGCGCAACCGGTTTTGCGGCGATTGCGAGTGGTGCCGATCATGAGGTATTGCAAGCTTATCGGCGAGTATTAGCGTCTCGTAACGGCGTTATTATTCCTCTGATTACTGAACGTAATGCGGCCGATCGTTTCTCTCTGGAACGACATCTTTGTGTCGATACTACGGCAGCAGGTGGCAACGCGAGCTTGATTGCAGCATCTGAATAAGGTGCTACGGGTTATCGCTGAACTGTTGTTACCAAGCCAGGCTGTGGCTTAGTGGCACATTTTAAGCCCTCTCTACATAGGGGGTAGTAGCGTTGGACAGTATCGTCTGAGTTACAACTTTTTCGGCCCCTCGTTTAGAGGGGCTTTTTTTATGCGCGTATACAACTAAAATACGTAAAAATAACTTAAAGCGACCGCCAGATTAGGATAGAGTGGTAGTAGCTCAACTGTATGGCTGTTTTTATGCAGCTTTCAGGTAATTTAATACAGGGCAAGGAGGCTTGGCAGTTTCAATCAGTGCACTGATGTTTATCAGGCATAGCTTTGCTGTTCACTGTATATTGCTGATATCGGGGGCATGAATGACGACAACAAGGAGTTCAGTTGTGAGTGTAAGAAGTAGTACCACCAGTGATTTTCTGCATAACAATGTTAAAGTTTTACGCTCTCGTGTTTCTAAAACCGCCTGGCAGGGCATCACAATCGCCATTGTGGCTTTGATTGTTGCTACCTTGACCGTATCCCACCTTGAATTTGGCAATATCCATATTTCCAGTTTAATTAAAGTGCAAAAGACTAACTTTGCACTCTGGATTCTAGATGTTATCCCGTTTGTATTTGCCTTCTGGGGGCAGTATTCAAGCACCGTGCTGGCCTATGAAGCGAGCGCTATGGTAATGGATCAAACCAAAGAGCTACGTGATAAGGCGGATACCTTTGAAAAACAGGCTCGTCACAGCATTACCCACGACCTACTCACTGATATGCCCAATAAAGAGTTGTTTTATGATCGGGTCGAGCAGCAAATTGTCTCACCACGGGGTAAGGCTGCTTTTTCGGTGTTATTGGTTGAAGTGTCCAACTATAAAGAGATTAGCGATACATTAGGCCGCAATAGTAGCGATAGCCTGATTAAACAGATTGCGGTACGTTTAGAAAGTGCCTTTCCGTCCCCGCTGACCATCGCGCGCTTAGAAAGTAACGTTTTTAGTATATTGATTAGTGAGCTGCTGTCTGAAAAAAAGGTATTGGAGCTGGCGGACAGTGTCCACCGGGTATTACATGATGCTTTTTATATCGAGAAGGTGAAGCTCTCTGCTCAGGCGAATATTGGTATTGTTCACTTTCCGCAGCACGGGACCGATGTTGATACCCTAGTGCAACGGGCGGGGATTGCGTTATATATGGCGCAGAACTCCAATAAGGGTAGTGCGATCTATGATCCATCCTTTGACGCCCACAGCCCAAAACAGTTGACCCTGATGAGCGAGCTTCATCAGGCGATAGAAAATCAAGAATTGGAATTGTTTTATCAACCCAAAATTCGAGTGGAGGATGACCTGTTAACAGGTGCCGAAGCGTTGGTGCGCTGGAATCATCCGAAACATGGGTTATTGTCACCGGACCTCTTTATCCCGTTGATGGAACGCTCAAGACTGATTCAAGGGTTAACCTGTTGGGTGATACAGGATAGCTTTGCGCAGTGTGCCAAGTGGCATAAACAGGGGTTAGATATTGTTGTGTCCATCAACCTGTCGGCTAAAGATCTTAATAATCCAGAGCTGCCTGACCTTATTTCCGGTATCAAAGGGGCCACGGGGATCGACCCTCGCTGGATTACCCTAGAGATCACTGAAAGCTCACTGATGACCGACCCTGATGCCGCGATGGCGGTGATTAATCGCATACATGGGATGGGGTTTCAATTCTCTATTGATGATTATGGTACCGGTTATTCCTCATTGTCCTACTTGAAACAGCTACCGTTGAAAGAGCTTAAAATAGACCGCTCCTTTGTGTCTGACATTCTTCAAAATGAGAGTGATGCGGTGATTGTTAATGCCACTATTAACTTAGCTCATAACCTCGGCCTAGAAGTTACCGCAGAAGGCGTTGAAGACCTTGAGACACTGTCATTATTGAAGGCTGAAGGCTGTGACCTTGTGCAGGGCTATTATCTGGGACGCCCAATGCCGAAAGATGCCTTTGCTCAATGGGGCCTCGCGAGAGGTGATCGTAGGGCTTAAATGGCAGAGTCCACTTAAGCCCTATTCGATAAGCGCTGTTATATCGGTTTGTTGGCCGTGGTTGCGGGCCGCGTTTTTATCCCACCACATCCAGTTCCCGCTGTTTAAATTTAACCCCCCGAGATTCTGCCAACTGCCGACAGGCATCAATATCGACCCCCTCGAGTCCATTGATCGCACTGGCGCTGACATCCTTTATATAATTTGGGGCTTGTGCCACAAAGGCTAACATGGCTGCATATGAGCCGGGCAGGGCTGGCTGGCAATGGCGGATATACACGGCTTCATTTTGCGCATTGAGTGAGATCGATAACGCATCAATGCACTGGCTGAGTTCAGGCAAAATATTGTGCTTATGAACGAGGTTACCCAGTCCGTCGGTATTTAGACGGGTTATCCCACCTTGCTGCTTGACCCAATGGGCTATTTCCAGCAGCGGTTTGAGTCGCAATGTTGGCTCACCATATCCACAAAAAACGATGCAATCGTAACGGTTAGGGTCACCGATCAGTCGAATGATCTGTTGCGCCGCCGGACGTATGTCGAGGCTAAGATCATAACCTTTTACCTCGGTGCAGCCATTATGCTTGGGGCAAAATTGGCAGGCAAGGGTGCAGCGGTCAGTTAGATTGATATACAAGTTATTATCAATCTGATAAACCAGTGTTTCATCATCGGCAATCGCATTGAGCCGTGGCGCGGGTTGACTCTGATTAGGGCGCGCGGTTGTGTGATGGCGATCGTCGTCAGCATTGTGCTCTGAGGTGTGTTTAAGGGAATGCATGAATTGATCCATTATGACGTTAGAGCCGCAGAGTAGCAGCATCCTATTGGTTGGGAGATGATAGTGATCAATATTCGCTGCACAAGTGTGTATTTAATTAAATATTCACTTTTATATTCACAATAATGCATATATGATTTTCCATATATAAAGAAGCGGTAGTGTTTTATGAATCCAGTTGATCTATTTAAGAGCCTCGCCGACGAGACTCGACTTAAATCGGTGTTACTTATTCAACAGCATAAAGAGTTGTGCGTCTGTGAACTGATGGTGGCGCTCGAACTAAGTCAACCCAAAATTTCTCGTCATCTAGCGCAGTTAAAAAAAACGGGCGTATTGATGGATCGTCGTCAGGGTCAATGGGTGTTTTACCGTATTCATCCGGATCTACCGAGTTGGTATCGTGATGTGCTTTTGCAAACAACCACGGGTAATGAAGGCTATATGGAAACTGAGTCGCAGCGTTTACAGCAGATGGGTGCTCGACCAGGTCGCAGTGATCAATGCTGCTAACTAAAAGGACGTCGTTATGTTTGAAGTATTTACTCAATTGGCGGACTGGCTAATCTATGATTTAGCCGGACTATCAGCCAACGAAAGAATCGGCCAAGCACTGCATTTCTTTATTGAAGATACCAGTAAAATTTTTGTCTTGCTGGTGGTGATGATCTATCTCATCGCTCTGATTCGTGCCTCGTTGAATGTCGAACGGGTGAGGGATTTTCTTGCCGGAAAGCACCGTGGTGCGGGTTACTTGATGGGGGCCGGGTTTGGTGCAGTGACACCGTTTTGTTCCTGTTCTAGTATTCCTATTTTTCTTGGTTTTACCTCTGCCGGTATTCCGGTGGGTATTACCATGGCGTTTCTGCTCACATCGCCACTGATCAACGAAGTTGCCGTGCTGTTGCTGCTGAGTTTGTTGGGCTGGAAATTTACTGTGGTCTATATTCTCGTCGGGATGGGGGTGGGTATTGTCGGTGGCTTTTTCCTCGATGCCATTAAGGCCGAGCGCTGGCTGCAGTCATTCGCGGCTAAAGCATTGCAGCAGGGGCAGCAGAATGCATCGGCGGGCGCGGCGAAGGTAGAGTCTTTGTCTATGGCTGCTCGGCATCAGTTTGCTAAAGAGGAAACCTTAGAGATCTTTGGTCGAGTATGGAAGTGGGTCATTATCGGTGTCGGTTTGGGAGCGGCGCTGCATGGTTTCGTTCCTGATGGTTGGATTGAAGCGCACCTCGGTGATGGCCAATGGTGG
Source organism: Amphritea sp. (assembly GCF_048266285.1). Classification (GTDB taxonomy): domain Bacteria; phylum Pseudomonadota; class Gammaproteobacteria; order Pseudomonadales; family Balneatricaceae; genus Amphritea. Next base: position 66,069 of record NZ_JBLWZV010000006.1, read on the forward strand.
ACAGTACCCGCGGCGGTGATGGTCGGTATTCCACTTTATTCCAATGCCACCGGCGTTATTCCCGTGATGGAAAGTCTGATTAATAATGGCTTGCCGATTGGTACGACATTGGCTTTTTGCATGAGTACCGTGGCGGCTAGCTTCCCTGAATTTATATTATTGAAGCAGGTTATGCAGTGGCGGTTATTGGCGATTCTGTTTGCCATGCTGTTATTTGCATTCACATTGATTGGTTGGATATTTAACATTTTATTTCCGGTTCTTTAACCGCAGGAGAGCGTTATGAAAAATATTAAAGTGTTAGGCAGTGGCTGTGCTAAATGCACTAAAACCGCAGAGTTGATTGAGCAACGGGCGACCGAATTGGGCGTCGCGGTTAGTGTTGCCAAAGAAACCGATGCTCAGGTAATTATGGCCTACGGTGTGATGCGTACACCGGCCGTGGTGATCGATGAGCAACTGGTTCATAGCGGTAGTATTCCAACGGCGAATGATGTCGCTGGATGGTTGCAAGGTTAACAATCAACGCTATATGCCAGCGGTTTAGGTTGGCATTAGGGTATAACGGCGGCTGACGAATAAATCAGGAGGTGGATGTGGCGATTAAAGTGGGGATTAACGGGTTTGGCCGGATGGGACGGCTAGCATTACGTGCGGCGTGGGATTGGCCCGAACTCGAATTTGTGCAAATCAATGATCCGGCCGGCGATGCGGCGACATTGGCGCATTTACTGATGTTTGATTCGGTGCATGGTCTTTGGGCGCATGAAGCACTTGCTGGCAGTGGCGCCCAAGCGAATCAGATATTGGTCGGTGGTAAGTCGATACGCTGTACTCAAAACCGGGCAATAGACGACACGGACTGGTCCGCTTGCGATGTGGTAATCGAAGCCTCAGGGGTGATGAAAAGCAGTGCGAAGTTACAGCCTTACTTGGATCAAGGGGTTAAGCGTATCGTCGTAACGGCGCCGGTGAAAGAAGAGAGCGTGCTAAATATCGTGATGGGGGTTAACCATCATCTCTATGACAAAGATCGCTACCCTATTGTTACCGCCGCTTCGTGCACGACCAACTGTTTGGCCCCGGTGGTCAAAGTGATTCATGAGCAGTTAGGCATAAAACATGGCTCGATGACCACAATTCACGATATTACCAATACCCAGACGATTCTTGATGCCCCCCATAAAGACCTGCGTCGGGCACGGGCTTGTGGCAGCAGTTTAATTCCAACCACGACGGGATCGGCAACCGCTATTACGCATATCTTTCCTGAGTTAAAAGGTAAGTTGAACGGTCATGCAGTGCGGGTGCCATTGGCCAATGCGTCTATTACCGATTGCGTTTTTGAGTTGCAACGGGAGACAACCGCTGACGAGGTTAACCAGCTCTTGAAGCAGGCCGCAGACGGAGAATTGCAAGGTATTCTTGGCTATGAAGAGCGTCCTCTGGTCTCGGTGGATTATAAGACCGACCCTCGTTCCTGTATTGTCGATGCGTTATCGACCATGGTGGTCAATGATACTCAGCTAAAACTCTACCTCTGGTATGACAATGAGTGGGGTTATGCGAATCGAACCGTTGAATTAGTGCGCATGGTAGGGCAGGAGTAGTCATATCATGTTAGCCACTGTGCAACGCTTGTCACCCGAGGTGCGGCAATACCTGATCGTTACCGGTAACTACTGGTCATTTACACTGACCGATGGCGCTTTGCGGATGTTGGTGGTGCTACATTTTCATCAGCTCGGTTATAGTCCGCTGGATATTGCGCTGTTGTTTCTGTTTTATGAGTTCTTCGGTGTGGTGACCAATCTGTTAGGGGGATGGCTTGGTGCCCGTATTGGTTTAAACCGAACGATGAATATCGGTTTGGGGATGCAGGTCGTGGCGTTAGCCATGCTATTACTGCCTAGTAGCATGTTGACAGTCGCTTGGGTGATGTTAGCTCAGGCATTATCGGGAATTGCCAAAGACCTCAATAAAATGAGTGCCAAAAGTGCTGTAAAACAGTTGCTGCCGGCGAATGCTGAAGGAGCTCTATATCAATGGGTTGCACTGTTAACGGGTTCAAAGAACGCCTTAAAAGGAGTGGGCTTTTTTCTTGGTGGAGTGTTGCTGACCCTGTTGGGATTTCAGGGGGCGGTGCTGGCGATGGCGCTGCTGTTGAGCCTTGTTTGGTTGTTGAGTTTGGTGTTGCTGAAGCAAGATCTTGGCAAAGCCAAGAACAAACCTAAGTTCAGCCATATATTCTCCACTAATGCGGCGATTAATTATCTGTCAGCGGCCCGGATGTTTCTGTTTGGTGCGCGGGATGTTTGGTTTGTAGTGGCGCTGCCGGTTTATCTGGTGAATACCTTAGGCTGGGATCATTGGTCCGTAGGAGGATTTCTGGCGCTGTGGGTGATCGGCTATGGCATTATTCAGTCGTTGGCCCCCTATGTCACAGGCAAACGGTCAGGTCGGGTTCCGGGTGGTAGTCAGGCGGTTGGCTGGGCATTGGCGTTGTTGCTGTTGCCGGTGTTGATTGCATTAGCCTTAAACAATGATTTCTATCCTCAAACCGCACTGCTCGCGGGTTTGCTTCTGTTTGGCGGCGTCTTTGCGATAAACTCTTCACTGCATAGCTATTTGATTGTTAGCTATGCTCGAGAAGACGGAGCTTCGATGGATGTCGGGTTTTATTATATGGCCAATGCGATGGGGCGACTGATCGGCACAGTCTTGTCCGGTTATCTGTTTCAACTCGCGGGCTTAGCAGCCTGTCTTTGGGTATCCGGGCTGTTTCTGGCGTTGGCAGCACTGCTTTCACTGTTTTTGCCTCGCAGGGCCTGATATGGATAACGCTAATTGTTAAATTTTCGTTATCTTTCGAGGTTTGGAAAGCGTTTTGGTATAGGATTTTATGTTGTTAACATAACGAAGCGTTTTTCCTAGTAATAAAACTTCAGTTGCAAACCGCTTTAATAAATCAGTACGAGTGGTGGTATAGGGTGTTTTAATGAGCTCACTATAATGCCAACTGATCTTGGCATAGGCGGGAGCATATTTATTGAACTGGTTGGCTAAGTGTCGGATAACTTTAAAACGATGCTTAGTTAGATAATCATTAATGATATAGCGCTCGACTTCTCGTTTAAGTGTCGCAGAGGTAGCAGTCGTTTCTTTCTTGGTAAATAACCAGTTTAGGTTAATGCTCTCATCACCAGAGGCCGTCACTTGATGAAACCAAACCGGTGGAATGTAAACAATATCACCTTCATTCAGGGTAAAGCGGGTATAGATTTTATCCTTCAGAATAGCGTCTCCTCTATCATCAATAATGCTAAAAGTGGTGAACGGATAGCAATCAATAGGTGTATCAGGTGAAACCAGTATCCAGTCTTTAGTGCCTGTTATTTGAGCATTGAAAACATTAATGAAGGTGCTGTCATAATGCCACCTAGATACATTTCCTTTTTTGTTGATCCATAATCTGAGGTGTTTCTTTCTTGGGAATGCCGCAGTGGAGTCGAGACACTGGTTGATGAAGGGCGGCGTAGTATAGTCTTCGACTAAGGCCTCTCTATTCAGCCAATACCATAGCGATGCGGCTGATGCTGAAGCCTCTTTAGCTAGTTTTTTATGTAGATATTCTTCATTCCAGCGCTCTCGTGCAGGCCAGTTTTTGCCTGCACCTTCAATCACGACAGGGACTTCAGGGGTTAAATAGCTATCGCAGAAGTCTGCAAACGAAATATCTGACGACACACGTGCAACGTCAAAAAATCCGTTGTCTTGATCTTGTGGGGAGAGCATAAATGGTTGAGGCCTTGCTTGATTGAAAGTCTGGCCGTCAATATGCCTCATAAGTTGGCCTAAATCCAGACGGTAAGGCTAAGACGGTTAAGGTTGCCCTGTTATTTCCTTCACATTGATATAGAGCGTCAGATGGCGTATCACGTTCCGCTTACCTACTTGGTTATACCTCTTCATGACAATTGAGGCTGGCGTCAGGCTCTCATAATATTCTTAGTAGGAAATTTATTTGCACATCGTGATGCTAACCGAACCTTAATTAGGAGGGCTCAGATGCAAACAGAGCAATTGAACGGGGTTGCCAGCAAGCCGGTCTATGCACCGGTTGAGTTGAACCCAAAATCGAACTTTCATCTTTTTGTTGCCGAGCAGGATGTTCCGGTAGATCTTCAATCACTTTATGACAGTTGCTCTGCAGATAAAGCGGTAGCGGCCTATGCTTCAGCCAGTGACTCGCAACTGCTTGAGTCACTGCAACGTTTTCCGTTGACCGGCACACTTTACCTCGCTGGGACTGAGTCTTTTCTCTGGCGCGTGAAGAGCCATGCTCGTGAGGCAGGGCTTTGTTCAGATCAGGTTCGTTTGTTGGCTCCGATGAGTCGGGAGCGCCATCTGTTTTGTTGTCACTGCCATACGATAACCAAAGAGGTGACGTATTCGCCTTATTCCTGCAATGGCTGTGGTGCGATGTTGGAAGTGACGGATCATTTTTCCCGTCTACATGGCGCTTATTTTGCTTTTCAGGCGAACGCTGAAGATCGCGCCGATATGCCTGAGAAAAGGGAGGTGAACTGATGAGTACGGTTGATCAGATTGTCGTTGAAGTCACCGCGATTCAACAAGTCGCACCGATGATAAAAGCCTTTACCTTAAAGCCCTTGAAGGGAGAGTTAACGCCTTTCTCAGCCGGTGCCCATGTTGTGGTTGAGATGGGTGAAGAACAGAAGCATCGTAACGCTTATTCCCTGATGAGTGATCCAAATGATAGTCGTGAATATCAGATTGCTGTCCGTTTACAAGAGGCCTCACGAGGTGGATCTATCTTTATGCATGAACAGGTTGCGGTGGGAGATCAGCTGAAGATATCGCCTCCCGCGAACTTGTTTGCGCCTGCTTGGCGGGCCAAAAAACATGTCTTGTTCGCCGGAGGTGTTGGCATTACGCCCTTTCTGTCCTATGTGCCGGTGATGCAACAGCGTCAGGCTGAGTTTGAACTGCACTATCTATATCGAAGCCAGCAAACCGGTGCTTATCGTACTGAGTTAATGGAGGAGCTCGGTGAGCGTTGTCACTGTTACGATGCCGATGAAGGTAAACGCTGTGATATTGCAACCGTAATGGCGGATCAGCCGTTGGGGACGCACTTCTATATTTGTGGCCCAGCATCATTGATTGAGACGGTGCAGGCAACCGCTGATCAGTTGGGTATACCAGCGAGTGCGATTCACTGGGAAGAGTTTGCGGGAGCAAAACCCGGTCAGCCCTTTAAGGTTGAGTTAAGTCGCACAGGGGTTGAGCTTGTTGTAGCGGCGGATAGTAGCTTGCTTGAAGTGCTAGAAGAGGCCGATATTGAGATCCCTAACCTCTGTCGGGCGGGGGTTTGCGGCCAATGTGTTTGTGACGTCACCGAGGGAGACGTTGAGCACCGTGATAATTATCTCAGTGACGCTGAAAAACAGTCTGGCAAGCAGATGATGCCCTGTGTGTCCAGAGCGGCAGGCGGACGACTGGTTTTAGATATTTAGGAGAGCAGAATAATGCGTGTAGCACCGAAAGAGATTCAGAGTTTTCGTGACGATTTTACCTATACAAACAGCGCGGCAGCGATTGAGCGTTTTCCGTTTCCATTTCCTGAAGATGAGTATCGCTACTCGGTGAATATTGAAGCACATCAGCCCAAAGGTGGAGAAGGTTCGGCGTTTGAGCATTACATTGATATTGATGAGCATTATTTGTCCGAGATGGCCGAGCGTGAGCTGGTCTTGAAAGAGATGCCTAGTCGCTGCTTGGCGATGGAGCATATGGACCTAGCCTGTTGGGAAATGCTGGAGCGATACATGGTGTCTTTAGCAGAAGATTACCCTGAGCATTTCAAACTCACCCGAGACGATAACCATTGGCACTGGGAGAACAAGCTACTTAATATTGATGATCACTTTACATTTGGTGATGGTGCCACGCTACCGCGTCCACCCTTGGATTATATTGGCCGTCAGGTGCAGGGTGATTTTGCGTTGATGGACCAGCGTGAAGGCAATCTATTTATGGATGCCGGCATGGTGACTTGCCCTGCGGATTGGTCGCTGGCATTTGATGCAGGCATGAGTTTTGATGAATGGCATGGGCCGGTGCCGATGGTGCATAGTGAAGGGATAATTGAGCGGGCGAGAAAATACCTCCTGGCGCTTCCCGTTGGCAAGCCGGTGCGTCGGCTGAACTGGACACTGACCGTCAATGCGCGCATGGATACCTCGTCTGAGACATATAATGAGTGGGGACATGAGCGAACGTCTATTACGCCAGAGAATGTCGCCGAGAAAGTTTATCTGCGGGTCGAAGTACAGGTGTTGGATAGAATGCCGCGTAGTAATGCGGTCACCATTAGTATTCGTACTTATTTGCTTAGCCTTGAGGATTTGGTCACCAATAAAGCGTGGGCTGTGCGTATGCACCGAGCCTTAAAAACGCTACCGGAGGCGTTAGTTAACTATAAAGGATTAACCCGCTTTCACGGGACAGTGGTGGACTATTTAGCTCAGTTTGATCCCGCCAATTGAAACCAGCAACACTGGCCGGGCTTGCCTGTTTTGCCTGTTTTGCCCGGCGCGCGGCGATTGTGCATATTTGAGGTGTGAATCTATCACCGTAAACGAGATGAATGGTTGATCAAAAACGCAGGAGGTCGTGATGGGGTGGATCTATATAGCTATTGCCGGTGTGTTGGAATGTCTGTGGGCGGTAGGGCTGAAATACAGTGACGGATTTACTCGGTTCTGGCCGACAGCGATCAGTATCGTCTTAATTGTCGTGAGCCTTGGTTTATTGTCCTTAGCGATGCGCACGATTCCAGTGGGCACCGCTTATGCGGTCTGGACCGGTATTGGGGCGTCGATATTGGCAACCTATGGTATTTTGTTTTTGGATGAATCGGGCAGTCTGTTGCGGATTCTTTGCATCGCCATTATTGTTGCAGGGGTTGGTGGTTTAAAGCTGTTTGCCTAAACCGATACAAGGCTCAAGGGCGAGCGATCATCAGCAGCGGGTAAGCGCTCACCGGTGATCGCTATCGATGGTTTACGCCCGCAGCTTCATCACACTGACCCGAGGGTGAAGGCTGACAGATTTTGCGGTCGTGGGCTGTTTAGGGCCACCGCGATGGCGTGACTTCGATGGGATTGGTCGAGCACATTCTGCTTGATTTGTGTCGATGAGGTGCGAGGGTTGTAGTGCACCTGAATTATCTTCTTTCCCTGTGCCTTTAAATACCGCTCTACGGCCAGATTGTGTGGTTTGTCTCCCCAATCTTCGCCGATCACAAAGATGTCGACGTCGAGCGCTTTACAGGCACTTACGTATTCGAGCTCATAATAGGGCTGCACAAGATCGACACAGCTTAATGCCTCTAACATCTCTTTGCGTTGATCCAGAGGAATAACCGGAACATTGGGTTTATAGGAATTAACGACTTTATCTGAAGCCACACCGACAACAACGTTGCCTAATGTTTTGCAATATTCTAGCAAGGCTAGGTGACCTACATGTAATAGATCGAACGTGCCAACGGTGTATATGTTCATTTTTTAACTCACTGATAGTATTGGATTTTCTCTTTTAGTTTTTGGCTAAAAAATTTAACCTAGAAGAACGTAACGCCGTAAAAAAAGCTAACGACTAGGGTATACAGGGCAAGGATACGGACATTGTTCGGGTTGCCGGATAACTTGGGGGTTTTAATTTGTGCGACATTTAATGCCGCCAGCAGCAGTCCGCCGAGTGACAGGATGATGGCAAACGTTGCTTGACTAAATAGCGGTTCAAAAGCGAATAAGAACACCAACATTAAGCTGTTATTGTCCAGCGCCAGCCCCGTGTATTTTGCGCCACTCGCCAGGCCAAAAATGCTGAAATAGCTCAATCGGATGGCGGCAGCGGCGAGCATTACAAAGGCAACCACAAGGAAAATGGGTTCAAATTTACCATAACTCATTATCAGAATAGCGGGTGCCACACCATAGCTGACGATGTCGATTAAAACGTCTAGTTGGCCACCAAAGGCGCTATCTGTGCCCGTTCTGCCTTTCATTTTTCGGGCAATGAGGCCATCGGCCCAATCGAAGGCAACCGCCCAAACCATGCCGATCATGGCGCCATGAAAAACACCTAAAATACTGCAATAGATGGCCAATAATGTGCAGGCTAAGCCGGCAAGGGAACACAGGTTGGGTAGATCTTTGACATAGGAGAGAATGGTCGGTTGAGATTGTTCAGTAATCGTCGTCATAGTGGCCCTAAAGGTGGAGCAGGAATCGATCTCGCAAACCGATGGGATTATTAAGGCCACATAGGGGGCATTACCATGCACTTTCAGTGCAAGCAATGACAGACGTTAAAAATGTCTTGCAAGGTCTGAATATAAACTCGATTGAGCGTTCGAGATGAATAGCTAGAAACAGGCGTGGGAGTAACTGAATGTCGCTGTTGAAACAGCTTATGCAAAGCCAAAGGCTTAGAAATAAGATCGCAAGACGTTGGTACTCTCTGTACTTGGCGAATGAACGATAGTAACACAAATTGCGTTGACTGAGTGATACGAGTGAGCTAAATGTTCATGATGGTTATAAATGTTGGACTTAATATTCAGTTTAACCCGTTATGCTCGGGCCACCCTGAGATTTGATGCTGCCTCGTAATGCTCAGAGACTCTGTGTGTTACGAGGCTGGTTAGTGTTAATCAATATCGACCACTACATAGACCTGTTTACCATTGCGTTCGGTCGGTAGAAAGTAATTACCGGCATGACGGAAATACTGCACGCCGTTAATAAGGATAGCGTTACTGCCATTGGGCAGCGTTGTTAGCACGGAACCGGTTGCATAGTGAGATACCTGCTGTGTCTCGGGCTCAACTATCGTTGGTTCAACCACATAGATCTTTCTTTCAGGCACCCAGCGGTAGTAGGCACCATGATAGCGGTAGTATTCACGTCCATGATGTCGGACAGGGACGGCGCTGGAGGGCAGACGTTCATAATATGCACCTTTAGGCGGCTCTACAACGACATATCCCTTATCGGCTTTGCGGTAAAAGAGGGAGTCCATCACCCAATAAGTGACACCGGCGATGACCATTAACGCGGCTGCGCCAGGTAGGTGATCGACGCGATGGCCTTTGCCATGTGATGAAGGGCTGTGGCTAGAACCTGCATACAGTGGCGTGACGGTGCCTAGAGTTAGGGTGGTCAATAACAGATAGGTGGTTAATTTTTTCATTGATATATCCCCTCCTGTTGAGGCGATTTTGTTGGCAGGGCTGCGAGTTCGATGTGCATCTGATCGTGGCTGACTGTGGATAAATGCCACGACGTACAGATGTTGAAAAAGGTTGCTGAGGTGGCCAATGGTGCAACCGAGAAGGTGTATCGGGTCACTATAGGCTGCGATGTTGCGGTGAAGCTTTTCAGCCGAGATAGGTTGTTAATAACGGTGCTGGAATACATAGGAAAGCGCATGGCTGTTCTCCGTGTGAATATGTATTCATTTTGACAACAGCGAATGTTAAGTTGAGTTAAGCGGTTGTAAAGCTAGGTAAATAAACTCAAGTTGATCAAGATAAGAGAACAGTGTCGTTGCGGTGAGATAGAAGCAATAGGAAAAAAGGCGCTAAGTCGCGCCTTGCTGGTGTTGATGGCGGCTGTATGCCGTCGTAAGCCTGAGCAGCAATTGCTACTTCAGCTTAATGGCGAAGTGCTTAAAGACGGGTTTGATAATTTCCCAGGTACCGGTAAAGCCAGCCTCAACCATAAAGGCGTCACCGGGACATAGCGTTACGGGATCTTCACCGTCTTGTGTCACGATCACTTCACCTTCAATTAGGTGGATGAATTCCCAGCTGGCATAGGTGGCGCGATAGGTGCCGGGTGTTGCTGCCCAGCAGCCCGTAATCATACTGCCATCCGGGCTAGTATATTCAATCCAGGTGGTCATCGATGGGGTGCCGGCGACCTTTTCCCAACCTTCTAGATCATCGGTGATGGGGGTGACTGTTTTATCGATTATTTTACTGACCATATTCATACTGTATTCCTTAGTCTGTTCTTGGAGAGACGGTGAGAGTAAAAGGCTGATCGATGATCAGCCTAAATCGGCTTAAACAGCTTGTTTCATGTCGTCTCCGATCGAGAGGTAGGTTTCCAATGAATCATCGAGTGCGTCGATCCAAGGGGTATGGTGGGTAGGAGACATTGTGCCGGTCATCAGTGAACGATAGGCGTGATCCCTAAACGTCATGATGTCTTCCTGTTTGTGGTGTTTCCATTCGAGGAAGGTTTGTCGAACGCCTTCGATATCGAAGGTTGGGTAGTCGGTGGCTTCAATCAACTCAAGGATGTAATCGCCTTGGAAGGTAAACATCTCTTCAGCGGTGGTCAGTGTGAGTTCTCGGGCTTGCCATTCCTTGCTATTGGCGGTCATCTCTTCTTTGGTGGCGGGCAGTTCAATACGACCGAGAATAATATCCCGTGTATACCAGGCTTGGGCATCAAACATATTGAAGGTGTACCACTGATCTTGCATACCCAGATAGAACATCTGCGGATTATCTTCCCAAACAACACCTTTATAGAGGTCCATGGTCCAGAGACGGTTGTCGGTCTTGAGTCGCAGAGACTCATCGATGAAGGGGAAGTGGTGCAAATAGCCGGTGCAGAGAATGATCGCATCGATTTTACGGCTAGTACCATCGGCAAAGTAGGCGGTATCGGTATCAACCCGTTGGAGTAATGGTTTTTCTTCCCAGTTGTCTGGCCATTTGAAGCCCATAGGCGCGGAGCGGTAACAGCTGATTAGGCTGCGGGCGCCATATTTATAGCACTGTGAACCCACGTCTTCTGCGGAATAGCTGCTGCCAACTAAGAGAATATCTTTATCTTTAAATTCCAGTGCATCGCGGAAGTCATGGGCATGTAGAATGCGACCGCCGAAATGGCTGAAACCTTCAAATTCAGGTACGCGTGGTGTGGAAAAGTGGCCAGAGGCGCAAATAACATAGTTGAAGGTTTCGGAATACACCGTATCGCTGTCGTGGTCGTGTACGGTCACCGTGAAGAGTTTGGTGCTGTCATCAAAGGTAATGGTACGCACGGGGGTATTAAAGCGGATATAGTCACGCACACCGGCTTTTTCGACTCGGCCTTTAATATAGTCCCAAAGCACTTCGCGGGGAGGGTATGAGGGGATCGCTTTACCGAAGTGTTCCTCAAAGCTGTAATCGGCAAATTCTAGACACTCTTTAGGTCCATTCGACCAGAGGTAACGATACATACTGCCGTGAACGGGTTCGCCGTGCTCGTCTAAGCCGGTACGCCAGCTGTAATTCCATAAGCCGCCCCAGTCGCTTTGTTTTTCAAAACAGACTATTTCAGGGATCTCAGCGCCTTTCTGTTGAGCTGATTGGAAAGCTCTGAGCTGAGCTAGACCGCTTGGACCTGCACCAATTATCGCTACTCGCTTCGTCATGTGTGATCTCCTAATGATTAATATTCACTTGCCATCAGGTTATGCAGTAAACGACGTGGGATAAATTCCTCAGAGTGGATAAGTCAAAAGGGGTAAGAGGGGTTACTCCGTGGGGCTGATATTCAAAATAACACCTTCGATACCCAGCACAGCACCGGTCGATGAGTAGATACCCTGACCTTTTTCATAAACTTGACGATATTGGCCATCGGCATGGAGCAACTGATAGTACAGTTCAAAACACTGTTGCTGTTGAAGGGCGCGTTGAACCGTTTCCCATACCCGACTGGCATCGTTGGGATGGATCAGCGCACCAATCGATAACTGTGTTTGATTGAGCAGTTGATCGCGACTATATCCAGTTAACCCTAGGCAACCTTCACTGACATACTCCATGGTCCAGCGGGTGTCGTTTCGACCGCGATAGAGCATGCCGGATAATCGATTTACCAGCCCTGCTAAGCTGCGATGGGTTGCTTTTCTGATCTCATCACTGCGTACCTGTGGGGTAATATCGCAGAGGGTCGCCGTTAAAAGGGAGGATTGATCGGCATGCAGCGGTTGTAAGCGAATTTCACACCAGCGAACTTCACCGTCTTTACGGATTAGGCGAAACCAGAGACACTGACTGAGATGCTCCCGATGAACCTGTTGGGTAAAGGCGATCCAGTTGTGTTGATCTTCAGGGTGGATATAGTCACTAAAGCAGGTATCGATGGCGTCTTTTAGAGGGTATCCAGTGAGGGTTTTCCAACAGGCGTTTACATAACGGATTTCCAATTGCGGTGTGAACACCAGCACTGCATCACTTAGACTATCGAGTACCTCTGCCAGCACCGGTAACGCTTTTGATCGCTCTTTTTTTGGGCGACGAAATAACGAGAGTACCGCCATCATCCACGCTCGGTTTCAGGTAACGGTTGATTGGCATGGGCCCAGGCGGCCAGTTCAAGGCGTGAATTAACGTTTAATTTGCGTAGCAGGTTTTTAACATAGACTTTAACCGTACCATCACTAATGCCTAGTTCCCGTGCAATGAGCTTATTGCTCATACCCCGGGTGATTAGCTCTAGGGTTTGCAGTTCTCGCTCGGTAAGGTCTGCATGCTGAGGCGGTGTTTCTAAAGGTGATGGATCGCCCTTACTCAGGTGATGGGCCAGCATGGTAACCCCAGTATTATCCATGGCGATATTGCCGAGCATCGCATCCTTTAAACCGTTGATAATCTGTTCAGGGGAGGAGTCTTTTAATAGATAGCCATTGGCGCCTGCCGAAATCGCGGCAAACAGTTCACTGCTGTCATCTGATGCGGTGAGGAAGATAACCTTTTGTTCAACACCTTGTTGTTTGAGTCGTTGCAGCAACTGAAGCCCTGAAAGTTCTGGCATATGCATATCTAACAGCAGCAGTTCTGGTGCGAGTTCAGGAAGGGCATCGAGCAGTTGCTGACCACCATCAAAATCAGCGAGAACGTTGAATTCACCGCTGTCATTGAGCAGTTCGACAACCCCGCGTCGAAATAATGGATGATCATCAACGATGACCACATCTGTAACTTTATTTGTATTCATAAGTGCTTCATTTATAAGCATTGTGTTTGTCGGCGATGATGAATAAAAAACCATCGATCGGCGGTATCTATTATTTGGCTGCTGGAATAATTAGGTCTATCCGTGTGCCACCCGCTGCCCGAGGCAGTATGAACAGATTGGCCTGGATGCGTTCTGCTCTTTCCTGCATGATCTTCATACCAAAACTATCTTGGCGAGCCTGATCGGCACAGATCCCTTTACCGTTATCCTCAATACGAATGCGCACCGAACCGTCATTCTGGCGTAGCAGCTGTACTCGCGCATGGCTTGCATGGGCGTGTCGCACGATGTTGTTGAGGGCCTCACGGATAATAAAAATCGCCTGAGAATCATCTTCGGTGAACAACTGCGCGCCTACCCGATTATCCAGTTCAAATACCATCGCACAGCGTTGTTCAAACTCGCCAATGGCTTGGCTGATGGCATCAACCAGGTGGCCTTGCTCAATAGAAAGTCGGGAGCAGGCGATTAGTTCGCGGGTTTGTCGATAGGCGCACTGCGCCTGATGGGATAGGTCTTCGCTAATTTTCGCGAGCTCAGGTTCTGAGGTGTTTTTACATTGCTGGGCGAGACGAGAGGCTTTGATCCGCATATATCCGAGAATCTGTGCCATTGAGTCATGCAGTTCGGCGGCATGGGCTGCTTTTTCAGAACTGATGGCCGCGTTGATGCGTGATTGTTGTCGGCACCAACCCTTCAAACCACTGCCGAGGGCTTCAGCGACAGGCGTTAATAGACGGTTTATCGGGGTGCTATCCGGCAGATGATCCTTGAAACACAACACTACCCAACCGGCACTGTCGGCATCGTCTAAGGTTAGCTTTAAGGCGTGTATGGAAAGGGCGCTGCCGGGCAGTTTATAGCGTAATTCGTCGGCATCTTGGATGCTGTGTTCGGTTAATTGATAGCGTAGTTGTGCCGCCAATCCCATGGGCGGCACGATATCCGTTGGGTGCAATAATCTGTTTCGATCTGGTATTGGCATACCGATGAGGTAGATATCCGCTTCAAAGTGCAGGCCGACATAGCGTTGCAGTTGGTCGAGGCTCTGTTTCAAACTTTGGCTAATGTTGTCACTGCAGGCCAGATCAATGACCAGTTGGCTCAGGGCCGGAGCGTAGGTGCTCTCTTTTCGTGTCACCTGCTGTTGACGTTGTTCACGTAACAGTCGGGGAAAGTTGAGCAACCACAGGGGCATGGATACAGCCATTTTAACCTCCTTCACAGTGCGTTCGCCGGGTAGGGAAACGTCTCTCATGGTATGAACTAAGCAGTTTCTGTGCCATCGAGGGATGAATACTCACAATGGCTTACTCCTTCCTGAGAATTGTTACTTAAATCACTATGAGTAAATATTTTTAACCAGCAAGAAATAAATTTTGCGGGTTAATGGGTGGCTGAATCTGCACCATATTGGCTCCGAATGCCCAAAAAGCGCACTTATATAGCGCTGTAAGAGATCGGTCTCAGGGTGGAATTGAGTGACAAGTTTTGTCGACAAGTTTAACGGGATAACGCTATGACGATTCATCAACAACAGGCTCAGGTATCAAATGAGGTATTACCCGTTCAGCCTCGGCTATATCGGGTTGAAGGGCAGGATGCATTACGGTTAGCGCTACATGCTGGCGATAAGGTCTGTATTACGTCGGCGGATTTTCAGCAGGGCTGTGAACTACTTTTTATGGATGCACAGGGCGATGTTGCGGAGTCTCCGTTGCCCCATTACCCACTCAGTGAAGCGGTGAATACCGGAGCGCAATTGGCACAGCTCAGTGAGTCAGCGTTGCGATTAAGCGAGTTGCTGCAAGTGTGGGGGATTAATGAACAAGCCTTACAACAGGCTCATTGTTGTTCTGCCGACGGATTGCCAACGTTTGAGGTGAGTGAGTCGCTGACAATGGTTGTGCTTTGTTGCGGCAAGGATATGCAGGTCGTTGAGCAGACCCCTGTAACGGCGTTGCAGGTGGCGCACTTCACCACGGCCGATGCTGATTTACCGGCACCTCTAGCGACGCCTCGTAGCGAGTTTCGTGTCCCCCGTGGCAGTGCGGTCAGCTATGAGGTCAAAGCGGGTGAGTGGATTCAAATTATTGATGTTGAAGGTAAGCAGTGCAGCGATTTTATTGCCTTTGATGCGGCCGCGCTAGCGCAAGGACATGAGGTGGCCTTGGATGCCGTTGCGACGCGAACATTGAACGGATTAACACTGCCTCAGCCTGGCTTGCATTCAAAGCTGGTCGATACGCGGCAACAAACCATGCTTGAGGTGGTGCAGGATACAGTCGGGCGACACGATAGTTTTCTGTTTGCCTGTAACAGTAAGTTTTACGAAGACAGCGGTTATTTTGGCCATCTAAACTGCACCGATAATTTCAATCGCTGTTTGAGTAATTATGGCATCGCCGCGAGGGATGGCTGGCCAGCGATCAATTTCTTTTTTAATACCAGCGCCGGTGATTGCGGCACGATTGCATTTGAAGAGCCTTGGTCGCGCGCAGGTGATTATGTCTTATTGCAAGCCAACAGAGATTTGATCTGTGCATCGTCTGCTTGCCCCGATGATATTGATCCTGCCAATGGCTGGAATCCCACTGATATCCATGTCCGTATCTATCCGGCACGTTGTGAATTTCCACGTTCTGTGGGTTACCGAATTACACCAGAGGAACAGCCCCGTATGACTAAGCCGACCGGTTTCCATGGCCGCACATCCGCCCTGACAAAACAGTTTACTGAATATCGAGGCTACTGGGTGGCGTCAGAATATCAGAATTATGGTGCTCGGGCTGAATATTTAGCCTGTCGTGAGCGTGTCGCCATGATTGATTTAACGCCACTGAGAAAATTTGAAGTGGTCGGCCCTGATGCTGAAATCCTACTGCAATATGCGTTAACGCGAAATGTCTCACGGATGTCTATTGGCGAAGTGGTCTATTCGGCGGTGTGCCACAGTACGGGGGGGATGATCGATGATGGGACGTTATTTCGTTTAGGGCAGCATGCGTTTCGTTGGATCTGTGGTGATTCATACTGCGGTATCTGGTTACGCCAGTTAGCTGCCGAGAAAGGTTTGCAGGTGCAGGTCCGGGAATCCACCGATCAGATCCATAACGTTGCAGTGCAGGGACCGCAAAGTCGCAACCTGCTACAACAGATTATTTGGAACGCCGAGTCTTGCACTCCAATCGCTGAGCTAGGCTGGTTCCGCTTTATGACCGGTCGCGTGGGTGGCCCGGATGGGATGCCGGTGATGGTTTCTCGGACGGGTTATACCGGTGAACTTGGCTTTGAAGTTTGGTGTCATCCGGATCAGGGCGAGCAGCTATGGGATACGATTTGGCAGGCCGGTGAGCCATACGGTATTGCGCCGTTAGGCTTTGATGCCTTGGATACATTGCGCATAGAAGCGGGGCTTATTTTTGCCGAACATGAGTTCTGTGCCGAAACCAATCCATTTGAAGCGGGCATTGGCTTTACCGTGCCGTTGAAAACCAAGACCGATGACTTTGTTGGACGCGACGCGATTGCAGCTCAAAATCCATTGAGTCGAAAAAAACTGGTTGGACTCATGATCGATAGTCAAGAAACCGTTAGCCACGGTGATTCAATCTTTAATGGTCGTTTCCCGGTGGGCGTGGTGACCAGTGCGACCTATTCGCCAAGCCTGAAAAGCCAAATCGCTTTGTGTCGTGTTGAGCCTCAGTTTGCGGAGCCTGGCACTGTACTGGAAGTTGGACAGCTGGATGGCCAGCGCAAACGGATTCCGGTGCGTACAACCACATTACCGTTCTACGATCCAGAAAGAACTCGCGTCAGAAGTTAATAAAAGCAAAACCTATATCAGCGTGGGGCGGTTAGAACGCTTGATATAACGTGATGGATGAGAGTGATTAACAAGGTTTGGACGCTCATCATCCGCGGATGATGGGTGTTAATTCAAAGGGGGATGCCTGTAATCGAAGAGGGTCGGTGATGAGTTATCCGTTTTTAGCGTAGGCAATGATGGTCATTATGATTTACGCCATCAAGGTTAGCCCTATTACCTATGTAAGGGTGACGACTGATTTAGACTCTTTTTGGTGCGGTGCATCATTTAAGGTCAATAAAAAGATGAGGAAGAGAGAGTAATTAGTGGTTTTTATTATTTAACTCACTGATATTAAATAATAAATATTGCTGGTGGTATAAAAAATGCATTTCCTGAAGGGAAATAAAGTTTACCAACGATAAATAAAATTTAACGGCTTAAATCGCAGTTCTAAACGATTGTGCAATAGAAAATTTAACAGATGAGAGGTTTCCCAAAATGGAGCAGACAGCCCCTACATTAGCAGAGTTACAAACTCTGATAGAGATGACGGGCACCATCAATATGGAAGTATTCTATTGGTGGTGTACCGGTTTAATGATAATTATCCATGCAGGCTTTTTGGCGTATGAGATGGGTGCTTCACGCCTGAAAAATGCCCTGGCATCTGGTGTGAAAAACATTCTGGCATTCGCCTTTATTATTCCGACCTTCTTCTTTTTCGGCTGGTGGATCTATCTAGCCATGTACAACGGTTTCACGCCCGATTATGAAGCGGGTGCAGCAGGTCTGCCTTGGTCTTTGAATATGGGGCCGAACCTAGCCGATAATGCGAGTGGTATCTTCTGGGGTGCTTTTGTCCTCTTTGCGGCAACCACCGCATCAATTTTCTCCGGTGCGGTGATTGAGCGGATTCGCATGAGCTCTTTCCTGATTCTGGCGATCATTCTCGGTTCAGTTGTTTGGATTCTGGGCGCGGCCTGGGGCTGGCATCCAACTGGTTGGTTGACCGTTGAGTGGGGCTTCCATGACTTTGGCGCAGCAGGTTGCGTACATATGGTTGCTGGCTTCTTTGCGCTGGGTGTCACCATTAACCTTGGGCCACGTATCGGTCGCTTCCTTGCGGATGGTACGCCGGTTGATATTAAAGGTCATAGTATGCCGATGACCATTATCGGTCTGATGCTGATCATTGTTGGTTTCTTCGGTTTCCTCGGCGGCTGTATCATCTATGCCGGTAGCGCTCAATGGACCACTATCTTCGGTACGCCCGTTACCTTGTCAGCAGTTAGCTTCAATACACTGATGGCTTTCTCCGGCGGTATTATTGGTGCTTACTTTGTTACTCGTCAGCCTTTCTGGATGATGTCCGGTGCACTGGCGGGTATCTTCTCTGCGGCGCCAGGTCTGGATCTTTATTACCCACCACTAGCGTTCCTGTTAGGTATTACTGGCGGTGTTGTTGCGCCATTAGCGGACAAGTTCATCACCAATAAGTTTAAGGTTGATGATGCAG
Source organism: Amphritea sp. (assembly GCF_048266285.1). Lineage (GTDB taxonomy): Bacteria > Pseudomonadota > Gammaproteobacteria > Pseudomonadales > Balneatricaceae > Amphritea. Next base: position 84,517 of record NZ_JBLWZV010000006.1, read on the forward strand.
TAGGTGCATTTGCGGTTCACGGTGTGGGCGGTCTGATCGGTATTATCGGTCTAGGTATCTTCGCCAGCGGTTTCCCGAATGTTATCGAAGGTGCGCCTGACGTTTCATTCACAGGTCAGCTAATGAGTGCCGGTGTCATGGCTCTACTCGGCTTCGTGCCAGGCTATGGTCTGTCCTGGGTAATGGCGAAAGTGAACTTCCTACGTGTACCACCTAAAGCGGAAGAGATGGGTCTGGATATTGTTGAAGTACCTCTGGAAGCTTATCCAGAATCAGTGCCAGCATATTCATCTGAAATACCGGCTACTAAAGTAACAGCCACTGCAACGGCTTAAGGAGAACGACTATGAATTCAAGTCCTATTACTAGTTGGGAAGGCGCAGAAGCGTACTTTACCTTTGCGGATAGCCCAACCGCTATGATGCTTATTCTGGGTTTGGCTGTTCTTGCTACGGCAGGTGCAGTGTTGGCCAGTGTGCTGCACGAAAATCACACCTATATCGATTATAAGTAGTGATTAGTCCTGTCGTGTTACGATAGGACGAAACCTGTTCCGGAGTGGTACTCACTGCTCCGGAACTTATTTTTTGTAACATGCGTTGTTCATTGTTTATTTAAAACGACCTTTGTGGAGTTCGTCGTATTATGACCGTTTATTCCGCCACAGCAGGCCAGCAGCGCTGGCAGTTTGAAGATCTTAAAACACTGTTGGCTAAGGCGACACCGTTACGTTCCGGTGATTGTCTAGCGGGGCTGGCGGCAGGGTCGGCACGAGAGCGAGTGGCGGCACAGATCGCTTTGGCGGATCTACCCCTGAAGGTCTTTTTAAATGAGCAGGTGATTCCACCTGAGATCGACGAAATCAGTCGGTTAATCGTTGATAGTCATGATCCGGTTGCATTTGCCCCGGTTTCCCATTTGACGGTAGGGGATTTTCGTAACTGGTTACTATCGGATCAGGCGACCAGCGATAGCTTGAAACAGTTATCGCCGGGTTTAACGCCTGAAATGGTGGCGGCGGTGTCGAAATTGATGCGGGTCCAGGATCTGATTCTAGTCGCCTCTAAGTGTCGAAACGAAACCGCTTTTCGTAATTCGCTCGGTGGTAAGGGGGTGCTATCGACTCGCTTACAGCCCAATCATCCGGTGGATGATCCGGCTGGGGTGGCCGCCAGTATTCTCGATGGCTTAATGTATGGCAGTGGTGATGCGGTGATCGGTATTAATCCGGCGACCGATAACTATGCGGCGGTCACTGAACTACTGAAAATGTTGGACGATATTATCCAGCATTATGAGATCCCTACGCAGTCCTGTGTGTTGACTCATGTAACGAATCAAATTGAGGCGATCAACCGAGGCGTGCCGATCGATCTGGTGTTTCAGTCGATTGCCGGCACCCAAGCGGCCAACGAGAGTTTTGGTATTAATCTGGCATTGTTAACCGAAGCCAATCAAGCGGCCCGGGAGCTTAATCGCGGCAGTGTCGGCAATAACGTGATGTATTTTGAAACCGGCCAAGGCAGTGCGTTGTCGGCCAACGCCCATCATGGAGTCGATCAGCAGACCTGTGAGGTGCGAGCTTACGGTGTGGCCCGCCACTTTGATCCTTTGTTGGTGAATACGGTGGTGGGCTTTATCGGCCCAGAATACCTTTATGACGGTAAGCAGATTATCCGTGCTGGATTGGAAGATCATTTTTGCGGCAAATTGTTAGGCCTGCCGATGGGTTGTGATATCTGTTACACCAATCACGCCCAAGCGGATCAGGATGATATGGATATGTTGCTGACGCAGATGGCGGTGGCCGGTATTAATTTCATCATGGGCATACCGGGAGGCGATGACATTATGCTGAATTATCAGACCACTTCGTTTCATGATGCACTCTATATTCGTGAGGTGATGGGGCTGCGGCCTGCACCGGAATTCGAACACTGGTTACAACAGGTGGGGATTACTCAGCCATCGGGTAAGTTAGCGGCGCGCATGCCCGATCGATTTAGCGGGCTGTTGACGTCGTTATAACGCTGCTGATCAGTAAGACTCGCGAGTATGATGCCCGTCCATGATCAGTGTCACTTAACAAAGAGTTTAATCATGAGTGAAAAGAGCCAACCCCGCGCAATGAATGCAGAGACAAATAACTCGGTTATCGCTAATCCCTGGCAGTCATTACGGCGCTATACCGACGCCCGTATCGCGCAAGGGCGCAGCGGTGTGAGTCTGCCGACTGAGGCTCTTCTAGCATTTCAGATGGATCATGCTAGCGCGCGGGATGCGGTGCATGTTGCCTTGCAAACCGAGCGGCTGACGGAGCAGTTGCAGGCAGTGGGCTATGATACGTTATTACTTCACAGCCAAGCGGCTGATCGCAGCGAATACCTACAACGGCCTGATTTAGGGCGACGTTTAGACCAAGCCGCCATCAAACGACTCCAGCAATACCGACAACAGCAGGGCCGTGTAAAGGTGTCACTGGTGATCGCTGATGGCCTGTCATCGATGGCCGTGCAACATCATGGGGCCGCCATGGCCGAGGCGGTGCTAAACCGCCTTACAAGCCGCGGATTCAGTATTGCCCCGGTATCCATCGTGATGCAGGGACGAGTGGCGGTGGGTGATGAGGTTGGTGAATCCTTGGGGGCTGAGTTGTTGATTGTGTTGATCGGCGAGCGGCCAGGCTTAAGTTCCCCCGACAGTTTAGGGATCTATTATACCTATCAACCTCAGGCTGGCTTGACCGACGCCCGGCGCAACTGTATTTCCAACGTGCGTCCCGCAGGCATGAGTATTGACGCTGCCTGCGATAAGTTGATCTGGTTAATTGATCAATCCATGTGTTTAGGCACCTCCGGCGTGGCACTGAAAGACCAGTCGGTATCCACCTCGAATGTGAATCAGCATAAGAACTTTTTACTGCCCTGAAGCGACATCACGGCGGCGTGATTCAGCTATCTATTCCCCCAAAAACCAGTGGCATCTCCTCCGATGTCGCTGGTTTTTTTTACCTTTTTAATGTTGTTGATGATGTGTGCCCGATAGGGTGGTGTTTATCGGTGCATAGCGAGCACTGTGCTTCATTAGAGTGCGCGCTTAGCGGCGTAAATGCTCGATTATTGTTTTAACTATATGAATTATATAGATAAAAATATGTTGGCACGAATCTTACATATTCCTATTAAGAATATTTTATTCTCGTTATAGGTTTGGAGGTCAAATGAAACTATTAGCAGCCATGATCAGGCCGCATATTCTGGAAGAGGTGAGGCAGTCCTTGCAGTCTATCGGTGTGAACGGTCTTACGGTCACTGAAGTGATGGGTTATGGACATCAACAGCGACGCACAGAGCTGTATCGAGGCACGGCGTCTCATATTGATTTTGCCTCCAAGATAAAGCTGGAAGTGGCAGTTGATGATGCGCTGATAGAACAGGCGATTGATGCGGTGTCGGTTATCGCTAAGACCGGACGTTATGGCGACGGTAAGTTGTTTATTTCAGAGTTGGAACAAGTTTTTAGAATTCGCACCGGTGAATCCGGTGTTTTTGCATTGTAGGAGAAACAGATGAGTAATCTACCGATTGAACTTTCATACGCACTCGACACATTTTATTTTTTAATGTGTACGGTGCTGGTTATGTGGATGGCGGCAGGCTTCGCCATGCTCGAAGCAGGGCTTGTGCGTAGTAAGAACACCGTTGAAATATTGAATAAAAACGCACTGTTATATGGCATCGCCTGTGTTGCTTATCTCGTTGTAGGCTACAACGTTATGTATCCTGCCAATCCGGTGAATTCGTTTATTCCAGGTTTAGATTTCTTACTGGGCGGGGATAATACCACTGAGTCAGTGGTTGCCGGTGGTGATGATGCGCCGTACTACTCCAGTATGGCTGACTTTATCTTCCAAGCGGTGTTTGCCGCGGCGACCATGTCGATTGTCTCGGGTGCGGTGGCTGAGCGGATGCGCCTTTGGCCATTTCTGATTTTTGCGGTGGTGATGGTGTCTGTCATCTACCCAGTTGAGGGTTACTGGAAGTGGGGCGGTGGTTTCCTTGACGAGCTTGGTTTCCAAGATTTTGCAGGCTCTGTTGTGGTACATATGGCCGGTGCAGCTGCGGCACTTGCGGCGGTTATCTTAGTGGGGCCACGTAAAGGACGTTATGGTCCGAACGGTGAAGTACGTGCAATTCCCGGTGCTAACCTGCCGATGGCAACCTTGGGTATGTTTATCCTGTGGATGGGTTGGTTTGGTTTTAATGGCGGTTCTGAACTTAAAATCGCCAATGTTGAAGAAGCTAATGCGGTGGCGAAAATCTTTGTTAACACCAATGCGGCAGCGGCTGCCGGTATGGTTGTCGCAGCGCTGTTTGCTCGCTTCTTATTTGGTAAAACCGATTTAACCATGACGATTAATGGTGCGCTGGCCGGTTTGGTGGCTATTACGGCGGAACCTTTGGCGCCCGATGCTGGCACCGCTTCGCTTATCGGCGGTGTTGGTGGTTTAGTGGTGGTGCTCTCGGTATTGGGATTGGATAAATTGAAACTAGATGACCCTGTTGGTGCAATCTCTGTGCATGGGGCTGCTGGTATCTGGGGTATCTTCGCGGTACTGATTAGCAACTCGGATGCAACCTTTATGGGACAGTTAACCGGTACCGTCGTTACCTTTGCATGGATGTTTATAGCATCCTTCATTGTCTTGTTGATCATTAAGGCGACGATCGGTCTACGAGCCAGCGAAGAGGAAGAGATGGAAGGTATGGATGTGTACGAATGTGGTATGGAGGCCTATCCTGAATTTACCTCGGGTAAGTGATAACACCTGGAGGGTTATCCCGATAATCAAGGGATAAGTATTCACTCTTTAAAAACCATCGGTCTTACATCAAGGTCGGTGGTTTTTTTATGGACTATCGGCGGCTTCTGGCGCCAGCAAAGAGGGGCTGGTTTATCGATTTTAACGCTCTTTTCTTTCCATCATGATGTATCAGCCTCATTGTTTAAGCGCTTTTCAGTTAGTGGTTTGTCTATCCATTGTGTTTCCTGCTCAGTCTTTATTCCTCTCATAAGCCCTAATGGCTATAAAAATCACAGGCTCATAAAAAATTATTTTTTGCTGGCGGTCAGGGCTGAAAGTCGCGCCAATCGGGCTTTTTAGCCGATATTTTTGTTTATATTGATACGATACGTATCGATTAAGTTAATTTAACGTTGACTAAATTTAATCCTCGTATAATGATACATATCGTATCGATATGACGATTCGATTAAAAATAACAACAATTATTCGGACACAAAGTCTGAAAGACCTGAAGAGGAATTACTGATGCAACGTTTCGCAAAGTCGCTTAAGAACGGCCTGATCACGACCGCCGCCGCTTCCCTGTTGATGACGGCAACAACCTCCACAAGCTTCGCTGCCGATGACAAGATTCGCTGGAAAGTCCAAGCGGTATTTGGCACTCATTTGCCTGCCCTAGGTGATCCTATTACTCAGGTTGCTGAGCAGATCAAGGCTGCCAGTGGTGGTGATATCCAGTTCAAAGTCTATGAGCCGGGTAAGCTCGTACCGCCGTTTGGTATTACCGAGGCGATCAAAAATAAACAGCTGAATGCCGGTTACACCTGGCTTGGCTACGATCAAGGTAAGATCCCGGCGGCAGCGCTGCTGGCGGCAGTGCCTTTCGGCATGGCGCCCTGGGAGTATGCGACCTGGTGGTATGAGGGTGAGGGTAAGCAGCTGGCGGAAAACCTGTATGCCAAGCATAACGTTCATCCTGTACTTTGCAGTGTGATTGGACCGGAGACTGCGGGCTGGTTCCGAAAAGAAATTAACTCTATGGAAGACCTGAAAGGTCTGAAAATCCGCTTTGCCGGTATTGGTGGCAAGGTGCTCCAACGTGCCGGTGCTTCTGTGACGGTTATTCCCGGAGGTGAGATCTTCCCCGCGCTTGAGAAGGGGGCGATCGATGCCTCTGAATTTTCTATGCCGGCGATTGATCAGTTGATGGGCTTCGATAAAGTGGCTAAGAACAACTACTTTCCGGGCTGGCATCAAACATTTACCGCGTCTCATCTGGTCATCAATAAAGATACTTGGAACGGTTTGAGCGATGCCAATAAAGCAACTATCGATATGGCCTGTACCGCAGGCACCTTCCGTGCGCTGACACGGGGTGAAGCGTTACAAGGTAAAGTGCTGGCGACCTATCCGGAAAAGGGTGTTACCGCTCGTAGTATCAACACCGACATGCTGAAAGATCTGAAAAAACTCACCGGCGAAGTAATGGCTGAAATCTCAGCTAACGATGCTGACTTCAAAACCATTTATGAATCACAACAAGCCTTTGTTGATGAATACAAAGCGTGGAAAAAACTGGCTTACCTGCCAAGTGATTTATAAGCGATTTAACCTTCTTAGTGAGTCTCTTACTGCGTAACTGATCTGGCAACAGATCATCTCTCCTCCCGCGCCCTTAGGGCGTGGGTTAGGGGAGCGTTTGCCTAAAAACAATAACAATAAAATAGATCTCAGAGGGCATCATGGAATCTGAATCAAATAATGTGCCAATGGATCACCTTGGGTTGGACCAATTGACGCACCATACCGAACTACCGAAAACCTCTCTCTCTTGTGCAATTGATCGTCTGATTAAAGGGATTGGTCACCTGTTCTCTTGGACGTGGTTGGTATTAATGGCGGTGATTATTATCAATGTGCTGATGCGTTATGTACTCAGCGAAGGCCGAATCGAGTTCGAAGAGCTGCAATGGCATCTCTATGCGGTGGGCTGGCTAGTCGGTTTGTCCTACTGCTATGTCGCTGATGACCATGTTCGTGTCGATCTGTTTCATGACCGGATGTCGCTTAAAAAACAAGCTTGGGTTGAGTTCTTCGGCATCCTCTTTCTGCTGACACCGTTTCTGGTGGTTGTGCTCTGGTATGTCATTCCCTTTATCAGCTATTCGTGGGAGCTAGGCGAAGTCTCTGCCGCCCCCGGGGGTCTGCCGTATCGCTGGGCGATTAAAGCGGTACTGTTAATTGGCTTTGTGCTGTTAGCGCTAGCGGTCATAGCGCGTTTCTCGCGGGTCGTGGCCCTGTTGTTTATGTCCGGGCCGGCGGCTACGGCAACTCAGAATAAGGTTTAGGAGAGCGTTATGGAAATTAATGAAATTCTTGCCATGACCATGTTCGGTTGTTTTATCGCCTTTCTGTTCAGCGGTTTCCCTGTCGCTTGGGTCTTGGGCGGTGTCGCTATTATCTTTGCCGCGTTAGCAATGCTGATGGATCTCTGGTTCGACGCCTTTATCGGGGTGGACTGGAACTATGTCTCTATCGTGGTTCCGCGGATGTGGGCCGTTATGACCAACTGGGTGCTAGTGGCCCTGCCGATGTTTGTCTTTATGGGATTGATGCTGGATCGCTCAGGTGTGGCTGAAGACCTGATGAGTAATCTGGCTCGCTTGTTTGGCAAAGTCCGGGGTGGTCTGGCGGTCACCGTGACCTTTGTGGGTCTCTTATTGGCGGCGTCCACGGGCATTATCGGTGCTTCGGTGGTATTGCTGGCTGTTTTAGGTGTGCCATTAATGCTTCGCGAAGGCTATAGCAAGGAGCTGGCATGCGGCACGGTGTGTTCGACCGGCACCCTAGGCATTCTGATCCCGCCGAGCATTATGTTGGTGATGATGGGGGACCGTATTGGCCTGTCGGTTGGCGATCTATTTCTTGGGGCGTTATTCCCAGGGTTACTGCTGGCCGGGCTCTATGTCAGCTATATCATGATTTATGCCTTTCTACGGCCACAAGCGGCACCGGTACCGAAGGGGACTGAATCACTATCGATGCGGGTTGTCTTTAATGTGTTGTGGGCGGTGTTGCCGACTGCTGGGCTGATTATGGCGGTCTTAGGATCGATCTTTTTCGGTATTGCGACACCGACAGAAGCGTCTGGGGTTGGTGCTTTAGGGGCAACGCTGCTCGCCTTAAGTAAAAAGCGACTGAGCCTGAAAGTGCTGCGGGATGTCGGTCGGGAAACCACTAAGACGACCTCATTTATCTTTGCGTTATTGCTAGGCGCTACCGCTTTTTCGTTGGTGTTTCGCGGCCTAGGCGGTGATGAACTAATAGAAGCTGCATTGACCGGTTTGCCGTTTGGCCCAACCGGTATCGTGATCTGTATTCTACTGGTCACTTTTATTCTTGGATTCTTCCTCGATTGGATCGAACTCACCCTGATTATTTTGCCATTGGTTGCGCCTGTGGTAGCGGGGTTAGGTTTTGATCTGGTGTGGTTCACCATACTGTTTGCTGTTTGTTTACAAACCTCTTTCCTCACGCCGCCGGTGGGTTTTGCACTGTTCTATCTCAAGGGTGTGGCACCGGAAGGTATTAATCTGGGCCATATCTACCGGGGTGTGGTGCCCTTTATCTTAATTCAGTTGCTAGGTTTAGCCATCGTCTTTTACTGGCAGGGCATCGTTACCTGGTTACCTGCTGTCGCGTACTCGCAATAACACTTGGGGAAATCAGTGATGGGATTTTTAAATCTCGAGTCTTTGTTTTCTCTCATAATCGGAAAAATAGGAGCTGCAATGTCTACTCAAGTTATTCTGCCTCGGATCATGCAGGTTGGCGCTGATGCCAGCCTTGAAATACCTAATGTATTGGCCAGCTTAGGCTGTAAGAAACCGTTGATTGTTACCGATAAGGTGATGGTTGGCTTAGGTTATGTCAGCACTATCGAAACGCTGTTGTTTAACCATATGATCTACTGTGATGTGTTCGATGACACCGTGCCTGAACCAACGGTACAGTCAATTATGGCTGGGGTCAGTCAGGTCCGCGAAGGGGATTATGATGCCATTATCGCCATCGGTGGTGGCAGTCCGATCGATAGCGCTAAGGCGATCGCCATTTTGGGCAAGCAGGGTGGGACGATGCGGGATTATAAGTTCCCCCGTATCGTTAATGATCCTGGCTTGCCGATTATCGCCATTCCAACGACGGCCGGTACAGGATCAGAAGTAACTAAGTTCACCATTATTACCGATGAAACTTGCGATGAAAAAATGCTCTGTGTGGGGATCGGTTTTATGCCGGTTGCTGCCCTTGTGGACTTTAATCTCACCCTGAGTTTGCCACAACGCAGTACCGCGGATACCGGTATCGATGCCCTGACTCATGCGATTGAAGCTTATGTGAGTCAGAAAGCGAATCATTATAGCGATTCTCAAGCGCTCGCCGCGATGCGCCTCATTGGCCCTCATCTGCGTCGGGCTTATCACAATGGCCAAGATAAAGAGGCCCGTGAAGCGATGATGCTGGGGTCAACTCTCGCGGGCATTGCTTTCTCTAATGCCTCGGTGGCGCTGGTTCACGGTATGAGTCGTCCGATTGGTGCATTCTTTCATGTGCCGCACGGGCTATCCAATGCCATGTTATTACCGGCAGTGACCGCATTTTCAATGCCTTCAGCCCCTGAGCGTTATGCCGACTGTGCCCGCGCGATGGGTATCGCTGAAGAGTTGGATAGCACGGAAGTGGCGAATGGCAAGTTGCTCGATGAGCTGCACGCACTGAACAACGAGTTGGCGGTGCCAACCCCAGAACAGTTTGGTATTGAGCGAAGCCATTTCTTTGATCAGTTGCCGGTCATGGCTGAGCAGGCACTGGCCTCCGGTTCGCCAAATAACAATCCAAGAGTCCCCGATGCCAATGAGATTATCGAACTGTATAAGCAGCTCTGGTAGCCGGGCTGTCGGACGGATTTAAAACTGAAATAACGATAAGTATTAAAGTATGAGGAAGCAGTGATGACGACTATCGGACACCTAATTAATGGTGAAGTAATAATTGAAGGCAACCGTTGCCAAGATGTCTTTAACCCGGCTACGGGGATGGCCGAAAAAACGGTCGATTTGGCATCTAAAAACCTTGTTGAGCAAGCGATTGCGAGTGCGGCTGCGGCGTTCCCTGCATGGCGTAATACGCCGGCGATTAAGCGGGCTCGCGTGATGTTTAAGTTTAAAGAACTGCTGGAAGCCAATGCTGAAAAAATCTGTCAACTGATCGGTGAAGAGCATGGCAAGATCAGCCATGATGCGATGGGTGAGCTACAGCGAGGCATTGAGAATGTTGAGTATGCGTGTGGTGTGCCCGAGTTACTTAAAGGGGAGCATAGCCGTAATGTTGGCCCGGGCATCGACTCCTGGAGCGAGTTTCAACCCTTAGGTGTTGTCGCCGGCATTACCCCGTTCAACTTTCCGGCGATGGTGCCATTATGGATGTTCCCTATGGCGATTGCCTGCGGCAACACCTTTGTCTTAAAACCTTCTGAGCGGGACCCATCATCAACGCTGTATATTGCCCAGCTGTTAAAAGAGGCCGGCTTGCCAGATGGCGTGATGAACGTGGTTAACGGCGATAAAGTGGCCGTTGATACATTGCTACAGGCTCCACAGGTTAAGGCGGTCAGCTTTGTGGGTTCAACGCCCATTGCTGAGTATATCTATAGCACCGCGAATGCCAACGGTAAGCGTTGTCAAGCACTGGGCGGCGCTAAAAACCACGCGATTATCATGCCGGATGCGGATATGGATAACGCCGTTAACCAGCTACTTGGGGCTGCTTTTGGCTCATCCGGTGAGCGTTGTATGGCGTTATCGGTGGCAGTTGCCGTGGGTGATGCCGCTGCAGATGCTTTGATCAGCCGGATGCGTGAGGCGATGCAGTCGTTGAAAGTGGGCGCCTTCAGTAACAGTGATAACGATTTCGGACCGGTTATTACCCGTCAACATCAGCAAAAAGTCACCGGTTATATCGATAGCGCTGAACAGGATGGTGCATCAATTGTTGTCGATGGGCGCGATCCACAGGTGGCCGGCTATGAGCAGGGCTTCTTTGTTGGCGCTACATTGATTGATGGTGTGACACCGCAGATGCAAAGTTACAAGGAAGAGATTTTCGGGCCGGTGTTACAAGTGGTGCGCGTTAATAGCATGGATGAGGCGATGCAGCTGATTAACGACCATGAATATGGTAACGGCACCTGTATCTTTACCCGAGATGGTGAAGCGGCGCGTTATTTCTCGGATAACATTCAGGTGGGTATGGTGGGGATCAATGTACCTCTACCGGTTCCCGTGGCTTATCACAGCTTTGGTGGTTGGAAGCGTTCCCTGTTTGGTGATCTGCATGCTTACGGCCCAGATGCGGTGCGTTTCTATACCAAGCGTAAAACCATAACCCAGCGTTGGCCTTCTGCTGGTGTTCGTGAGGGCGTGCTGTTTTCTATGCCAACATGATCTGAGTTTGCACTGCCAACGTTGCCATTGCGTTGGCTTTTTGGTTGCGTCGCTACTGTCGGTAGAGGCGCAGCCCGTTTTATTCCCTTATAATGTAACTTCATTTACAAAAGAGGATTAACGATGACGACTCAGCGCCGGGAGAAAGGATCATCCATTGCTCGTGTTCTGGATATTATTGAAGCGGTATCTTGCGCCGAGAGGCCATTGAGTCCAGCGGATTTAGCTTTTCAACTCGATATTCCTAAGCCGAGTGTGCATCGTTTCCTACAGCAATTAGAAGCGGGTGGTTTCTTACAAACCAATATGCGAGGACAGTTATTGCCCGCCGACCGTTTACATAGTATGGCGTTAGGTATTCTATATTCCAGCCGTTTTAAAGCACCGCGCAAAGCGATCCTTAAAGATTTAGCTGATCAAATAGGCGAAACCTGCGGTATTTCGATTCCCGATGGCATCGATATGATCTACTACGACCGGATTCAAACTAACTGGCCGTTACAGATAAACTTGCCGATCGGTAGCCGTACCCCTATTTGGTGCACCGCCAGTGGTAAGCTTTATCTCAGCTCTTTAGCGGCAGATAAGCGTCAGCGTATTCTGAAAAAACTACCGTTAGAAAAGCGTGCTCGTAATACTCAGATCGACCCTTTGCAACTGGAAGCCGAGTTGGCCGAAACCGCTAAATTCGAGCGTGGCATCGATAACGAAGAGTTTGTCGACGGCATGGTGGCCTTGGCGGTACCGATTAAGGACAAGAAGGGGCGTTTGTTTGCCTGTTTGTTTACCCACGCTCCAATACTTCGAAAGAGCCTTGATGAGTTACTGCAGTATGAAACATTGCTGCGTGATGCGGCAAACGAGTTAGGTGATTTGATCGGCGACAATTGAGCGATCAGAAAGCAACGGCGTTATTTGGCCTGTCAGTATTTATTTGATTAAGCGATCTCCATAGCGGTACCCATCAGCGCTATATATACCCCCTCCAAAACGCCATCGATGATTGATCGATGGCGGTTGTCGTTTCAGGCACCTATCGCGTTTAAGCCTTAGCGGTGCTTACGCCTTATCTTCATAGTGAATAATAGATAGCAGCTTAATTGGCACTTCTAACAGGGTTTCCGGGCCGTGGGGGATCTCCGCATCAAAGGTAAGGCTATCGCCGGGCTCCATCTCATACAGATGATTACCGTGGCGATAGACGATCTTGCCACTGAGTAAATGAAGAAACTCTTCACCGGGGTGTGAAAAGGTGGGGAACACCTCGGATAGATCATCCATGGTCACTAGAAATGGCTCAAAGGATTTTTTACCACCACGTTGATAGGTTAGCAACTGATAGGTGTGACCCTTCTCAGTACCTCTTCGTACCACTTCCAAGCCGGTATTCGCTTTGGTGAACTGTGCACCGCCTTCTGGGCGATCGAAATCGTTAAACAGCTTGGAAATGGGTAACCCTAAGGTGGAGCAGAGACGGCTGAGAGTTTCTAGGCTGGTGGACACCTGGGCGTTTTCAATCTTACTGACCATGCCTTGGCTGATACCGGATATCCGTGCCACATCGGTAATTTTAAGTCCCTCATCAAGGCGAGCTTTTTTGACCTTCATGCCGATGTAGTGATCGAGCTCGAACTTCTGTCCTTTGTTTTCTGTCATTTATCTGCCCTTATTTGGGGCGTCGTGAACCAGCGTTGTGCGCCTGTCCATGCGGCCTGTAGCGAATGTTGATGGCTTATATATTCCCACAAAGAAATTTTTTTTACTAGTTTCTTTAAAATCAATAAGTTATCCTATGAGGAAAATAATATTCCTAAAAAGAACTTTTCTGGCACAGGCGTTGCTTTCTTAATAATCATAAATAATTACTGTTAAGAAAATATGGATCTGCTCTCTCTCGGAGCAGAACTCAGCATCAAACGGAGGGCTACCATGCCACAGGATTCAGAGAAGTTTATTGCGGATAACGACATTAAATATGTGTTGGCTCAGTTTGTTGATATCCACGGGGTGGCAAAGACAAAATCGGTGCCGGCAAACTGTTTGATGGATGTGGTTGAGAAGGGCGCTGGATTTGCGGGCTTCGCGGTGAGCGGTATGGGTATGGAGCCACACGGTCCTGACTTTATGGCACGCGGTGATCTTAGCACCCTGTCGACGGTGCCTTGGCAGCCTGGCTATGCTCGTCTTGTCTGTGAAGGTTATGTGAATGGTGAACCTCATCCTTACGATAGCCGGGTGGTGCTGAAGCGTCAGTTAAAGCTACTCGATGATAAAGGCTGGACCTTGAATACCGGGCTTGAGCCTGAGTTTTATCTGTTTGAACGCGACAGTAACGGTGGTTTGGTCACCGTTGATGAAACCGATGTATTGGATAAGCCTTGCTATGACTATAAAGGCCTGTCCCGTTCACGGGCATTTTTAGAAACACTGGTTGAGTCGCTACAAGCCGTCGATTTCGATGTTTATCAGATCGATCACGAAGATGCTAACGGTCAGTTTGAGATCAATTACACCTATGGTGATGCATTGCAGTCTGCCGATCGCTTCACCTTTGTCCGTATGGCCGCCGGTGAAATTGCCAATGATATGGGCATGGTCTGCTCCTTTATGCCAAAGCCTGCATCCGACCGCACCGGCAACGGTATGCATTTCCATCTGTCGATTACCGATGAAGAGGGACGTAACCTGTTCGGTGATGATAGCGATGTGAATGGCATGGGCTTATCTAAAATGGCGTATCACTTCACCGCCGGCCTGCTGCATCACGCTAAAGCATTGTGTGCCTTTGCTGCGCCGACTGTGAACTCCTATAAACGTCTAGTCGTGGGTGGTTCTGCATCCGGTGCGACTTGGGCGCCTGCTTATATCGCTTACGGTGATAACAACCGTACCGCGATGATTCGTGTGCCTTATGGTCGCCTTGAGTTCCGTCTGCCGGATTCTGGTTGTAATCCTTACTTGGTACATGCCGCCATTATCGCCGCAGGCTTAGATGGTATTGAACGCGAACTTGATCCCGGCACTCCTGAGAACATCAACCTGTACACCATGACTGAACAGGAACGTCTGGATAAAGGTATCGAAATTTTACCCCAGAGCCTGAATGAAGCGATCAACGAACTTGAGGCGGATACGGTGCTGGCGGAGCGGATAGGCAACGAGGTTGTTGCTGAATTTATTAAAACAAAACGCGAAGAATGGATTGATTACAGCCGGCATGTTTCTGACTGGGAAATCAAACGTTACGCGGAATTCTTCTAAGCCTAGAAAGCTTACATTGTCGATTTAAGAGGACATAACTATGTGTGGAATTGTTGGCCTTTATTTGAAAAACAAGGCTTTGGAAAGTCAACTAGGTGAGTTGTTCGAACCTATGTTGATTGCGATGACAGATCGTGGCCCTGACAGTGCCGGTTTTGCAATCTACGGTGATGAAGTGCCTGAAGGCAGCATCAAGTTAACGTTGCGTCATGCGAATGAAGATTATGACTGGGCTGGTTTGGCCGGCAAGCTGAAAACGGAACTGAATGTCGGTGTTGAGTGGTTTAATAATAGCAAGGTCGCCATCTTTAAAATTAATACTAGTGACGGTATCGCCGAAGCCTTTATTACTGAAAATGCACCGGATGTTCTGATTTTGAGTGCCGGTCAATCGATTGAAATTCTGAAAGAAGTTGGCCTGCCTGAAAATATCGCTAAAACCTTTAACCTGAAAGGGATGAAGGGCAGCCACATCATCGGTCATACCCGCATGGCGACTGAGTCTGCTGTTACTATGGAGGGTAGCCATCCGTTCTCAACCGGTATGGACCTTTGCTTAGTACATAACGGTTCGCTTTCAAACCACAACCGTTTGCGTCAAGAGTTACAGCGTGAAGGGATTGTGTTTGAAACCGAAAACGATTCTGAAGTTGCGGCTGGCTATCTCACTTGGCGCCTACAGCAAGGCGACACGCTAAATGAAGCACTGACTAACTCTTTGAAAGATCTGGATGGCTTTTTCACCTTTACCGTCGGTACTCGGGACGGCTTCGCGGTGGTGCGTGATCCTATTGCCTGCAAACCTGCAGTGATGGCGGAAACTGATGATTATGTGGCGATGGCGTCTGAGTACCAAGCATTAACCACCTTACCCGGTATTGAAAACGCCAAAATTTGGGAACCAGAAGCCGCGACTATCTATGTCTGGGAACGCAGCAGCGATGAAGGAGTGAAATGATGAAAACAATTAATTTAACTGAATGCACTGTTCGCGACCTTAATCAGGCGCTGCATGATCAGACTATTGAATGCACCGAGCGGGAATGGGAAGTGTTAGAGCCGAAAGGTCAGCACAACATCGCTTGCGGCCTCGATCAGAATATCTCCGTCGATATTAAAGGTCCTACCGGTTATTTCTGTGCCGGTATGAATAAAAAAGCCCACATCACTATTCACGGTAATGCCGGTCAGGGTGTGGCGGAAAACATGATGTCAGGCTCTGTGCGGGTTAAAGGCAATGCCTCTCAAGCCGCCGGTGCGACCGCTCATGGTGGTTTGCTGGTAATCGAGGGGGATGCGGGCGCGCGTTGTGGTATCTCGATGAAAGGCGTGGATATTGTGGTTAAGGGTAGCGTTGGTCACATGAGTTGCTTCATGGGGCAGGCGGGTTCATTGGTAGTCTGCGGTGATGCGGGTGATGCCTTAGGTGATTCTCTGTATGAAACCCATATCTATGTAAAAGGCGAAGTGAAATCTCTAGGGGCTGACTGTATCGCCAAAGAGATGCGTGACGAACATATCGAAGAGCTAACGGAGCTGCTGAATCGCGCCGGTGTTGATGAAGACCCGACTGCATTTAAACGTTATGGCACAGCCCGCCAGTTGTACAACTTTAAAGTAGATAACACCTCTGCTTACTAAGGCCGATTTCGAGGATAAAACGATGAGTGAAGATATTAAAGTAAAACCAGGTCTGCGCGAGTCTGCAACGTTTGACCGTAATACGATGACCGAAATCCGCCGTGCTGCTGAAACCGGTATCTATGACATCCGTGGTTTTGGTGCTAAGCGCAAGCTGCCCCATTTTGATGATCTGTTGTTCCTAGGCGCGAGTATGTCCCGTTACCCATTGGAGGGTTACCGTGAAAAATGTAATACCTCGGTAACGCTGGGAACACGTTATGCCAAAAAACCGATCGTGCTGGATATTCCAGTCACGATTGCCGGTATGAGTTTTGGTGCGCTGTCGGCGAATGCCAAAGAAGCGTTGGGTCGTGGTGCATCCTTGATGGGGACTTCGACCACCACTGGTGATGGTGGTATGACACCGGAAGAACGTGGCCAATCTACCAAGTTGGTCTATCAGTATTTGCCATCCCGTTACGGTATGAACCCAGATGATCTGCGTAAAGCCGATGCCATTGAAGTGGTACTCGGTCAGGGCGCTAAACCTGGCGGCGGCGGTATGTTGTTAGGTCAGAAGATTACCGATCGAGTGGCTAAGATGCGTACCTTACCGATGGGCGTGGATCAGCGTTCGGCTTGTCGTCACCCCGACTGGACCGGGCCTGATGACTTGGCAATTAAAATTCAGGAGCTGCGTGAAATTACCGATTGGCAGGTGCCGATTTACATCAAAGTGGGCGCTACCCGTACTTACTATGACGTGAAGTTAGCGGTTAAAGCGGGCGCTGATGTGATCGTGGTCGATGGTATGCAAGGGGGAACGGCAGCAACTCAAGAAGTGTTTATCGAGCATGTCGGTATTCCAACGCTGGCGGCCATTCCACAAGCGGTCCGTGCTCTGCAAGAGATGGGTATGCACCGCAAGGTTCAGTTGATTGTTTCCGGTGGTATCCGTAACGGTGCGGATGTCGCTAAGTGTATGGCTCTTGGTGCTGATGCGGTAGCCATTGGTACGGCTGCTCTGGTTGCGCTGGGTTGTAACCACCCGATGTATGAAGAAGAGTTTAATAAGATCGGCTCGGCTGCCGGTTTTTATGATGATTATCACGAGGGTAAAGACCCTGCCGGTATCTCGACGCAAGATCCTGAGTTGATGAAGCGCTTAGACCCTGTCGATGCCGGTCGTCGTTTGGCGAACTACCTCAACGTATTAACGCTGGAAGCTCAGACGCTGGCCCGTGCCTGTGGCAAGAACGACCTGCGCAACCTAGAGCCTGAAGATTTGGTGGCGCTGACCGTTGAATCTGCGGCGATGGCCAATGTGCCGTTAGCCGGTACTAGCTGGATTCCTGGTAAGGGGTTCTAAGGTCGAAATAACTTACTAAATACGAGTGGAGGCCTCACGGGGTGCGAGCGTATCCCGTGATCGGCAGTCAGTAACCTGAATAAAGTAAACGGAGACTATGGAGTCGCCATCATGAGTAAACACGAAGCAGATAATGAGATTGTATTAAAAGCCAGCTGTGTCGCCGGAAGTGGCATTGTTGCTAAAGTCACCACCTTTCTGGCGGAACGTGGCTGTTATATCAGTGAACTGGCACAGTTTGATGATGAAGGCAGTGGCAACTTTTTTATGCGGGCCCGTTTTCATGTTGAGAGTGGCGGCTATTTGATCAGTGATTTGCAGCAGGAGTTTCCCGAAGTGGCCGAGAGCTTCGGCATGACTTGGGAGATGGTGTCGGTTAAAGCGCCGATGAAAACTCTGATTATGGTCAGTAAGTTTGATCACTGTCTTGATGATCTGTTGTATCGCCTGCACAAGGGGGAGATCAACATGGAGATCACTGCCATTGTGTCTAATCACAAAGATTTGCGGCCGATGGCTGAACGTGAAGGTATCCGCTTTGTTTACCTGCCGGTGACCAAAGAGAACAAGCTAGAGCAAGAAGCCGCACTCATGGATATTGTCGATGAAACCGGTTCTGAATTGATCGTGTTGGCGCGTTACATGCAGATTCTCAGCGATGGGCTGTGTAAGCAACTGAGTGGTCGTGCGATCAATATTCACCACTCATTCTTGCCCGGCTTCAAAGGGGCAAAACCTTACCATCAGGCTCATGCCCGCGGCGTTAAGCTGATCGGTGCGACAGCCCACTATGTCACCTCCGATCTGGATGAAGGTCCTATCATCGAGCAGTCTGTACAGCCGGTTGATCACACCTTTAAGGCGGATGCGCTGGTGGCCATGGGTCGTGATACTGAAACGGTGGCACTGGCTCGGGCAGTCAAGCTTCACACCGAACATCGTGTTTTTCAAGATGGTAACCGAACTGTTGTATTCAAATAGGTATTGATCATGAACCGTTTAATCGATGGCAAGAAAATTTCAGCCGCAGTGGTTGAACAGTTAGCACTCGATACCCGTGAATTTATTGCCACATCGGGTGTGACGCCCGGTTTGGCAGTAGTACTGGTAGGGGAAGACCCGGCCAGTCAGGTATATGTGCGTAATAAAGTTAAACAGGCAACAGCGGCGGGCTTTAACTCCACCGAACATCGTTTGTCGGCAGATACCACTCAGGCAGATCTGAACGCACTGGTTGAGCAACTGAATAACGACGCGTCTGTGCATGGCATTCTCGTTCAACTGCCATTACCCGCACAACTGAGTGAACCTGAGATCATCCGTTTAATCGCCCCACACAAAGATGTTGATGGCTTTCATCCGCTGAATGTCGGCGCGCTCGCGTCGGGTGGTGCGGATCTGATTCCCTGCACTCCGATGGGCTGCATGATCATGCTTGAGCAAACTTTAGGTGATCTGAGCGGTAAACATGCGGTGGTGGTGGGGCGGTCAAATATTGTCGGTAAGCCGATGGCAGCACTGCTGTTACAGGCGAACTGTACCGTCACCATTGTGCATTCCAGAACACAAAATATCGAAACGCTCTGTCGTGAGGCGGATATCTTAGTGGCAGCGGTTGGCCGGCCTGAGATGATCAAGGGTAGTTGGGTTAAGCCGGGTGCAACCGTGATCGATGTGGGCATCAATGCGGTTGAGAAAGAGGGTAAACGGCGACTCGTTGGTGATGTCGACTTTAGTGAAGCGGTGGATGTGGCGGGAGCCATCTCTCCGGTCCCCGGCGGTGTTGGGCCGATGACGATTGCTTGCCTGATGAAGAATACCCTGACGGCTGCGCGCCAACAGATGTCTGTCTAATCCCTAGGACTCGTCTTAGGGTAATACAGAACATGTGACATTGAATGGAGGAGAGGTTAATGCCTTTCTCATTACTGAAATACGGTCTAAATAAAGACTACCCGTTTGAACAGAATGCGGATCTGCCATCGCCTTCGGCGCTGAAGCCTCACTACGATGTAGTGATTATCGGTGGTGGTGGTCACGGTGTAGCGACCGCGTATTATCTGGCGAAATACCACGGTATTACCAATGTCGCGGTGCTGGAAAAAGGTTATCTCGGCGGGGGTAACACCGCGCGGAACACTGCGGTTATCCGCTCTAACTATCTCACCTCTGAAGGGGTTAAGTTTTACAGCGAATCGGTAAAACTGTTTCAGGGTTTATCCAACGAATTTGATTTCAATATTATGTATTCCAGCCGAGGTCAGTTGACCTTGGCACATACCGACGCTGCGATTCGAGGCTTTCGCCAGCGCACCGAAGTGAATAAGCATTTTGGTGGTAAAACTGAACTGATCGACCCGCAACAGATTCGTGAGTTGGTACCGAGTCTGAATATGAACCCTGCGGATCAGCCTGTATTGGCAGGACTGTGGCATATCGATGGGGCAACCGCTCGACATGATGCGGTCGCCTGGGGCTATGCGAAAGGCGCGACTCAACGCGGCGTTGAACTGCATCAACTGACTGAAGTGACTGGCGTTGATGTCGATAAAGGCAAAGTGACCGGCGTGCAAACCAACCGTGGCAAGATTAGTTGTGGTTGTGTGGTACAGGCGGTGGCTGGCCATAGCTCTATCGTCGGGGCGATGGCGGGCATTCGTATGCCGATCACGACTTATCCCCTACAGGCGATGGTGACACAGCCGGTTAAACCCTTTCTTAACCCCTTGGTGAGTTCACCGGCACTGCACTGTTATGTCCAACAAACGGGCCGTGGCGAACTGGTATTCGGTGGTGGCTCGGATCCTTACCCATTGTATAACACCCGTTCGACGATGGAATTAAAAGAGAGCCTGTTAGCCCATGCGGTAGAACTGTTTCCCTTTATGACGAATATGCGCCTGATGCGCCAGTGGGCAGGGTTAACCGATATGACTACCGATTATAGTCCTGTCATGGGCCTTAGCCCCGTTGAAAATTACTATCTTGATGCTGGCTGGGGAACTTGGGGTTTTAAAGCGACACCGATCTGTGGCAAAACGATGGCTGAACTCGTGGCAACCGGTAAGGTGCCGGAACTCATCAAACCGTTCTCTATGGCGCGTTTCGATACCTTCCGCCAGGTTAATGAGATGGGCGCTACGGCGGCCAGTCACTGAGGAATCTGCAATGAAGATTATTAATTGTCCTCTGAATGGACCCCGAAATAGTAGTGAGTTTGTCCACGGTGGCGAGGTTCGGCAGATGCCGGACCCTAATAACTGTACTGATAAAGAGTGGGCAGACTATGTTTTTTATAGTGATAACCAGATCGGCGTGATAACCGAATGGTGGTTGCATGCACCTTCTGGCTATTGGTTTATCGCTGAGCGGCATACCGGCAGTGATGAGATTTTACGCACCTATGATCCTGCTGAAATATATACCAGTCGGGTCGAGTTCAAGGCAAAAGAAGAGCCGAGTGCGTCTGAGGAGAGAACCGCATGAACAGCGAGAAGCGTCTTAGTGCCCCGGCAGGGTTGCTGATCGACCGAGAAAAACCTCTCTCGTTCAGTTTCGAAGGGCAGCAGTATAGTGGGTTTGAAGGCGATAGCATTGCCAGTGCATTGCTGTCTAACCAACAATGGCTAATGTCCCGTTCATTTAAATATCACCGTCCCCGTGCGCCATTAACCATGGCCGGTCAGGATGCCAATACCTTAGTGCAGCTCGGTGGTGAGCCCAATGTTTTGGCCGACCGACAGGTGGCCGCTGAAGGTATGCAGATCGAAGGGCAAAACTATAAAGGTACACTGGAAGGCGATAAAGATGCTTATCTGGGTAACTTTGGTCGCTTTATGCCGGTAGGCTTCTATTACCGTAGTTTCTTTAAGCCGATGGGTGTGTGGGATAAATGGGAAGGCTATATCCGTAAGAAAGCCGGATTAGGCAAGATCGATCTGGATTTTAAACCGGAATATTACGATAAAAAATATCTGTTTACCGATGTGGTTGTGATCGGTTCGGGCCCTGCGGGGCTGAGTGCTGCGCTAAAAGCGGCCGATGCCGGGGCTCAGGTTTTGTTGGTTGAAGAGATGCCTCTGTTAGGCGGCGCGCTCACCTATAACCGCTTCGATATCGAGGGTGTTCAAGCTGATAGCCTGCGTCAGGAACTGATTGAAAAAGTAACCGCTCATGCCAAGATTGAGGTGATGACGGATACCGTTTGTAACGCTTGGTTTACCGATAATTATCTGCCGCTGATTAAGGGTAAACGGCTTTATAAGCTGCGGGCAAAGGAGTGCATCGTCGCTTCCGGTGCCTATGAGCAGCATGTGGTATTCCGCAACAATGATCTACCGGGCATCATGCTATGCAGTGCCGTCACCCGTTTGATGAAGTTATATGCGGTTAAGCCGGGCAGCAAAGCCGTGGTCTTGACCGGTAATGACGATGGTTATCTGACCGCATTGGAGCTACTGGATAATGGCGTTGAAGTCTCCGCCATTGTTGACCTACGCCAGCAGCACCTTTGGCCTGAGCTGCTGGGAATGGTGAAACAGAAGGGTGTTAAGGTCATACAGAACAGCACTGTTTATGAGGCGATCCCGAGTAAGGGTAATAAGCACATTACGGCGGTTGATATTCGCACCATCGTCGCTGAAGGCGAAGTGAGTGCTATGGGTAGCACTCTTGAGTGTGATCTGCTCTGTATGTCGGCCGGTTATATGCCTGCTTATCAGCTACTTTGTCAGGCTGGTGCGCAGCTGAGCTATAAAGATGAACTGGCTGAGTTTCAACTGTCCGGGATACCGCAAGGGGTTCATATCGCCGGTTCCGTGAATGGTCTGCATACACTGGATGCAGTGGTAATTGATGGTGCTAATGCGGCGCTTCGAGCACTCCATAATTTAGAACTCAGTGATGAGGCGGAACAACCGGTTAGCTGTCAGGCGAAACCCAACTTTAGTTGGCCGATCTTTAGTCATCCGAAAGGTAAAGACTTTGTCGATTATGATGAAGATCTACAGGCGAAAGATATTGTTAACGCCACCCGATTGGGCTATCGCGATGTGCAGTTGGTTAAACGCTTTTCAACCGTTGGCATGGGACCATCCCAGGGGCGCCATTCTGCCTTGCCTACCGCGCGTTTGGTGGCTAAGTCGACTGATCGCACCGTGACGCAAACCGGCGTGACCACTGCTCGACCACCGTTTGCACCGGAAAAACTCGCCCATGTGGCTGGTCGGATCTTTGATCCTCGTCGTCAAACGGCGATGCATCACCGTCACCTAGAACTCGGAGCAAAAATGATTGCCGCTGGCAACTGGCGCCGTCCTGCCTATTATGGTGATGCGGCCCAGCGAGATCGCTGGATTCGTGAAGAAGCCGAGCATGTTCGCTCTAAAGTGGGCCTGATCGACGTGAGTACCCTTGGTGGTATCGAATTGCGTGGGCCGGATGCTGCAGAGTTTATGAACCGCATCTATACCTTTGTGTTCCTTAAACAGCCGGTGGGTCGTACCCGTTACGCGGTGTTGACGAACGAGCATGGGGTGGTGATCGATGACGGTGTGGCTTGCCGGATCACTGAAGATCACTTCTATGTGACCGCGACCACCAGTGGTGTCGATCGTGTCTACCGTGAGATGACTAAGTGGAATGCGCAGTGGCGTTTAGACGTTGATATCTTACATGTGACTTCCGCCTTTGCGGCGGTGAACTTAGCGGGTCCAGATTCCCGTAAAGTGCTTGAACAGTTGGTGAGTGATGTTGATCTTAGCCCTGAAGGCTTTCCCTATCTCGCGTATCGAGAAGGCAAGGTGGCTGATATTCCCGCACGCTTATTACGGGTAGGTTTTGTCGGTGAACTGGGTTATGAGATACATGTGCCTGCTCGCTATGGTGAAGCCCTTTGGGATGCGTTAATGGCAGCCGGTAAGGCGTTTGATATTAAGCCGTTCGGGGTTGAAACACAGCGTCTGTTACGACTGGAAAAAGGCCATGTGATTGTCAGTCAGGATACCGATGGGATGAGTCACCCCGGTGAACTGGATATGGGTTGGGCGGTGAATCGCAAAAAGCCCTTCTTCATCGGCTGTCGTTCAGTGGATATTGTGATGGCGCAACCACAAACCCGTAAACTGGTGGGCTTCATCTTGCCTACTGACAGTACCAAGCCTGAAGAGGGGCATCTGGTATTAAAAGGGGATCGGATTGCTGGCAACGTGACCTCCTGTGAATATTCGTCTGCCCGTCAAGCGATTATCGGTTTGGCCTATGCGGATATCGCCGATAGCGAACCCGGTTCGAAGATTAGCATTCGTGTAGACGGTGAAGAGATTAAGGCGGAAGTGGTGACACTGCCTTTCTATGATCCTGATAACTTAAGACAGGAGATGTAATCATGAGCCTAATTACCCCTGAACAGTTTGATAGCCGTAGTTTTATCTATCGCAAACACCAGCAGGCTGAGTATATCGAAGTTGCCGGTGCCGCACAGGTGCTGAGTTATGAAGGGCAGAGTGCTCAAGGAGAGGGTGCTCAAGGGCAGAACGATCCTGACATAGGGCTGACCGATCTTTCAGTCTTGCCGCGATTTGGCTTGCGAGGCCCCGCGGCTGGTGATGCGCTGGTTGCGGCGGGGCTGCTGCAGCCTGAAAAACCCAATACACTGACCCTGTCGGATGAGGGACTGATGGTGCTGCGTTTGGGTTATAACGAGTACTGGCTGCTTGCAGTGCCTGATGCAACGGTTGATCTGTCGGCGTTAGAACAGCAGTTGACCGGCCCCGGTATTTATCCGGTGTACTGCCATGACAGCTATGCTTGGTTGGTGATGTCCGGTGATCATCTGGCCGATGTGATGGCGAAAGTCTGCGCGGTCGATCTGCGGGAGAAAAATTTTTCCTTAGGTGATTTAGTGATGACATCACTGGCGCGTGTCAGTGGGGTTATCTGTCACCATCAGATGGCGGGCAAACCGGTGTTTTCTATTTTCAGTGATAGTGCTTCAGCGGGCTACCTTTGGGATGCCCTATTGGATGCGATGGGTGAGTTTAATGGCACTCCAGTCGGGCAAAATAGTTTGCTTAAATAACCAGTTCCATCACCTCAAAAACCGGCTGGCATCTCCTCCGATGCCGCTGGTTTTTCTTTATTTATAACTCCGTTTGAGCATGATCCGAATCGGGTTATCTTTTTTCTCTTTGAAATAGTTCCTCTTGTCCAACTTTAAGGTACAGTGGGCGTTTTGATCAGCGTATCAAAACCCTTAACTGACTCTTAGGACACGCTATGCAGCAGGCAGATATTCATGCGGCCGCTCAGACATTACTCTCTCGGCGGTTGAATAACCGCATGACCGGACCTCTCAAGGCTGAATGTCGTCCTAACTCGGTGTCTGATGGCTTGGCGATTCAACACCGCTTGCTTGAACTGATGACGCAGCAGGGGAATCCCGTCGGCGGTTGGAAATGTGCTTTGCCGATTGCGGTCGATGGTTTAACCGATGTGCCGGTGGTCGCGCCAATTTTTAGTGACAGCATCTATACCACTTCACCCTGTCCCATCATCGCGGACGAAGGGTGGTGTAAAATTGAACCCGAGATTGCTTTTTGTTTCGCTCAAGATCTGCCTCACCGGCCAACACCCTATACCGAGCAGGAGATTGTGGCGGCGCTGTCCGGCGCGCATCTAGCGCTGGAGTTTATTCTCAGCCGCTACCTGCAACCGGATTCGGTGAGCTTTATTGAGCATCTGGCCGACTGCTTATTTAATCAGGGCTTGTTTATAGGGCCTGAAATCTCGTTGGAACAGGCTTTTCAGGCCTCAACGATCGAACTAACGCTGACAACCGCATCGACGCCAGAGGTACAGCATTTTGCGGGTAAACACCCCTGCGCTGAACCTCTGTTGCCGTTGTTTTGGTTGGTTAACTTTTTGCGTCAACAGGGTATCGATATTAAAGCGGGTCAGCAGGTGATTACTAGTTCATATGCGGGTGTGATCGAGATCGCGCCGGGTGACTATTTCACCTTAAGCTATGAAGACCTGGGTGAAATATCATTAGCCTTTACACAGGATTGAAGTGTGACGTTTAAGCCCCGGGTGATGATTAGCCGAAGCTGTATACAGCGGTTTACAACGTGTATCTAATTTAGACATATAAAAACGATAAGAGGTAAGACGATGGGCATTATATCTTGGATTATTTTAGGGCTGATTGCCGGTATGCTGGCGAAATGGATTATGCCGGGTAAAGATGGCGGTGGTTTTATTATTACTACATTGCTGGGTATTGCGGGTGCCTTTGTTGGCGGTTTCCTCGGCAGCTTGATCGGCTTCGGTAGTTTAGACGGTTTGAGCTTAGGTAGCATCGTGACCGCTACAGTGGGGGCGTTTATTCTGCTGTTTGCCTATAGAAAACTGAAGTAAGCAGACTATCTCATCTATCTAAGGAGCGCAGCATGCGACCACTTATCCCGTTTGTACATCAACTCGATAACGCTGAGGCGGATCAGTGGTGTGCAACCCTCCGCGAACTGTTGCCAAGCTGTGATATCCGGCTGTTTTCTCAGTTGAGTGATGAAGCAAAAGCGCAGGTGAGCGTGGCGGTAGTGGCGAACCCAGACCCAGATGAGGTGGCTCAACTGAGTAATCTGATTTGGTTGCATTCCGTGTGGGCTGGGGTCGAAGGGATGATGGCCAATTTAGCGCACTTGCCATTTGATATTGTGCGTTTAACCGATCCTCACCTAGCCCAGGCGATGTCCGAAGCGGTGCTGGCATGGAGCCTCTATCTACATCGTGATATGCCCCGTTATCGGCAGCAACAGTCACTTAACGTCTGGCGACCTCAGTCTTACATTGATGCTTGCGATCGCCATATTGTGATTCTTGGGCTGGGAGTACTGGGGCAAAAGAGTGCTTTGCGACTCGTGGATAACGGCTTTCGGGTTTCAGGTTGGAGTCGGACGCTAAAGCGCATTGATTCGGTGGCCTGCTATATGGGTGAACAATCTCTATGTGAGTTGGTGGCGCAGGCGGACATTATTGTTAATTTACTCCCTCTGACTCCGGCTACCAAAGGGTTGATGGGGCGTGATTTTTTTAATCGGGTAAAAATTGGTGCCGCACTGATTAACTTTGGGCGAGGTCCTACGGTGATTGATGACGACTTACTGCAGGCCTTAGACGAGGGGCAGGTCAGTCATGCGGTGTTAGATGTTTTTGCTCAAGAACCGTTACCTACACAATCACCGCTATGGGGCCACCCCGCAGTTACTCTATTACCGCATATTTCAGCGCCAACCAGTGTGGCAACTGCCAGTCGGATCGTTGCTGCTAATATCAGTACTTATCTGACGCAGGGGACGATACCGCCGAGCGTTGATAAAACCCAAGGATATTAACGGCATAAACCGTTTCGCCATGAACGTTTATGGTGAGGCTTGGGTTAATGCGAGGTAGGTCTATTTGTTGAACGATCGATGTTCAAGCTAATCCCTAAACAATGGGGGATGAAAGCCGCCTATCTGTGTTAAAGTGCCATCCTTATTCTTTACTGTCCGGACTTTTTTTGTGACCAATAACGATATTCTGCGCCGTCTGCGCTATACCTTTGATTTCAGTGATACCAAAATGATAGGTGTCTTTCGTCATGCCAATCTGGCGGTTACCCGGGTGCAACTCGGTGGTTGGCTGAAAAAAGAGGAAGACCCTGAGTATGTGCGCATTACCGATCAGGAGATGGCGACCTTTCTCAATGGTTTGATTATCGAAAAACGCGGCCGCAAAGAGGGTGATCAGCCCGAGCCTGAACGGCACCTCAATAACAATATCATCTTCCGTAAGTTGAAGATCGCTCTGAATCTTACGGCCGATGATATTCTGCAGTTGTTGAAGTTAGCGGGTGTGAGTCTCAGTAAACATGAACTGAGTGCGTTGTTTCGTAAACAAGGCCATCAGAACTACCGTGAATGTAAAGATCAGGTGTTGCGTAACTTTTTAACGGGTTTGCAACACCAGTGGCGCGATAAGGCACCGGCAATCGATAGTGATAAACCCCAGCGTGTGACTGCCACGGCGACTGCAACGGCAGATAAGCCGGTACGTAAACCGTCTGAGAAACGTGCCAGCAAAGAGGTTAAGTTTGTTGTTGATAAGCCCGCGACCGCTAAACCTGTAATAGATAAGCCTGAGACAGATAAGCCGGCGCCGACAAAACCAACTCCTAAAACCGCAGACAGTGATTCCGTGTGGGCCAAAGCGCTGGCGAAAAGCAGTAAAAAGAGCTGATAAACAATGAAAGAGAAGCTGCTGCCACCGACACGGGAAGAGATTGCTCTGTTTCCTCTGTTTCAGGGACTGACACTGGAGCATATCTGCTTACCTGTCGGCCCAGAGGCTCTTGAGGCCGCGTTGCAGGATCTGTTAAGCAGTCCGTTTGTCGGCTTCGATACCGAATCAAAACCCGTGTTTCGTAAAGATCAGCCCTCTAAGGGGCCTCATGTAGTGCAGTTATGTACCGCCAGCACCGGCTATATTTTTCAACTACATGATCAAGCAGCCTATCCGGTTATTTGTCAGGTATTGCAGGCTAAGCAGGTGGTCAAAGTGGGCTTTGGCTTACAATCGGATCGTAGTCATATCCGCCGTAAGTTTGGTGTTGAGATTACCGCTATACTGGATCTCGATGCGGTTTATCGTAAGCTCGGATATCGGCGTCAGTTAGGTGTCAAAGCGGCGATAGCGGTGCAGTTTGGGCAAAAATTTAATAAATCGAAACGGGTTTCCACTTCTAACTGGGCGCTACCAACGCTCAGCGATGCTCAGTTACTCTATGCCGCTAATGATGCTTATGCTGCGTTAAAAATCTTACAGGGGCTGCAGCAAGCGGGTGATGGAAAGATTATTAAAGAGCAGATATTGATGTAACGTTTTTTGAAGCTGACGTTAGAGTTAGCTTCACAGTTGACAGGATATTAATCAGATGATTTTAAAACGTTTTTCAGAACTGCCGCCGCTGGAAACCGAGCCGGGTACGGATTGTTCTTTTATTAGCCATAACCCCCAAGGTGAACCACTACTGACCGTTGTCTATGCCACTAAACGGGATTTTTTGTCGGTGCCTAAAACCTATACGGCCGTACAGTTTAAAGGTAATGATGCGGTTCCTTTGGAGTTTCATTCGGTTTCCCGTAAAGATTATCTAGAACAGATGGAGATGGCGACGAGCTGGTTTAAATCTGGTGTCTATGAAATCGAGCAAACCAAAGACTATTCCATTGTGATGTTGCTGACCAATGACCGGGCGCTGGAAATTATTTTTACCGGTTTTGAATTGTTAGAAGATGGTTATCATTCTGTCGATTCCCAAGCGGCGTTAATTGCTCGTATTAGTGGTTAACCGCTGTTGATCTTGAACCTTTTTTAACCCGATAGGGTGCTGGAACCGAGCGTTAAAATTCATTTTGTTTTAATACTCGGTGGTTTTTGCTGCATTTGTGGACTCTTCGTTAGTGGTAATTTATGCAGAGTTAACTTACTGTCAAAAACTGTGACACGTAAAAAAATTTGTAACTCACCGTTTTTTTTGTCAATATACACCTAAATGGATACACGTTAGCCGCTGATGTATACGTTCAGCGTAACGGATCAATAGATTGGCACATTTTCAGAGGATGAAAATGAAGTGGCTATCTTGGCACCTCTTTTAGCTCCTTTCTGAATTAAATCATTGCTCTAAAAGTGTATTCCTTATCTGTGAATCATTAGATTGATGGGTAAGTTATAACCTAGTTTGTCGTGATTAGATGTTTTAATCAGATAACTGATAGGTATCAGGAAGACGGAAGGAATCAGAAATAGAGTAGGGATTGATTAGTGTTTTATTAGATCAGGCCTATTGATAATACTGCTAATTCTTATAAGGAAATAAGATGAAATCATTAGTCATTATTTTAGCGAGTCTTTGGGTTTCATGCCGCTACACCGATCTATATTCAGGTGATGTGTTGTATAACTTGGCCGCACCGGTAGGTTTAATTGTCGGGGTTATTTCGTTAACGCTTTGGCTGGTTATGCATGTTGATCTCGTGCTTCATAGTCACCACTCTGATGGCTATCAAAGCGATAACGCTGACTTTAGCCACGATTCTCTAAGCAGTCACCGTGGTGATTAAGCGTACTTAACCTGCTGCTCTTTTCAATATCACCATGCCAGATATGACTCACTGGTTCATGACGCTGCTATCACCGTTACTCTTGTTCAAAATAACGCCCCGGCGTTTTTCCTAACGCTTTTCTAAACATGGTGATAAAAGCGCTCTGGCTGTTGTAACCGAGATCTTGGGCAATATTAGCGATGGCATCTCCCTGTGCAATACGGGTGAGCGCGGCTAATAATCTCGCCTGCTGTCGCCACTGACCAAAGGTCATCCCCGTTTCTTGCCGAAAATGGCGTGCTAAAGAACGGGCGCTGGTACCGAGTTCGGCTCCCCAATCATCCATTGAACGAGCATCCGCAGGGTTATCCCTCAACTGATGGGCTATCTCTATCAGTGGCTTGCTCTTCGGATGTGGCAGATGCAAGGGGGCTTCCGGTGTTGCTTTGAGTTGATCGAGAAACACCTCGACTAAGCGTCCTTCAGCTCCCGTTTCATCATACAGGGTATCGAAATTTACCATCGCTAATATCAGTTCTCGCAACAGGGGGGTGACATGGAATACCTGACAGTGATTCGGTAGATGTTTAGACGCGTCCGGAGCGATATAGACGTTGCGCATCTGCACTGGATGAATGGTGCGGGTATCATGCTCGATATAGGCGGGAATCCAGACCGCTCGTTGAGGCGGTACGACCCAGTAGCCAATGTTTTTGGCTGACACCTGAATCAGACCATCGGCGATAAATAAAAGCTGTCCCCAGCCATGACTGTGAAAAGGGGTATAAAAACCTGCCGTATGGTCTACTTGGCGAATAACCAGTTGGCGCGGTACCTGTTCGAGCCGGTTAAAGGGTTGTCCACCAGGGTTAAGCCAGTGGTTCTGGGTTTCAGGGTGTTCTGTCTGTTTTTCGATATAAGTTGGCATGGTTTATTATATACGACAGGTGAGATGTTTTTTAAAGTAGAACATTAAACTTAACTGAGTAACAGAGTCGGGTATTGGCATTTGGTTGTGCCCTGATTCGCTGGAGTCACTGTGTTGAATTTTATCCGTCGTCCGGAAATGTTTCTGTTTTTACTCGCCGCGGCAATGCCGTTATCGATGGGCGTGTGGATGGCATTACTGAATAACTTTGCCATCGAACAAGCCGCCTTTACCGGGGTCGAGATCGGTATTTTGCAATCATTACGGGAGATCCCTGGGTTTCTCTCATTTGGTGCCGTGCTGTTGTTAGTGCTGCTGCGGGAACAAACCCTAGCACTGGTATCGATGTTATTACTGGGCTTGGGCACTGCGATGACCGGCTTTTTTCCAACGGAGTTAGGGCTTTACTGTACGACGGTACTGATGTCCTTGGGGTTTCACTATTACGAAACCATGAATCAATCCTTATCACTGCAACTGTTTAGTAAAGAGGAAGCGCCTCACCGTTTAGGGCAGATGGTGGCGATTGGTTCCTTTGCCAGCTTGGTGGCCTTTGGTTTGGTGTGGTTAGCACTGGACGTGTCTCGTTTATCGATGCAAACCGTTTATCTGTTGGGCGGGGGTGTAACCGTTGCCATTACGTTATTTTGCTGGCTATTCTTCCCGCATATGCCGGGTAAAGTCGAACAGCATAAAAAACTCCTGCTGCGTAAACGTTACTGGTTGTACTACGCATTGGTGTTTATGGGCGGTGCGCGGCGACAAATATTCATGGTGTTTGCGAGTTTTCTGATGGTGGAAAAATTTGGCTTTTCTGCTGGCGAAATATCTATTATGTTTCTCGTCAATGGCGCTTTGAATATGGTTTTTGCCCCCAAAATTGGCAAACTCATTGGTTATTGGGGAGAGCGAAAAACCCTGTCGGTCGAATATATCGGCTTGATTGTTGTCTTCACCGCCTATGCCTTAGTGTCCGATCCTTGGATCGCCGTCGGCTTATATATCGCAGATCACCTGCTGTTTTCGATGGCTATCGCACAGAAAACTTACCTGCAAAAAATAGCAGACCCTAAAGATTTAGCGTCCACCGCCGGAGTCTCATTTACCATTAATCATATCGCGGCGGTTATCCTACCGGCGGCCTACGGATTGCTATGGATTATCTCCCCTGCGGCTGTGTTCTTGACTGGTGCAGCGATGGGCGCCGTTTCGTTGGTGTTGGCGCGTATGGTGCCGATCAACCCCGCTCCAGGCGTTGAGGTCAGCTGGAAAAAAACTAACCAAGGTACGCCGCTTTAAAACGGTTTCATTAGCTGATTTATTACGCGTTCAGGCTTGATCCTGAACTCATTTTGGGCCTGTTCGTTTGAGGGAAGAGGGTTTATACACCCTTTCCCCCGCTTTTTTAATCGTCGTATGGCGGCGAGAGGTTTGTTTTTTTTTCGCCGATACGGTCCGTCTGTATGAATTTATACTGCTTTTGCACTTTTTTGCGTTCGTTTTGTTCTCTAATTAATATTTTCTTTTTTGTGTATATTGTTAGGTTTATCTTCTGTTATAAGTGGTCTTTATAAGATTAATCATCTTAATAAAGGTCGCTGAATATTCTGTTTGCGTAACTGAAATCATAACTATGGTTAATTTCATTGGCATTTAACTCACTGTAAGTAGTACTGTAGTTTTAAGTGGCAGTATGGATTTGTGCTTCATTACTATTCAAATCAGTCTGTACTCGTCGGTATCAGAAGCAGCTTTAGGGCTGATTTTTTTGAGCCAAAATAATTAATCATGATTATTTACATTAATTATTAAAGTGGCTCTTTTCGGAGATGAAATGGCTGAAGTTCAGCGAAAGTACCGTAAACAAAAATTATCTGATCTCATTGTCGATGAAGTGAAGTCGATGATAGTGGCAAAAAAACTTCTACCGGGTGATCGCCTACCTAACGAGCGAGATTTAATTGAGCAGTTTGGTTGCTCTAAGGGAACGGTCAGGGAAGCGTTAAAGGCGTTAGAAGTTGAAGGGCTTGTTTATACTCGCCCGGGCCCTGGCGGCGGAGCCTACCTTTCGGAAGTTGGCACGGATCCCGCCAGTAAGATGTTACGAAATTACCTCTACTTTAATCACTTATCAGCTGAGCAAGTGTACGAGATGCGTAAACTGATTGAAGTTGAGCTGGCTGTTTCGGTGGTAGGCAAGTTAACACCCACTGATTTCGAACGGCTTGAAGAGTATACCAAAGCCTGCTCAACAGCGCCGGAATCAGATGACCAGCAGCGGCTTCAGCGGATTGCTGAACTTGAATTTCATAATGTACTCGCCGATGCCAGTCCGAATCCTTTGTTTAGCTTTATGGGTCGCTTTTTAAACGAAACCCTGCGTGATTTGGTGGTACTCAAAAAATCCTATCAAATCGATGCTTATCAATTTACCCATTCGAATGTCGTTTATCACCAGCGTTTGCTAGCAGCCTATCGGGCCGAAGACGTAGCTGCTGTGCGCCATTTAATGGGTGAACATATGTGTGAGGCGGAACAGCAGTTTGTCGCGCTGGATGGCCAAATATCTCAAAAAATGTAAAACCGGGTATGTAAGTACCCATCAAAAAGAGCTTGTTAAACAGGCCGAGAATGACTGAGAAGCTTCAAGATAAGGCAATAAATAAAATAGTAAAGAAACCTTAGAGGAAAGCACTATGAAAAAAATGATTTTGAGGAATGTCTTACTCTCCGCTGTTTTAACGGCGACGACGACACTCACGTTTGCCGCTGAGGGGGTTACTATTTATGGCGTTAAATCTGTATCGGGAGCCTTTGCTAGTTATGGTAAATATGCCGATATGGGTTCAAAGCTGGCCGTTGAGGATTATGGCACGCTACTGGGGCAGCCGGTGAGCTATAAGACGCTCGATACTGAAGGAAATGCGGGTAAAGCTGTGCGTAAGGTTCAGGAAGCGATCAGTCAAGATAACGCGCGTTTTTTTGATGGTGCCACACTGTCTTCTACCGCGTTGGCAATCGGTAAGGAAGTGAATAAGGTCAATGGTGTTTTCATGACCCCTGCAGGTGCTGATGAGTTAACGGGTGTCGATTGCAATATGTCCACTTTTCGTTGGTCTGTGCCAACATATGGTGCTATACGTCAAACTGTTAAGCCCTTGATCGATCAGTTTCCAGAGAAAAAACGTTGGTACACCATCACGCCTCAGTATGTCTTTGGTGAAGCGCTGCTAGAAAATGCGAAGCAGGTGTTTGAAGCCGAAGGTGTCGAGCATGTGGGTAACAGCTACCACTCGTTGAAAGAGCAAGAGTTCTCTGGTTACCTGACAAATGCGATGGCCGCTCAACCTGATGTTTTACTGCTCTTGAACTTTGGTTCTCAGTCATCCAATGCACTGCGTCAAGCGATCAACTTTGGCCTTAAAAACCAGATGACCATTCTGATGGCTTGGTCTTCAGGTCTTGATCAATTGCAAGAGCTCGGTCCCGACATTGCAGACGGTGTGTATTTTGGTGCTCAGTATTGGCATACCGTTGATACCCCAATGAACAATGCGCTGGTGAAGCGGGTTAATGAAGCTTACGGCATGAACCCAAACTACCCATTAGCGGCTGACTATATTGGTACTACCGCAATCTTGAACGCCATCGCTAAGGCGG
Organism: Amphritea sp.; assembly: GCF_048266285.1. Taxonomy (GTDB): domain Bacteria; phylum Pseudomonadota; class Gammaproteobacteria; order Pseudomonadales; family Balneatricaceae; genus Amphritea. The sequence goes on from NZ_JBLWZV010000006.1 coordinate 118,814, forward strand.
GTACGACTGACAGTGCTGTTGTCGCTAAGGCATTGGAAGGTGTGACCTATGATGGTCCTACCGGTAGTGAATTTGTGCGTGCAGCCGATCACCAGGTACTTAAAGATTACTACCTGCTGAAAGGCAAGCCAGCGTCAGAAATGGCTGATGCAGATGATTATGTCGATATTATCAGCTCTGGAAAATCGTTTCCTGATGAAGCCACTCTAGCGTGCAAACGTAGTTAATTTGACCTCCGTATTCCGGTTATGCCGGGATACGGAATATATGACTTTTGCTGGAGTGAACCGATGAGTCTCTATCTTTTTCAGATACTGAATGGTGTCGGCTTAGGGATGATCTATTTTCTGATTTCGGTCGGACTGACGATTATCTTTGGTCTTTTGAATTTTGTTAACTTTGCCCATGGTGCCTTTTATCTTATAGGCTCCTATCTTTGTTTTACCATTGTTTCTTTGACGGGTAATTTTTGGCTGGCGCTCGCGATAGCGCCTCTTATTGTTGCTGCTTTGGCTTTTTTGACTGAAAGGACGTTGATTAAACGTGCCTATCACTTGCCGCATACTTATCACATCTTGATAACCCTCGGTATCGCTCTGATTATTCAGGAGTTGACCATCTCTATCTGGGGGCCTATCGGTAAATCTGTTTCCGTACCGGATGCCTTGCAGGGCGTATTCCAGATGGGACATTTCTATTATCCGAAGTACCGATTGTTTGTGATTATCTTTGCTGCCGTGATCGCCTTTGCGCTTTGGTTGCTGCTAGAACGAACACGTTTTGGCGCGTTGGTACGTGCCGGTAGTGAGGATACGGAAACCGTTTCACTGTTAGGTACACATATCCATAAACTGTTCTCGATTACCTTTGCGCTGGGAGTGGGTCTTGCGGGTCTTGCTGGCGTGTTGGCGGCGCCTATTCGGGGTGTTCATCCCTTTGTTGGCGTAGAAGTCCTCGGTATTGCCTTTGTAGTGGTAGTGATTGGCGGGATGGGATCATTCACCGGAGCGCTAGTAGGTGGGTTGATTGTCGGCTTGGTGCAGAGCCTGATGACAACGATCTGGCCGCAGGGCTCAAGTTTGATGATTTATGGTGCGATGGCTTTTGTCATTCTGTTACGTCCTTACGGTTTATTCGGGAGAGGCTGATTATGATGAAGCAAAAAAAATCATCATCACTGTTTGGCGGGGTAACCTTAGCAGCGTTAGCAACGATTATCGTGATGCCACTGTTATTGCCTTCAGCAACGTTAGCGACTGAAATTCTTATTTTTGCGATGGCCGCGTTAGCTTGTAACCTGCTATTGGGTTATACCGGATTACTCTCTTTTGGTCAGGGGATTTTCTTTGGTGGTGGTGCTTATGTGGCGTCGATATGCATGATTCATTGGCAATTTGGACTACTCGAAGCACTGCTTATTGCAATGTTAACGGGCGCCTTACTCGCCGGATTGGTAGGCGCGCTGTCGATACGTCGAAAGGGGATCTATTTTGTCATGTTGACGTTGTCCTTTTCACAGATGGCGTACTTTATTGCTTATAGCCTGAGCGATTGGACTGGCGGTGATAATGGTTTGCTAGACATTCCTCGTCCGGCATTAATGTTGTTTGGCTTTGAGGTGAGTGACCTGGTCTCCAGTGAGGCGTTCTACGCTTTTGTTGGTGTGCTTTTCATGCTGATCTTTGTGTTTGCTCGTCGGGTGATTCATTCCCCTTTTGGCACCACACTGGTGGCGATTAGAGAGAACGAAAACCGCGCTTCAGCCGTTGGCTTTTCGACCAATCATTTTAAGTTGTTGGCCTTTGTTATTTCGGGCGGTATCACCGGTATTGCCGGCGCGCTTTACGCGATGTTACTCAACTTTGCGCCGCTTTCTAATATTGAGCTTCAGATGTCAGAAAGCATTTTGATCATGACGATCATTGGCGGTACCGGTTCTTTATTCGGCTCTATCCTCGGGGCGGGATCGATCGTGTTATTGGGCGATATATTGTCGTCCGTCTGGCCTCGCTGGATGATTTTATTAGGTATTGCTCTGATCGGCGTCGTGCTGTTTATGCCATCGGGTCTTTGGGGTGGTGTGGGTTCTGTTGCCGATCGCTGGCGTGAATATCGTCGTCGCAAAGCATCTGCGGCGAAGTCCTCGGGGGTTAACTGATGAACGATTATATACTCGAAACAGAAAACCTCGGTTTACGCTATGGCGCATTTGCGGCGCTAGGCAGCGTCGATTTGAAGATCAAACGAGGCTCTATACACACGGTGATTGGGCCCAATGGTGCCGGTAAAACAACTTTGTTTCACTGCCTGACGGGTGAACGTAAACCCTCCAGTGGAAGCATCCAGTTTGCGGGACATGATGTCACCCATCAGGCACCCCATAAGCGGGTAGCTGTGGGGATGTCCCGCTCATTTCAGATCACTAGTCTGTTTCAGAACCTGAGTGTGCGTGAAAACCTTCGCTTAGCCGCGCAAGGGCGAGATGGGTTGGCGGCATTGGCGTTCTGGTATTCGGAGAACCATCGGCGGCAACATAGCGATAAAGCCGATGAAGTGATTGAACGGATCAAGTTGGGCGCGGTGGCTGATACCTATGCCGGAGAGCTGTCGCACGGTCAGCAACGGGTCCTTGAGGTCGGTATGGCACTGTGTAGTAGCCCGCAAATGTTACTGTTGGATGAGCCTACTTCTGGTATGGGCGTGGATGATATTCCGGTGATGACACAGCTGATATCTGAGCTGGGGCAAGATCATACGGTGATGTTGATTGAGCATAATATGAAACTGGTGATGTCAATTTCAGATCGAATTACCGTGATGCATCAGGGCAATATTCTGATTGAAGGTGAACCCGAAGTGGTCAGTGGGGATGAGCGTGTTAAGAAGGCCTATCTGGGGGAAAGTGGATCATGAAACTTGAGCTTAATAATGTTCATTCTTACTACGGTAAAAGCCATGTGTTGGAAGGGCTTTCTCTTGAGGTGGGTTCCGGTGAACTGGTGACATTGCTAGGGCGTAATGGCGCGGGTAAAACGACTACATTACGCAGCATCATGGGTATTGTGAAACCGAAACAGGGCTCCATCCGTTTTAATGACGTTGAGTTGGTGGGGAAAGAGACCTTTGAGATCGCCCGTTATGGCATTGCTTTAGTACCGGAACACCGCGGTATCTTCAGTCTGCTGAGTGTCGAAGAAAACTTAGCCATTGCTGTTCGAGCGGGAAGTCGCTGGGACATCGGTGATGTGTATGAAATGTTCCCGCGGCTTTATGAACGGCGTAAAAATGGTGGTAATGAACTGTCCGGCGGTGAGCAGCAGATGCTTGCGATGGCGAGGGCTTTGGTGAATAAGCCGGAGCTATTATTACTGGATGAGCCCACCGAAGGTTTAGCCCCAGTCATTGTTGATGAAATCGTCCGCATTCTTGAACGCATCCGAGAAGCGGGCGTGTCGGTGCTGCTGGTGGAGCAAAACCTAGCGGTATGTGAGCGCCTAGCAGACCGGCACTATGTGTTAGAGCAGGGCAATATTGTTTATAGCGGCACGGGCGAGGATTTCCGTCAGCAAGAATCGATTAAAGATCGCTATTTGGCAGTTTAGCCGACAGCTAAAAGGATAATGAATGATGAATAAAATGAGTAACGAGATGTTGGCTTCTAATGTATTAAGAGTCGATCAAGATCGGCTCTGGGCGAGTCTAATGGAGCAGGGCAAAATCGGGGAGACCGCTAAAGGCGGCTTGAACCGGTTGGCATTGACGGACCTTGACCGCCAGGTGCGAGAGCTTTTTATTCAATGGTGTACTGACGCGGGTTGTGACGTCAGCATTGATCAAATAGGTAATATTTTTGCGCGTAGAGCGGGACGCGATAATAGCTTGCCGCCCGTGATGACCGGAAGTCATATTGATACACAGCCAACCGGTGGTAAGTTTGATGGGTGTTTTGGGGTGATGTCCGGCCTTGAAGCGATTCGGCGTCTGAATGATCTGAATATTGAAACGATGGCACCGATCGAAGTGGTCGTTTGGACTAATGAAGAGGGCTCACGTTTTCCACCTTGTATGATGGGGTCTGGCGTTTTTACCGGTCAGTTTACGCTGGAAGATACGTTAGCGACCTGTGATAGCGATGGTGTTTCTGTCGACGAGGCACTCCAAAGCATCGGTTTTGCCGGAGAGCGGTCGGTTACCGGCCATCAGGCTGCGGCGTATTACGAAGCTCATATCGAACAGGGGCCAGTGCTAGAGGATGAAGATAAAACCGTTGGGGTTGTCATAGGTGCACTGGGACAAAAATGGTTTGATTTACGTATTACCGGGGTTGAAGCGCATGCGGGCCCTACGCCTATGAAATTGCGTCATGATGCCGGTTTGGCTGCGGCCCATGTGATGGTTTTTGTTAATCAATTGGCGTTGAAATATGAACCACACGGGCGCGGAACCGTTGGCTGCTTAGAGCTGTTTCCTGGATCAAGAAATGTTATTCCGGGGCAGGTTGACCTAACCGTTGATCTACGCCATCTCGAAGCTGATATTCTGGAAACGATGGTGCTGGAACTGAAGGCAGAAATTTTGCGGATAGAGCAGCAGTTTGGCGTGACAACAGTGCTCACACCGACCGCTGATTTTCCGCCGCTGGCGTTTGCGCCTGAGTGCGTTGATGCGGTTCGTCATGCGACTGAAGCGCTGGGTTATAGCCACCTAGATATTGTTAGCGGTGCAGGACACGATGCTATTTTTATGGCAGAAATTGCACCTGCTGGGATGATCTTTGTGCCTTGCGAAGGTGGCATCAGTCACAATGAGATGGAGCGTGCCGACGCTAAAGATTTAGCGGCGGGAGCCTCGGTATTATTAAATGCCTTATTGGCAAGTGCTGGGCGGGCCAATTGAGATGGATATAAGCAAAGCGACGGATATTGCGGATCTTGATGCAACCACGCTTAGTCGGTTATATCGCAGTAAAGAGCTTTCACCTGTGGCGGCGACTGAGGCAGCACTGGCCCGGATAGAGGCCTGTAATGAGCAGGTAAATGCCTATTGTTATGTGGATGCTGAAAGAGCGCTAAATGCTGCCAAAGCGTCAGAACAGCGGTGGATGGCGGGTAACCCGCAAAGCCCAATTGATGGCGTACCCTCATCAATTAAAGATTTGACCCGGGTAGCGGGCATGCCAAATCGTAGCGGATCATTGATCAGTTCAGCGGAACCGGTGACTGATAATGCGCCATTTACTGATCGGATGCTTGAAGCGGGTGCGGTTATTCTGGGTAAGACCTGTACCCCTGAATTTGGCTGGAAAGGCGTTACCGATAATCGTTTAACCGGTATCACCCGTAACCCTTGGAATACTGGGTTGACCGCAGGTGGTTCATCTGGCGGTGCTGCCGCTGCCGCCGCTCTGAATATGGGGGTATTGCACCAAGGAAGTGACGCGGGTGGCTCTATTCGTATCCCCGGCGGTTTTTGTGGTGTGTTTGGGATCAAGCCAACCTTTGGTTTTATCCCGCAATGGCCTGCTAGTGCAATGACCACGCTGTCTCATCTTGGTCCGATGACTCGTACGGTTGACGATAGTTTGTTGATGATGGATGCCGTTGCCCGCCCTGATGATCGTGATTGGTATTCTGATCGTATCTATAGTGGCCGCTGGAGTGAGTCGCCAAGTATTGATTTTAGCAAGCTTACAATCGCTTACAGCCCAACGCTCGGATACGTGGATGTTGATCCAGAAGTACAGCTGAAAGTTGATCAGGCCATCAAGTTGTTGGTTGATTTGGGCGCAAATGTTGAAGAGGTTGATCCCGGGTTTACGGATCCGGCGGAGATCTTTTCAACGCTCTGGTTTGCCGGTGCCGGAAAAGTCGTTGAAAGTTTTAGTGAAGAGCAGCGGGAACTGCTTGATCTAGGCTTTCGCAATATAGGTGAGCAGGGTCGTAACATTGACATTGTTAGCTATATGAAAGCCGTCGATGCTCGAGCCGAGCTAGGAATGATGATGAACCAGTTTCATCGGCGCTATGACCTCCTGTTGACGCCAACGTTACCGATTACGGCTTTTGCTGCGGGACAAAATACAGTGGATGATAGCCAGACAGAGTGGATGGAATGGACGCCATTTTCTTATCCATTTAATTTGACCCAGCAGCCGGCTGCTACGGTTCCCTGCGGCTTTGTTAAAGGGTTACCGGTTGGTTTACAGCTGGTAGCCGCTCGAGGTGATGATGCACGTTTGCTCGCCGTCGCTAAGCAGTTTATGGAGGCGTGTAAAACTGACCGTCTGAGTACGCCGATCGTGGCGTGATCTAAACGTAAAAAGGGGATCACATTAATAATGTGATCCCCTTTTTTTGTGCTTAAACCTAGCCGTTAAGCGATGGCGAGGCTAGGCCATCGAGTCTTTTAGACCTGCTTTCATAGGGGCTGAGCGTTAGTATTCCGCTAGCTGTGCACGCGGCTTAGCGGCGTAGCTGCCAAAGATAATGGTTCCCAGTGCAATCACACCCAATAGCCAGGTGTATTGGATATTCGCAATGACAATCAGAGGTGATATCCCTGCAATCGAACCGGCCAATAGTACCTGGGCTCCATAGGGTAATAATCCTTGCACCGTACAGGAGAATATATCCATCAAGCAAGCACTGCGACGCGGGTCGACATGTTGACGCTCGGCAATGTCTCTTGCTAAACCGCCACAGATAATAATTGAGACGGTGTTATTGGCGGTACAGACGTTTGTCAGGGCTACCGCTGCGCTAATAGCCACTTCGCCGGCCCGAGGGCTGGCGGCAGCGCTATCGCCTTTGGAAGTGAGACGCTCGATCTGACGGGCCAGAAATTCGAGGCCACCTTGGGCTTTCATTAAAGCACCTAAACCACCGATCAACATCGACAGAATCATGATCTCCTGCATGCCGGTATAGCCGGCATAGATATCCTTAGAAAACTGTGCAATCGAGTAGCTGTCGGGTCCGCTTAAGCCGATGGCGCCTGCCAGCAGAATACCGCTAAACAAGACTAAGAAGACATTGAAGCCGGTCAGTGCCATGGTGAGCACAACCAGATAGGGTAATACTTTCAGCAACTGATAGTCGGTGTCCTGAGTAATATTGGCATCGGTGCCCTGTAAATAAAGCCATACGAGGGTGATGAGTGCTGCGGGCAGGGCGATTTTAAAGTTCATGCGGAATTTATCGCGCATGTTGCAGCCTTGTGAGCGGGTGGCGGCAATGGTGGTGTCTGAGATAATCGACAGGTTGTCACCAAACATCGCACCGCCAACAACGGCACCAATGCACAGCGGTACTGATAGATCGCTGACTTCTGTTAGACCGACGGCAATAGGCGCCATAGCGGCAATGGTGCCCATTGAGGTACCCATCGCGGTGGCAATAAAGGCGGTGATGATAAATAGACCGGGCAGCACAAATTGTGCTGGGATAAAACTCAGGCCAAAGTTGACCGTTGCATCGACACCACCTACCGCTTTAGCGACACTGGCAAAGGCGCCAGCGAGCAAGTAGATCAGGCACATGGTAATGATATTGCTGTCACCCACACCTTTAATAAAGGTATCGAGCCGTTGGTTCAGTTCGCCGCTTCCTAACAGTAATGCCAGCACAATAGCGGGCAGGATCGCTACGGGAGCTGAGATCTGATAGAAGGCATAATCTACATTAGCGGCTTGATAGTAAACGCCACTGCCAATAAACAGGGCGAGAAAGAGTAACAGAGGTAGTAGCGCGAGCGGGTTGGCTCTCATTTCAGGCTCCAGGGTAAAGAAACATATTTGCTACAACCGCAACAGAGCCATAGGGGAAGCGGTAGTCATCTACCGGTACACTAAGGTCACTGGATGTGGTTGTTGATTATATTCTGCAGATAAACAGAATTAGCAATAAAAAAACCTGCCACTCTTTTGGAATGCAGGTTGATAAATGGATAGTGAGCATTACGCTAGGTAACCTCACTAATTTAAGCCGGGATTATACCTATTCGCAGGCGCAGTTCTAATATTGATTTACTATATGGTCTTGATTTTGGTTATAAGAAGCATGTTATTGATAACCAATTGAAATAAATGAAGGTGGCCGAGGCTATCTGCAAACAGGCTAAGACCGGCGTGCTGCCCAGTGATTATGAGATGATTTCTAGCTCATCCGCATATTTGAAGCTATTGATTTTGCTGCGTTTAGCTTCATACATCGCTAAATCTGCTTCATGCAGGAGCGCTTCCAATGGTTGGCCTTTAAAGTGAATAGCGATACCAATACTGATGCCGACAGTGATTACTTGATCATTAAAGATGATGGGTTGGCCCATCGAGTCGATCACCCGTTGTGCGATGATTGATAGTTGTCGCCGGGTGCCGTGTGATGGCAGTATGGCGGCAAATTCATCTCCACCGAGGCGTGCAATGGTATCGGTTTCGCGGAGTATTTCACGCATCCGGCCAGCCACCTGCTGCAGAACATAATCACCCGCTTGATGACCATACTGGTCGTTGATGGGCTTGAAGTGGTCGAGGTCCATATAGATAAGTGCTAGAGGCGCTTTGGAGCGTCGGGCCTGTGCTAGTTGTAACTCTAATACTTCAAGAAACAGGTTACGGTTATACAGACCGGTTAGCTGATCGTAGTGGGCAAGGTGCTGAATCTCTTGTTGAGCAGTGAGGTGTTTTCGCTGTATACGGAAATATAGCAGGGTGCCAATACCGGTAATGGTGGAGGTAAGAATAAAGAACATCACCAACGGTGGGAGTAGGTTACGGTAGGAGGCGTAAAAGTCTTCGGAGCTGGCCAGTGAGATCAGCTTCCATTTAGGCCAATGGCTTACCTCCATCGGTTTACTATTAATGACTTTTGTTAGATCCGTGGAGATGGTGTCAAAGATAAAGTAGCCATAGTTCGAGGGGAAAAAACCCTGTTGATTGGCTTTAATACGCGACCAAACCCCAGGATAGTATTTATCAATGGTTCGGTCTTCATAGCGTGGAAACATAAAGGCCCAGGCTGCTTCACGTTCACGACCAAACAACCAGTAACCATTTTCGTTAAGCAGCATCAGCTCGCCGGCAATACTACTCGCTTCCCGTTTTAATTGAGTGAACAGGGCCGTGCTGTTCAAGTTAATGATGACAATGCCTTGCTTGTTACCTTGTTGATCAAATACCGGGGTAGCGATACGCACAATCGGTTTAAACGGCAGTTCAATGCGGCCATTTTCGATATTAAGATCCATTTTTGAAACGTAGACCTGACCGGCTGAAAGCTTAAATGAGTCGGCAAAATAATAGCGTTGATGCTTATCTTGCATTGCGTCTGGCGGGGTGACCACCGGGCCGAGGCTCGATTGATCTACCCGGATGACCTCAATGCCTTTAGCGTCAATATAACGGATCTGTTCATAAGCGGGCTTGATCGTGGCTAGGCTAAGATAATCTCGGGCTAACCGACTAGCGGCGTCGATCTCGCCCTTTAATAGGTATTGTAAATTATCCTGTAACGCCAGCATTCGCGTATCGGAGGCCGCTTTGGAAATATGTTCGTGGAGTCCATTTCTGATCAGCTTTAACTGTTGCTGCTCTTGCGCAATCGCCTCGGCGATATGGGTCTTATGCTCTTGCTGATAAATATTGAGCAACAACAAGAGAAACAGGCTCAGTGATGCGAGGTAAGTCAGTAGCAGAAATCCCCGTAAGGCGAGGACTTTCTCGATCAATGAACGATGGTTGAGTTGTCCGATTGTTCCACCTTTGAGTAATAGATAATGGATTAGCAAGGTGGTTAAAAGGGAAAAAGACAGGCCGCAGGCGATAAGCGTCGTTACACCTGATGAGGATAACTTTAGTAATGGCAGAACCAGTGCGAGTACGGTTGCCACTGTAAATGCGATAATGGCGGTGCGCAGCAGGAGTGATTCATTGCTGAGATCTTCCCGCGCGATAAAGCGTTTTGTTTTGAGCATGAAGCGCATGGTGAAGATGGTGATTAAGGCGGTTAGACTGGCATCGAGAAATATTTCCAGCCAAAAAAAACTGAGCGGAATCTCCAGTGTTTGCATGGCCTTCATGGTCAGCATTTCTGCAGCCATTAGGATAACCATAAGAAAAAGGCGGGATAGCATGTGTATAGGTTGGCCTTATCTCTGCGTTAGCAAATGAATAGCTTAGCAAGTGACAGCCTAATGACTATTCAGGTGAATGAAGTCGTGGTGAACCTATTAAGTAGGTAGCTTCATTTTAACAGAGGTTCTGCAAGCCTGACAGTAGACCGAGTTGGTGAGAGGGACTTTAAATGTAAAAAGCCCCCCACTTTGGGAGGGCTTTAGGTAAAATTAGACTAATCACTAATAGGCTCTGTTATCAGAACCTGTTGGGCATCGGCTTAGGCGCCGATAATGCCGCCATCTTGACGCTGAATCGCCATAATGGTCGAACGAGGTTTGCTGTTACCGCCCGCAGGGAAATGGGACGGTTTATCCGCTTCTCCGGGGTGTTGAACGCCGACAAAGACCGTACGTTGATCAGGCGAGAAGGTCAGGCCGGTGATTTCGCAGGCGATTGGCCCGGTTGCAAAGCGGCGTACTTCACCGGTTTTTGGATCGGCACAGAGCATCTGATTGTTCCCCATGCCGGCAAAATCTCCCTCATTGGAGTATTTGCCATCGGTTAGGATCCAGAGACGACCGTCGTTATCAAAACCTAAGCCATCGGGGCTGTTGAACATGTTCTCATCGTTGATATTAGCGGAGCCGGCATAGAAATCTTTGTGTACCGTTGGATTACCTGCCACCAAGAATAGATCCCATTTGAAGCTTGTTGCGGCGTTGTTAGCGCCGGCTTCGTTCCAACGCACGATCTGACCATACTTGTTATTGGCACGTGGATTTGGGCCACCAATCGGCTGATTGTCTTTTTTGCCACGGTACTTATTGTTGGTCAGGGTACAGCATACGGTTTTGGTTTTATGGTTGACTGCTACCCACTCTGGGCGGTCCATGGTGGTCGCGCCGACAACAGTCGCCGCTTCACGGGCAAAGATAACCACCTCTGCTTGGCTGTTAAAGCCATTTTCAGCGGTTAGGCCGTTTTTGCCATGGGTTAATTCGATCCACTCGCCGCTACCACTGACTTCACCGGGTTGGGCGTTGAAACGGGACACGTAGAGAGTCCCTTCATCGAGTAAGTGGCGGTTAGCCGCTTTATCGGCTGGGTTATATTTGTTTTTAGTGACAAATTTGTACAGGTGTTCCCCCCGTTCATCATCACCCAGATAGATCACTACATGACCATTATCGGCGACGATAACGGCGGCATTTTCATGCTTAAAGCGACCTAGGGCAGTACGTTTGAGCGGAGTCGACGTCGGATCCATTGGGTCGATCTCAACCACCCAGCCGTGGCGGTTAGGTTCATTTGGCTCTTGGGTCATATCGAAACGGCTATCGAATTTAAACCACTGGTATTTACTGTCGTCTTTTAGGCCGTAACGTTTTTCATGGGTATTTAACTCACCGCCGGGTTTAGCAAAGAAGCCGTTAAAGTTTTCTTCACAGGTAAGGTAAGTGCCCCATGGGGTTTCGCCATTTGAACAGTTGTTAAAGGTGCCTAGTACCTTAGTGCCCGTGGTGTCGGCCTTGGTTTTGACTAACGCATGACCTGCCGCTGGGCCGGTTAAATGCATTTCAGTATTCGCAGTGATACGGCGGTTGTAAGTGGATGTTTTGCTGTATTCCCAACCTTTGGCGGTGCGCTGGATCTCAAATATAGAGATACCTACGGCGGCCTGGGCTTTTTTAACATCATCGGCGGTCATGGCATCGCCACGATGGTTAAACAGCAACTTGTAGTTAGTGTATTCATTGTTAACGGCCAGCAAGCCGCGATCTTCAGACAGCGGGAAGTAGCTCATGCCATCGGTGTTATCACCGAACTGGCCCGCCTGAGCGCTGGCAGGCTGCATGCCACCCTCGTCAAACGCGGGTGCGCCTTGAAGAATAGGGTCACCCCAAGAGATCAGTGGTTTGGCAACATAACCTTCAGGCACGATAAAGGTATCTGCAGTGCTGGTCGGTACTTTTTTAAAGCCCAGTAGCTTGCTTTCAGGCTGTGTGGTTGCCGCAACCGCTTGGCTCAGCGGGTTAGCCGCTAGAAAGAGACCCATTGCCGTTGCACCGCCCTGCATAAAGCGGCGGCGGCTCATACCGGCATCGATTATTTTACTGAAGTCGGAGTCTAGTTCGGTATGCAACGCTGAATCGGCCTGCAGAAGATCTTTTTTCATGCTCAATGTTCCTAAAAACTATCTTGATAACGAAGGTGAGTGGAGTCATTTATCGCACCAAGACTAGACTTGAAATATGAATATTAGATGACTAAAAAGTAACAAGTAGATGACATGCTGGACAGGTGATGGAGTGAATGCTGCGCTGCGGTAGTCATCGGCCATACTTTTGTGGTTAGCTACGGTATTAACGGTACGCATCGTTTATGCGTCTGTTTTAGAACTTATTTTTAAGGACTTAAGTGTAAGGAATAAACAATGCTGGTGTTAATCTTAGGTTTGATTCTATTTTTGGGGATTCATTCAATATCGATTGTCGCTGAGCCACTGCGAGATAGGGCGGTGGCTATCAGTGATATGGGTTGGAAGCTAGCTTATATAGCGATTTCTGTGTTGGGTTTGTGGTTGATTGTTAGCGGCTATGCCGCGGCCCGGTTAGACCCTCAACTGATTTATGTAAGCCCCGGCTGGATGCGCCATCTTGCGGCACTTTTGTTACTACCGGTGTTTGTCTTTGCGTTAGCGCCGTATTTTCCCGGACGCATACAGCGTGTCTTGGGTCATCCCCAGTTGGTGGCGGTCAAATTGTGGGCACTGTCACATCTATTGGTTAACGGCACCTTGGCAGATCTGATTTTGTTTGGCAGTTTCTTAGCATGGGCGGTGATTGATCGTATCTCACTGAAAAAACGTAAGGCTCGCTCATTATCCACGGTGCCGGAATCTTGGATCAATGATGTGGTTTTGGTGGTGGCAGGTTTGGCGCTTTATGGCGTTACTGTACTGTGGGCCCATAAATGGTTAATCGGTGTGGCTCCGTTCAGTTGAGCGCGCCATTAAACGATGGGAATTAACCCGAGAGGGCGTCGAGCCCTGGGGTTTTTTCCAGCGCGCGGCTTGGGCTGAGTAAGTGTTGTTTAATCAGGTCTCGAGCCGCATCTGCATTACCTTTTAACAAGGCATCGATCAGTTGTTGATGTTCTTTTTGGTTCGCATCAAAGACGAGACTATTGGCCATGTTTTTCTTCAGCCAGAGGTTGCGATAACGGGATGCCTTTTCATATAGCGCTCGGCGCACCTGCAGTAAGGTGGGTGAATTACACCCCTTAGCGATGGCGGTATGAAACGCTTGGTGACGCCGCTCCCACTCCTGAGGGTCTTTTTCGACCATATCACCAAACTTATGCATAGTATGAGCCGCCGCAAGGATACCGGCTTCCCATTCATCGTCACCTTTCTCTACGGCTAAGCCAATACAGAGGGCTTCAATTTCGGCCCGCGTCGCGTAGATATCTAACATCTCTTCGCGGGATACGGGGTGCACTTTAAAGCCTCGCTGATTTTCAACCACCACCAACTGTTCGATCAATAGCTGCGAAAGGGCTTCGCGCAGCGGACTCACGCCGACCTGATAGCGCTCTTTTAGACGGTTCATTTTGAGCTTTTCACCGGGTTGAAAATAGCCTGTGAGAATATCCTGTTTCAGATCACCTACCACTTTTAGGGCAGAGTTATCGCCCTTGTCAGTTGTTGCTGCGCTGCTGTTTATCATGATTGCTAGGGTCTTATTGTCTGTTTTTAAAAGGATTGTTGCTATCAGGGCCATATTTGTACCGGCTATTTTAAGTTAGCGACATTTAATAGTTAAGACAAACATTTAAAATTATTGTTGACGATATGTAAAAACATCGACATTATTGCGTTGCGTCGATGTTGGCAGTGATGCAGATCAACACAAAGGTTAACTATCTGCCATGAAAACAAAAATATTTTAAAGAGCTCTTTGTGCGTGGGTTTGCCCGTTACCGAGTAATCATCGGTGCGACAGCTACACGAAGTGAAGAGGTCGGTAAAACACGTTCGATAACCAGAACGATTACAGTTTGGAGAGAAAAAATGACTGCTCTGTTGCGTGAAGTAGAAGTGACACAACCCAATGGTTTTTCTGTTGCCCCTTATGCTGCCAATAAGCGCTTGCAGGTTGTAACACTGACGGCAGAAACCGTCACTGCCTTTGATCAAGCGATCAGTGAGTGGCCTGTACAGGCGTTGGAATATAAGCCTTTCCTGCGTTATGCGGTGGCCGATAAACTGGATGCGTTGACTGACTACACGCTGGGTAAGTTTCTTAATGCGACCATGCAAGATCGCAACACCGGAGCATTTTTACTTCAATACGAAGGACAGCCCGCTGCCACCGAAGGTGAATTGCGCACAGAGTTTGACATTAAACTGTCGACCGCTGTGTCTCACCTAATCGGCTTGTCAAACCACGATGCAATGTATGGCAAATACTATGCGCGCTTTACCGTGTTGAATGATGATAATTCTGACAGCTACCTGCGTCAGGCACATCGTCGCATGGAGTTGCACAATGATGGCACCTATGTAAATGAGCGCACCGATTACGTGTTGATGCAAAAGCTGGGTGAAGCCCATATGGAAGGGGGTGATTCACTGTTACTGCACGTCGATGATTGGGCTGAGTTAGATAAGTTTTACCATCATCCACTGGCGAAACAGGACATTGTCTGGGGCGCACCTCGGTCTAAAAATGTAGAATCAAAGGTTGAGCATCCGGTGTTCTTTGAAGAAGACAAAAATGGTAAACCGCATATGCTGTTTATCGATCAGTTCGCTGAGCCACAGAATATGGCGGAAGGTCTCTACCTCTATGAGATGGGTGCGTCACTGGAAGCCGATGAAAACTTCTTCCGTGTGCGTTTACCGGTTGGTACTATGCTGGTCGCGCAAAACCATTGCTGGTTACACGGGCGGGACAAGTTTGTTGCTCATCCTCAGCTTAGCCGTGAACTGCTACGTCAGCGTGGCCATTTTACTAAGTAAAGTGGCAGCATAACTGCTATCGGCGGAGTCGTTTAAGCGTCTCCGCCGTTTGCTTTTGCTATTAACCACGTTTTTTTAAGCGTTCAAATGATTCAAGGTTTCGGGTGATAACCATGACATACGATTACATCATCATCGGCGGAGGCATCGTCGGTATGTCCACCGGTTGGCAGTTAAAGCAACGCTTTCCAGAGGCCAACATTTTGCTGCTGGAAAAAGAATCCGTGTATTCAAAGCACCAAACAGGGCATAACAGCGGCGTTATTCATGCCGGGGTTTATTATGCGCCGGGCAGCCTTAAAGCTCAGTTTTGTAAAGCGGGTGTGGCGGCTACGATGCAGTTTTGCGATGACAACGATGTACCCTATAACCAGTGCGGCAAATTACTGGTGGCCACCAATGCCCTAGAAGCTGAACGGATGCAGGCGCTGTATCAGCGTTGTCATGATAATGGCATCGATGTTGAGTTGCTTGATGCCGCGCAGTTGAAAGCCCGTGAGCCGAACATTGTTGGTGTTGGTGGTATGCTGGTGAAAGACACTGCCATCGTTAATTATCAGCAAGTGACCACTAAAATGGCCGAACGCTTTGTTGAGATGGGGGGCGATGCCCGCCTCAATCACCAGGTCATTGGTTTGCAGGAAACTGCTGATGAGGTGATGGTCGAAGCGTTGCATCAGGGAGAGAAGGTTCGCTTTAAAGGTAAATTTTTGATTACCTGTTCCGGCTTGATGGCCGATCGCACCACCAAAATGTTGGGTATTAAAACTGACTTTCAGATTATCCCGTTTCGCGGTGAATACTATAAGTTACCCAGCAAATATAACAGTATCGTTAACCATCTGATCTATCCGATCCCTGACCCCGAACTGCCGTTCCTTGGTGTACATCTGACTCGCATGATTGATGGCTCGGTTACCGTTGGCCCAAATGCGGTGCAAGGTTGGAAGCGAGAAGGCTATGGCAAAATCAATATTAGCTTGCGGGATATCTGGGATATGGTGACTTTTCCCGGTTTTTGGCGAGTGCTGAAGGCCAATATTGGCACCGGTATTGTTGAGACTAAAAATTCGTTGTGGAAGCCGGGCTATTTGAAGCTGGTGCAGAAGTACTGCCCGCAATTGAAAGTTGAAGATCTGCAGCCTTATCCGGCAGGGATTCGTGCGCAGGCAGTAATGAATGATGGTTCACTAGTGCATGACTTTTTGTTCGCTGAAAGTCCGCGTTCATTGCATGTGTGCAATGCACCATCGCCAGCGGCTACGTCAGCGATACCCATTGGTAACTATATCTGCGATAAGGTTGTTGAACAGACTAACTAATCGTTTAACGCCTTAATATTTCTCTATAAAACGCACCTTAGGGTGCGTTTTTTTGCTAGTGTCGCCATTCGCTATTTAGCTAGATCTACTGTAATCTGACCGTTCAAAGCATATTCCTTGTGACGTCACTGTTGTATTTCAAGCCATCTGCTATTTACCTAATTTAGCAGGAGTCTCTATGCCAGTACGCGTTCGTTACGAAACCCATGAGTTTGATAAAGTTGATATTCACCTGCGAAGTCTTCGCAGTAATCAGGAATTTGAAGATGATGCTGGCGAGGCTGAAGCCTTAGGCATCTCATCCGCCACTTGGCCTTTATTTGGTATTGTCTGGCCATCGGGTCAGGTGCTGGCCCATCATCTGTATCACACTGATTTTAAAGATAAACGTATCCTCGAAGTCGGTTGTGGCATCGGCCTAACCAGTATTCTGTTGAATCATCTCCATGCGGATATCACCGCCACCGACTACCATCCCCGTGCCGAAGGTTTTATGCAGTGCAATACCGATCTCAATAATGACCCTCGGGTGCCGTTTGTCCGCACCGGCTGGGCTGATCCAGAGACTGATTTGGGGAAGTTTGATCTCATTATCGGTAGTGATCTTCTCTATGAAGATGAGCATGTGAAACAGTTGGCTGACTTTATCTGTCAGCACAGCAACCCTGAAGGTGAGGTGATACTGGTCGATCCCGGCCGTGGACGGCATGCCCGTTTTAGTAAAGCGATGGAAGAAGCCGGCTTCACACTATCAATCGATCGTCCCGCCCAGCCCGATTTTATGGAAAATCCGTTTAAGGGCGTTATTCTCAGCTATTCTCGCTGAAGTCGCCGCGTGTCGTTTTTGTGATCGCTGTTTGTAACGACATTGCCGTGCCGATAGATAAGCTTAGCTAATCGCAATCTGCTATCTATCGTCCAGCGTATTCTACTCCTGACTGCCCGGTTATCTGTGTGGCTTATGCTCAAAGGCTGTTTAGAATCGAGCATTAGATGAGGTGATGCCGTCGCGTCTAAGCTATTATGACATCAGGGACTCCATCCATGCTGATGAGGTCGCTAAACTCGCTATGGCGCACATACCAATTTTGAAATACAAGACAGAGGACAAGCCTTGTATATAAACATGAGCCAGCAAATGGCTGTTCTGAAGTTGTTTTTTATCCTACTGATCGGCTGTCTTCTCCTTGCCATCAATCCTGTCATTGCCCAGCCCGCCGTTGATATTGGGCTCACCCAAGCTGAACGAGACTATTTAAGTGCTAAAAAAGTATTAAGCGTCTGTGTTGATCCTGACCGACTGCCCTTTGATGGGGTCGCTGAGGATGGTCAGCACGCTGGGTTATCGAAAGATTACTTTGATATCTTCGCCAATATGTTGGGCGTCAAGATGGTGGTGCCCAAGGTACAAGATTGGAACGACTTAATCAGTAAGGCTAAGCGTCGCGAGTGTGATGTGGTGTCGCAGATCAATGCCAGCGATAAGCGCAGAACCTTTCTCGATTTCACGACGCCCTATTTTTATCTGCCGTTAGCGGTTGTCACCCGTTATGACCGTATTTTTGTCGAAGAAAGCCTTGAGGGGGCCGGCACCCAGTTTGCGGTGATCAAGGGGGATATTGCCATTGATAAACTCAAACAGCGTTACCCCAGTGTTGTCTTGGTTGAGGTGAAAAATAATATCGAAGCGATGGAATTGGTGTATCAAGGCGAAGTCTTTGGCTATATCGGCGCACAGGGCGCGGTAGCCTTCGCCATACAATCCCTTAACCTGAATAAACTGGCGGTGACCGGCAGTCTGCCATTGCGATATGAGCTATCGGTTGCTACTCGCAATGATGAACCGTTACTGGCCAGCGCATTTGAAAAAGCGGTGCTGCACATCGATCCAAAAGAGGGGCAGAGTATTCGTGATAAGTGGATAGCGATTACCATTGAGAAGGTCACTGATTACACCCTGTTATGGTTGACCTTGCTGGTGCTGGGAACAGTGCTCATCGTCTCGTTATATTGGAATCGTCATCTAGCCCAAGCGAACCGAAAGATTCGCGATACGCTCAATGAGCTGCATGATGCGCAGATTCAACTTGAAGATCAAAACAGGATGTTTAAACGGCAGTCCATTACCGATGCACTGACCGGCATCTATAATCGCCTGAAGTTGGATGAAGATCTTTCCTATGCCATTAAACGCTCTAAACGAACCCAACGTGAATTCTCGATTATCTTATTGGATATCGATAACTTTAAGCGGGTGAATGACCGTTTTGGTCACCTAGTTGGTGATGAGTTATTGAAGGAGTTTGCGGCACTGTTAACCGGCGCCATACGCCAGAGTGATATTGTTGGCCGTTGGGGCGGGGAAGAGTTTTTGGTTATCTGCCCCGACACGGATCGGCAGGGGGGTGAGACATTGGCCGAACAGTTAAGGCAACGGATTGCAGCGCATGAATTCCCTGAAAAAAGAGAGCTTAATGCCAGTCTCGGGGTTGCTGTTCATCAACCCGATGAATCTGCTGATACGCTTATCGCTCGAGTGGATAAAGCGCTTTATCGTGCCAAAGAGCAGGGGCGAAATCGTGTAGAGGTGGGTTAAAAGGCCACCATTAACGGGTGTTCATGAGGATTGTTTGCCCACTTAGTCGCTTGACCCTAGTTTATTATCGTCGGATAGTGGACCATCAAACCTGCAATTAAGCAGCGAGTTCGCGGTTGTTGAACGTTACGGCGTTGGGTAGTAAAACGGAGCGCTGCAAGCTCAGCAAGAAAACCGGCAATAGCCGATTGAATCTGGGTCACAGCATAGGGCTCAAGGTTAACACTCACTACTCATGAATATAAAAGGCGTTGTTATCTGTGGTTATATTCAATAAAAAAATCGCTTTAGGTATTGTGCCATTATTCTGCATGATGTTGGCCGGTTGTGATCGGTCTGTTACTGCCACGGCAGTTAGCAATAAGAGTGTTCAACTAGATAGCGAACATGTCTTGATGGTTGAAAAAATGGATCAGAACGAAGTCGAAAAAGGCGTTGTGACTGGCCATATCTATAAAGTATCCGATGTCTTTACATATGCCATTGAGTTGAAGCCTGAACAGGCTATTTGGTCGAAAAGAGGTGCGGAACCTAAGCACCTATTGCTATGTGATGAGCATCTTTATTTGCATTTTATGGAGAAAAGACGAAATGCTTTATATGATCAACGGCAATCTGAGCCAGAGGCTGATATCGCATCAGAAGAGCCGAAGTATATCGTAGGGCATCACTATTCACAGTTTGTTGATAAGCGTTATCTGTTTAACTGGTTCGGTGATGCTTACTGGGTCGATATTTCACAGGATCAATATGCATCGGCCGCCACCCAGTGTGAAGAATACTCAGTTCCGAATGATAATGAATTTATTATCACCACTGACGCTAAGGGTTAGCCCTTAGCGAGAAACTCGCTGGCTAGAGGGCATTGAGTCCGTTGCTTAGGGGCGGACAACCGGGATGCTCGCCTCATCATAGAACTCGATTCAATCGAAGCGTTTAAAAATGTCGAACTCATCGGGTGGAACCGGTCTTTGAAATAAGTAACCCTGACCATATTGGCAGTTTAGGTTTTTAAGGTATTCATAACAGCCTCGGGTTTCGATGCCTTCGGCAATGACTTCCATATTCAACTCATGCCCCATAGCAATAATGGTGGATGCAATGGTGGTGTGTGCCGGCATAAAGCTTTTGTCGATTTTTAATACATCAAAGGGTAAATCTTTCAGATAACTTAAACAGGAATAACCGGTACCAAAATCATCCAGCAGTAACCGAGTACCCAACTCATCCAACTCGTGTAGAGTGGCAACACTGTATTGATCTTCGGAAATGACACTGTTTTCTGTGATTTCAATATGTATGCACTCAGCGGGCAAGGAGTAGCGGGTTAACAGGTCTGCGAGTCGCTTAGTAAACAGTGGGTCTTTCAACTGATGAGAAGAGACGTTAATAGCCATTGCATGGTTTGTGGCACCGGCGTCGTGCCAAATGCGACACTGCAGGCATGCTTGTTGCAAAACCCAATTACCAATATCAATGATCTGACCTGAACTTTCCGCGATCGGAATAAACTCATCGGGCCCAATGATTTCATTATCAGCGTTAGTCCAGCGTAACAGCGCTTCGCTGCCAACGGTGCTACCATCTGCCAGCTTCACCACCGGTTGGTAGGCTAGGCTGAACTCGCCGTTGTTAATGGCTTGGTGAAGCTGGTTAACGATGCTGAGTTTACGGTTTTGCTTTGTTGCCATGTGCTGGTCATAGGCTTGATACTGATTTTTACCCGCATTTTTGGCTTGATACATAGCGGTATCGGCATGTTTTAACAGAGTGGTTGCATTTTCCCCATTCTGGGGGTAGCAGGCAATGCCGATACTGGCCGTAATATATGATTCAATCTTGGTTAATTTAACCGGTTTATTGATGGTATCGATAATTCTGTGGGCAATAAAATCGGTGGTTTCAAGTGATTCAAAACAATCTGTGACGGCGACAAACTCATCACCGCCAAAACGTATCACGGAGTCGTTTTCGCGCACAATATGGGCTATACGCTTACCCATTTCGATCAGTAGTTGGTCACCGACGGTATGGCCTAAGCTATCGTTGATATCTTTAAACTGGTCAAGATCTATAAACATGACCGCAAACTGTTGTTTGCTGCGAGTTGCCCGAGCAATCGCCGTATTGATGGTGTACTCCAGTGAATTTCGATTGGGTAAGCCGGTTAAGGTGTCGTTATAGGCCAGCTGTTTGTTACGCGCTTCGCTTGCTGCGAGGGCTTTCATTGCCGCTTCTCGATGGGTGAGTACGATTGAAACGGCACGGGATAACAAGATGGTACAAACCAAAACGACAATTGAAGCCAGAATGATGATCCCGATAGTCATGTTGGCGATAAAGTTGGCGGTTTTTTCAACCGGTGCTTCAAATTGAGTTGAATTCGCTTTGAACTCAGCTAATGCCTTTATTAACTGGCTTTGGAGTACCTGTTTGTTGATATCGCCATTTTCATAGCGTGTAAGTGTTTCTAAGGCTTCATCGGCGCTGTTGAGGTCGCGTTCACAAATAGAGATGACTGCGGTGGTACCAATTAAACGCATCAATAACTGATCAGTGCTATCGATGATCGATAAACATTCTGCCGGTTGATTGCGAATTTTGAGGATAGCGCTACGGATGTGGTTGATATCGACAGGCGTTGTTGTGAGTAGTTTTGTGGGTTCAGATATTAACCCCATTAACTCCGTTGTGTGTTTGATATGACGTATATTGAGTTGATGAAAGTAATTGCTGTGATTGAGCGTCAGAAAACTCCATATCAATAACAACGAGAACAGAAAGAAGATAAGTGTCAGGAAGGGTAGTGCTTTTTTGATCTTACTGTTTTTCGATGTCATTTAGTCTTGGGCTCGATAAGATACTTGCACGAATAGGAGATAGGTTTTCGCTCTGATTAAAACTTACTTTCACAACCTATTATCGAACTTTTTAGGACGTTGAAACCTTTATAGCGAACTCATTATTATTTATAGCATACTCTCCTTTAAAAGCGAGGAGTGTCACAGGCTGATGCCTGATTGTGCCTGTATTAACCGAGGGCCGAGGCAACAGGTCAAAATGACAGGTATGAGAGCGTTAGGTGGGCGCGTTAAGTGGAGGATATGGGCGCCGGTGCAGTCTGGGTGGCACCGGCTTTATTCTTTAAAGCCGTGTTGGGCCTCAGCGGTTATCCGCTAAGGCATACTTGAGTCGCTAGCGTATTTCATTCAACTGCCAATCGTATTGATCATCTGAGATCTTTTGAATAGCCCCGAGTTGCTGCTTCAGCGGAGCTTGGGCGTACTGCTTTAAGTGCTCGATAATCCGTGCATCACTGGTACCAAAGTCTTCTTTAAACCAGTTATAGATGCTCGATACGATTAACTTGCCGTTGCTGACGTTAACTCCGCGTGGGTGGTTGATAAAGGCGTTTGCTGCCTGTTCTAGTTGTTGCTCCATATTCTCTGCGGTATAAGCTACGGTGCTTAGATTTGGGCAGCCAAGGGAGGCACAGTTAACGGCGTAATGGGTTCTAGGGTCGTTCCAGATAGGGCGCAGAATGCGGTGCTCTATATCATTAAGGCTGATAGGTTGTTGCTCTACCGTAATTAGTTTCTCTTCCCATGGACCCCGGGTGAAGAAGCCGGAGAGTTTTATATCCATAATGGATTTAACCGGGTAGTGGTCGAGTACTACGTCGATGGTTAACGCATTGTAAAGATTGATCCAGTAAGCGCGTTGTTGATCACGGCTATAATCACTAATGGGCAGGGCGGAGAGCTTGGCAATGTACGTCTTTAATATCTGCTTATCGCTGGGAGTCACTTTGGCGTAGTTGAAGGTATTAATTCCCTGTGTCAGGGGATTGCTGTCGTTATTTGTCACGATGTAGGTTGACAGAAAGTGGTCCCATTCACTGTGTGTAATGACAGTTTTACTCTGTGGATTTTGTTGTTGCCAGTGTTTCCACAGCTCTGATTTTGGCGCAGCATAGCTGTTGAGGGAAAGTGCCGCTGCCAAGCAGACAACGCAGAGTGCGAGGCGTTTGATTAAATTCATTTAGATTCGCTCTTATTTTAACGATCACATAAAAAATACATCCTAGCTGAAGACAGCGCTGGGTTAATTAAATTCAATTTTTCTCAGTCACTGCCAGCGTTGCCCCTGTATAGGTAAGTAGGTAGCACTGTTTCCTGTCGTTTTTTGTTAATGAGTCTTCTTTCTTGAGTGGGATAGGGGTTGCTGAATGTGTTTGTATAAACGATAGCTAAAGGATGTGAGATGCATACCCGGTGGTCATCCCGAAGGCGGGCCTCAAGGAGAACTTGGTGAAAACCCGTCATTGTCTGCAGCGTTGCTAATCGATCACCCAGGGCGGGTTAATCATCGTGGTTTAGCTTATGACACTCAATATTTGAGACAGAGTATTCAATGCTTGAGGTCGGGCTTAATCTGAGCGGGAGTGACGGTTGCGCTTGGCTATGCAGCATGCAGTGTCAAAAGACCGTGCCGGCCAGCCTGATTGTTGATGTTGATGCCAATCAGGTACTGGGGCGTTAAGCCTGAGTGTGTCATCTGTTAAGTAAGCTGCTGTCGGTAAAGCGCAGCTTGTTAGATGCTACTCTGTTGGGGGGTTACATAGAGCGAGAGGTGAGGCGTTATTATTCGAACACGACGCGCAATGGCTCACCGAAATCATCATAGATGACTTTTTTGCGCTGGCGAGTGCTTTTTTGCACCACTGGTGTTCTCTGCGTGCGCTCCGCTTTGCGAGCATCGATTTGTGCGAGTACCCCATTAAGTGGTGTACGTTCTTGCCGCTGAGGATTCAGAATAAATCCGGCGTTACGATAGGAGCCATTGATCAGACCTGTCGCGCCGGTTTCAACTTCCGCTACTTCCCCGCCTTTCTTGAGAAAGGCTTGAGTTTGCAGCTGCAATTGTTTGCGCAGTTCGGATTTGGTTTGACGCTTGATCATGTTCAATTCCCCCTGATGTGTATAATAAACGATCAATTATGCCCTATGTGGTGTCGTAATAGCAAAAGAGAAACCCCAGTTTGGGTGGCTAAGTTGTTTATTGCGTGTTTGCTGATCGATGCAGTAGTTTTTTCTCCAGCTCAACCACGAGAAATAGTATTAAACCAACGATGAGGATTTTTCCCCAAGCGAGCAGGCCGATGGCGCTGGTATGGAAGAATAACTGCATGATAGGCAGGTAAGTAAACAGCAGTTGAAATAGCATGACAGCGGCTATGGCATAGAGGGCAAAGCGATTGCCCAGCAACCCCTCACGGCTGAGCACGGAGCGGGTGAGGTAGCGTGAATTGAGTAGATAGAATACCTCCATGACAACCAGCGTGTTCACTGCGATGGTGCGGGCGGTGTCGATATCGGTGCCACCGTTGCGCTCCAAAAGGAACAGACCGAAGGTGCCGGTAACCATCAACAGGGAAACAAATACGATACGCCAGATCATAAAGGGCGATAAGATCGGACTGCGGGTGTTCCGCGGTGGTCGCGCCATCACGCCGGGTTCGGTTGACTCGAAGGTCAAGGAGAGCGCCAGTGTTACCGCGGTGATCATATTGACCCAGAGAATCTGTGCCGGTGTCACCGGTAACATGGTACCGAGGGCGATAGCGGCCAATACAGTCAATGCTTCACCGCCATTGGTGGGCAGGATAAATAGAATCGACTTACTGATGTTATCGAAGACCGTACGACCCTCTTCAACCGCATGGGTGATGGAGGCGAAGTTATCATCGGCTAGCACCATCTCAGAGGCTTCCTTCGCCGCTTCAGTGCCTTTAATGCCCATCGCTGTACCGACATCGGCCCGTTTTAAGGCGGGAGCATCGTTGACACCATCACCGGTCATGGCGACGACATGTTGACGCGCTTGCAGAGCCTGGACGATACGCAGTTTATGTTCGGGGCTAGAGCGGGCAAACACATCGATCTGTTCTACCTGTGCCTCCAACTCACTATCACTCATCTGTTCAACTTCATTGCCGGTCATGGCCCGAGGGTTATCGGTAATCCCCATCTGTTGGGCGATGGCCGAGGCGGTGGCAACATGGTCGCCGGTGATCATTTTGACTTTGATGCCGGCACGATGACATTCGGCGACGGCCTGAATGGCCTCTTCGCGGGGAGGATCAATAATGCCAACTAAACCGAGCATGACGAGTCCTTGGCTAACATCATCAAAATGCAGGATACGATGGTTTTCATCGACCATTAACATGGCCAGTGCCAAGGTTCTTCTTCCCTGTTTGGCGACCTGTTCCTGTTGCAGGTTCCAGTAATGACTATCTACAGGTTCTTCTCGGCCATTGGTCATCTGCCATTGGCAGCGGGGTAGGATGGCCTCGATTGCGCCTTTGATATAGATAACACCGTTGCCGTTATGGTCATGGTGCAGGGTGGCCATAAAACGGTGTTGTGATTCAAAGGGAATAAGATCATCACGGGGCATTTCAAGATGCAACTCGGTAATGTCGAGACCGGATTTTGCCCCGAGCACTAATAATGCGCCTTCGGTAGGGTCGCCTTCGATAAACCAGTCATCCCCTTTCTGCCGTAGCTGGGCTTCATTGCAGAGAATGCTGGCGCGACACAGCTGCTGTAATTCGACGAGGTTACTGAGATTTAGGTCTTGATGGTTGCAGGTGAAGGTGCCGTGGGGGTTATAACCGCCGCCGCTGATGTCGGCGTTGCAGCAGGCCGATACCACGGTGGTCACGGTCATCTCATTGCGGGTTAGGGTGCCGGTTTTGTCGGAACAGATAACCGATACCGAACCGAGGGTCTCTACTGCCGGCAGACGACGAATAATGGCGCGGCGGTCGGCCATCCGCTGTACCCCGATAGCGAGGGCGATAGTGATGACTGCGGGCAAACCCTCGGGTATGGCGGCAACGGCGAGTCCTACGGCGGCGAGGAACATATCCTCCAGCGCATAACCGCGTACCCAAGAACCGAACAACATAGTGGCTAGCGCGATGAGCAATATAGCACCGGTTAGCCAGCGGGCGAAGCTGTCCAATTGGCGGGTAAGGGGGGTTGTCAGGGCAGACACATCGGCGAGCAGGGTGCTGATGCGGCCAATCTCGGTTTGCGCACCGGTAGCAACCACGGTGCCAGTCCCTTGGCCGTAGGTCACCAGCGTGCCGGAAAAAGCAATGTTAGTACGATCACCGAGAGCGGCATCGGCGGGCACCGGTTGCGGCTGCTTCAACACGGGGACGGATTCGCCGGTGAGCAGTGCTTCTTCTATATTGAGCTCTTTGAGTTTATGCAGGTGAAGATCAGCGGGCACCCGGTCGCCAGATTGTATAAAGACGATGTCACCGGGCACGAGCACCTCGGCAGGTACCTGCTGGCGATGCCCATCACGAATGACCACCGCCTGCTGAGAGAGCATATTACGCACCGCATCAATGGCTTTCTCGGCTTTGCCTTCTTGGATGAAACCGACCAGTGAGTTGATCAAGACAACGGCAATAATAACCCCGGAATCAATACTGTGGCCGAGTAGCGCGGTGACAACTGCCGCGATCAGCAAAACATAGATCAGGACATTGTGAAACTGTGCCAGTAAACGCATTAAGGCGCTGCGGCGTTTACCTGGGGGTAATTGATTGGCACCGTATTGGTTGTAGCGCTGGACAGCCTCCTCCGAGGTGAGTCCTTGCGCAGAAGTATGCAGTTGATTGCTAACCTGTTGGTCATTGAAAGTGTGCCATTTGGGGGCATCATTGGGCTGGCTAGCAGCGCTAAACGTCCTGTTTTTGCTACTCATGTTCATGATCGTCATCTACCGAAAATATGCATAACTTCAGCGTAGCAGAAATGCATCATTTACCCCGGTATCAGATCAAGGTTTAGCGCTGAAAGTGGCCTTTCCAGCGTATTTTTATGGGGCGCCATCGCTTGCTGGGCTCAAGGGCGCTTGTTCCACGCCTGAGTGTCGGCCTGTAGCGGTCGGTTAAATGACTCATTAGCTTGCTTTGTTGTGGCTAGATTAACCGGCATCGATCCAGTGTAGGGCTTGTAAAAACTGACTTTCAGAAAAGTGTTGTGCTTCGCCGGTGATAAAATGCTCCCCCAGTTTTACCGCCCAATCAAGCCATTGTGCACCGCCGACAACCGCCAGACGAATAAAATCTTGGCGGTGGGTTAACCCTAGTTTGGTATCTTCCCATAGCGCACCCGCTTCCCAGCCGGTGAAGTTATGATCTAAATAGATCAGGCAGCGTACTGCACCATGGGCGGCGACTTTCTCTTCGAGCAACGGCACAAAGATATCCTGATAGTCGGCTGCGGTAAGCGTGTCCGTCGCCTGGATTACGATAATATCCCCCGCTGTTTCTGGCAAAATGTGCAGCATTGTTGTTTCCTTTGATGAACGAGAATAATAGGCTGTAGTGTATCGGCGCGACTTCTGGTGTCAAAAAAGAATCACGTATAGGATGTACCAATCAATAGGTGGTCAAGATGAAAGGTGTGATTGCGTTGTTCTGTCTGCTGAGTTTGGCGCTAAGTGGCTGTGCTCGTCAGTCCCATTATGCGGATGAGATGAAGCAAGCGCCGCATGATGTCGGGGCTTCATCGTTAGGTCAGCAATCGGCGGCGACCGTGCGGCATCGGTTGTTGCAGCATTATCAGGTGTGGCAAGGGGTTCCCTATCGTCTAGGTGGCAACGATAAGCAAGGGATCGATTGTTCTAGTTTCACACAGCAGACATTTAGGCAGCAGTTTGGCATTGCCCTTCCGCGCACTACACAGGCGCAGGCTAGGGTAGGTGAGCGGCTTGAGCCGGCGTTGCTGAGTCCCGGTGATCTGCTATTTTATCGCTCCTTAGTGAAAGTACGTCATGTGGGAATCTACCTTGGCCAAGGTGAGTTTTTACATGCATCGACGAGCCAAGGAGTGATCATTTCAAGGGTGGATAATCCTTATTGGGCCGGGCACTTTTGGCAGGCTCGTCGGCTGCGCTGATCCGTTGCGGATGATAAGCTTACCCTGAGTGTGTGAATTTACCGGTTAAGGGGCTGTTGTGATTGTTGCTCGGTGTCATTCTGGTATAGTGTGCGCGCCTTTAATTGAATATGAAATCATCGAGTTATCATGAGTTATTTGCCGGTCGAGCAATATAAAAGAGCCTGGATCTTCAGGCATAAAGATCTACCCATCAGTGATGAGGATCTGGCCCAAATTAAACCGCTGACCGAAGCCCGTGCTGAACAGGTGTGGACGCAGCAGATCAGCACGCAGTGCAACCATCCAAGCCTCTTTGGTGCGGATGACTGGGCAAATAAATCGCACACTTGGCTAGAAACCGATCATTGGCAACAGCGCTGGGAATCTGACAACGAAGCCCTGCCTGAGTTGCTGGCGGAGCATTTGCAATGGGATGATGGCACGGTGGTATGGTTTTGTTATAGCAGTGAACATGTGATTGAAACCACCTGGGAAATTTATCGTCGCCATTGGAAAAACTTCCTGTTCTTCGATGATGGTCCTTTGTTGATCGGTCGTAAGCGTAAACAGGTGGTACAGTTTCACCAGACCGGTAATTATCGGATCGGCAACCGTAAGTAAGCTCGGCTTGTTTCATCTATATCTCATCTTTTTTGTTTTTAACCCTCGCTAAGGATAGTGAGTTTCGGGGACGGATTTCTGTTGTATGTGTAAGGAATTCTTATGTCCCTGCGTGTTGCCGCTGCACTGTGCGTGTGGCTCCTGTCTGCCTGTGTGCTCGCTGATTCAGCGCCGTCTTTTAGTAAATCAAAACGCTTGTTAGCAAAGATGTATCAGGAAAACCCGGTGAGCTTTTATTGTGGTTGTGACTACCAGCTGGCGGGTAAAAAGCTGGTGCCTGATTGGGACAGCTGCGGCTATATTCCGCGAAAAAATGCTAACCGGGCGGCGCGGATTGAATGGGAGCATGTGGTGCCCGCATGGGCGTTTGGCCATCAGTTGCAGTGCTGGCAGACGGGCGGTCGCAAAGCCTGTAAGCGCGTCGATACTTTTAAACGTATGGAATCTGATCTGCACAACCTGGTGCCTGCCATTGGTGAAGTGAATGGTGATCGTTCTAATTACAGCTTCGCCCAGTTAGCAGGGGAGCCGCGGGTCTATGGCCGTTGTGATATGGAGGTCAATTTTAAGCAGCGCAAGGTCGAGCCACCGCTCAACCGTCAAGGTGATATCGCCCGTACCTATTTCTATATGCGTGATCAATATGGGTTAAACATCAGCTCAAAGCAGGAAAAACTGTTTGCCGCGTGGAGCAAGCTGGATCCTGTGGATCAGTGGGAATTTAAACGTAATGAGTTGATCACCGCACTGCAAGGCAATAGTAACCCCTATGTCACCTTGCCATTGGATGGTTCGCTAGGCCTTGCTCAGGATAGTGAAGCCGTGGAGGTAGCGCCTAAGGCTGCGCAGCAAGAAGATTCTCTGGTGAGACGTATCCTGTTAAAGCTTGGGCAGCTTTAACAGAAAATAGTCAACTGCGGATCAATTATGTCGATTTAATTTATTGACAGTCGCGCGGTATTAATCTTTTCTAAAAGACAGTAAACAGAGTGGTTTTTTGACCGAGGTATCTGATGATAAAACCCTACTACCGGACGGTGTTGATCTATCTGTTATTCGCTTCGCTGTGGATTTTCTTTTCAGATTCGCTGGTGGCGATATTATTCACTTCCGCCGACACCATTATTTTGGTACAGAGTCTAAAAGGCTTCACCTTTGTCGCGGCGACGTCAGTGTTACTGTTATTGTTGATGCGCGCGGATTTACAGCGGCTTGAAAAGGTCAACCTGCAGCTGCGCAAAAGCTATGATCAGACCCTACAGGGATGGGTGCAGGTGATGGATACCCGCCATAAAGAGACCGGTGTGCATAGTCTGCGGGTGACTCGGATGACGGTTAAGCTAGCCAGTCTGCAAGGTATTGAGGGGGATGCGCTCACGCATATCGCCCGTGGCGCCTTGATGCATGATACCGGTAAAGTGGGGATCCCCGACTCGGTATTGATTAAGCCCGGTCCGCTGGATAAGCATGAGTTGGCGTTGATGCGCACGCATCCGGTGATCGCCCGTGATTTGATGCGTGATATCGAGTTTCTTAAACCCTCTATTGATATTCCCTACTGCCATCACGAACGTTGGGATGGTAGTGGTTACCCTGAAGGCCTTAAGGGGGAAGCGATTCCGTTGGCGGCTCGGTTATTTGCGGTGGTTGATGTTTATGATGCACTGCTCGAAGAGCGGGTCTATAAAAAGGGGTGGGCTGAGGATAAAACTCTTGAATATATCGCCGCGCAAGCGGGCACTCTGTTTGACCCTCAAGTTGTAAAGCTCTTTCTAGCGCATTACCCAGAGATTAAAGACGCGGCCAACCATCCCTCGCTATTTTAAGTTTATGGCTTATCGTCAGGGTTTAGTTCGGCTGTGTTGGCTTGAAATCCCGATGCCATTGTTCAAACTCTTGCGGTGTCATCGCGCTGGCGTATAAAAATCCCTGACTATAATCACAATTGGCCTGTTGCATCAGTTGCTGTTGCTCGTCGGTTTCAATGCCTTCGGCGATGACCTTTAGACCTAGCGTATGCGCCATAACAATAATGGCGTTGCACAGCGTGAGGTCTTCAGAGGCCGCGTGCAGGTTGCGCACAAAGGTACGGTCTATTTTCAGGTAGTCGATATCCATGCGGTTTAGATGGGTGAGTGATGAAAAGCTGGTGCCAAAGTTGTCTACTCCTACTTGGATGTTAACCGCGCGTAACTGTTCGATCTTTTGCTGGGTCTCGATGGAGGATTCCATCAACAGGCTTTCACTGATCTCGATATTGATGGTGGCCGGTTCCATGTTGCTATCTTGTGCCATTTGCACCCAACGGCTATGGGCACTACTGCCATTTTTGGTTTCGAAATGGGCGGCCGATGCATTAATACAGATCTGTAATGCCGGGTTTAACGTTAGACGCCACTGCTTGACCTGCTGGAGTGCCTGTTTGAAAATCCAATCGCCCATCGCTTGGATGATGCCGCATTGCTCAGCGATCTGAATAAATTGATGGGGGAACATGATGCCTTCAGTTGGATGGTGCCAACGGATTAAAGCCTCTGCTTTAATGACGGACATCGTTTGCAGTGAGATGATCGGCTGATAATAGAGTTGAAGCTCCTCATTTTGGATCGCTAAGCGCAGATCTCTAATCAGATTCGTGCGTTTCTGTGACTGCGTATGCATGCCAGGAGTGTAAAAATGTAGTCGACCACGGCCGGCCTCTTTGGCTGAATACATCGCTTGATCGGCCATTTTGATCAGTTGCTCAGCATCCTTACCATTTTGAGGGTAGAGCGAGGCGCCGATACTGGCCGATATATGGCGTAACTGTTGCTCCAGTTCAAAGGGTTGTTTCAGCGCGGTGAGGATCTTATCGCCCACCTGTTGCACCTGCTCGCGGTTGTTGATGTGTGGCAAAATAAGGGTAAATTCATCGCCACCCAGACGGCAGATAGTGTCACTACTGCGAACTAAACGGGTAAACCGGGCCGCGACCTCGACCAGCAATTGATCGCCAACACTGTGTCCAAGGGTGTCATTAACCTTCTTAAAGTGGTCGAGATCTAAGAACAGCAGAGCTAGGGTCGTTTGTGAGCGGGCTGCTAAGCGTATCTCATGGCGCAGTCGATCCATAAACATTCTGCGGTTGGGCAGGTTCGTCAGAGGGTCGAAGTTGGCTTGATTCCAGATCAGCTCTTCGGTGCGCTTTTTCTCGGTGATGTCAGCGAAGGTCGTGATGCGTTGATGCACCGAGTTATCTTCGTTGAACAGGGTATTGATGTGCATACTGGCGATATAAAGCGATCCCTCTTTATGACGGTGCCAGATTTCGCCTTTCCATTTACCGGATTGGTTCAGGCTGTCGCGGATCTCATCATAGAAAGGGCTTTTATGTACCCCAGAGCGAAGCAGGGAGGGGGATTGGCCGATTGCTTCTTCAGCCGAGTAGCCGGTGATCTGGCTAAAGGCTTGGTTGACCTTGACGATTTTATCCTGCGGATCAATGATCATGATGGCGTCATTGCCTTCAAATGCCGCCGCGGCTAGATGTAACTGTTCCGTTTGCCGTTGTTGTTCAAAATTCATCTGGGTACCGGCAATGATTAACGGATGGTTGCTGTCATCATATTTAATCGGTTTGCCTCGGCTCTTTAACCATAGCCAGTGTTTATCATTGGTGAGTAAGCGGAACTGTACTTCAGCCGTTTGGTTGTTCAGCAGTTGAGGTAGAAAGTTAACGTAGAACTGAACCTGATCTTCCGGGTGCATTAGCTTGCGGAACAGGGCTTTGTCTAATTGGAACGCCTGATCCTCATAGCCCAACATCTCGTAACACTGCTTGTCCCAGCGAATCGAATCTTCGACTAAGTTCCAGCTCCACAAACCCGTTTGGGTGGCTTCCATGGTTAGCCGATAACGCTCTTCCGATTCTAAGAGTGCTTGCTCATAGCGGCTTTGATTACGGTTAAGTTGATTGAAGGCGCTTAAAAGCAGGCCCACTTCATCATGACTGGTGACCGTTAAGTCTTGTTTGGGCATCACACCCTGCGCCATTTTACGGATATCGTTAGCCGCGTTGGTCAGTGGTGTGAGTAGCTTTTTAAGCAGGTAGGCAATCACGACGGCCATCAGTAGACTGATCAATAAAATCACTAGGACAACGTTTTCCGTTAGATTATTAACGGTCTGCATCGCTTTCTGCAGCGGGTAGCTGCGGATGACAAGCCAGTCCATTTTAGCCAATTTAGCGGAGGTGAAGATAACCTGTTCATTAGCGCTATTGAGGGTTATTCCTGAACTAACCCCGGTTTTCAATTGCTCAATACAATCACAGTGTTTTTCATTTTGATAACTTTCCAAGGCTACCCCTTGGAGGGTGTCGGTGACATAGATCTCTAGGTGGGGATCTATGATCATCATCCGGCCTTCGTCATGTAAGGTGGGCTGAGATAGATCTTTCAGCAGGTTATCTTGCGCTAACAGGTTAACGCCGAAGATAAAGCCTAGCACCTCGCCGGAAGCCGAGAGTATGGGGGTGTTGATGCTAAACAGAGGGCTTTTAAGCCCTTTGCCCAGCAGTGGCTCAGTAATCACGGTGGTTTTTAACCGTCGTGCTTTCTGTAGATGCTGCCTATCGGAGAAATCGATTCCGGTACGGTGCGGCACCATCGGGAAGTCAACCAAGGAGATACCCTGTCGGTTGAGGACTAAAATGCCACCGCTGAAAAGGCTTTGTAAATGTGTATCCGCTTTGAGCGCGGCTTGGATCCGTTGATTTGAATGAAGCGCATCTTTGGTGTGCAGGGTTTCTGCAAATATTTCTAGATAATCGATCTGAGCCTGCAGTGCAGAATCCATCTGTTTGACGACCATATCGACCATCACCTGCTGCTGTTCGACCAGTCGCTCGGTGGCGTCTTGTTGTAGCGCACGAAACACTATCAGGGTGACAGTGATGGTGGATAACAGAAAGCCAACGAGGGTGAGCGTTAAAACCCGGTTATGCAGCGATGTCATTATGAAACGGTTAAAAACCATTTATGCATATCCATAAAGGTAAGCAATAGATTAACAGTGACGAAATACTCAGTAGTGACACAGAATATCTCGATAATGTGTCCAGCTTAGACCAAATAAATGATCTTTGAGCGTTTAAATAGTTAAAACGGTCAGCTATTTTATCGTCGCTGTGCGTTTCTGGGGGCTAAGGGTTTCAGGCTGCCATATCTTATAGATATGTTTAACCCCGCTTGCTTGAGGTATGCTTTGCATCCTATTTTTTGTCTGTCCGGCCTGTTGGATTTTATTGATGTTGCGATTTTTTGAACGTTTGACCAACCCCTTTCCTGAACCTGAACCCGGCCAACCGCCGACGGGACTGTATGCTTTCTGCCGCTATTACATGCGTGGGATGGAGTGGCCGCTGTTATGGATGGCACTGTGTTCCGCCGCGATGGCGATTCTCGAAGTATCGTTATTCGGCTTCTTGGGGCAGTTGGTTGATTGGCTTAGCACGAAACAGCCGGAAACTTTTTGGCAAGAAGAGGGTGATACTCTGACGTTGATCGGGGTTATGCTGTTGATCGGTTTGCCGTTGCTGGTGGCGCTGCATTCGGTCATCGTGCATCAGGTGTTATTAGGAAACTTCCCGATGTCGATCCGTTGGTTGGCGCATCGCTATCTGTTACGCCAAAGTTTGTCGTTTTATCAGAATGATTTTGCCGGGCGTATTGCCACCAAGGTGATGCAAACCTCCTTAGCGGTGCGTGAAGCGGTGATGAAGCTACTCGATGTACTGGTGTATATCGCGGTGTACTTCCTGTCGATGTTGGTTTTGGTGGCCCAAGCGGATATCCGTTTGATGCT
Organism: Amphritea sp.; assembly: GCF_048266285.1. GTDB lineage: Bacteria > Pseudomonadota > Gammaproteobacteria > Pseudomonadales > Balneatricaceae > Amphritea. Next base: position 153,300 of record NZ_JBLWZV010000006.1, read on the forward strand.
GCCATTAGTCGGTTGGCTCGTGGGGTATTGTCTGTTGATGTGGTATTTCGTCCCGCGCTTGCGTGATGTGTCGGCGGTTCAGGCGGATGCTCGTTCCTCCATGACCGGACGGATCGTCGATAGCTACACTAATATTGCTACGGTAAAGCTGTTCTCCCATAGTCAGCGAGAGTCGGACTATGCCCGTGAGAGTATGGATGGCTTTCTAGATACAGTGTATCGACAGATGCGGCTGGCCACCGGATTGAATGTGTTAGTGCAATGTCTCAATTATCTGCTGGTATTTGTGATTACGGGGGTAGCGATCTATCTCTGGAGCTTTAGCTTGGTTAGCGTCGGCGCGATTGCCATTGCTATCAGTTTAGCGCTGCGGCTTAACGGTATGTCCCAGTGGATCATGTGGGAGGTAAGTGCGCTGTTTGAAAACATCGGCACGGTAAACGATGGCATGAATACCTTGGCGCAACCGCTGGACGTAACTGATCAGCCGGGGGCTAAACCGCTGCAGGTGACTAAAGGAGCCATAGACTATAGTGATGTATCGTTTCACTATGATAAGGCCGCCGGGGTGATTGAGCACCTTAACCTGTCGATACGACCGGGTGAAAAAGTCGGTTTAGTGGGGCGCTCTGGCGCCGGTAAGTCGACTTTGGTGAATCTACTCTTACGGTTTCATGATTTAGCGGGCGGGCGCTTATTGATCGATGGGCAGGACATCGGAGAGGTGCAGCAAGAAAGTTTGCGCCATCAGATCGGCATGGTCACCCAAGATACCTCATTGCTGCATCGTAGTGTGCGGGACAACATTCTTTATGGTCATCCTGATGCCTCCGATGAGCAGATGATTGCCGCAGCAAAGCGGGCCGAGGCGCATGACTTTATTCTTGGTTTAAGTGATCCTGAGGGGCGTACCGGCTATGATGCGCAGGTTGGTGAGCGAGGTGTTAAACTTTCCGGGGGACAGCGACAACGGATCGCCATTGCTCGGGTTATCCTTAAGGATGCCCCTATTCTGATTTTGGATGAAGCAACATCGGCGTTGGATTCAGAGGTGGAAGCGGATATTCAGCGGGGACTGTTGAACCTCATGCAGGGTAAAACGGTGATCGCCATTGCCCACCGTTTGTCGACCATAGCCGCGATGGATCGGTTGATCGTTTTGGATCAAGGACGGATCATCGAGCAGGGTAGCCATCACGAACTGGTACGAAAAGGTGGTGTCTATGCACAGTTGTGGGCCCATCAGTCCGGTGGCTTTATCGGTATCGAGACCGAGTAGTTCACCAGTAATACGTAAACCGTTGCCGGCAAGCGCTAGCGCGATGACAGGAGAGCCCTGATGCATGTGATTTCATGGTGGTCGCTGGCGTGGTGTGGGATACCGGTGGTGTTGATTGCTATCGTTTATGCCCGTTGGTCTGGCAGCGCGGCGGAAGTGTTATTATCCGCTGCCCGGATGACACTGCAATTAGTGGCGGTCGGCTATGTGCTGGTGGCGCTATTTGATAATCCATCCCCTTGGGTTACCACACTGGTTTTAACGCTGATGGTCGCAATTGCTAGCTGGATCGCCTTGCGTCCGGTAGATCACCAGCGTCACTATTTCATACCGACATTGATCGCCTTAGGCTGCTCGGCCGGCTTGCACCTGTTTATCTCTTTAGTGTTGGTGATCGGTGTTGAGACTTGGTACGAACCCCGGGTGATTATTCCGTTGGCGGGGATGTATTTTGCCAATACGATGAATGCAATCAGTTTGGCCGCCGAACGTTATCACTCTGAGTTGAAAGAGGGTAAGCCGGAGCCTCAAGCACGACTGACAGCGTTTCAGGCGGCGATGATCCCGCAGATTAATAGCTTGCTGGCTGTTGGCTTAGTTTCATTGCCGGGAATGATGACCGGGCAGATTCTTTCCGGCGTGTCGCCGCTAATTGCAGTGCGTTACCAAATTATGATTATGACGATGGTACTCGGCAGTGGCGGCTGTGGTGCCGCCTTGATGCTCTGGCAACTCGGCCGGCAACACTGTCGTCAAGAGTCTGGCCGCCAGGGTAACGATCACCGTGATATCGATCAGACGGGAAAATAATAATGAAGTTTGGTTCACATGTATCAACCCTGATGTACACCGCATTTGCCCTGTTGGCCTTTGCCGGAAACTCGGTTTTATGCCGTTTAGCATTGGGTGAAGGGAGTATTGATGCGGGCAGCTTTACGCTGATTCGCTTACTTTCCGGTATCGGCGTGTTGTTGCTGTTGTGGTATCTAACCGGCCAGAGAGGTAAAGCGGCGACACAAGAGAATCGAGGTAGCTGGATGGCGGCGGTGATGCTGTTTATCTATGCGCTGGGGTTTTCCTATGCCTATATCAGTCTCGATACGGGCACTGGCGCGCTGATCCTGTTCGGTGCGGTGCAGATCACTATGATTCTGGTTAGCCTATTTCGTGGCACTCGATTATTGCCGGTGGAGTGGTTGGGATTACTCTTAGCCTTCAGTGGCTTTGTTTACCTGCTTAAACCGGTGCTCAATACCCCTTCGCTGTGGGGGTTTATCCTGATGACCGCCGCCGGTATCGCTTGGGGGTTTTACACCCTGATCGGCAGAGGCTCGGTTAATCCTCTAGCGGATACGCATTTTAATTTTCTCAAGACCTTACCCTTGGTTGTTATAGCGCTATTGGCACTTTTATTGTTGGGTGATATCTCCCTAACCCGTCAAGGTGTTTGGTTGGCAATGTTGTCCGGCGGAGTGGCATCGGGTATCGGTTATGCGGTGTGGTATCGCGCCCTGCGAGGGCTGTCTGCGGTACAGGCGGCGGTGCTGCAATTATTGGTGCCGGTGATTGCTGCGGTAGGCGGTGTTCTGTTTACCGATGATGTGATCACTCTGCGGCTGACGGTTGCTGCTTTGCTCGTTTTAGGGGGCATTCTGATGGTGGTCGTGGGGCGTTATTACCTACTCAGTATTCGACGTTAATGATTGGTGGCGGGAATAATACCGCGAACAGATAGGCTCGCGGGTTATCAATAATTTGCTATAGGTGACGCGCTAAATACTGCTAAGATGCGGCCCATTATATGATGGCGTTTGCGGAGATTAAACGGATGATGGATGGCCAGTTGTTTATCACATTTTTGATAGCGATCACGCTATTAACGGTGACCCCCGGTGTTGATACCATGGTGACGATTCGCAACAGTGCGCGGGGCGGTTGGCAAGATGGGTTTGCTACCAGTACGGGTATCTGTTTAGGCTTGTTTTTACATGCAACCGTGTCGGCGCTGGGTATTTCTGTGATCCTGCTGCAATCGGCGAATGCCTTTTATGTGTTGAAGCTCATTGGCGCTTGTTATCTCATTTGGTTAGGCCTCAGTAGTTTACGGGGCGTTTTTAAAGGGGTGAGTCTTTTCAGCTTGCCTGAGGGGGGCGCAAGGCCTTTTGTCCTGTGGCGTTCTTTACGGGAAGGATTCTTATCCAATGCGTTGAATCCTAAAACGGCGCTGTTCTATATGGCATTCTTGCCACAATTCATTGATCCAGCGGGCTCTGCGGTATTGCAATCATTAATATTGGCGGGCATCCATTTTGTCATTGCTATGGTATGGCAATGTGGTTTGGCGCTGGCGGTGAATAGCGCGCGACAGTGGTTGCAAAATAAACGGGTTAGCCAAAGTTTCAATTCGGTCAGTGGTGCCGTGTTGATCTATCTAGGTGCACGCTTAGCATTAGCAGAGAGATAAACATGGGTATAGAGCAGCTTTTCGATATTCAGTTACCTTTAATTCAGTCTCCGATGGCCGGTGCTCAGGATGCGGCATTGACCATTGCGGTCAGCAAGGCGGGTGGGTTGGGCTCTTTGCCCTGTGCGATGTTAACGCCAGCACAGTTAAGAGCCGAGCTGGCGCGAATCCGCGCCGCTACGGATAAACCAATTAATCTGAATTTCTTCGTTCATCAGCCGCCAACGGTGGATGATGCCCAAGAGCAACAGTGGCGAGCAGCGCTGCGGCCTTATTATCAGACTTATGGTCTCGATCCAGAGGCGGTGCCGCCGGCCCCGGTGCGCAATCCCTTTAACGATGAAATGGCTGATATCGTTGAAGCGTTTCGCCCCGAGGTTGTGAGCTTTCATTTTGGTTTGCCTAGTGATGCGCTACTCGAGCGTGTGCGCCGTGCGGGTTGCAAAGCGCTATCGAGCGCCACCACCGTCGCCGAAGCCCTATGGTTAGAACAGCAGGGAGTCGATGGAATTATCGCTCAAGGGATTGAAGCGGGTGGTCACCGAGGTTTCTTTCTTGATCGAGATCTTAACCGGCAGATAGGTACCATGGCGCTTTTACCACAGATTCTGGCGGTCACCGATCTGCCCGTGATTGCGGCCGGCGGCATTGCCGATCGCGCCGGTATTCGCGGGGCGTTAGCAATGGGGGCTGCAGGCGTACAGTTAGGCACTGCTTTTCTGTTATGTGATGAGTCTCGGGTCAATGCTCTGCATCGACAGGCGTTAGCCGAACCTCATAAACCGACCGCATTGACCAATATTTTTTCCGGTGGTCCGGCGCGCGGCATTATGAACGAAGTAATGCAGGCGCTCGGGCCAATGGCGCCTCTAGCGCCAGCTTTTCCGTTGGCCGGGGCCGCTATAGCGCCGTTGAGGCAGGCGGCAGAAGCGCAACAATCGGCTGACTTTACGCCGTTATGGAGTGGCCAAAACCGGAATGGCTGCCGCGCGGTTCCGGCGGCGACATTAATCCAACAGTTATTTAATGATCCTGATTCATTGCCGCCACGCTAACTAAAATTGATGGCTAGGGGTTGATATCTTCGGACTCACCCCCAGATTAAAAAAATACACTAATCCGGGCCTCTGTCAGCAGCGCTGTTCATGTCTACACCTTTTGAGGTCTGAACGATGCAGATAGCCGACAAAAAGATTGTCCTAATTCACTATACCCTATCTAACCTAGATGATGAGGTCATGGATTCCTCTGTCGGCGCAGAGCCTTTGGCCTACCTGCACGGCACCGGCAATATCGTACCGGGTCTTGAAAAAGCACTGGTTGGCAAAAAAGCTGGTGATAATGTGAAAGTTGAAGTGTCTCCAGAAGAGGGTTACGGCGAACTGAACCCTGAATTGATTCAGGAAGTTGAGCGCGCCGCTTTTGATGGGGTTGATACCATTGAAGTGGGTATGCGTTTTATGGCGCAAACCTCTTGGGGTCAACAGCCTGTTGTTGTCACTGCGGTCACAGAGGAAAACGTCATTGTTGATGGCAACCACCCGTTAGCGGATCAGACGCTTAAGTTTGATGTTGATGTGGTTGAAGTACGTGATGCCACTGAAGAAGAGATGGAGCACGGTCACGCCCATGGCGCTGGCGGTCATCACCATTAATTGATTTTTGATTGAGTGGCTTTTCGGCCGGGCTAAATCGGGCCACACAGACACTCAATAATGATCACTTTAAAGGCGCTTAGCGCCTTTTTTATTGCCTGCGGCTTAGGCTGTTAGCGATGCATAACCGATCTAAATTAAGTAACCGTTATAAGCTTCATCTCAGAGGCTTATTTCTCAGTCTCTTTTTGCTAGTCTAGAAGCAGGAGTCGGTGGTTGAGCCGCTCTTGGATTCAATATTGTTATCAAATGCGTTAACCACGGCTGGGGAGTCCCGATGCGAGATCAGATAGAAGCGGCCATTAATGAAGTATCCCAGGTGCTCTATGGTAAACAGGAAGCGATCAAGCTTGCACTAACCTGTATCTTCAGCGAGGGTCATCTGCTAATAGAAGATCTGCCGGGGATGGGCAAAACTACCTTAGCCCACGGGTTGGCTAAGGTGCTGGGGTTAGATTATCAGCGCCTCCAGTTCACCAGTGATATGTTACCGGCAGATATTCTCGGGGTCAGTATTTTCGACCCGTCCAGTAATGGCTTTCAGTTTCATCCCGGCCCGGTGTTTACCCAGTTGTTGCTTGCCGATGAAGTGAATCGGACGACGCCGAAAACCCAGTCAGCCTTATTGGAAGCGATGGAGGAGGGACGGGTAAGTTTGGACGGCCAGACTCATCGACTACCCACGCCTTTTTTTGTGATTGCAACACAAAATCCGGTGACCCAGCAGGGCACCTTTCCGTTACCTGAATCACAGCTCGATCGGTTTTTGATGCGGATTGAGCTCGGTTATCCCGATAGTCGCGCAGAACGGGAGCTGCTGAAGGGGGGCGATCCACGACGGCGACTCAAAACCATGGCGACGGTTATTACGCCGCCGCAACTGCAAGCGATAACGGCGGCCTGTGCCGGGGTTAAGGTGTCTGACAGTATTATCGATTATCTACAACGGCTGGTGGCTTATAGCCGTCAAGCGCCTGAGTTTAGTTTTGGTATCTCCCCTCGGGGCGCACTGGCACTGTTACGGGCATGTCGAAGCTGGGCTTATATTCAGGGGCGTGATTATGTTATTCCTGAAGATTTACAGCAGTTGCTGGGGCCAGTCACAGGTCACCGTTTGCGCGCGGCTGAAGATCTGGGTGGATTAGGCGCCAACGGTTTGGTTCAACAGTTATTGAGTCGTGTTGATGTGGTGGCGTGAAGCGCTAGCCTGAGGGGCGACGATGGAATCGATAAAACAGCGTTTAGGCCGTGCGATGCTTAGCTGGAGCCTGCGTCGCAGCCCCCGGTTAAAACAACTGACACTGAGTCAACGGCGTATCTATATTGTGCCGTCACGCAGTGGCGGAGTGTTTTTACTTCTGTTGTTAGTGATGTTGGTGCTAGGCATTAACTTTCAGAATAATTTGATGTTTGCGGTCACCTTTCTATTAGGCAGCTTGTTTATCGTGACCATTCTGCATACCTATGCCAACTTGTCGGGTTTGACCATTCAGTTTGTGCGCGGGCATCCCTGTTTTGTTGGCGAGCCAGCAGCATTCGATTTACAGCTCAGTGCGCACAGTGGACGACAGTACGAGAGCATCCAGTTGGCTTTAGCCGGTGCTGAGGGCGGAGCTGTCGATCTATTAGATGATCAGCCCGTGACTTTAACGTTGTATCAGACGCCGTCTCGGCGGGGGCGGTTTCAGCCGGATGCGCTGTTGATCGAAACCTTCTACCCATTGGGTTTGTTTCGGGCTTGGACCTGGGTGCAGGTGGATCTTACCGCGCTGGTATACCCCCGTCCGCTGGCCGGTGGTCAGTTAGCCGATCTGAGTAGGGTCGACGAGGGCGATCAAACCTTAGCGCATCAGGGAGAGCGTCCCGGTGGTGAAGAGTTTGCTGGACTGGAAACTTATCAGCCCGGTATGTCGTTGAAACGAGTGGCATGGAAAAATTATGCTCGTGGTCAGGGGATGCATGCTAAGCAATACGTTGATTTCAGTGATAACCGGCGCTGGCTCAGTTGGCAGCTTTGGCCAGAGTTGAGCACAGAAGCCCGGCTATCACGGTTAACCTGGTGGGTACTGCAACTGCATCATCGTGGTGAAGAGTATGGTTTGATCCTACCGGAAGTACGGATAAATCCCGATCGGGGCGAGTCCCACCGTATACGGGTGTTAGAAGCGCTGGCCTGCTTTGGTTTGGATGAGCGGTTGGGGCAAGATCAGAGTGTTCAAGGCCGGGTAGAGGAGGGCGGACAATGAAACCGGTCTTTCAGCTTACCCGCAGCAGTATGCTGTGGTTGTTGGTCAGTATTCTGATGGTGATGGCACCCTTTGTTAGTGTTGTCCCCATTTGGTTGTTTTTATTGGCTATGTTGGCCGTCGGTTGGCGGTTGATGGTGCATAAGGGACGTTGGAACTTTCCCCACTGGAGCGTGCGGTTGGTCTTGATGTTGCTGGTGTTGGCCGGTTTGCTGGCTGAGCTACGCTCTAGTTCGGTGATGGTGGTGACGGTGAGCTTGTTGATGGCCGCCTTCCTGCTTAAACTGACGGAAATGTATCACCGTCGCGATGCTTTAGTGATGCTCTATGTGGCATTACTGCTAATCGTTTGCAGCTTCCTTTTTTATCAGTCGATTCCGATGGCGTTGTATGGCGTATTATCGCTGATCGTGGTGACCGCCTGCCTTAATACGGTGTACCGTAGCCAGCAAAATAATGATATTTGGCGGCCGTTAAAGCGCTCAGCCGTGTTATACCTACAAGCATTGCCGATGATGGTTATTCTATTTTTAATCTTCCCTCGCATAGGGCCGCTTTGGCAGGTGGATATGAATTCGGGGCAAGCCTTTACCGGACTATCGGATGCCATGTCGCCGGGGGATGTTAGCCGGTTGACGCGATCCGCGGATATCGCCTTTCGTGCGAGTTTTTCCGGGCCATTACCGCCGGAACCTCAGCGTTATTGGCGGGGATTAACCTATGATCAGTTTGATGGTCGACGTTGGCGTCGGTCAGCCCGGTTAGAGGCACAAGCGAGTGCTACTGACACGTATGAACGTCTTACCTATCAGTCAACGGGCGCGCAACGCTATCGCTATCAGGTGGTGATGGAGGCGACAGGGCAGCGTTGGCGTTATGGCCTAGATACGCCGGTGACGTACCCGGCGAACCTGCGGCAAATTGATGATCTGACATTGCAGGCGGCGCAGCCATTAATGCAGCGTAGCCAATATGAGCTAGAATCACTGAGTGGTGCTACCCGGCAACCACTGTCGGCCACCGAATTAAATCATTATCGACAGCTACCGCCCCAGATAAATAACCAAACCCGACAACTGGCACAGCAGTGGGCGGCACAATACCCGACGGTTGAAGCATTTACAGGGCAAATGATGACTTTCTTCGCAAGCAATTTTCGTTACACACTGGAGCCACCTCTGTTGCAACAGCGTGATCCGGTCGATCAATTTCTGTTTCAGAGTCGGCAAGGTTTCTGTGGCCATTTCGCTAGCGCCGGGGTGGTGTTGTTGCGCGCGGCGGGTATTCCTGCCCGGGTGGTCGGCGGCTATTTAGGCGGCGAATTAAACCCTCAAGATGGTGCCTTAACAGTGCGCCAATACGAAGCGCATGCGTGGTTAGAATATTGGAATCAACAGGATGCCAGTTGGCACCGGCTTGATCCAACCTCGGTGGTCGCGCCCTTACGACTAGAGCAGTCGGCCGCGCAACTGTTTAGCAGTGATCCTGCGTTTCTGGCAGATGCTATGTTAATGCGCAATGGCTTTCTGAGTGGTGTGTTTTTAAAGCAGTTAAGGCAGCGTTATGAGGCGATCAACTATGACTGGCATCGCTGGGTACTTAATTTCCACGAGCGTCAGTCCGGCGTTTTACAGCGATTGTTAGGTGACCTTTCGGTGGCTAAACTGCTGTTGCTGATCCTGCTGCCCGGTGCTTTGGTGATGTTGTTTGTGGCCTTTAGTCTATTGCGGCGTCGACAGCAGAAAGATCCGTTATTGCAGGCGCTAGCTCGGTTGGATAGCCGTTTAATCCCGTTTGACCGACAGCGCCGTCAAGGGGAAACCGTGGGACACTTTTTTGCCCGGCTGAGGCGTGAGTTTCCGCCGTTGGCAGGCGAGTTTGATACCTTGGCCGATTATTATGAGCGGATTAGTTATGCCGGTGATGCTAACCCAGCGCTGCAGCAGCAATTCCAGCGTATAGTCGCTCGTTGTTGCCGTTTGCTGGTAAAAAACTGATGGTCAAAGCCAGTATGTTAAACGGAGGTAATCAATGGAGGTAATAAACTGTCACCATGTTAGTCGATAAGTTACCGGAGTATAGCCTACGGCGTAGTGCGCGCCGGCGTACTATTGAGATTCAAGTTCGGCCCGACAGTGTGCGTGTGTTAGCGCCGACTCGAGTGTCACGTGCCCGTATCGATCGCTTAGTGGCAGAAAAAACCGACTGGATCAACGCCCGTCAGCAAGCACTGCGCCTGCGAGTGCCTGCTGCTGTCACCGTGCGGCCGCTCGATCAAGGTAGTGAGCTGCGGTGGTTGGGAGAGCGCTTGACGCTCGAGTTACTACCTAACCGGCCAGAAACACTGGTAACAGTGAGTGATGATCAGCTGCAGTTAGCGCTATCGGGGCGTATTCGCAAGGCTCGGGAAGAGGCGATAACCGAGCAGATAGAGCGCTGGTATCGGGCTCAAGCATTACAGTATTTTCACACGCGAGTGCTGTTTTGGTCTGAACATATGCGCCTTAAACCCTCAGCGGTGCGGGTGCGCAGCTATCGGCGTAAATGGGGTTGTTGTAATAGCCGAGGGGTGGTGAGCTTTAATTGGTTATTGGTGATGGCGCCGGTGCATATTATTGATTATGTGATTGTTCACGAATTGAGTCATCTGCAACATATGAATCATTCGGCGGCGTTTTGGTCGGTGGTGGCAAACTATTATCCGGATTACCGAGAGGCTAAAGCTTGGTTAGATCATCAAGGGGGGCATCTACATTGGCCTCCAAGTGGCGTTGTGGAGCAGTCGGCTGAGTCGCGCGGTGCTTAACGTAGGGATTTGCTATTGTTTAAGGATGTGTTTGGTCTGTTGGCAGGGTAGGGGTAAGCCATTAAGTGGTTGCCATCGTGGCAATAAATTTTTGTTAAATACATGAAATGGGTAGTCTTTTACTGTTCACGCTGTGTTATTTTATTTAAAACAGTGGCTAGCCAATGTGATTAATAACAATAAAGAATAAAGAAGTGGATGAGTATGGGGCTTTATGACGCAGTAGAACGAAAATTTTTTAATTCACTAACCCGCAAAATTGTCGGGAACTCAGTTTTCCTGTTAATTCCGTCATTACTCTTTATTGGCGTTAACTGGAGTGGCCTCAGCGGGCTTGAACAGATGGTTTCTCAGAGTACGAACGATCCTGAGTTAATCGCGCAGCTTGAACGCTTGCAGATGTTTAACTGGATTATTCTACTGTTTTCCCTATTGGCGACACTGTTTGCCGTGTTCTTTATGCGGCATCTGTTCTTGCTGCCTATCCATATGATGGTTGATGTTCTGAGTAACATCAAAGATAAAGATGGCGATATTTCAGCCACGTTACCGGATTTTACCCATGATGAAATTTCGGTGATGGCCAGCAGCTACAATGGCTTCGCCAGTAGTTTGAAGAAGATGATTGCTGAGTCCCGTAATCACAGTGTGAAGGTTGCCTTGAGTGCAACGCAGTTAACCAAAGTGTTGCAAGAAGTTCATGAGTCGACCAGCGCTCAGGAAGATCAAGCTCAGCAGGTGCTGCTGTCTAGTCAAGAGTCGACTGCCGCGATTCAAGAAGTCGCCGGTAATACCCTGAAAATATCGGAATACACGCGTAACAACCTCGATGAGATTAAGAGTTCTAGCCATGAGCTGGAACAGGTGCTCGGTCAGGTACGTATTATTTCTGAACTGGCCTCAGGCTTTCAAGATACTGTCGAAAAACTCAGTGTGAGTTCTGAGACCATCACTGAAATTTTATCGATGGTTAAAAGGTTCTCTGATCAAACCAACCTGTTGGCGCTAAACGCTTCAATCGAAGCGGCGAGAGCCGGTGAAGCAGGCCGAGGTTTTGCCGTAGTCGCCGATGAGGTGCGCAACCTGTCGCAACAAGTTCAGAACGCGACCTCTGAGATCGATCAGAATATCTCGGTGATGGCTGATTTGGTTGCCGATACACGCAGCAACTCGGCCAATATCCTTGAATATACCCGAAATACTGAAGGCTTTATTAGTGATACTAACGAGCAGTTTATTCGTCTGGTAAGTGACTTTGAGGGTGTGAATAGCCAGCTGACTACTATTAGCTCAACCCTCGATGAATTGACCTATACCAATCAAGAATCCCACTCACATGTGGAACGTATTGCGGGTATTAGTGGCGATATTCGCGATGAGATGGAGCGTTCGCGGCTGTTCTCCGCTGAATTAGAGTCTTCAACCGAGGAGACTCAAGAACTGTTATCGCGCTTTATTATCGGCTATGGCAGCTTTGAAAATATTATTCAAACAGGCCGTGAGTGGACGCGTCAGATTCAGGAAGCATTGGAGCAGATGTACAGTCAGGGTTATGACATCTTTGACCGCAACTATCAACGCACCAATGAGGGGATGCTGCCTGAGAAGTATGATACCAGCTATGCCGATGTCTTTGAGCAACGTCTGCGGCCTATGTATGACGGTTACTTGGTTGAACGGCCCGAGTTTATCTATGCACTAGCCGTGTGTTTAGATGGCTATGCCCCGGCGCACCACTTGAAAGTGTCCGATTCACTGACTGGAGACTTTGAAGTCGATAACGTTAAAAGCCGTCACCGTCGTTTCTTCAAAGGGAATCGTGCAGAGATTCGTCGAACCACTAATACCGCGCCGTTCCTGTTACAAACCTTTGCGCGGGATACGGGTGAAGTGCTGAATGATTTGACCTTCCCCGTTTATGTGGATGGCCGTCACTGGGGCTGTTTTGCGGTGGGCTTCAACCCGGAATTATTGCTCGATTCTGAAACCCGTTGAGGTTATCGCGACGGGATTGAACAGTGTTATCCTATCGGCCCGCAGCCTACCTGCCTGCGGGCTTTTTTGTGTTGTATAAAAATGTTTACCGGGGCTATTTTAATACTCGTCTCGGTTATCTAGCGGTACTTTCCTCTCCTCTATAGCTTTTCCTTTTTATCCTTTCTCTTTCCCTTGCACTGCTTAAGCATCAGAGACTTAAGCCGTATCGCCTAATGAAACAAGCACTAAAGCAGCACCGACTTAAGCGGTGGCTGCTATCCCCGTAAGGATGAGCCACTTTCGCGTTATATCGCTATGTTATTTGGGTGTGCCTCGATAGAGAGGTTTAGTCGCGGCGTCTAATTGCTGATCGGATCGGCGCTAAAGTGCTCTATTGCCCGGTAAGTCAAACACGAATAATGACCTGACTTACACAACAAACCTATCGATGAAGAATCAGAGGGCATAATGAATAATAAAAAACTATGGCGCAGCATGCCGTTAGCCTTGGCAGTCGCATTCAGTAACAGTGCAATGGCCGGAATCAGTTTGTACGATCAGGATGGCACTACATTTTCTGTAGATGGCCACTTTAACGCGTTTTATACCTATCAGGATAGTGAAGATAAGGTGGCTAAAACCACCGCCAAGACCTCACGGGTGCGGATGGGTTTTCTACCCAACTATATTGGTTTTAATGTTGCCAAGCAGGTGGATGGTCTGACGGTTGGAGGTCGCTCTTCATTCTGGGTATCGATCAACGATAGTAACCAAGATGGCGATAACACGAAAACAGATTCTATGATCGATGTGCGGCAGTTCTATGCAACCGTCGATGGCGACTTTGGTCAGGTCTTGTTCGGTAAAGATTTTGGCCTCTATGCCCGCAGCAATATTTTTGGTGATGAGCTATTGATGGGCGTCGGGTTTGCCCCGAAAACCACCGCTAATACAACCTTCGGTAATATCACCACCGGTTACCCTTATGCGAACCCAACCGCTCAGATTACCTATCGGACGCCGGTGATGAGCGGTTTCCAAGTAGCTGTTGGGGTGTTAGATCCGAATACCACCGGCGGTACCTCTGATGATACCAATTCGGCCCGTTTTGAAACGGAAGCGACCTACAATGCTGATTATGACGGCGTTACCGTAAAAGCTTGGCTGGGTGGTGCGATCGGTGATTCGGCCACCGCTGGGGTTGATGCCAACGGTATCTCCTATGGTGCTCGGGTCGGTGTCGCTGGTTTTGCCCTGAGTGCTTCTGGGTTTAATCAAGAGGGTATTAGCAGTGTCTTCGCCAGCAATACGCTGGTCAACAGTGCTGAATCTGACGGTTATCTGATCCAAGGTTCATATGCCTTTAATGCGAACCGGGTGGTGTTGTCTTATGGACAGACCGAAGATACCGCTGCCGGCAGCTCCGTAACGACTCAGAACAGTCTAACCGGTGCGGCGTTATTCCATAAAATTAATGATAATCTCAGTCTAGTGGCTGAATATACGGTACATAAAACCGATAACGGTACAATTGATACCACTCAAACCGATACCATGGCACTGGGTGCAACCCTGAGCTGGTAATCGCCTAACGGCACTGGCACCCTGACGGACAACCCCTTCCTCTGTTCGCTAGGGTGCCTTTTACTACTTTAGTGCCTATTTCTAAAAACGAATATGTTTTAAAAACAATGTGTTAGTTTTTTTGTCTCGTTTTCTATTATTATTCAGGTACTCAAGTACACTGTTTTCAATAGTGCTTCCCTTTTAGACTTAAAGATCTTTTTAAACTGTCGGGGGTGACGGGTGTGAGGAATGGATCATTGGAAAATATTTGCCAGCCAGAATTACGCACAGCATTTTCGACGGCGCGAGATGAACAGCAAGCCGTTGATCAATTATATGAACAACTCATCTGGCCCGACCTTCACTTTGTGGTGTTCTTCTGTTCTGCCGAATATCAGCTAGATCGACTCGCGAGTATTTTGCAGCAGCGCTTCGATGGCATACTGGTGGCCGGCTGTACCACGGCAGGTGAGATTACCGCCAAGGGCTATGATCAGGGGAGTATCTCCGCCATTGGTTTCTCCCGTGATGTGTTTGCCGTCAGTGGCCAATTAATTGAAAATCTCGATCAGTTTAATTTCAATGATGCCCAGACCCTTGTCGAGCGACTTTCTGAAAAGTGCCTCGAACAACAGGTTGCCCCCATTAAAGATCACAGCTTTGCCCTGACCCTGTTCGATGGTTTGTCGACGCAAGAGGAGCGGGTGTTGGTTACACTCGACTCGGCCCTTGGCAGTATTCCTCATTTTGGCGGCTCTGCCGGCGATGATATCTGTCTAGCTAACACCCATGTGTATTTTGATGGTGCTTTTTATACCGACGCGGCGGTGATTATTTTAGTCAATACTCGCTGCGACTTTCAGGTTTTCAGTGGTCATCATATGGAAAGCCGTGACAGTAAGCTGGTGGTGACCGAGGCCGATAGTGAACAGCGGCGCGTATTGGAGTTGAATGCGGAGCCCGCAGCGCTCGAATATGCCCGGGTAGTTGGGGTGCCACTCGAACAGCTCAACCATGAAGTGTTTGCCCTCAACCCGATCGCGGTACGGATTGGTAAAGAGTACTTTGTCCGTTCGATCCAGAGTGTTAATGCTGATCTCAGTTTGACGTTTTACTGTGCGGTTGAGAACGGTATTGTGTTAACGCTGATGGAGCCGGGGGAGCTGATGTCCCGGCTTGATCAACAGTTGACGCAGATAGAGTCCGCCTTTGGCGCGCATATAGTGACACTCGGGTGTGATTGCTTCTTACGCCGCTTAGAGGCGCAGATACGTGGCCAGAGTGAGCAGGTGTCTGACTTACTGCGCGATCATCGGGTGGTCGGCTTTAATACCTACGGCGAGCAGATCGACGGTATGCATGTAAATCAGAGCTTTACCGGTGTCGCGATCGGGAGAAAAGCATGAACCAAGTCGAGAGCGAATTGCAGTCAGAGTTGGCGCTACGGGTTGAGACGTTAGAGCGCGAAAACCGCAAATTACAGAAGATTAACCGGGTTTTAATCGAGCGGGTCGAGGTGAGTGCCACCACCCGAACCGATCCCTATGCTGCATTTGAACACTCGGTGGTGTTAGCCGAGCAGGTACGTGAGAGAACCGCTGCATTGAATGTTGCCCTTGGGGATATTAAGACCAGCAATATCGCTCTGAGTCAGGCTAAACAGCAAGCGGAAGTGGCGCATCAGCGGTTGATCGATGGTATTGAAAGTATCTCTGATGCCTTCGTGTTATTTGATAGTGAGCGTCGTATCGTCCTGTACAACAGTAAATTTGAATCGGTCTGGGCCGGTACCGGGGTTTCGATTGAAGAGGGGCTGGGGATTCAGGATATTCGTCGTTTGGCCGATCAACATGGTCTGATCGAAGAGGAGTTTCGTGGCGATGAAACCGATAACTCGGTATTTTATCGGCTCAAAAATGGCCGTTGGTTCCAAGTCAGTGAACGGCCCACGCTGGATGGCGGTCTGGTTATCTTGTATACCGATATTACCGAGCTTAAACATAATGAAACCGCCCGCCGTGAGAGGGCCTTGGCGGATAAATCGCGGGTGTTGCAAAATACCGTCGACAACCTTTCACAGGGGGTGGTGCTGATCAATGCCGATGGCTGTTTGGAGGTGTGGAATCAGCGTTTCTTAGAACTCTCCGGCTTGAGCGAAGCGGATCTGAATGCCTTGCCGCCTTTTGAAGACCTGATCGCCCGCTGTGAACTGGTGCTACTCACGCCGTTTAGCCACCAACATCGGTCAGGCGGAACCATCGAGTTGGAGCAAAGCTTAGCGAATGGTCAGGTGATCGAGATTCGCTCTCACCCGATTCAGGAGGGCGGTTTTGTTAATACCTATACCGATATTACCGAACGGCATCAGTACGCCGAGACGCTGCGTGAGAGCGAGCAGTGGATCCGTTTAATCACCGACCATGTGCCGGCGCTGATTGCTTATGTCGGGGGGGATTTACGCTTCCAATTTACCAATAAAGTCTATGAGGATTGGTATGGTTGGTCGCGGGAAGCGCTCACCGGTAAGACTATCGCTATGATTCATGGTAATGATCAATTTGTTAAGCTCAAACCTTATACTGATAGGGCTCTTTCCGGGGAAAGTGTGACCTTTGAAATAGAAGAGAAAGACCCCCAGGGTGGCCCCCGTTACATGCTCAAAGCCTATGTACCGAACCTCGATTCCGAGGGCCGTGCGGTGGGCTTTTTTGTGCTGATTCGAGATATTACGGAACGACGTAAAACCGCCTATGCGCTGCAGGAAGCCTATCAGACCATGGAGCAGCGGGTGATTGAGCGAACCTCTGAGCTGACCAAGCTGAACGATCAGTTATGGCAGGAGATTACCGAGCGTAAGCAGGTGGAAGGCCGGTTACTGGAAGCCAGTAAACATGCTGAGCAAGCTAACCTGTCTAAGACTAAGTTTTTAGCGGCGGTGAGCCATGATCTGTTGCAGCCGCTGAATGCCGCGCGTTTGTTTACTAGTGCGTTACAAGAGAAACCGGCGGTGCAAAGTGAGCGCCATCTGATTGATTCGGTGGGTAGCTCATTAGATGATGTTGAATCGTTGCTCAGCACTCTTGTGGATATTTCCAAGTTGGATGCTGGTGTTATCGAGCCTGATGTCACCGTGTTTCCGGCCAGCGGTTTGCTGAATAATATCGCCAATGAGTTTCAGCAGGTGGCGGGCAGTGAATTACTGAAGCTGCGCTATGTGCCCAGTAGTGCGGTGATCTGCTCCGATTCGCAGTTGTTAGCCCGTATTCTGCGTAACTTCCTCACCAATGCGATCCGTTATACCGATACCGGCACGGTGCTGCTCGGCTGTCGACGTAAGCGCAGTAGTTTGGTGATCGAAGTGTGGGATACCGGCTTAGGCATACCGGAAGATAAACTAGGTGATATTTTCCTCGAGTTTAAACGTTTGCATGGCAGCCCAGCGGTGAATGACAAAGGGTTGGGGTTAGGTTTAGCGATCGTCGATAAAATTTCACGGATGTTGGGCCATCAGATCAGTGTCAGCTCGGTACCGGGTAAAGGCTCTATGTTCTCAGTCGAAGTGCCTTTGGCCCGTGCTGATCAGTTCCCGGAAGAAACCAAAGAGGAGCATCAGTTCACCGTTGCGGATCAGTTAGCAGGGGAGTCGATCTGGCTGATTGATAATGATCCGGCAATTTGTCGTGGTATGCGCATCTTACTGGAAGGCTGGGGCTGCCGGGTCGAAACCGTGCAGGGCGAGTCGCAGTTGATGTCACTGTTGGAGCATCATCAGGCACCGAGCATTTTGATTGCGGATTATCATCTGGATAACGATGAAAATGGTTTAGAAGCAGCGATTCACTTTAATAAACGACTCGATTACCCGATTCCGGTGATTATGATCACCGCTAATTACACTAATGAGCTGAAGCAGATCGTGCGTGAGCAGGGCTATTTATTAATCAATAAGCCGGTGAAGCCGATGAAGTTGAAAATGACCCTTAATCATCTACTTGAATAACGCAGAGGCTTGGTCGAGGTGCGAGACCTTGTTAGCTGGGGTTGCCTATTAGACGTGTTACATAACCATGAGCGAAGCCGCCGGCGTTCAGTACGCCGGTGAGGCTCAGGATATATGATTGCGACGCTAGAGCTAGCGTTTTAGGTATTGGTTAAAATCAATATTACCCGCCGACAGCACCGCTTGAATCCGGTTGTGAACGCCAAGTTTTCTCAAAATAGCGCTGACATGTGCTTTCACGGTGGTTTCCGCAATATTTAGGTTATAAGCGATCTGTTTATTGGATTCACCTTCGCTCATGCGTTCAAGTACCAATAATTGCCGCCGGGTCAGCGAGGAGAGCATCTCTGGCGGGATCTGGCTGTCATCGTGGCGACGTTGAATGGTGCTGCGGGGTTTTTCTGAACGGATAATATCCGAGGGCAAATAGACATTCCCATTGAGGATCTGCTGCAATGCATCGGTCATCTGCTCCCGCGGAGATGATTTGGTAATGAAACCAACGGCACCGTAAGTAATCGCCTGGAGTACAATCTGTTTATCCTGTTCGGCAGAGACAATGACTACTGGGATGGTGGGCGAGTCATTGCGTAGGCTGATTAAACCGTTGAGGCCGTTCATGCCGGGCATATTCAGATCCAACAGAATTAAATCAAGATCATCTTCTTGTGCGGCGATTTTAAGTGCGCTATCTAGGTCTTCGGTTTCGAGGGTTTCACAGCCCGGAAAACCATTGGCTATTACGCCACAGATCGCTTCGCGGAACAGCGGATGGTCGTCGGCAATTAAAATTTTATACACTTCATTCTCCCGTTGGACGGCTGCCGTGTTAGCAGTGTTTAAGTGTCCATTATAATTATTCTGTAATGGGACTGGGTTTCCTACCACAGCGTACTACATTGGCATCCCGACACCTTGATGGTGTTCGGTCTGCGTGTTAATGCTATAAAAATCCCTTTTAAACAATGCTTTATGCTGCTTGATTTCATCTTCGCTATGCCAGAGGTGTATTACGACGGCAATCATTATTGAGCGACATTGGCAACATAGAGGTTGATATCACAGCGCTAGTTGATGTCTGCGCTATCATCAATCCGTATACACTATCTCTGATACCATTACACCTGTAGTCGGGGGGAATGGGTATTGGACTATACGCTCAAAAAACCAGTACTAAAGTACTGCTTTTGTGGTTGCTCTGCAAATATTTACCGGGCCTATCTATGCTATGATTCAGGTCAATAATAGTGATTTAGAATCGATTAAAGCGGTTTTTTTAACTATAAAACCAACCTTTTACTCGATATATTGGAATATTGCACCCAAACTGTAAGAGACAGAGCAAAGTGGCTGGAGTGATGTAATGGATCTGAGGCGTGAACAAAATTAAAGACTCAACTCGGTTGCCCACTCAGCTTTTATGGGGGGCGACCTTTATTATTATCCTGCTGTTGGCGACCCAAACGGTTTATTTTTACTTCAACACGCAGTCACGTTACCAGCATCAGCTGGGGTTGCTGCGTGAGAAAATGATTGAAGAGCAGCATAGCCGCTTAGAATCTGAATTGGCGGATGCCCGCTATATGATCGACCAGATGTTTGCTGAGGCCTCCGAGTTACTTGAACGACAGACCAGCAGTCAGACCCAGCAGGCGCTGACGCTGATGAACACACTCTATCAACGTTATCATCAACAGTTGAGTGAAGCTGAGATGAAGGCCATGTTGATTGAGTCACTTCGGGATATCCGCTTTTTTGATGGGCGTGGGTATTTCTTTATCGATGATATGGATGGCACCTTGCTGCTATTGCCAACAGATCCTCAGCAAGAAGGCACCTCGGCCATGGGTTACCGAGATGATAATCGACACGCCATTATGCAGGGCCTGATTCAAGCGGTTTCTAACCCTCAGCGCGCAGGTTTTTCTCATTACCGTTGGTATGCGCCGGGGAATGATACGGTTATGCGGGATAAAGTGGCCCATGTGCGGGTCTTTGAGCCCTATAACTGGATCGTTGGTACCGGGGATTATTTTTATCGTTTTGAAAACGAACTCAAACCGCAAATTTATAACTTTATTCGCAATATTCATTTTGGCCGTACCGGCTATATTGCGCTACTGCATCGTGATGGCCGGTTACTGGCCAGTGGTGCGACGCCCGACCGGGAAGGGCTTAACTATCTCAAGGACCCAGATCCGTTAATCCGTCAAGGTGCTTTGCAGGTCATTGAAACCGCGCGTGAGGGCGGAGGGCTACTCTCTTACGATTGGTATCAAGCGGGTAAGGAAGGCCCAAGTTTGCGTTTGTCGATGGTTGAGCCTATTCGCAACCGTAGCTGGATTCTGGTTGCGGGTATTTATCATGATGAAATGAATGAGCTGTTTTCATCGCAAGAGCGAGAGCTCAATAATGAGATTCAAAAGGATCGACTGCATCAGATGGTAGCGCTGTCTATTATTGGCTTGCTTGCGTTACTGATTACTTGGACTTACAGCCGTTGGCTGAAGACCCGCTTTAAGCATTATGAAGATGATATCACTCGGCAAAATAATGAGTTACAGGAAGTTGCGGACTCCTTAAAGCTCAACGCTTTGATTGTGGAATCGGCTTATGAAGGGGTCATTGTGTGTGATGCCGATAACCGTATTGTACAGGTGAACGCGGCCTTCACGCGGATCACCGGTTACCGTTCCGATGAAGTGCTTGGGAAGACTCCGGCGGTGTTATCATCGGGGCGGCATGATGAAAGCTTTTATCGAGAGATGTGGCACCACTTGAATACCGAGGGCGTCTGGCGAGGCGAGGTTTGGAGTAAGCGTAAGGATGGGGTGGTTTATCCTGAGTGGTTATCGATTACTGAGAATAAGTACAGCAATGGTGAGGTACAAAACTATATCGCCACTTTTTATGATATTACCCACCTTAAAGATTTGGAGAATAGATTACGCTACTTGGCTGAAACGGATCCGTTAACCGGCTTGGCAAATCGTCGCACATTAATGGACTGTCTCAATCATGATCTGGCGGCACAAAACCGCTATCAGGCCCTCGGTATTGCCCTGTTTTTTATCGATTTGGATCATTTTAAAGCGATCAATGATTGTTATGGGCACGATATTGGCGACTCTCTGTTGATCGAGGTGGCCAGACGTTTGAATAGTTGTCTGCGGGAGTCGGATCTACCCTGTCGAGTCGGCGGCGATGAATTTATTTTGATTGTTAAGTTTGAAACGGGTGGCGAAGGGGCGCAGCAGTTGCTGCCACTGTGTCGGCGCCTACTGAATGAATTAATTAAGCCGTTGCGCCTGACGAGCATCGATATTGATATCAGTTGCAGTATGGGAATCGCTGTGAGTGAACAGGGTGATGATGCCTATAGCTTGATGAAGAATGCGGATCAGGCACTCTATAGGGCGAAGCGAGAGGGGCGCGGATGTGCCTGTTTTCATGATGAAGCCCTCAGCGCTACCGTTTACCCATCCCCTGTTGAGGCTGAAACCCCTTAACGGCCAGCACCGAGGCCACCAGTGTTACCAGCGATACGATCACTAACGCTTGGCTGTTCCCCTGTTGATAGAGGGCGAAGCGGATCAATTCAACACCGTGACTGAAGGGGTTCCAGGCACAGATCCAATACAGCCACTCACTGGCTTCCCGCATCTTCCACAATGGGTAGAGTGCAGAGGAAAGGAAAAACATCGGAAAGATAACGAAGTTCATCACCCCAGCGAAGTTTTCCAATTGCTTGATGCGAGCAGAGATAAATAAGCCAATTGCGCTGAGCATCATGGCCACTAAGAGAAACGCTGGCAGCGCGGTAAAATAACCCCACAGTGGCGCTTCAACTCCCCAGAACCAGGCAATCAGCAGAAATCCATACACCTGTAGCAGCGAGATCAGCGAGGTGGCCATCAGTTTCGCTAGTAAGAGAAAAGGGCGTGGCATCGGGCTGACTAATAAGACCCGCATACTGCCCATTTCACGGTCATAGACCATCGATAGAGAACTCTGCATCCCGTTAAATAAAATAATCATGGCGCATAAGCCCGGCACGATATACACCTCATAGGTGATGTAGGTTTCATACGGGGCAATAATAGCGATGCCTAGTGCAG
This sequence comes from Amphritea sp., assembly GCF_048266285.1. Classification (GTDB taxonomy): domain Bacteria; phylum Pseudomonadota; class Gammaproteobacteria; order Pseudomonadales; family Balneatricaceae; genus Amphritea. The sequence goes on from NZ_JBLWZV010000006.1 coordinate 175,411, forward strand.
CACGAAAACCCGAGGCAAACACTACGAGCCATAGCAGTGGCCGGACGAGGGCGCTAAAGAAGCGTGAGCGTTGTTGTACAAAGCGCAGCAGTTCCCGTTGCAGTAAACCGTTAAAGCAGATAAACGCATCACGAAAAGTCATTCGTTGGCTCCTGTAAGCGTGCGGAATAGGCTGCTGATATCGGCGCACTGATGCTGTTGACACAATTGCTCGGCGGTATCGCTGGCCAGTACTCGCCCTCGAAAGAGAATGGTAACCGGGTCATCGTGCTGTATCTCTTCCATCAGATGGGTGGCCCAGAGGGCGGTGAGTTGCTGTGTTTGGCACAGCGTCCTGATGTGTTGATTAAGGGATTCCCGGGTGGCGGGATCTAGGCCGACGCTGGGTTCATCCAGTAATAGAATGTCTGGTTTGTGTAATAAAACCCTGGCGATCTCGACCCGGCGGCGATGGCCACCGTTTAAGCTGCGCACCTTGTCGTGCAATCGTTCAGTCAGATCAAATCGAGCCAGTTCGTCGGTAATTCGCGGTAGCGCCTGGCGTTTAGACAGGCCGTGCAGCGCGGCATGATAGTAAAGGTTTTGCGCCACTGTTAGATCGAGGTCTAGGGTGCTTTGCTGAAATACCACCCCGAGTTTGCGCATCACCTGAGCCGGATGCTGGGCGATGCTATGGCCGGCGATGCGAATGTCACCGCTTTGCAAGGCGTATAGCCGTGTCAGTAGGGCAAACAGAGTGCTTTTGCCTGCCCCGTTAGGACCCAATAGGGCGTTAAAACGCCCATCTTTTAGCGACAGGTTAATCTCCTGTAGTGCATTCAGGGCGCCGTAACTGAAACTGAGATTGCAGATTTCGATACTCATGATGTCTGCGGATCAGGGCTTGATCCGGATTCCCCAAGGGTAACGACCCACTTTAATGGATTTAATAACCTTCATCTTATCGATGTCGATAACGGAAACATCACCACTGATACCGTTGGTGGTTAACAGCAGGTTTTGCTTGCTGTTGAAGTCCATATGCCAGACACGGCGACCAACGAGTAGATAATCGAGTACTTCGTAGGTTTTCGCATCAACGACCGCAACATGGTTGGCAGGCCCGAGGGCAATAAACGCATAGCGGCCATCATCGGTTAGCTTGACCCCCACCGGTTGAATCTTATCCGGGTGAATACCGCGGATTTTAAAGTTGAGCTTACGGCTTATTTGGCGGCTGTCGACATCAATAATCGACACGGTGCCGCCGATTTCAGAAGACACCCAGACGATGCTGCCATCTTTATTAAATTCGACATGACGAGGGCGTTGATCGACCAGCGTATTATCGACTAACTCATGGGTGGCGGTATCGATCCAGTGCACCATGTTGGTGGTTTCGCTGGTGCTTAATGCCCATTTACCATCGGGGCTAACCGCCATACCTTCCGGTTCTACGCCGACATCGATCTGGGTAATGACTGCTTGGCTTTCGGTATCGACCACGGTTACCAGCGCATCATCTTCGTTGGCGATGTAGAGGTGATGGTCATCCGGGTGCAGCGCGAACTGTTCGGGGTCTTCGCCGGAGGGGAGTTGGGCAATAATGCTGTGATCATTCAGATCCATTACCTGTACGGTGTCGGAGTCACTGGCACAGATATATAGCTTGGTGCGGTCATGGTTGAAGGTGATACCGCGGGGGCGTTCACCGACATCGATAGTCTCAATAACGCTCATGCTATCCAGATCAATCACCGACAGAGTGTCATCTTTTTCATTTGAGACATAGGCCGTTTCGGCGCTCACCTGATTACAGAGCAGGGCCGCGCTCAGCAAGCTAAGGGTCAGTGGCGGGAGGAGTTTAGTTAACGGTTTCATAGAACAAGTCCTGTTGTTATTTTTGTTCTGCGGCGAACATAGTTAAAGGAACGATACTTTGCAGTTTGATTCAGGCTGATCAAAACCGAGGGTATCTAAATCAGTCACCGGGTGAAGAAAGCCATCCAGCGGTGGTTGTGCTACCAGCGAACGGGGTTGCACCAGAGGAATGGGTTGGCGCAATTGGCCACTCCATTGGCGGTAATTCAGTTTGCGGCCTTTAAAGGCGGCGAGTTGGAAACGCTCAGAGTTGATAAAGTCGAACAGTGTTTTGGCGTCACTCGATTTCGTTTGGGTGACCGCTTCGCCGAGGGTTCTGACAGCCATCCAGGCGGCGTAATCTTTACTGTTCATCCAACGGTGCGACTGTGCTTGAAAACGGCTTTGTAGTTGTGCAGCGCCCCATTGCTCAACCACACGGTGCCATGCTACTGGGGTGAGTCCTTGAGTGCCCGCCACGGGCCGTGGATACCAGGTGTTGTACATGACATATTCACCAAAATCACCTCGCTCATCGGCGACAACCACCAGATCATATTCATCTGTTTGAGTAAACAGGGGCAGTTCCCGTTGTGCCGTGCGGCGTAGATCGGTATCAAAGTCCCAGGTTTTTTCGGCGACAATCGTGAGGCCAAAACGCTTGGCGCTGCGTTTAAGTGCCTCGGTGTAGGCGAGGTCTTCCGGCTGTGAGCCTTTGATCAGTAACCAGCGTTTTAAGCGTCGGGCGTTGCTCCATTGACCTAGCGCATCCGTCAACATGGCGCGGCTGGGTAAGGTGTGCAGAGTGTTTTTCAGGCAGGCTTGGGTGCGCAGCTGATCATCATAACTACCGGCATTGAGGACGATAGCGTGGTATTTCAGCGCGAGCTGATTAATGGCGAGCAGTTGTGATGTCGGTAGGTCGGTAATCAGTAGGCGAAGCCCCTCTGCAAACCATTGCTGGACAATCTGTTGGGTTTGCTCTGGGCTGTCGGCGAGCTTCGATATCAAGGTGTAGTGCTGTTTGAGAAAGCGGCCGGTGGTGTTGTTATCTTTTAAGCCCAATTCCGCGCCGGCAAAACCCCGGTTGGCAGGCTCGGGTAACAAGTTTGATAGAACCGGGCCTTGGTCGGGATGGTAGGCGATAAAGCCTACCCGAATCTCTTGTACGGCTTTTTTATCCGTGGCCGCCAATGCCGAAAGGCTGATGATAGGCCCTAATAATACAGCGGCGATGAAAGCGATAAGTCGTTTGGGTGTACGCATATGAATAACTCTTTTATCTAATACATCCAGCATAGGGGCTAGTGAATCAGGGTTAAATATGTAGAAAGTACCGATCAATTAGTTCTGAAGTACTATTTTGTCAAAACAGGATCCGCTTAGTATGAATAGAAAGAATGGTAACGATCAGAGGAGTAGGGCAATGATGCGAAGGATGATGAGTGCAATGGCGGTGACGGGTGTGGTCGCATCGTTAGCGTTGAGTGGTAACGTGTTAGCGCAAGGCGATTTGACCCGCAAGCCACAAAAATTGCCGGAGCTATTGATGGGCAGTGAAGAGAGCGATTACAGCCTGTCGAACAAAACCTATGCGCTGGAAACCGGTAAAGCCTATCGCTTAGAGATCGTTGCCAGTGGTTTGAAACCCTATGCTTTGCGGGCACCTGAATTTTTCTCCTCGATTTATCTGCGTAAGATTGAAGCCGGTGGTATGGAGATTAAAGCGACCAGCCTGATTGAACTTGAGTTTGAAGACGAGGGGACTGCGGAAATCTTTTTTGTCCCGATTAAGCCGGGCACCTTTGAGTTTTATATCCAAGGGCTCAGACAGAAAGGGATGGAAGGGGTGTTTGTTGTTAAGTAAGTTCCGTCTATAGCGGGTCTTCTATAGCAACAGCAATAGCAAGTGCCGCTGGCGCAGACATAAGCGCTGCGGTTTTTCTTTGAGGCCTGTTTAGGCCTCACATCGTTTTTACTAAATTTATCGAGACCTTCTGGGGCCTTTTATTCCGCTCAATTAATCACCTAACGTCGCCTATATGCTGTTGATTGGTATCTAGTGAGTTTTTCTAAGTGATTATTTTTACAGTAAATTTAATCGGCTACACCATACTTATCGGTGCTGATCATCTTAGTACCAAGGTACTAGTTCTTCGACACCAAAGCAGAATTCTTGGTCTTTACTTTCCGTTCTATTATTTCACCCATAGCGATCCCCGTTCTTTCCTGCTGATTAAACAGGCTAAAGCCGGGTGATTCAGAATTTTAAAAAAACTCTAATAAGACTGGTGATGTTAATGAAAATGCCAACTAAAACTCTGGGCGCTGTCGCTGCGGGTACTCTTTCTATGCTGCTATCGGTTCAAGTGATGGCTCACGGTGATGTGACGCCGCAGTCAGTCGATACCCACGAACTTAAATCGTTAGGTGAAGAATGGTTGGATGAAAACCCTTATGGCGAAGATTATGAAAATCATGCGGTCGCCGTTGAGATTGGCTTTTCAGCTTACACTCAAAACTGTGCCCGGTGTCATGGACTCGAAGCTATTTCCGGCGGTATCGCACCAGATCTGCGTTATTTAGAGCCCGGTATTGAAGGTGATGAATGGTTTAAATATCGCGTCATTAACGGTGCTGTACGAGATGGTCGGGTTTATATGCCGAAGATGGCGGATTACCTGAATCAGGAAGCGCTGTGGGCGATTCGTGCTTGGTTAGAAACTGTTGCAACCACTGAATAAAAGGAGCCGCTGATGCGCTTACTTGCCCTGTTAGCTGTATTTGCCCTGAGTTGGACCGGTACGGCTCAGGCGCGGTATTTCGATGATGTGATCGCCAGTGGTGTTATTTACATTGGCGCTTACAAAGATTTTCCGCCGTATTCATTTCTCGATGAGCAAGGCGAGCCTGCCGGCGTGGATATCGAGATTGGTCGGCGCATCGCGAAAGCCTTTGATCTGAAAATGGAGGTGCATTGGATTACCCCGGATGAAAATCTGGAAGATGACCTGCGCAATAATGTCTGGAAAGGGCATTACCTCGATAAAGATGATGAAAACCCCTTAGCAATGAAACACTTGGCCGATGTGATGATGCGCGTTCCCTATGATCGGGAGTATGCCTTTAAACGCGACGCTGAAGGGCTACTGATTAATGATCAAGTGGTGTTATTTGGTCCCTATCAGCGCGAGCGTTGGCAGGTTGCCTTTGATAGTGAAAAGCTCAAACGGGTAGCGACCGTTGCGGTATTTCAGTATCACCCGGTGGGGGTTGAAATTGATAGTTTGCCCGATTTTTATCTTACTTCCGCCTTTGGTGGTCGGATGCGTAAGAACACAATCCATTATTTCAATAATAGTGAGGCTTTCGCGGCGATGTTGGCTGGCAAAGTGGATGCCGTGATGGGTATGCGCGGGGAAGTCGACTGGCAGATCGGTCGACATGCTAATCCCCGTTACCAGCTAGCTGAGAATGGTTTCCCCTCTATGGGTAAGCAGCAGTGGGATATCGGTATGGCAGTGTCACAACGTTATCGACAACTCGGTAATGAGGTCGATGTGGTGGTGGAAAAGCTGATTCGCCAAGGTGAAATTGAAAAAATATATGCCGATTATAAGCTGCGTTATGAGTTACCCGGGTTATACCAGGATGTTGCCCAGTAACTCGTTTAACCGGCTGTCTTGTAGCTGACATTCAGATGACGTCCACCGCTGTGGGCTGTATTGCAGAGGTTAAAGGTGTTTCAGAAAGGTTCATCAGAAGAAGGGAGCTCTGTCATGATTACTGCAATGCCTGAGCTGACGCCGGTGCTAAAGGCGGACTGTCAGCTCTATTTTGACGGCCAACATAATCGCTGGGTGCTTAAAGCGCCGCAACAATTGGTTTTTCCCGACCAGCTGACATTGATAACGCTGCAGGCCTGCGATGGTATTTGCAGTGCCGCTCAGATCGCCCGTTCGCTGGCGAGTTTTTCCGATTTAAATAATGTCTCAGAGTTCGATGTACTCGATGTATTAGAAGAGTTTGAACGGCGCGGTTTTCTCTCGGTGATCAACAGCTGAGTGACTGGACCATCGTGTTAAAGCAGGTATTACTACTAAGTAAGTATAAAACTCATTCTCCCGGTTAATTGTTGGGAAAGGTGCAAATTTACAAAATAGACAGCAAGTCTGGGGCTTATTGCTCAGCCTTGTTGAGAGTCGAAAATAAGAACATCCTTAATTAAGGAGCATTGCAATGAAGAAGTTCAGCGGCAGTTTTGCTGTAACAGCGCTGGTAGCAGCAATGTCGGTATCGGGCCTGAGTCAGGCGACAGTCACCGATAAAGACATTATGCAAGATCAAACGACAGTCGAAGATGTAGTATCCAACGGTTTGGGCCCGCGCGGACAGCGCTATAGTCCGTTGGATATGATCAATACGGATACTGTGAAAGATATGCGTCCGGTTTGGTCTTTCTCTTTTGGTGGAGAGAAGCAGCGGGGGCAAGAATCCCAGCCGATGGTTAAAGATGGTGTGATGTATGTCACCGCGTCTTATTCTCGGGTATTTGCCGTCGACACCAAAACCGGCGATGAGTTGTGGGAATACAATGCCCGTCTACCCGATGGCATCATGCCATGCTGTGACGTCATAAACCGGGGTGTTGCCCTGTATGAAAATCTGGTGATCTTTGGAACACTGGATGCCAAACTGGTGGCGTTAGACGCTAAGACCGGTAAGGTGAAGTGGAAAAAAACCGTCGCCGACTACAAAGAAGGCTACTCGATTACCGCTGCGCCTATGATTGTTAATGGCAAAGTGATCACCGGTGTGTCTGGTGGTGAGTTCGGTATCGTCGGTAAAGCGGAAGCGTACGATGCCAAGACCGGTAAGATTCTCTGGAGCCGTCCGACCGTTGAAGGTCATATGGGCTACATCTGGAAAGATGGTAAGAAAATCGAAAACGGTATTTCCGGTGGTAAAGCGGGTCAAACTTGGCCTGGCGATCTTTGGAAGAGTGGTGGCGCAGCGACATGGCTAGGTGGCACCTACGATCCTGAAACCAACTTGATGTTTATCGGAACGGGTAACCCTGCACCGTGGAACTCACATATGCGTCCAGGTGATAACCTGTTCTCCTCTTCACGTTTGGCGATCGATCCTGATACCGGCAAAATCGTCTGGCATTTCCAGACCACACCTCATGACGGTTGGGATTACGATGGGGTCAACGAACTGATTTCGTTTGACTATAAAGAGGGCGGTAAAACCGTTAAAGCAGCGGCAACCGCTGACCGTAATGGCTTTATGTATGTCTTAAACCGTACCAACGGTGACTTTATTCGTGGCTTCCCCTTTGTTGACGAGATCACTTGGGCTAAAGGGCTCGATCAGAAGGGCCGTCCAGTGTATGACGATAACTATCGTCCGGGTAATCCAACTGCCGATAAAGATGGCAAAAAAGGCTCTGTCGTCCGTGCTGTTCCTGCTTTCTTAGGGGGTAAGAACTGGATGCCGATGGCCTATAGTCAGCAGACAGAGTTGTTCTATGTGCCGTCTAACGAATGGGCAATGGACATCTGGAATGAGCCGACTGCGTATAAGAAAGGCGCGGCCTACTTAGGTGCCGGCTTTACCATTAAACCGTTGAAAGAGTCTCATATCGGTGTACTTCGGGCAATGGATCCGAAAACCGGTAAAGAAGTTTGGCGCTATCAGAACTATGCGCCGCTTTGGGGTGGTGTGCTGACAACGGCGGGTAACTTGGTCTTCATCGGTACGCCAGAAGGCTATCTGAAAGGCTTTGATGCTAAAACAGGGGAGCTGAAATATCAGTTCAACACCGGTTCCGGTATTGTCGGTTCACCGATTACTTGGAAACAGGATGGCGAACAGTTCCTATCTGTTGTCTCTGGCTGGGGTGGTGCAGTACCACTGTGGGGCGGTGAAGTGGCTAAGCGAGTTAAACATCTAAACCAAGGTGGTTCTGTGTGGACCTTCAAGCTACCTAAGTCTTAATCGCAAACGCTTTAACTAAAAAGGCCGATGCTTGCGCATCGGCCTTTTTTTGTTTGTCTTGCCATCGCGTAGGATCGCTGCTGGCGATGCTACGATTTTTCCCATGAGCGTATGCTGCTCAATCGAGCGCTTTATTCGGGGACCAGAATATCGCAGCTAGAAAATGCTCCTTTGCCCTCATCGAGTGCGTCTGCGAGTTCTGGCAGTAACGATTTCATGGATGTGAACAGCGTCCAAGGCGGATTAATCACAATCATGCCTGAAGCGGTCATGCCATGTTCTTGAGAATCTGGCTCTAGCCCTAACTCAAAGCGTTGAATATTGCGAATACCACTGTTGATAAACAATTTTTCCAGTTTCCGGATGCGGTGACGCTCCACCACCGGATACCAAAGCGCATAAGTACCGGTAGCGAATTTCTTGTGGGCGTGTTTCAGGGTTTTGAACACCTGATCATAATCGCTCTTCATCTCATAAGAGGGATCCATCAGTATCAGCGCCCGGCGTGATGCAGGCGGAAGCAAGGAGAGTAGGCCCGCGAGACTATCCTGATTTAACACCTTGATACGCCGATTAGCACGGGTATTTTTGCTTAGCAGATTAAAATCGGTGGGATGTAGCTCGTACAGTGTCGCTTTGTCTTGGGGGCGCATAAAATGGCTTGCGATTAATGGCGAGCCGGGATAAAAACGTAACGGCCCATTTGGGTTACAGGCGTTGATTGCAGCAAAGTAAGCGCTAAGGCTAGGCCAATCCGACGCTGTGAGTTTGCCAATTCCGTTGCTGTACTCGCCCAGCTTTTCAGCATGCTCTGATCGCAGGTCATATAATCCCGCCCCTGCATGGGTATCGATATAGTCAAATGGCTTATCTTTTTTTATCAGGTGTTCGAGTATCTCTGTGAGCACAATGTGCTTGAGGAGGTCGGCAAAGTTGCCTGCATGGAAAGAGTGTCGATAACTTAGCAAAACAGCGTCCTGATCAGATGGGAATAATGGGTGCAGACTATCGGTTTATTCAGCGGTGGGGTCAAGGGATAGGGCAAATAATTTAACCAAGGCGGTCATGATGAGCATGTTGTGTTGTTCATTCCGAGTTGATTGATAACGCGGTGCTGATGAGATTGTCATAGTGCCTTTAAGTTCAGCATTTACTCTGCCTGTTTGATGTGCAAGGTTATGCCGTACATCATGGTTTTTGCTTGTTAAAAGTGCATCTCAGTGTCAGGATAAAGTTAAGCGTGGAGAGTGTCGCGCAATCCAAAAATACATGGCGTTAAGTTGCTGTCTGACGTCGCTCATGTGGGCTTAAACTATGTTAGCTGGGATGAAGAAGTTTTTTCTCAATCGAAGCAAATTACTGATGCTGGTCGCAGGCATTATCTGTGCCTTGCTTAGCATCATTACCTACCAATACAGTGCGTCGATTGAGAGTGATGTTTTACAGGCCGAAGTGGTTAGAGCGGGGGTTGAGCAGCGGCTAAAATTACAAAACGATATTAGTCGTACGGTTGAGTTACTTGACACTGTGGGCAATTTTGTTTCCCAAACGAATAACCTTAATCGTGAGTCATTCGCGGTATTGACCCGGCCCATTATTCGCAATCATCCGGAGCTGTGGGCTATTCACTGGGTGCCTTATATTCGCGGCAATGATAGGGCCGCATTCGAACAAACCTTAGCTTATGAAGGCTTTCCTGACGGAATCACTGCGCTGAATGCCGCCGATAATAGTGTCTATCGGGCCCCCTTAGGGGATGAGTATTACCCTATTTTATATTCCGAGCCGCTAGAACGAAGCCACGTCACCATCGGTTTTAACACCTATTCTCGAGATGTTAACGCAGAGGTTATTGATGCCTTGGCCTATAGTCATGAGCGCTACTTAGGGACAGACCCTTTTTATCTGTTTTCAGATCTCTCTAATGTGTTATCGCTGAGTTATTATCGTCCGGTTTACGATGAAGCCCCCTTAGCGTCTGGCCGATTGAGAGGTTATGTCCTCGCGCTGATTCAACCACAGGTTTTATTAGAGAACGTATCATCGATCGATTCAGAGGCGATGATGCGGTTGTATGATGTCACCGACGGCGAGCTCGGTGAGGTTGCGACGACGGCACCGTCGAGTGTTGAAACTCCGGCAATTTCCTATCGTTCTGAATTCAGCGTGATGGGGCGTAATTGGTTGTTGGAAGTATGGAATGACCGGCTGCAACCGGAGCATAAGCAGAGCGCGGCGCAATGGGTGCTAATTTTCGGTTTGCTGTTAACCCTGTTACTGGTTTTTATTCTGTTCTGGTTAGCCAAAACACACCGCCAGATTTTACTTGAGCGGGACCGTGCGCAGAGTTATCTCGATACGGTTGAAACCATTATGCTGCTGCTTAACCCTCAGGGTGAAATCCAGATGATTAACCGTAAAGGTAGCGAGGTGTTGGGTATCAATATCGCTAACTTGTTGGGGAAAAACTGGTTCGCTAGTCAGATGCTGGTTGATTATGAGGAGGAGCGCAAGAGTTTTGAGGCATTGTTTAATCGCGAGTGCCCGATCTCCGGATTCTATAAAAGTGAGAGTAAAGTGCGGGGGCGTGATGGCGAGTTACGGTTGATCACGTGGCGTAACCGGCTGCGCTTTGATGAGGCTGGTCAAGTTGTCGGGGTGTTGTGTGCCGGGGTGGATATAACCGAGCAGCGCCAATCAGAATTACTCGATAGGTTACGTAGTCACGCGATGGAGGCGACCCTACAGGGTGAGTCACTGAGTTATGTGTTGGATCTGTTGGTCAAGGGTATAGAAACCCAAACCCCCGGAGCACTCTGTTCCGTATTGTTGTTGGATGATTCTGGACAATACTTATCTCGCGGTGCCGCACCTTCCTTGCCGGACAGTTATTTTAAGATGATTGATGGACTGCAGATCGGCGAGGGGGTGGGTTCCTGTGGTACGGCGGCCTTCCGGCGTGAGCGGGTGGTGGTCGAAGATATTGAAACACACCCATTTTGGGCTGACTTTAAGCAGGTTGCATTGGAGTGTAATCTTCGTAGCTGCTGGTCGGAGCCGATTTTTGGTCGCAAAAGACGACTGATCGGAATCTTTAGTATCTATCATCAGTTTGTTTCTAAACCATCGCGTGCCGACCTTGAATTGACGGAAAGCATGTCCTCTTTTATCAGTCTTTTGGTCGAGGAGTTTCAGGCGGAAGCGACTCTCAAAAGAATGGCGAATACCGATGAGCTCACCGGTTTAAACAATCGTCGTAAGTTGTTTGATGATCTAGAAACCGAGTTTCAGCGTGCTAAACGCTATGGACGGCCCTTTAGCCTGTGCATGTTGGATCTCGATTTCTTTAAAAAGATTAACGACCAATATGGCCATGATGCCGGTGATCAGGTGCTTAAAGCGGTGGCACAGGCCATTAGCCTATCACTGCGTGAAAATGATATGTGTGGGCGTATCGGTGGCGAAGAGTTTACCATTCTCTTGCCCGATACCGCGCTCGACAGTGCCGCGGTGTTTGCTGAACGGCTACGTCAGCATGTTGAGGCGTTATCGATCTCCCTCGATGATGGTCAACAGGTGACGCTGACCTGTTCTATCGGTGTCGCGGAATATAGTGAGCACTTTCATAAGGCGACCGAACTGCTCTCCTGTGCTGACCAGCGTTTATATCATGCTAAGGCCAATGGCCGTAACCGTATTAGCATTGAGGCGACGTAAGCGATTGCTGCAGGTGTAATTGGCAGTAACTGATCAGTTGCTCGGTAAGTTGCTGGCCGGTTTGGCTGGCCAAGTTCCAACTGTGCCAGTACAACGGTACTTCGAGAACATTACCTGGGGAAATCTCTGTTACAGCACCGGCGTCTAACAGTGATTGCATCTGTAAATCGGGCACCATACCCCAAGCAAAACCCCGCTTGATGAGTTCGCTAAAGGCTTCGGAAGAGGGCACCCGGTGACGTTGGTAATCCAAGGTATCCGGGTAATATTGACTGATAAAACGATTCTGCAGAGCATCTTTTTCGTTGTATTCAACCGCCGGAGCTTTCGCTAAGGTTTCGCTGCTGACACCCTCTGCAAAGTACCGCTCAATATAAGCAGGGCTGGCCAATGCGAGATAGCGACTCACCCCTAGTAGCACCGCGCTACTGCCTTGCAGTGGTTTACTGCTGGCGCTGATACAGCCTTGCACATCGCCTTGGCGTAGCAGTAAATGGGTTTGATCCTGATCATCTACTCGCAAGTCCAGCAGGATGGGGCTTTGCTCCATCACCGGTTGCAGGGCATCCATAAACCAGGTTGCAAGAGAATCAGCATTAAGGCCGATGGTCAGCCGGGTAAAGCCATCTTGCTGGGCATTGTGTAGGTTTGCTAATAACTCATTCTGCAATAGGCTGACCTGATGATAATGGCGTTGTAGCTGTTGCCCAGCATCGGTGAGTCGTAATGGTTGGCTTCGCACTAACAAGAGTAATCCGGCGGCCTCTTCCAATTGTTTGATGCGTTGGGAGATTGCGGACTGGGTGAGAAACAGTCGTTTGGCGGCGCGATCAAAGCTTTGCTCTTCAATAACCGTGGCTAGCGCCTGAAGCTGGCGATAATCAAACATAGCATCTCGCATGATTAGGTGAGGATGAGGGCCATATGGCGGCATTAGAAATTCTAATGAAATATAAATATTATTAGTTTTACTTACCTGTGTCGAATGCTTACGCTGTGCCGATCATTGTTTCGTAAACTTATTTCGGACTGAAAATTGTTATGTTGTTATCCATTCCTGCCCCCTTTATGACCGGTTTAGCGACGAGCGCTGGATTAATTATGGCGATTGGTGCGCAGAATGCATTTGTGCTTAGTCAGGGCGTGCGGCGGGAATATCATTGGCCGATCGCAGGGCTGTGTAGTTTACTTGATGCGATATTGATAATGGCCGGGATCTCCGGGATGGGGATCTTGATTAGCCAGTCGGCGTTGTTGTTACAGTTCATTACCTGGGCGGGTGGGGCATTTTTGTTGTGGTATGGGGCGAATGCATTACGCTCTGCACTGCGCAGTGAGTCGCTCAAGGTGTCGGTGAATCAGTTTGCCAATCTCCGTTCGGCATTGTTGGCGACATTGGCGCTGAGCCTGCTGAACCCTCATGTCTATCTAGATACGGTGGTATTACTGGGCAGTATCGGTGGGCGCTATGTTGAACAGGAACGGTATTGGTTTGGCGCCGGCGCAGCGCTGTTCTCCTTTATTTGGTTTTTTGCCCTCAGTTTGGGCGCGCGCTGGCTGGCACCTCTGTTTCGAAAACCCATCAGTTGGCGCATTCTGGATGGCTCGGTGTGCATTATGATGTGGACGCTGGCAGCCTTATTATTGACAGGCAATCTCAGCGCCTGATTGATTAACGCCGCTGATTCATTTTATGGTTAACGATTTGTGACAGGTCGGAGACCAGTCGGGCTAGGTTATCAATTGTCTCATTGGTATTGGTAATCGACGCTTTATTATTATCGGAAATATCCCGAATAGAGATAATATTGCGGCTAAGGCTCTCGGCTGTATCTTTTTGCTCATCGGCGGCCAGTGCAATCTGTTGGCTTTGATCTGAGATCTGATCCAGTGATTGCGTCAGTTGATCAAACGCCTGTCCTGCGGTTTCAGCTTTGTTAATGCTTTCTTTCACCTGACTATGGGTTTTACTCATGGTTTCTGAGGTGCTGTGAACCTGCATTTGCACCGCTCCGATACTGTGTTTTATCTGCTCGGTCGCTTTCTGTGTGCGAATGGCTAATTCTCGTACTTCATTGGCCACCACCGCAAAACCACGCCCATGATCACCGGCTCTGGCCGCTTCAATCGCAGCATTGAGTGCCAACAGGTTCGTTTGGCTGGTGATATCGTTGATCAGCGTGGTGATATGGCCAATCTCTTCAGTTTGGACATGTAGCTGTTCCGATTGGTTTGAGGCTTGATTGATCTCTTCAGCGAGAACTTCAATGGTTTGCAGCATATCGTTGATGATGGTTCTGCCCGTTTGTGCATCTTGGGCGGCTTGATGGGTGACCTCGGAAGTGCGGGAGGTGTTTTCAGCCACATTTTGAGATGAAGATGCCATCTGGGTACTGGCAGAGGCCAGCATATCGCTTTCCATGTTTTGCTTATCAATACCGCAGGTGGTCTGGCTCAAGCTGTCATGGGTGATATCCATCACTTCTCTGAGCGTGAATATCGCATCTTCGACACGACCGGTGACGGTCGACAATTTTGCTTGCAGCAGATCGATAGCAATATTGGCGGCGCCAATTTCATCCATGCTGCCGCTGATTACCTGTTGTGACAGCGGGTTGTCATAGATTGCATTGGACTGTTTAAGAAGCTGTTGGAGTGGTTTAAGTTGCCAGTAGCACAGGCCGGTGATAGCGGCGGTGATAGCACCGGATACCAGTAGCTGTTGGAGCATGCTAAGGGGGGTAATGTTTACTAAGGATAATGCCGCTAAACCTGAAAATACGGTACCCAGCAGTCGATGACGCAGACTATGGCGCGCGAGGGATAAGCGCTTTGGATTCGCACGGATCTGACTATAGAGGTTTTGTGCGTGTTGTTTAATATCATCCGGCAGTCGGGTTCGCACCGATTGATAGCCAATTTTAATACCGTCTTGGTCATACAGTGGTGTGACATACGCTAACACCCAGTAAAAATCACCATTTTTACAGCGGTTCTTGATCGCGCCTAACCAGGGCTTATCTGTTTTGAGATTATTCCATAGATCGGCAAACGCAGCGGCGGGCATGTCGGGGTGGCGGACAATATTGTGGGGTTTGCCAAACAGTTCATCGCGACTAAAACCCGAGATATCGATAAAGTTCTGGTTGGCATAGGTAATACTACCAGAGAGCGACGTGGTGGAGATTAAACGACAGGCTTCTGGAACATCCCGCTCCCTTTTGCGGTGACTATCATCCATACAAAAAACCTCTAATCCATTAATGATGATTACAGCCCTCCTCATGCAGCGAATAGCAGTGCTACTTAAGTTAGAACCTAAAATCCATGTTAGTTGTGGGGTTTGCTTACAGGGCGCTAAGTATACACCCTGAAACACGTAAATAAACCCGGCCATAAACTTTGTGCTAGAGGCTTTAAAACTAGTACTAAATAACTAATTTATCAGTCCCAAGGAGGCATAGGTAAAAAACCGCACCCTTAGCTACTATGTATGGGTAGTCAAACGACCCGCAAAGAAAGCGCGGTGTATAACAAAAAGAGAGGCATGGACAATGATTTACGCACAGCCAGGAACCGAGGGTTCTGTTGTTTCCTTTAAAGAACGTTACGAAAACTATATTGGTGGTGAGTGGGTTGCGCCGGTTAATGGGCAATACTTCGACAATGTTTCACCTGTTAACGGTAAGGTGTTTTGTCAGATTCCACGCTCCGATGCTGATGATATTAATCTTGCGCTTGATGCCGCCCATGCCGCTAAGGATGCTTGGGGTACAACATCGGTCGCTGAACGCTCTAATATTCTGCTAAGAATTGCTGACCGTATTGAGCAAAATTTAGAATTACTGGCGGTTGCCGAAACTTGGGATAACGGTAAAGCCGTGCGTGAAACCATGGCTGCCGATGTGCCGCTGTGTGTTGACCACTTCCGTTACTATGCCGGTTGTATCCGGGCCCAGGAAGGCTCTATCGGTGAGATCGATCAGAATACTGTTTCCTATCAATTTCATGAGCCACTGGGTGTTGTCGGTCAGATCATCCCTTGGAACTTCCCGCTGCTGATGGCGGCGTGGAAATTGGCGCCGGCACTGGTGACGGGCAACTGTGTTGTTATGAAGCCAGCAGAACAAACCCCAGCCTCCATCCTTAAACTGATGGAAGTGATCGGTGATCTGTTGCCACCGGGTGTGCTGAACATCGTCAATGGTTACGGTAAAGAAGCAGGCGAAGCGCTAGCCACTAGCACGCGTATCGCTAAGATCGCTTTCACCGGTTCAACGCCGGTTGGTTCTCACATTCTTAAGTGTGCCGCTGAAAATATTATCCCATCGACCGTAGAGCTTGGTGGTAAGTCACCTAACGTCTTCTTCGCTGACGTTATGGATCAGGAAGATGAATTTGTAAATAAAGCGGTTGAGGGGGCGGTGTTGGCCTTCTTTAACCAGGGTGAAGTTTGTACCTGCCCATCACGTTTGCTGGTGCAAGAGAGCATCTATGATGCCTTCATTGCTAAGGTCATTGAGCGTTCTAAGCAGATCAAGCGGGGCAACCCACTGGATACCGAAACCATGGTGGGTGCTCAGGCATCTCAACAGCAGTTTGAGAAAATCCTGTCGTACATGGAAATCGGTAAAGAAGAGGGCGCTGAGTTCCTGATCGGTGGTGATGTTCATGAACACGATGATGAGTTTAACTCGGGTTTCTATGTGCAGCCTACGCTGATGAAAGGCCACAACAAAATGCGCGTCTTCCAAGAAGAGATCTTCGGCCCAGTGGTCGCGGTGACAACCTTTAAAGACGAAGCGGAAGCCTTGGAAATTGCCAATGATACCGAGTTCGGTTTAGGGGCTGGTGTTTGGACCCGCGACATGAATGTGTCTTATCGTATGGGTCGTGGTATTCAGTCTGGTCGAGTATGGACTAACTGTTATCACCTTTACCCTGCCCATGCTGCGTTCGGTGGTTACAAGAAATCCGGTGTAGGTCGTGAGACTCACAAGATGATGTTGGATCATTATCAGCAGACTAAAAACCTGTTGGTTAGCTACGATATCAACCCACTGGGCTTCTTCTGATCTGATCAGGCTAAGCAAACGTAACATAACTTATGTAATCCCCGGGGTGGCTCGCCACCCCGCTTCTCTATCTCCAATCGTGTTTGGAGATTCGCACCGCAACCAGTCATTCTCTACGACTGGATGCACTCCGCTCCGGTATGGCATCTGTATCGGATATGTCGGTGTTTTTTGGCGGCCTCGGCCGCCTTTTTTTCGTTTCTGTCATCTTGAGTACTCCATTTATCGCTCCCATAGGCTCTCTCTGATAAGCTTAAGTACGCTAATTAGTTAGGACATAGTCGTATTAGCTGGCGGGGTGGTAATGGATTTTACTAGAGTATCGGGTCGATCAGGCCTTAACTTATTTTGGCTAGTATCAGTGTTACTGGTATTCCTGCTAGCAGGTTTCTTCGCTTATTTTTTTATTGCCAGCCAACAGTACAACCATACTAACCTCGATAAACTCCAAGCCTCCATTCAACAGCATATCAATCGTCGCCTTCAATACGAGGTGAATGACGCCATTCATTTTATCGATGCCCGTTACAACAGTGCAGAACAAGTCATTATGGCGCAATCGCAAAAGGAGGTATTACAGGCGCTGGAGGTGATGAATAGTTTTTACCAGCAAAATCGCCGGCGCTTATCCGATGTGGCGCTAAAAAAGCAGTTGCTTGAAGTGTTGCGGGGGGTGCGTTTTTTTAATGGCCGTGGTTACCTGTTTGTTGGTGATCAGACCGGCCGTGCGTTACTGGTGCCAGAACAGCCTGACCTGGAAGGCACCTCAATGTTGGATTTTCAGGATGATCAGGGCGTCTACTTCATCCGACGTTTCAAGCAAGTAAGCCGTTCTACCGCCGGAAAAGGCTTTGTGCGTTACCGTTGGTATCCGCCCGGTGAACGGGATCACATGGACAATAAGATCGCCTATATTGCACGTTTTGAACCGTACAACTGGCTTATCGGTGCAGGTGATTATGTGTCGCAGATTCAGCAAGATCTGCAAAAAGAAGTGATCGATCATCTGCAGAGTATTCGCTTTGGCAAGAACGGTTATCTGACGGTCATTGATCGCAGCGGTAAGGTGATTGCGGGTCAGGGCGTGAGTCAGTTTGTGGGTCAACCCTATACTAAACTTGAAAACCCGGCAGACCGTGCCCGTATTGCCAACCTTATTGATAAAGTAAAAAAAGATGGCTTTATCCATAGTGGCTGGTATCAGAGTGATGGTCAGCCCGATGCCGATCAACTGCTCTATGCCCGTGCTTTTCCCGCCTGGAATTGGATTGTTTTAGCCGGGGGGTATGCGGACCCCACGCTTGACCTGTTATTAGAGCAGCGGGCACAGATTAGCGTTAACGATCGGGATAGTAATATTACACTGTTGCTGTTGATTACCGTTTTATTAGCGATCGCGTTCGTGATGATGCGCTATTATGCCCGCGGTTTCCGCGAGTTGTTTAGCCATATTCAGCATGATTTAGACCAGCAGAATATCGCCTTGAGTGAAAATGCGCGGGCCTTGGAAATCAGTAAACGCATTGTCGATGCGGCCCATGAAGGCATTATGATCACCGATGCCAATAATCGCATCATTCGTGTTAATCACTCTTTTACCCGGATTACCGGTTATCTTTACGATGATGTGAAGGGGCGCGATCCGAATATTCTTCGTTCTTCGACCCACGAACCCGAATTTTACCAAGCGATGTGGGAATCACTGAATAATGAAGGTGAATGGCATGGTGAGATTTGGAATCGTCGCAAAAACGGCTCGCTCTATCCGCAGGCGTTGTCGATCACCAGTTATTGTAGTGCTGAGGGTAAGATCGAAAATTATATCGGCACCTTCACTGATATCAGCCAGCGTAAGGCGTTTGAAGAGCAGCTTGAGCATATGGCACAGAGCGATTCGCTTACCGATCTGCCGAATCGCCGCTCGCTGAGCAAGCGTTTACGTCATGAACTCGATGTGATCAAGCGCAACCCGAGCCATCAGTTAGGCTTGATCTTTATGGATCTCGACCTGTTCAAAAATATTAATGATACCTATGGTCACGGGGTTGGCGATCAGGTGTTGATTACTATTGCCCGCCGTTTGAATGAAACGGTGCGGGTGGTTGATATGGTCAGCCGAGTAGGGGGCGATGAATTTATTATTCTGCTGGGTAATCAGTCGGGTGAGATGGATCAGACCGCGATTCAGTTGGCCGAGCGGATTATACAGGCGGTCTCTGAACCGCTGGATATTGTCGGCACAAGATTACAGCTAACCACTAGTTTAGGGGTCGCGTTAGCGCCGTCTCATACTGACGATGCGGCGCAGTTGATGGAGTGTGCCGACTTAGCCCTCTATCGAGCAAAACAGGAGGGCAGCAATAATTACAAACTGTTTTCACCTTCCATGCTTGAGGAAAAAGACTAAGCTGGCTGCGGGGATATAGAGATTGATCAGTGGTGGATGGGGAGCCTGATTCTCTTCGCGGTTACGCGAGTGTTTTTGCCACCCTTGGCATTGGTAAGCCTAATTTATAATGACGGCCTCTGTTACAATACGCCGTAACCTTTTATATGGACTCAATAGTGCTGGTTATCTCTAATAATGTCTCGATCCCCGATGATGAAGTTGTTCTCACAGCGATCCGCGCTCAGGGCAGCGGCGGCCAGAATGTCAATAAAGTCTCATCGGCGATTCATCTGCGGTTTGATATTGCTGCCTCATCGCTGCCCGAGTTTTACAAAGAACGTTTGCTGCAACTGAAGGACTCTCGCATTACCAAAGAGGGGGTCGTGGTGATTAAAGCCCAGCAGTACCGCACTCAGGAAAAAAACCGAGAAGATGCACTGCAGCGATTACAGGCGTTAATTAAAACCGTCACGGTGGTGCAGAAGGCGCGACAAGCAACCAAGCCTAGTCGCTCAGCCAAACGTAAACGGGTTGATAGCAAAACCAAACGAGGTCATGTTAAGGCGTTACGGGGACGGGTGTCGGATTAGGCGCCACATCGGTTTGAGCCGCAAAAATATAACCTACCCCATATACCGTGTTAATCAATGCGGTTTCTTTCTGATAGTCATTGAGTTTTTTACGTAATTTACCGATCAGCATATCGATGGTGCGATCCGAAGGGTGCCATTCCCGATGATAGAGTGCGTTGAGTAGCGCTTCCCGCGTCATCAGTTGATTCCGGTTATTGAGTAAGGTCGTTAGAAGGGTGAACTCATTTTTGGGCAATTTTGTTAGCTGCCCCGTGGGTGATTTGAGCACCTGCCGCACTAGATCCAATTGCCAACCGCCAAAGTGACTGATTTGCGAGTCTGTTTGAGCGTTTGTGTTGTCTGGACCTTCGAGGCTCATTCTTGACCAGCGGCCGAGATTGCGAATTCTCGCGGAAAGCTCGCGGTAATTGACCGGTTGCGCAAGGTATTCATCGGCCCCCATCTCCAATGCCACAATCAGATCATCAGGGTTATTTTTTTTGCCGATGAGGATAATACCGCTGCGACTATGACTACGCAGTTTCCGGGTCAGAGAGAAGTCTGGATGTCGTGCAGTGGAGCAGTCGATAATAAATACATCGGTTTGTTCGGTATTATCCGGCGAGGGTAGATCGAATAAGGTATTAATATGAAAGCCGAAGCCATTCTCTTTATGGAAATTAGATAGATGATTACTCGAATTTTTATCGATAACAGTAATATTCATGCACATATTATTATTCTTTTATTATTAAATAGAGTGATGGACTATTTATATCGATTCAATAATAGTGTTTGAGAGACAACGGAGTCTGGTAAAAAATTGCGCAATCTTAGTAAAAAAAGAAGCAGTGCGTGGTAATAAAAACCCTAGCATTATGGCATTAGTGATACTTGGTATAACATCATCAGAAGTAGCGATATGGGCGGGTTTAAGCGCGGATCTGTGTCGCGGTCATGTTGAACTCCCGCCGTAACTGCTTATTCATATGGCTTTGATCACTAAAGCCTGTCTGTTGGGCGATTTGTGCCGGCGTTTGCTGACTGCTGATAAGTAGTTGTCGGGCGGCATAGGTGCGCCGCAGTATGACAAACTGATGCGGTGTATAGCCACTGCTGAGTTTAAACGCTCGACAGAAATGGTAGCTGCTCATATGCAGTTGACTAGCCATCTGGTCGAGGGTGATTTTTTGGCTTAGATGCTCGTCAATAAAGCGAATCAGTAGCTGTAACCCCTGAGGACTAATCTTTCCGCTGTGTGCATGACGTTGAATGGTTTTATTGGAATAACTATGCAAAAGGTGCACGATAGCGGCGTTTGCGAGGCTCTCCATATACAGATTTCCGCTTTTAAACTGATCCTGCATCTCGCGAAACATCAGTTCTGAAAGGCTCTGGAGGACAGGGCTTTGGGCATCGAAGAGTGATTGTAGTTCTAGTGTATCAGGGTCGAGGTCAAAGCTTTCTTGTATCACTTTACTAACCGCAGTATAGGGGAACAGTATGTGCAAGGTGCTCGAATTGGATTCAGGAATAAGCCACTGGTTATCTTGAAACGCGGGAATGAGAGCCACCGCTTGGCGCTGCCAGATGCCGTTATAGTGCTGTCCACCACAGTGATAGTGCACCGCTGCACTCGGCGGATTGTAGTTATAGATCATTACATGGTGATCCATGCCGGGAAGATTGAGATCGACATAGGGTAGCCGGGCATAGTTTTCCAGCCGGATATTGGTGAAGCTGTGATCGCCGCTGGTTTCACTGGCTTCAAATGGGATGGTGCTGAGTCGCTGCTCAGGGGTGATCAGACGCGATTTTGTATCAGGCATAGAAAACAGTTTCTCTTTTTTTATTATTAAACAGTAATGCTTGATCCCTGCATCATAAAAACTATTACTGAATAAAACAAGATTTGAGTTTTGTTAGGATATTAATTAATTTGTCTTTGGCTTGTTACTTTCTGTTACATAATGTCGTCAATCTTATCAAGATTTTCATCTGCCTCTATTGGTATCGTCAGCCTGTAGTCATACTGTAGCAGAGGAAAAAACGTGAAAAACAATAACTATAAGGCTTTGTCAGTGTCCGCTTTGCTGTGCGGAAGTTTGTTGTCGGGCCAGGCTTTTGCCATCGCTGAAACGGTCCACCCTCGGGATTATATTCCCGCGCCGAAAGGCGTTAACTTGTCGGTCACTTATCTGCAAAGTGTCTCCGGTGATGATTTCAATGTCGATGGTGACACGGTGTCCAATGATGCTGATCTGCAGGTCAATGCTGTCATCCAGCGTTTTATTCATTACACCGAACTGTTTGGCATGCCTGCCGATCCGCAAATTATCATTCCGGTAGTTGATCAGGATGTGGGTATTCAGGGCGAACAAAGTTCGGGTATCGGGGATATTTTTATCGGCTCAACATTGTGGCCTATCGCTAACAACGACAATAAAGAGTGGTTAGGACTATCTTCGTTCGTCTACCTGCCTACCGGTGAGTATGAAAGTGATAAAGCGGTCAATGTGGGAGCCAACCGCTGGACGCTGGTGTTTCAGGGCGGTTATACCAAGGGGCTGAGCGACGGCCTATATATGGAGCTTATCGGTGAGGTTGAAATCTACGGCGACAATAATGACCTGGCGGCGGGTGATAGCCTTGGGCGTGACAATATGTACCGTATGAGCGCTATCGTTTCTCAAGATGTGACCCAAGGAGGCTATGTTTGGGGACGTTACAGTAAGCAGAAAGGGGGCGAGGTGGATATCGATGGGGTTGATCAGGCGAATAGCGATGTCGATACCGACACCCTGACGTTAGGGTACAGCCAATGGATCGGCAAACGTTTTCAGTTGCAGGGTGAATATAGCCAAGACCTAAGCGTGAAAAACGGTATTGAAACCGATGGTATAACCCTACGGGTAGCGATTCCGTTTTAAGCGAGGAGGTAAAAGATGCAATTAAATAAACAACTGATGCCGCTATTACTCGGTGCGGCGCTGGTGCTACCCGGAGTGACCCAGTTACAGGCTGCGGCGGCAGTGGATGGCAACCGGTTAATCAATGCAGATCAAGAGCCGGGCAGCTGGCTCGCCCATGGTCGTGATTATACCGAGCAGCGGTTTAGCCCGTTGACGCAAATTAATAAGCAAACCGTGGCTGACCTAGGTTTGAGTTGGTCCTATGGCTTTGATTCCACCCGGGGTCTTGAGTCTACGCCATTAGTGATCGATGGCATGTTGTATGTCACAGGTAGTTGGAATGTGGTGTATGCCTTTGATGCGGTGACAGGTGAACTTAAATGGCAGTTTGATCCCCAGGTGGATCGGGGTGTAGTTGGTCCAAAGCTCTGTTGTGATGCGGTTAACCGAGGCGTTGCAGCATGGCAAGGTAAGCTCTATACCGGCACCTTGGATGGTCGCTTGATTGCTCTGGATGCTGAAACCGGGCAGCAGCTTTGGTCTTCACAAACTACCGATAACGATCAGGCTTATTCTATTACTGGCGCGCCGCGTATTGTTAAGGGTAAGGTGATGATCGGTAACGGCGGCGCTGAGTTTGGCGTGCGCGGATATTTTTCTGCCTATGATGCCGATAGCGGCGAGATGTTATGGCGTTTTTATACCGTGCCCGATGACCCGGCAAAAGAGACTAATCCAACGCTGATTGAAGCGAGTAAAACCTGGTCCGGTGAATGGTGGACGCTCGGCGGTGGTGGCACCGCCTGGGATTCAATGGCCTATGACCCTGAGCTGGATTTGCTCTATGTCGGTATCGGTAACGGCTCCCCTTGGAACCGCGAGATACGGAGTAATGGCGAGGGAGATAATCTGTTTCTGTCGTCCATTGTGGCGGTGCGGCCGGACACCGGCGAATATGTTTGGCATTACCAAACAACTCCCGGTGAGGAGTGGGATTACACCGCGACTCAGCATATGATTTTGGCCGATCTTGAGGTCAAGGGTAAGCTGCGTAAAGTGTTAATGCAGGCACCTAAAAACGGCTTCTTCTATGTACTGGATCGGGTGACCGGCGAGTTTATTTCAGCCGAAAACTATGTCGCGGTGAACTGGGCCGATGGTGTGGACCCCGCCACAGGCCGACCGAATATCAAGCCTGAAGCCCGTTATAGCACCGCCGGTAAACCGTTTTTGGCTCAGCCATCACCCTTCGGTGGGCATAACTGGCAGCCAATGAGCTTTAACCCGGATACGGGGTTAGTGTACTTGCCGACTCGGGAGATGGCGTTCCCCTATATTCCCGATGATGACTATCAGGTTAAATCTCTTACCGTCAATTTAGGGGTGAGTCTATTGGCGGCCACCATGCCGGAAGACCCAGCGGTGCGTAAAGCGATCAAGGCGGCGACCAAAGGTCGTTTGGTGGCTTGGGACCCGGTCGCTCAGCAAGAAGCTTGGGGTATCGATATGCCTGTGCCGTGGAATGGCGGCACCTTGAGTACTGCCGGTGGCTTGGTGTTCCAAGGCAATGGTAAGGGCAATCTGGTGGCTTATGACGCCGCGAATGGTAAGTCGTTATGGTCTTATCATAGTCAGACAGGCATGGTGGCTCCGCCGATTAGTTACCGTGTAAATGGTGAGCAGTATGTCGCCATTATGGCGGGCTGGGGTGGGGCCGTACCACTGGTGGTCGGGCCATTGGTGAGTGAGGCGCTAACCACCAATACTAACCGTTTACTGGTGTTCAAACTCGGGGGTAAGGCAACGTTGCCTGAACTCAAGGTTACAGCTAAAGCGTTGAATCCACCGTCAGCTAACGCATCGGCAGAAACCGTAGCCGAGGGTAAAGCGATTTATCACACTTACTGTAGTTCTTGTCATGGTGATGGCGCGGTGAGTGGCGGGGTGTTGCCAGATCTGCGCTATGCCAGCCAACATACCTTTGATTACTGGGAAGCGATCGTCGTCAATGGCTTGAAAAAAGCCAATGGCATGGCGGCCTTTGGCAGTGTGATGAGTGTGGCGCAGGCCGATGCAGTAAAAGCCTATGTGATCAAGCGAGCTAACGATGAGTTGACGGCTCAGCAAGCGACACCGTAACGGTGTTAATCGAGTCCTCCGTGAGGGGTTGCCGTGAGGCGCGTGATCTCTCTGGGTTTGAGGTGGCTCCAGTGGCCATCTCTTTTTTAACCCCCCTGATTCAGTCTGGTCGAGGCTAAAACAGTACTTTTACCGCCGAATTACGACTAAAAAGCACTGTAGATTAGTTCCAAAGTACCATATGGAATTAAGCCCTCGGTTTCTATGATTAAAGACAGTCATAAGACTGGAACAACCTAATAACAAAAGAGGTAATACATATGTGGACTAAACCAGCTTATACAGATCTGCGTATCGGATTCGAAGTCACCATGTACTTTGCAAACCGCTAAGCACTATACCAAGCTCCACCTACGGGTGGAGTTTTTAGTTTGTCCCTCGAACACACCGACAACACGACAAGATAATAATAATGAAAATACAAATTCTTGGCTCAGCCGCCGGCGGTGGTTTTCCGCAGTGGAACTGTAATTGCCGCAACTGTGCTGGTTATCGCGCCGGCACATTGAATGCTAAATCTCGCACCCAGTCGTCCATTGCGATCAGCGCGAATGGCGAAGACTGGATACTGTTTAATACCTCACCGGATATTCGTCAGCAACTGGCTGACTTTGCGCCGATGCAACCTAATCGCCAGATTCGTGATACCGGTATCGCCGCGATTGTCTATATGGACAGTCAGATCGACCATACCACCGGTTTGTTAATGTTGCGCGAAGGCTGTCCCCATGAGGTTTGGTGTACCGATATGGTGTATCAAGACCTCACCACCGGTTTCCCCGTGTTTAAGATGTTAGAGCATTGGAATGGTGGCATTACTCGCAACCGGATTTCGGTTGCAGCGGGCGAGAACAGCTTTGTGATTCCTCAGGTACCCGAATTTAAACTGACCGCGGTAACCCTGCTCAGCAGTGCGCCGCCTTATTCGCCACATCGTAATGACCCGCATCCGGGGGACAATATTGGCATTCTGATTGAAGATACCCGCAGTGGTAAAACGCTGTTTTACGCGCCGGGTCTTGGTCAGATCGAACCGCATCTGAAGCCGATTATGCAAGATGCCGATTGTTTGCTGGTGGATGGCACCATCTGGCGCGACGATGAGATGATCACGTCGGGAGTTGGCGATAAGTTAGGCGTTACGATGGGGCACCTTGCACAGATGCCCAATGAAGCTACTGGCGAGGCGGGCATGTTAGCGTTTCTCGATACCCTTGAGAAACCGCGCAAAGTATTAATTCACATCAATAATACCAATCCGATTTTAGATGAAGACTCTCCTGAACGGGCCGAAGTGGTGGCCCGTGGGATCGAAGTCTCCTATGACGGCATGAGTATTGAGCTTTAAGGGGGCGTTATGAATGCACCACTGAAACAGACCTTACCGGCGCTAAGCCGGGACGAATTTGAACAGGCGCTGCGGGCTAAAGGGGCGTTTTATCATACCGAACACCCTTACCATGTGGCGATGTATAACGGCGACTGTAGTAAAGAGCAGATCCAGGGCTGGGTGGCCAACCGTTTCTATTATCAAATTTCAATACCGTTGAAAGATGCCGCTATTATGGCCAACTGCCCGGACCGTGACGTGCGTCGTCATTGGGTGCAGCGGGTGTTGGATCACGATGGCTATGATGGCGCCGTAGGTGGCATCGAAGCCTGGTTACGGTTGGGCGAAGCAGTGGGTTTGCGCCGTGAAGAGATACTGTCGCAAGAACATGTATTGCCCGGTGTCCGCTTTGCCGTCGATGCCTATGTTAATTTTGCTCGCCGTGCGACTTGGCAAGAAGCCGCCAGTTCATCACTGACCGAACTATTTGCCCCGACTATTCATCAGAATCGCTTGGATACTTGGCCGACTCACTATCCTTGGATCAAAGAGGAGGGCTATCAGTACTTCCGTGGCCGTTTGACAGAAGCCCGCCGCGATGTAGCTCATGGGTTGGATATTACGCTAGACCACTACACCACCCGCGAACAACAAGATCGGATGTTGAATATTTTACAGTTCAAATTGGATGTGCTCTGGAGCATGTTAGATGCCATGACCATGGCCTATGAACTCAAGCGTCCGCCGTATCACACGGTGACCGACGAGAAGATCTATCACCAAGGTCTATTCGCATGAGCGGCGCAGAGATCACCCCGGACCAGACCCCGGTATTGAATCGGATGTTTCGTTTTCAATGGGAGAAAGCACAGGATAGTTATGTGCTGCTCTATCCCGAAGGGATGGTTAAACTCAATGGCCCCGCCGGTGAAGTCTTAGCTCTGGTGGATGGTCAGCGTACTGCAGCGGATATAATCCAGACACTGCAGGCAAAGTTCCCCGATGCCGATGGGATCGAGCGGGATATTCTGGATTTCTTAGGAGATGCCCGTGAGCAACGCTGGATCAGCCTGTAACGGACAGCCATCACTGAATGCGGTGCCGACCCATGGTCAGCCGCTGTGGTTGCTCGCCGAACTCACTTATAAGTGCCCACTGCAGTGCCCTTACTGCGCTAACCCAACCAATTTCGCCAGTAAAACCGATGAGCTAACCACCGCCGAGTGGGTCGATGTGTTTACCCAAGCCCGTGAACTAGGCGCGGCACAGTTGGGCTTTTCTGGTGGCGAACCGCTGGTACGGCAAGACTTAGTAGAACTGATCAGCGAAGCGCGACAATTGGGTTATTATACCAACCTGATTACCTCTGGAGTGGGCCTAAACGAGCATAAAATAGCGGACTTTCGCACTGCTGGTTTGGATCATATTCAGGTCAGTTTTCAGGCCGCCGACCCGGAAGTAAACAACCTGCTCGCGGGATCAAAAAAAGCCTTTGCGCAAAAACTAAAGATGGCCCGGGAAGTGAAAGCCCAGGGTTATCCGATGGTGCTCAACTTTGTTACCCATCGACATAATATCGATCAGATCGACCGTATTATCGAGCTTTGTGTCGAACTTGAAGCCGATTATGTCGAGTTGGCTACCTGTCAGTATTATGGCTGGGCCTATGAAAACCGTAATAACCTGTTGCCTACGCGGGCGCAGTTAGAGCGGGCCGAGCGCATCACTAACGAATACCGTGATCGCCTTGCGGCGGCGGGTAATCCGATCAAAATCATCTTTGTTACGCCGGATTATTACGAAGAGCGCCCGAAAGGCTGTATGAATGGTTGGGGGCAGGTGTTTCTAACGGTCACGCCGGATGGTACGGCCCTGCCTTGCCATAGTGCGCGGATGCTGCCGGTGGAGTTTCCCAATGTGAAGGAACAGAGCATCGAGCAGATTTGGAATCGCTCCAACGGCTTCAACCACTTCCGGGGTTATGAGTGGATGAAAGAGCCTTGTGTCTCCTGTGATGAAAAAGAGAAGGACTTTGGCGGCTGCCGCTGTCAGGCTTTTATGCTCACCGGCGATGCCAATAATGCTGATCCTGTTTGCAGTAAATCCCCCCATCATGATCTGATTGTGCAGGCACGCGAAGCCGCGGAGCTGCCCGTGCATGACGAGCCTATCTACCGTAATGAGCGCAACTCCAGAGTGTTCTGCAAGGGCTGATATGTTAGCCTGAGCCTCTGCACTGACTAAACGGTAGCTAACGATGACCCAATATGGTTTTTTTGCATCCTCCCTGTCCGCTGCTGAGGCGGTGGCCGGGGGGCTTGAATATGGTCAACTCTATGCCGGTGATCAGGGCGTTTTCTGGGTTGAATACCAACCGGAAAATGGCCGTAATTTGCTTTACCGGCGTGATTGGAACGGGGTCGTTAGCTGCTTAACCCCAGCCGATTTTAGCGTCCGCAGCGGTGTCTATGAATATGGTGGTAAAAGCTGGTGCCCCGTAGATCACCGCTTGGCGTTTGTGAATGCCACCGACCAACAGATCTGGCTACAGCAGGGCGGTCAAACGCCTTTGCCGCTTACACAAACCTCGGGTTGCCGTTATGGCGATCTAATCTATGATCAACCCCGTCAACGACTGCTAGCGGTGCAGGAACAACCCAGTGATGATCCTACTCAACCGCTACATCGCTTAGTGGCGGTGGATATTGATAGTGGTGCGGTCACCGTGATGGTTAGCGGCGATGATTTCTATGCTGCACCGGTGCTGAGCCCCGACGGTCAACAGCTGGCTTGGATTAGTTGGAACCACCCACACATGCCTTGGGTCAGCACTCAGCTTAATCTCGCCCACCTTAGGCCACCCAACACGCAACCGGCTGATGCGGACAAAGGAAAACAAGGAACCGGAGAACAAGGGACAGGCACTGCTAGCGCAAGCGAGCATAATGACACCGGCAAGCATCATATCAACCCGGCCAGTGGTTTAACCGGACATCGAATCGTCGCCGGCCAGACGACTCAAGAATCCTTGCAGCAACCACGCTTCTTAAGTGATAACAGCTTAGTCGCGATCAGTGATATTTCTGGTTGGTGGAATTTATACCGTTATCTATTTGATGATGCAAATAATAAACCACAAAACCACTCCGTAGAGACTGCAGCACCTACACTCAAGACACCCAAAATATCAGCATCGAACAACCCGTTAACAGGGCGCGGGGCAGATGGCGTTCGAGCCGAGCCGCTGTGGTCTCGAACAAATGACTTTGGCTTGCCGCAGTGGCAGTTGGGCGTCTCGACCTGGGATCAATTGGATGACGATCATTGGATCGCCTGTTATATGGTGCAGGGGGAAGGGCGCTTAGCGATGGTGTCGGCGCTGGGCCAAGAACGTCGGCTCACCGACCAGTTCAGTCTATTTCGCCATCTGTGCTGTTATCGCGGGCGGATCTACTGCATAGCCGCCGCGCAAGATCGGGCGATGGCGATTATTGAGCTAGCCCCGAACGGAGGCATGCACCCCGTTGATGAGCTGTTAAATGACAATGAATTGCCGGTTGATAGCGTTAATTATCACGGCACCCAGATGCGGGTTTTGGCGGGGGGCGAGAAACCGGCGGGTAATATCACCCTGCCACAACCGGTGAGTTATCCGGTGGCAGATGAAACCGCCTATGGTTTTCTCTATCTGCCACGCCTAAGCACTGACCTGAGCCAGCGCCCGCCCTTGATCGTGTTCACCCATGGCGGGCCAACGGCGGCTACTTACCCACTGTATAATCCCAAAATTCAGTTCTGGACCAGCCGGGGCTTTGCTGTGATAGATCTTAATTATCGCGGCAGCACCGGTTATGGCCGGGCCTATCGTTTGCGCTTAGCCGGGGAGTGGGGGCAAACCGATTGGCAAGATGCCGAAGCAGCGGTTGATTATCTCGCCAGTGAGGGGCTTATCGACTCGGCGAATGTGTTTATTCGCGGTGGCAGTGCCGGCGGCTATACCACCCTTTGTGCATTGGCGTTCAGTGATCGATTTAAAGGCGGGGCCAGTTATTACGGCGTCAGTGATCCGATAGCACTCACCCGCGATACCCATAAATTTGAAAGCCATTACTTAGATTGGTTGATCGGTGATCCTCAACAGGATGCTGCGCTGTATCAGCAACGCAGTCCACTCCTGCATGCCGATCAAATTAACTGCCCAATGATCTTCTTTCAAGGCGGCCAAGATAGGGTCGTGGTGCCGCAGCAAACCGATGTGATGGTCAATGCCTTAAAACAGCGCGGTATTGCGGTGGAATACCATCTGTACCCAGATGAACAGCACGGCTTTCGTCAAGCCGGTAACCAAGTGCACAGTCTCGAAGCGGAGTTGCAGTTTTATCAGCGTCTTCTGATGTGATGCGCTAATGTTCTGTTATCGTCAACGGTTATAAAAGTCGTCCTTATCCCGCTGCCTAGGGGCTGAGGCACCGCGACATGAATCCTCATCGGGGGGGCAAGCGTACACACAAGCACTCGGAGACCGCAGCGAATCTAATTGTGAGCAGGTATGTGGTGACGCAATCGATCGATGAAAGCAGAGCTTATGGTGTACATCCTTGTACTGTCTTTATGCAGTATGATTTGAACTTTTCAAGGAAAGGGGACACACTTAGTTTTTGTGTTTGCCTGTTTATTCGGTTGGTGATATTTTGATCATCAATAAAATCAATAGGTTATTGATTTGCACGTTTATAGGCCACTCGTCACCGAAATAGTGTGCACGCACGCTTTTCTGGAAGGGAATAGTCAAACTATGGAAGGTTTCAGAATGA